>UQKM01000001.1 GCA_900541685.1 uncultured Collinsella sp.
CGCACGCAAAGGAAAGCACTTAATGTGCTTTCCGTCTTGCGCAGGACTGTAGAGCGGCAAACTTAAACAGCGGGCCGCCCGGACCGGGAATCCGCCCCCGCGCACAGAAGGAGATTCCTTTTGTGTAGGCTTTGCGGAAATGTGCTCATTTTGGGATACGCCCGGCGGCGTGGTCTGTTGACGGCACAGCTAACGCCACGTATCCTATCGAACTGCGTGTTTCGTAGGGGGATGCTGACCCCTCGATTCAAGCCGTTGCACTTTACAGAAAGCTGGAATCATTCGAGAAGGAGTACGCTTTGCCTACTATTAACCAGCTGGTTCGCCAGGGCCGTCGTTCCGTGCCCAAGAAGTCCAAGAACGCTGCTCTGCAGCACAACTCCCAGAAGCGCGGCGTGTGCACCCGCGTCTTCACCACGAGCCCCAAGAAGCCGAACTCGGCTCTTCGTAAGGTTGCCCGTGTTCGCCTTGTCAACGGCATCGAAGTTACTGCTTACATCCCGGGTGAGGGCCACAACCTGCAGGAGCACTCCATCGTGCTCGTCCGCGGCGGTCGTGTCCGTGACCTCCCTGGTGTCCGTTATCACGTCATCCGTGGCGCCTACGACGCTGCTCCGGTCCAGAACCGTATGCAGGCCCGTTCCAAGTACGGTGCTAAGCGCCCCAAGGCTAAATAAGCCAGATAACGTTTTGATACTTTCGCCGTGTGCCGTCTTGAGCGCCGCACGGTAGACACTTAAGGAGATTTCACATGCCGCGTCGTGCAGCAGCTAATCGTCGTGAGGTTCAGCCTGACGCCGTTTACAACAACCGCCTGGTGACTCAGCTCATCAACAAGGTCCTTCTTGACGGCAAGAAGGCCACCGCTGAGCGCATCGTTTACACCGCTTTCGAGATCGTTGCCGAGAAGTCTGAGGGTGGCGACGCTCTCGCTACCTTCAAGAAGGCTATGGACAACGTCAAGCCCACGCTCGAGGTTAAGCCCAAGCGTGTCGGCGGCGCTACCTATCAGGTCCCGATGGAGGTCAACTCCCGTCGTTCCACCGCTCTGGGTATCCGCTGGATCGTCAACTTCTCCCGCGCTCGCAAGGAGAAGACCATGGCCGAGCGTCTCGCCAACGAGATCCTCGACGCCTCCAACGGCCTGGGCGCTTCCGTCAAGAAGCGTGAGGACGTCTTCAAGATGGCCGAGGCCAACCGCGCGTTCTCTCACTATCGTTGGTAAGTTAAGGTAAGGAACTAACATGGCTAAGCCTAAGTACAAGCTTTCCGATACCCGTAACATCGGCATCATGGCCCACATCGATGCCGGTAAGACCACCACGACCGAGCGTATTCTTTACTACACCGGTAAGACCCACAAGATCGGTGAGGTCCATGAGGGCGCTGCCACCATGGACTGGATGGTTCAGGAGCAGGAGCGCGGCGTAACCATTACCTCCGCTGCTACCACCTGCTTCTGGAACAAGGACGGCAAGGACTACCGCATCCAGATCATCGACACCCCGGGCCACGTTGACTTCACCGCCGAGGTCGAGCGCTGCCTGCGCGTCCTCGATGGCGCTGTCGCCGTCTTCGACGCCGTTGCCGGCGTTCAGCCCCAGTCTGAGACCGTTTGGCGTCAGGCTTCTACCTTCAACGTTCCCCGCATCGCCTTCATCAACAAGTATGACCGCGTGGGCGCTGACTTCTTCAACGCTATCGAGACCATGAAGGATCGTCTCGACGCTAACGCCGTGGCCGCTCAGGTCCCGATGGGCGCCGAGGACAACTTCTGGGGCGTCATCGACCTGGTCACCATGACTGCATGGGACTTCAAGGCCGACGAGAAGGGCATGACCTACCCCGAGCCGATGGACGAGATCCCGGCTGAGTTCGCCGACATCGCTGCCACCAAGCGCGAGGAGCTCCTCGACGCTGCTGCCAGCTTTGACGACGAGCTCATGGAGAAGATCCTCATGGAGGAGGACTTCACCGTCGAGGAGCTCAAGGCTGCTCTGCGTAAGGGCGTTCTGGCCAACGAGCTCAACCTCGTCTTCGTGGGCTCCGCCTACAAGAACAAGGGCGTCCAGGAGCTGCTCGACGCTGTCGTCGACTACCTGCCCAGCCCGCTCGACGTTGAGGCCGTCACCGGTACCGATCCGGACACCGGCGAGGAGATCCAGCGTCATCCTTCCTTCGACGAGCCCTTCTCCGGCCTGGTCTTCAAGATCATGACCGACCCGTTCGTCGGTAAGCTCACCTACGTCCGCGTTTACTCCGGCCGCGCCGAGTCCGGCTCCTACGTTGTCAACGCTTCCAACGGTCAGCGCGAGCGCCTCGGCCGCATCCTCGAGATGAACGCCGCCGAGCGTATCGACCGTGACGACGCTGCCGCCGGCGACATCGTCGCTTGCGTCGGATTCAAGAACTCCACCACCGGTGACACCCTGTGCGCCGAGGGCAAGGAGATCGTCCTCGAGAAGATCGAGTTCGCTAAGCCCGTTATCGACGTTGCCATCGAGCCCAAGACCAAGGCCGAGCAGGACAAGATGTCCCTGGCTCTGACCAAGCTCGCCGAGGAGGACCCGACCTTCCAGGTGTCCACCAACCACGAGACCGGCCAGACCATCATCGCCGGCATGGGCGAGCTGCACCTCGAGATCATCGTCGACCGTCTGCTCCGCGAGTTCAAGGTTGACGCTAACGTTGGTAAGCCCCAGGTTGCCTACCGCGAGACCGCTGGTCACGACGTCGAGAAGGCTGAGGGCAAGTTCGTCCGTCAGTCCGGCGGTCGCGGTCAGTACGGCCACGCCGTCATCAAGCTCGAGAAGATGGAGGAGGGCTTCGGCTACGAGTTCGTCAACGCTATCGTCGGCGGCGTCGTGCCCAAGGAGTACATCCCGTCCATCGACAAGGGCATCCAGGAGGCCCTGAACACCGGTGTTATCGCCGGCTTCCCGGTCCTCGACGTTAAGGTCACCCTGTTCGACGGTTCTTACCACGAGGTCGACTCCTCCGAGGCCGCCTTTAAGATCGCCGGTTCCATGGCTATCAAGGACGCCCTCAAGAAGTCCGACCCGCAGCTGCTCGAGCCGATCATGGCTGTCGAGGTCGAGACCCCCGAGCAGTACATGGGCGACGTTATGGGCAACCTCTCCGGTCGCCGCGGCAAGATCGAGGGCATGGAGGATCGCAAGAACAGCAAGCTCATCCGTGCCAAGGTGCCGCTGGGCGAGATGTTCGGTTACGCTACCGACCTTCGCTCCCAGACCCAGGGCCGTGCATCCTACACGATGCAGTTCGACTCTTATGAGCCCGCGCCCAAGTCCATCGTGGACGAGGTCATGAGCAAGAACGCCTAAGTTCGAGCTCCCTGTTACGTAATCCGCGAGAGCATCTCTCGCACTCTTTGGAGGTTTAAGTTGGCTACCCAGAAGATCCGCATTCGCCTCAAGGGCTATGATCACGAGGTCGTCGATCAGTCCGCGAAGCTCATCGTCGAGACCGCTCAGAAGACCGGCGCTCGCGTTTCCGGTCCTGTCCCCCTGCCCACCGAGCGCAACCTGTACACGGTTATCCGCTCGCCGCACGTGAACAAGGACTCCCGTGAGCAGTTCGAGATGCGCACCCACAAGCGCCTCATCGACATCCTCGACCCCACCTCGGGCACCGTTGATTCGCTTATGCGTCTCGACCTCCCCGCTGGCGTCGACATCGACATCAAGCTCTAAGCGATATCGCTCATAGCTTAAAGGGCCCCGCTGCCGTTACGGTAGCGGGGCCCTTTTGTTTTGCATGATGGGTTTGGATCGCCGGGTAAGGCTGCCGAGCGGCTGGCTGTGGCGACCTACTCACTCAAGGGGCGCAATGACGCTTCCTCAAAATGGAAGGATCGCAAGCCGTCTTCTGTTTCGATGCACGCACGACCAAAGCCATCGACCGTTTTAAAGATGCCTCGCGCCAGCTCGTCACCGGCAGGGGAGCGGGCGATAACGTGCTTTCCAATCCAATTGAGGTGAGCGACATATTCGCCGTGGACGGGCGCGAGCGGTCCGGTGTTTTCTTCCATGGCGTTGAGGCGTTCTGCCCAGGCATCTATAGCGTCTATAACTGCGTGATAGACCTCATCGAGGAGCATGTCGACAGCTGGAACGTTCTCGTTAAGGTCCGAGAGACCGATTGCCGGCAGGCCGCCATCGGGCACCTCTTGGGGCGCATAGTTCACATTGACACCAATGCCACAGACGGCGAAAGGTTTGCCTTCGTTATCGCGTGCGGCCTCGACCAGAATGCCGCCGAGTTTGCGTCCACGCGCGACCAGGTCGTTGGGCCATTTGAGGCCAATCTCGTTTGCAAGACCCTGTTTTTCGAGCGCCTCGAGCACCGCTAGGCCGCTGACGGCAGCAAGACCAGAGTACTTCGCAGGATTAACGCATGGACGCAGGACAATCGAAAGCAATAGGTTGCCGGCGGTTGAATCCCACTTGTGGCCGCGCCGGCCGCGTCCTGCTGTCTGAGCCCGGGCGGCAAGTCCTGTGCCGTGCGGCGCTCCCTGTTTTCCTGCTTCGAGCAGGTCATCGTTGGTCGATCCGGTTACGTCGACTATCGTTAATTTGGCATCCATAACGGCTGCTACCTCCTTAATGAATAAGTGAATAACGCAATGGTGTCGAGAGAGACACAATGTGAAGCCTTTGTCGCATTTGGACAATTTAATGTTAACACGTTAACAACGACTGAAATGCGCTATCCTCTCTTGGTCGATGTAAACACGTCAACAACTCAAAGGAGGTTAGTGATGGGTTTCACGATTCTTGGAACAGGCTCGGCGCTTCCTAAGCGCAGTGTTTCCAATGACGAGCTGTCCGAGTTCCTCGATACCTCGGATGAGTGGATTTTTACCCGCACAGGTATTAAGAGTCGCCACGTCTGCACCACCGAGTCACTTGACGACCTTGCCGTAGCGGCGAGCGAGCGGGCACTTCAGGTGTCCGGAATCGACGCGAGCCAGTTGGATCTGATCGTCTGCTCGACGACGACGGGTGACCACCTTGTTCCCGCCGAGGCGTGTGCCGTTGCTGAGCGACTGGGCGCGACGTGCCCTGCCTTCGATGTCTCGGCTGCCTGCGCCGGCTTCGTATTTGCGCTCGATGTTGCCGAGGGCTATATCGCCCGAGGACGAGCCAAGCATGTGCTTGTCGTTGCCGCCGAGCAGATGACGCGCGCGCTCGACTGGACCGACCGCGCCACCTGTGTGCTCTTTGGCGATGGGGCAGGCGCCGCGGTGATTGAGGCTGGGGGAGACAGCCCCCTTGCCGTTGAGCTTTCGACGGCGCCCGACGTCGAGACGTTGTGCGTTCCCGGTCTGGTCGGCACCTCGCCGTTTAAGGCCTCCGCAGATAGCGAGAGCGTGCTGTCCATGAATGGCCGCCGCGTGTTCAAGTTCGGCGTCAACGCGATTTGCGACACGGTCCATAAGCTTGCGAGCGATGCGGGCATTTCGGTCGAGGACATCGACCATTTTGTATTCCATCAGGCTAACGAACGAATCCTGAGTCAGGCGGTCAAGCGCCTCGGTGTGCCAGACAAGCGCGTGGTTCGAACGCTGCGGGAGACCGGCAACATTTCGAGCGCCTGCATTCCCTTTGCGCTTGACCGACTGGCACGCACCGACGCACTGAATGTGGGCGACACCATCGCCTTGGTTGGATTTGGCGCCGGTCTGGATATAGGTGGCTATCTGCTTCGTTGGAAGTAGTCGCACATAGGAAATAAAAACGCCCTAGGGCACAACCAAAGGAGAACTACCATGGCAGATCAGAAGACCTTCGAGCGCGTTTGCGACGTTATCCGCGAGACCGCTGGCCTTGACGACGTCGAGATGAAGCCCGAGTCCACGCTCGAGGAGATTGGTCTCGACAGTCTGGGCACCGTGGAGATCCTCGTCGCCGTCGAGGACGAGTTTGGCATTGAGCTCGATACCGAGGAGAACCCCAAGACGGTCGGCGAGTTCGCCGATACGGTCGAGGCGGCATTGGAGAAGTAGAGATGCTCAAGACTCCTCTCTGCGATCTGCTCGGCATCGAAAAGCCCGTGTTCCAGGGCGGTATGGCCTGGATTGCCGACGCCTCGCTGGCATCTGCCGTGTCCGAGGCGGGCGGCTTAGGGATTATCGCGGCGATGAACGCCGACGCCAACTGGCTGCGCGATCAGATTCACGAGCTGCGCGCCAAGACGGATAAGCCCTTTGGCGTCAACGTTATGCTCATGAGCCCGTTTGTCGACGAGGTCGCACAAGTGGTGATTGATGAGCAAGTGCCGGTCGTCGTGACGGGTGCCGGCAATCCCACCAAGTACATGAAGGCGTGGAACGACGCTGGCATCAAGGTCATCCCGGTTGTTGCCTCGGTGGCGCTGGCGCGTCTCGTGGCGCGTCGCGGGGCCACCGCCGTGGTTGCCGAAGGCACCGAATCGGGTGGGCATATTGGCGAGACGTCGACGATGGCACTTGTCCCGCAGGTTGTCGATGCGGTCGATATTCCCGTGGTTGCGGCTGGCGGCATCGCCGATGGCCGCGGTGTGGCGGCCGCCTTTATGCTCGGCGCCGCCGGCGTGCAGGTGGGAACACGCTTTCTGGTCGCAAACGAGTGCACCGTATCGGAGCAGTACAAAGAGCTGGTGCTCAAGGCGGGCGACACGTCGACGCGCGCGACCGGTCGCTCGACGGGACATCCGGTGCGTGCGCTCAAGAGCCCCTTCACCAATGCCTACGCCAAAAGTGAGGCGGCGGGCGCAAGTGTCGAGGAGCTTGGGGCCATGGGCACGGGTGCTCTTCGCAAGGCCGCCAAGGACGGTAATTACGAAGAGGGTTCGTATCTGTGCGGACAGATTGCCGGCATGGTCAACGAGCGCCAGAGTGCGTGCGAAATCGTTGACGACCTGGTCGATGGCGCCGAACACGTCCTGAAGGGTGCGTGCGCATGGGTAGCGTAGCGTTTCTGTTTGCCGGCCAGGGTGCCCAGCACCCCGCGATGGGTGTCGACCTGATCGAGGCATCGCCGGCGGCTGCCGAGGTGTTCGCGATCGCCGACGAGGTGCGTCCGGGAACCAGTGAGCAGTGCCGGAGCGCCTCCAAGGAGGAGCTCTCGCAGACCGAGAACACGCAGCCTTGCGTGTTTGTTCACGACCTGGCAGCGGCTGCCGCACTGCGCGAGCGCGGCGTGGTGCCTGCCGCCTGTGCGGGATTCTCGCTGGGCGAGGTCGCTGCGCTCACCTTTGCGGGGGCGTTCGATACGCGAGCGGGCTTTGAGCTCGTGTGTGAGCGCGCGGCATTGATGGCCGCGGCTGCTGAGCGCCATCCGGGCGGCATGCGCGCCGTCATTAAGCTCGATGCGGCGCAAGTCGAGAACCTGGCTGCGCAGGCCGGCGAGGACTGCTGGCCGGTCAACTACAACAGCCCGCAGCAGACGGTTGTTGCCGGAGCGCCCGAGGCGCTGCAGGAGCTCGACGTCCTAGTAAAAGAGGCTGGCGGCCGCGCTATGAAAGTCGCGGTGTCTGGTGCATTTCATAGCCCCTATATGGCCGAGGCGACTGAGGGGCTGGCGACGTATATCCAAGCCGGCCACGCGCCGTCTTCGCTGCTGATTTCGGTCATGGCAAACATGACGGCGGCGCCCTATCCGGCGGACCCGCAGGCGGCATCGGAGGTGCTGGCCAACCAGGTGAGCCATGCCGTGCGCTGGGTTGACACCCTGCATGCGCTGCAGGATCAGGGCATCGACACGTTTATTGAGGTCGGCCCCGGCAAAACGCTGTCGGGCCTGGTCAAGCGTACGCTGAGCGACGTTCGCGTGTATTCGTGCGAAACGGCTGAGCAGGTCGCAGCTATTGCCGACGAGCTCGCATAGTTCACAGGGCTGCAACCCGAAAGGAATGACATGGGCAACTTGAACAACGGCGCGCTCGAGCGCAACGACTCACGTCGCGTGGCACTGGTCACGGGCGGCTCGCGGGGTATCGGCCGCGCCTGCGCTGTCGGTCTGGCGGAGGACGGCTTTGATATCGCCGTCGTCTATGCCGGCAGCGTCGATGCGGCGCGCGAGACGTGCGAAGCCTGCGAGGCGTCTGGCGCCACGGTGCGCGCATATCAATGTGACGTGGCCGATCCCGCTGCCGTCAACGCGTGCGTGGAAGCGGTCCTCAACGACTTTGGCTCCATTTGGGCGCTCGTCAACAACGCCGGCATCACGCGCGATGGCTTGCTCATGCGCATGGGCGATGACGCCTTCGATCGCGTGCTTGATGTCAATCTCAAGGGAACATTCAATATGACGCGCGCGCTCACCAAGACCTTTATGCGCCAGCGCGGCGGTTGCGTCGTCAACATGAGCTCGGTCGTGGGCCTGATGGGCAACGCCGGACAGGCCAACTACGCTGCCTCCAAGGCGGGCGTGATTGGCCTGACCAAGGCGGTAGCGCGCGAGCTTGCGCCCCGCGGCGTACGAGTGAACGCGGTCGCCCCGGGGTTTGTCGAGACGGATATGACGTCAAAGCTCTCGGAGAAGGTGCGTGCGGCAACCGAGGAGCAGATTCCCCTGAAGCGCATGGCGCGCCCCGAGGAAGTGGCCGGCGTGGTGCGCTTTCTGGCGAGCGATGCGGCGGCCTACATTACGGGCGAGGTCGTGCGCGTCGACGGCGGAATGGCGATGTAGAAACCAGGGCCGATCAACGGCTTAAATGAGGAGGCCAAGATGGAACAGAGAGTTGCAATCACCGGCATCGGTGCCGTATCGCCGCTCGGCAACACGGCGCTTGCCACTTGGGCGGCTATGTGCGCCGGCACGTGCGGTATCGGCCCGATCACGCACTTCGATACGGATGCGTTTGCTGTCAAGGTGGCGGCCGAGGTCAAGGGCTTTGACGGCAACGAGTACTTTGGTAAGCACGATGCCAAGCACCTCGACCCCTGCGTTCAGTTTGCGATGGCGGCTTCGGACGAGGCCATGCACGATGCGGGCCTTGATGTCGAAGATGCCATCGATCGCGAGCGCCTGGGCGTCTACGTGGGTTCAGGCGTGGGCGGCATGCAGACACTCGTCGACAACGTCCACACGATTGCCGATCGAGGGCCTCGCCGTGCATCACCCTATATGATTGCGATGATGATCCCCAACATGGCTTCGGGCAACATCGCGATTCGCCATAAGGCAAAGGGCCCGACCCTACCCGTCGTGACTGCCTGCGCGACTTCTGCCCATGCGGTGGGTGAGGCGTTCCGCGCCATCAAGCACGGCTATGCCGATGCGATCCTCGCGGGCGGCGCCGAGGCCGCAATTATCCCCGATGCCGTTGCGGGCTTTACGTCCTGCCGCGCATTGACCACCAACCCCGATCCCGCGACGGCCTGCCGTCCGTTCGATGCAGACCGCGACGGCTTTGTGATGGGCGAGGGCGCCTGCGTGCTCGTGCTCGAGAGCATGGAACATGCGCAGGCGCGCGGTGCGCACATTTACGCCGAGGTCGTGGGCTACGGCAACACCGATGATGCCTATCACATCACGAGCCCCGATCCCGAGGCTGCCGGCATTGCCCGTGCGATATCGCTGGCGGTGGCCGAGGGCGACGTTAAGCCTTCCGAGGGCCTCTACATCAACGCTCACGGCACCTCGACCAAGCTCAACGATTCGTCCGAGACGGCGGGCATCAAGCGAGCACTCGGCGAGGACGCGGCGCGCGCCGCATATGTCTCGTCGACCAAGTCGATGACCGGTCACATGATCGGTGCCACGGGTGCCATCGAGGTCATGGCCTGCGCCATGGCGCTCGAGCAGGGCGTGGTGCCGCCGACCATTAACTACCACACACCCGATCCCGCCTGCGATCTTGACTACACGCCCAATCGCGCGGTTCGCGCCGACCTTACCTGGGCGCTTTCGACCAATCTGGGCTTTGGCGGACACAACGCCGCCATCGCGCTGCGTAGATATACGAGGAGCTAGAGCATGGATTCCAAAAGACTTGCCGAGATAGCCGATGTTATGGAGGACCGCGGCCTCACGCGTGTACGCGTTGAGGAGCCCGATGGCACCGCGGTCGAACTCGAGCGCGCGAGTGCGGCGCAGCCGGTTGCCATGCCCATGCCTATGCCGGGTGCCGTGACTGCTCCGGCGGTGGCTCCTGTCGCCATGCCTGCCGCCGCGCCGGAGCCCGCCGCGCAGGCGCCTGCCGCCGCACCGGAGCCTAAGGGCACCGAGGTGACCGCTCCCATGGTCGGCGTGTTCTATGCTGCCCCGGCGCCGGGCGACGAGCCGTTTGTGCACGTGGGCACCAAGGTCAAGGCCGGCGAGACCCTCTGCATCATCGAGGCCATGAAGGTTCTCAACGAGGTAACGGCAGAGGCAGACGGCGAGGTGCTCGAGATCTGCGTGGCCGACGGCGACCTCGTGGAGTTCGGCAGTTGCCTTATGAGGATCGGATAGGTGATGTCCATGAACAAAGAAGAGCTCAAGAAGCTGTTGCCGCATCGCGAACCGATGCTTTTGCTCGACGAGGCCGAGCTGGTGGGCGACGAGGCCCACGGCAAGATCACGATTACGGGTGACGAGTACTATTTGCAGGGGCATTTTCCGGGAAACCCGGTAGTCCCCGGCGTGATTCAGTGCGAGATGCTCGCCCAAAACTGTTGCGTGCTGCTGATGGGCGACGAGGAGGCGCGCGGCGCGACGCCGTTCTATACGAGCCTCGATAAGGTGCGCTTTAAGCGTCCGGTGCGCCCGGGCGACACGGTTGATCTGGTGTGCACCATCACGCGTGCGCGCGGGCCGTTCCGCTTTGCGACGGGTACTGCGAGCGTCAACGGTGAGGTTTGCTGCCGCGCCGATATGTCTTTTGCACTCATGCACGAAAGTTAAGGAAGGCTTCATGTTCGACAAAGTGCTCATCGCCAACCGCGGAGAAGTCGCGGTCCGTGTTATCCGCGCGTGCCGCGATATGGGCATCAAGACCGTCGCCGTTTATTCCACGGCCGATGCGGACGCGCTGCACGTGCAGCTTGCCGACGAGGCGTATTGCATCGGCGGCCCGCGTCTTGCCGAGAGCTACCTCAACGACGATGCCGTGCTCACCTGTGCCGTGAAGTCGGGGGCAAAGGCAATTCATCCCGGCTATGGTTTTTTCTCCGAGAAGGCGAGCTTCGTGCGCGACTGCGACAAGTATGGCCTGGCGTTTGTCGGTCCTTCGTCCGAGGTGATTGACAGCATGGGCGACAAGGACGCCGCACGTCGAACGGCTGCCGCGGCGGGCGTGCCCATCGTGCCGGGCTGCGATTTGCTCAAAAGTCCCGAGGAGGCAACGGCCGAGGCCGAGCGCATTGGCTGCCCCGTGCTTATTAAGGCGCGCGCCGGCGGTGGCGGTCGCGGTATTCGCAAGGTCGAGCGCGTGGAAGATGCGGCAAAGGCGTTCATCGAGGCACGTGCCGAGGGCGAGGCCGTCTTTGGCGACGGCGAGTGCTACATGGAGAAGTTCGTCGCGCCGGCGCACCACGTTGAGGTGCAGATTATGGCCGATAAACAGGGCCATGTGTTTTCGCTCGGCGAGCGCGAGTGCTCGGTTCAGCGTCGCAACCAAAAGCTGATCGAGGAGAGCCCCGCGCCGTGCCTCGACGGACGCGACGACATTCGTGCTCGCATGCACAAGGCAGCGCGTGACCTGGCTCGTGCCGTCGGCTACGAAGGAGCCGGTACCATCGAGTTCCTGTATTCGGACGACGGCAATTTCTACTTCATGGAAATGAACACGCGCTTGCAGGTGGAGCATCCGGTTACGGAGTTTGTGACCGATACCGACTTGGTCAAGTGGCAGCTACGCGTGGCAGCCGGCCAGCCTCTGCCCTTTGAGCAGGAGGACATGCCGGTTCGCAACCACGCCATGGAGTGCCGCATCAATGCCGAAACGCCGGACTTTCTGCCGTCATGCGGAACGGTCACCGCGTTGCGTGTGCCGGGTGGTCCGCGCGTGCGCTGGGATTCCGCCATGTTTACCGGTGCGAACGTTCCGCCGTACTACGACTCCATGCTCGGCAAGCTCATCGTGTGCGCGCCCACGCGTGACGGCGCTATTCGCAAGATGCGCACGGCCCTGGGCGAGCTCGTGATTGAGGGCGTGAGCGAAAACAGCGAACTGCAGCTCGACGTGCTGGCAAACGATGAGTTCTTGTCGGGCATGTACCACACCGATCTGATGGGGCATCTCTATGCTGATGAATAGAAAAGCGAAGACGGTCAACGTCCTCGAGGGGCCGATGACCGAGTCGTGCGCCGAGTTTCCCGCGCGCCACGTGTTTATCAAGTGCCCGGAGTGCCGCCGTGTGATCGATGAGGCACGCCTGCACGACAACCTCGAGGTCTGTCCTCGTTGCGGCAAACACTTTCGCGTGAGCGGTCGCGCGCGCATGCGCATGACGGTCGACGAGGGCACGTTTGAGGAATGGGATGCTAATCTGGCGTCGGAGGACTTCCTCTCGTTTCCCGGTTATGCCGACAAGCTCAAGGGCGCGGTCGAGCGTTCGGGCGAGCGCGATGCCGTTGTGTGCGGCAGGGGCAAAATCTGCGGTTGCGATACGGCGCTCTTCTTTATGGATGCCAACTTTATGATGGGCTCGATGGGTTCCGTGGTGGGCGAGAAGATCTGTCGCACATTTGAGCGTGCGACCGAGATGGGATTGCCAGTTGTCGGCTTTACCGTTTCGGGCGGTGCGCGCATGCAAGAGGGTGTGACATCGCTTATGCAGATGGCCAAGATTTCTGCGGCGGTTAGGCGCCACAGCGAGGCGGGCGGCCTGTATATCACGGTGCTCACCGACCCCACGACTGGCGGCGTGACCGCGAGCTTTGCCATGGAGGGCGACATTATCCTGGCCGAGCCCGATGCCCTGACGGCATTTGCCGGCCCGCGCGTGATCGAGCAGAACATGCACAAGCGCCTGCCCAAGGGATTCCAGCGCTCCGAGTTTTTGCTGGAGCACGGCTTTTGCGATGCCGTTGTTCCGCGTGGCGAGATTGCGCTCACGGTAGGCGAGCTGTTGGCGCTGCACGAAGGGCACGCGCCCGGCCTGGGGGCACCGCATGAAATCGTGCATACGGGTCGCCGCGGCAAAAAGCTGGGACACTTGTTTAAGCGCTCGGCGGCACCAAAAACCGCGCTCGAGATTGTCAAGCAGACCCGCTCGGCAGATCGTGCCACGGCGGGTGAGATGATCTTGCTGGGCCTCGACGGATTCGTTGAGCTGCACGGCGACCGTTACTTTGGCGACGACGCCGCTGTGTTGGCTGGCATTGGCTGGAAAGACGGACGCCCCGTAACGGTCATCGCCATCGAGCGCGGCACCACGACCAAAGAGCGTATGCGCCGCAACTTTGGCATGGCGCATCCCGAGGGCTACCGCAAAGCGCGTCGCCTTATGCGCCAGGCCGAAAAGTTTGGTCGACCGGTTCTGTGCCTGGTCGATACCTCGGGCGCGTTTTGCGGCATCGGTGCCGAGGAGCGCGGCCAGGGCGAGGCGATCGCCCAGAATCTCATGGAGATGAGCGGCCTTAAGACGCCGATTGTCTCGGTGGTGACAGGCGAGGGCGGCTCTGGTGGCGCGCTGGCGCTATCCGTGGCCGACCGCATCCTGATGCTCTCGAGCTCGGCCTATTCGGTCGTGAGCCCCGAGGCCTGTGCGTCGATCCTGTGGAAGGATACCGACCGCGCGAATGAGGCCGCCGAGGCGCTGAAGCTCACGGCCCCCGATCTGCTGGCGCTCGGCATCATCGACGGCATTGTCGACGATAGGGACCTGTCGCATGAGGAGATCGCCGGTGCCGTCATGTCTTCGGCATTTGATGCCTTCGATACGCTTGGGCGGCTCGACGACGCGACTCTCACAAACCTCCGCTACGAAAAGTACCGCGCAATCGGTCAGTACCGCACGGTGTGACAAAGGGACAGCCCGCATGTCACATTGGGAAAGGCGTTCCATGTCACAAGTTTCTAACACCTCGTTTACAACGACGGTCTCATCAAACGCCATGGCCGTGGTGGACTATCTGTCCAAAAGCATGATGTCGGCGCTGCCGTTTATTGTCTGCGCGGCGTTGTTCCGTACCGTCGCCGTCATTATGGGCGAAGGCATGCTGGGCCTGTGGTCTGCCGATTCCGAAATCTATCGCCTGTTCTACAGTTGGCTCTATAACGCCGGCTACTACTTTTTGCCCATTTATCTTGGTTGGGCGGCTGCCCGCCAGCTCGGTTGCTCGGAGCAGCTGGGCATGATGCTGGGCGGCGTATTGATTGCGCCCGATCTGCTTAAGCTCGTCGATGCCGCATCGACGACGGGGGCATCGATGACTTCCGTGTATGGCCTGCTTCCCGCGCCGGTCAACGATTACACGACAACTGTTATCCCGGTTCTCATCTCGGTGCCCGTGCTATGGCGAGTGGAGTGTTTCTTTCGGCGCGTTATCCCTCAGGCCGTGGCGTTTTCGTTTGTTCCGTTTGCGACCATGCTTGTCATGGTTCCGGTTTCGCTGTGTATTACGGCGCCGGCGGGCAGCTATCTGGGCATGCTGTTGGGCCAGCTTATGTTTATGCTTGGCAATTCCGGTGGCATCGTGTCGCTGCTCACGCTCATGGGGCTTGCCGCGGGCTGGGAGTTTCTTAAGATCGCGGGCGTCAGCAACGTTGTCCTATCGCTCGCCTATGCGCAGTTTATGAGTGTGGGAACGGATTTGTGCATCCTGATCGCCGCGACGATGGCAACGTTCGCCGTTTGGGGCATGCCCTTTGGCGCGTCGCTCCGCGTTGCGGATAAGGACGAGAAGGCGCTCATGCTGGGCTATTCAATCTCGGGCGTTCTTGGCGGCGTAAGCGAGCCGGCGCTGTACGGTTGCGGCTTCAAATATGGCAGGTGCCTGACGTGCATGGCCATCGGCGGCGCCGTCGGAGGCCTTGTTGCGGCTGTGGGCCACGTTACGGCCTATACCATCGGCATGACGAATGTCCTCATGGTCATTGGCTTTGCCACGGGTGGCATCTCGAACCTGCTGTGGTGCTGCGCTGCCGGCGGTGTGGCATTTGCGGTGTCTGCGGCGCTGAGCTACTGCTTTGGCGTGGTGCCGGCGAAGGGGCAGGCGACGGGGGACGGAGCCGATTCGCCCGAAACAGTGGCGAGCGCTGCTGAAGTAAGCGCATAAACCTGTGCGACAAAAGGACGATCCCTTTGTCGTGTTCCAAGGCCGCGGCCCGTGTGGGCTGCGGCCTTTTTGTATCTGGGGGACAAAGTGGCTACACTACAATCCGGTCAAGCAATAGATATATAAGTAGTACCGTGGGGGCGGATGCAGATGGTCGAGTGGATTGTTAAGCGCGCGCAGGGCGATCGTGCACGTGTGGGCACGTTAGCGGGCATGGTGTGTATTGTCGCCAATGTGGCGCTTTGTGCTGCAAAGGGTGCCATTGGTGTGGTTTCGGGATCGGTTTCGATTGTGGCGGATGCCATGAACAACCTGTCCGATGCCAGCTCGAATATCGTGAGCGTGCTGGGCTTTAAGCTGGCGAGCAAGCCGGCCGACCCCGAGCATCCTTACGGCCACGGTCGCTACGAGTATCTCTCGGGTCTGGTCGTGGCGGCGCTCGTGCTGCTGATTGGCGTTGAACTGGTGAAGTCCTCGGTTGAGCGCGTCATCCACCCCGAACCTGTCGAGTTCTCGCTTGCCCTGGTGGCAGTTCTAGTGCTTTCGATGGTCGTAAAGCTTTGGATGGCGGCCCTCAACCAAAAGCTCGGCGATCGCATTGAGTCCGAGACGCTGCATGCGACCGCGCAGGATTCCAAGAACGATGTTCTTGCCACGGGCGCCGTACTGGCGTGCGCAATTGTTTCGCAGGTGACGGGCATCAACCTTGACGCTTGGGTCGGCCTTGCCGTTGGTGCCTATATTGGCTGGAGCGGTTTTGAACTCATCCAGGATACGGTGAGCCCGCTTTTGGGCCAGACGCCCGATCCTAAGCTGGTCAAGCACATTCGAGACAAGATCATGAGCTATCCCGGCGTTTTGGGCGTTCACGATCTGATGGTTCACGACTATGGCCCGGGCAGGAAGTTCGCAAGTGCTCACGCCGAGATGGCAGCCGAAGCCAGCCCTCTGGAAAGCCATGACACGCTCGATAACATCGAGCAGGCGTTTAGGAACGAAGACGGCATGATTGTCACGCTTCACTACGATCCCATCGTGACCGACGACCCCAAGGTGGCGAGCATGCGCTTGCGCATTAACGCCATGGCACAGGAGATCGATAACCGCCTCTCGATTCATGACCTACGTTGTGTGCCGGGTCCTACGCACACCAATGTGATTTTTGATTGCGTGCGACCCTCGGATCTGGGCATGGGCGCCGATGAGCTCAAACGTGCATTGGCCCAGAAGGTCGAATCCGAATATCCCAAGTCGATTGCCAAGATAACGATTGATGAAGACTACGTAGGCCATACCCACGAGTAGGGCTGTGCTGGCAAAGCAATGTATACAGAAGGGGAGAACATGAAAAGGCTGTATCTGCTCCGCCATGGCCAGACGGAATTCAACGTCAAAAAGCTGGTCCAGGGCCGCTGTGATTCACCGTTGACCGACCTAGGCCGCAAACAAGCGGGGATGGCGGCCGCATGGCTCAAGGGCCACGACGTCGTCCCGGACAAAGTGGTCTCATCGCCCTTAGGCCGAGCTATGGACACGGCAAGTCTCGTCGCAACCGAACTCCTCGGCCCGGACGCCGCGGTCGAGCCCTGCGAAGGCATCATCGAGCGCAGCTACGGTACCTTCGAAGAAGGCCCTCACGACGTCCTGCCCACCGACGTCTGGGACCCCGGCGAGGACCTGGTTCCATTTGGCGGAGAAGGAAGCCATGCCCTGCAGGAGCGCATGGTAGGCACCCTCACCAATCTCATGGGCGCCGAGGGCATCGAAACCCTCCTAGCAGTAAGCCACGGCAGCGCCAGCCGCCAATTCATCAAGGCTGCAGCCCCAGAGGGCTTCGAACTCCCAGCAAAACTCCCCAACTGCGCCATCATGATCTTCGATTTTGACGAGGAAGATTTGCAAGGAAAGAGCGACAGGCTCCAATGCAAGTTCACTCTCCAGCAAATAGTGGACCCCCAACAAAGTAATTAGCTGAGCGAGCAGAGTTAAGCAGACATCAACGTGTCGTCTCCCGAGCTTGGCAGAGGGGCGGCGAAATATATTAAGTTTGTCGCGAGTTCCGCACGCAAAGGAAAGCACTTAATGTGCTTTCCGTCTTGCGCAGGACTGTAGAGCAGCAAACTTAATATATTTCGCCGCCCCTCTGCCAAGCCCAGGCGACTCCACGCACTTTACCTGCGTAAACAATGTGAGTGAAATATGAATCTCGATGGATACGCCCGCAGCCGTGTATACTAAACAGCTGTGTGAAACCAGGGGAGTATTCTGGCTGGACAAAATGCCTGCTTAATAGGGTTGTCAGGTAGTCCGGGCGAAATACAAGGCTGGGGAGCACGTCGTGTAAGTAGTGGTCCTCTAGGGGCGTACGCTCGGTGGTGTACGCATTGTCCCAAGACCACGCGAGAGTTGGGATCATATCTTGATCAGCATGATTCTCGGCCGCAAGATTGGCATGACCCAGGTTTGGGACGAGGACGACAACGTCGTTCCCGTCACGGTCATCCAGGCTGGCCCCTGCGCTGTCTCGCAGGTTAAAACTCAGGCAACCGACGGCTATGACGCCGTCCAGATCGGTTTCGGCGACATCAAGGCCAAGAACGTGAACAAGCCCATGGCTGGTCACTTCGCCAAGGCCGGCGTCGAGCCTGTCCGCTTCCTTCGTGAGGTCCGCGTCGAGAACGGCGAGGAGCACAAGGTCGGCGAGGTCGTCACCGTCGCTGATTTCGCTGATGTCGAGAAGGTCGACGTCATCGGTACCTCCAAGGGTAAGGGCTTCCAGGGTCGCATCAAGCGCTGGGGTCAGCGCCGCGGTCCTATGACGCATGGTTCTCACTTCCAGCGTCACCCCGGTTCTATCGGTCAGTGCGCCTATCCTGCGCGCGTCCTCAAGGGCGTCAAGATGGCCGGTCACATGGGTAACGAGCGCGTTACCGTCAAGAACCTTTCCGTTGTCCGCATCGATGCCGAGCAGAACCTCATCTTGGTCAAGGGCGCTGTCCCGGGTGCCAAGAATGGTCTCGTCGCCATCCGTATGGCCTAAGGGCCCAGCCCATTTAGCCCAGCGTCATACCAAGGAGAACACTTAAATGGCAAAGTTTGAAGTAAAGAACAGCGAGGGCAAGAAGGTCGCCGAGGCCGAGCTCGCCGCTGAGGTGTACGGCATCGAGCCGAACATCCACGTTATGCACCACATCGTCAAGTGCCAGATGGCCTCTTGGCGTCAGGGCACCCAGTCTGCTAAGGGTCGCTCTGAGGTTTCCGGTGGCGGCAAGAAGCCTTGGCGTCAGAAGGGCACCGGCCGTGCCCGCCAGGGTTCCATCCGTGCTGCCCAGTGGCGTCACGGTGGCGTTGTCTTCGCCCCCAAGCCCCGTTCCTACGCTAAGCGTATGAACAACAAGGAGGTCAAGCTGGCTATGCGCTCCGCGCTGTCAGCCAAGCTGGCCGATGGCGAGCTCGTGCTCGTCGACGACTATGGCTTCGAGAAGCCTTCCACCAAGGCTGCCGTCGCCATGCTCAAGGCTCTCGGCCTTGAGGGCAAGCGTCTGACCATCATCGTTCGCGATGAGGACGTCAACGCCTACCTGTCGTTCCGCAACATTCCCAAGACGTTCATCATCACTGCCGACGAGGCCAACACCTACGATCTCGTCAACAACAACGCTGTGCTGATGCCCGCCGACATCGCCGCTCACTTCGGGGAGGTGCTTGCATAAATGACCGCCCACGAGATCATCATCCGTCCGATCGTGTCCGAGCGCTCCTTCTCCGGCATGGAGCTGAACAAGTACACGTTCGAGGTCGCCAAGGATGCTAACAAGTATCAGATCAAGGACGCTGTCGAGGAGATCTTCGGCGTCAAGGTCGTTCGCGTGAACACCCTGACGGTCAAGCCCAAGACCAAGCGCGTGCGCTATGTCGCCGGCAAGACCCGTTCTTGGAAGAAGGCCATCGTCACGCTGGCCGAGGGCGACACCATCGAGGTCTTTGGCAACCAGGCCTAAGACTCGCTGCTGTTGAGTGAGCTCATGCCTCCCAAATAGGGGAGGCGGGAGCTCAAGGTTTTGGGCGTATAAAATGGACACGCCCGGAACCGTGTATACGTCCGGTGTCATCGCACCCGAGGCAGAACCTCGAATCCCTGTCTGCGATGGCTAACGGATTCCTATTGAAAGGGATTGTAATGGCTGTAAAGCACCTTAAGCCGACCTCCGCTGGTAGGCGTTGGCAGACGATCTCCGACTTCTCCGAGATCACCTGCACCAAGCCCGAGAAGTCTCTTCTCGAGCCCCTGCCCAAGAAGGCCGGTCGTAACAACAACGGCCGCATCACCACCCGCCACCAGGGCGGCGGCGTGAAGCGTCGTTACCGCGTGATCGACTTCAAGCGCAACAAGGACGGCGTGCCCGCCAAGGTTGCCACGATCGAGTACGATCCGAACCGTTCCGCTCGCATCGCTCTGCTGCACTACGCTGACGGTGAGAAGCGCTACATCCTGGCCCCCAAGGGCCTCGAGGTCGGTCAGACCATCATGTCCGGTTCTGACGCCGACATCAAGCCGGGCAACGCTCTGCCCCTCGCCGATATCCCCGTCGGTACGCTCATCCACGCCGTCGAGTTCCAGCCGGGCAAGGGCGCCGCTATCGCTCGTTCCGCCGGTAACTCCTGCCAGCTGATGGGTAAGGAGGGCAAGTACGCTATCGTCCGTATGCCTTCCTCCGAGATGCGCCGCATCCTCGTTACCTGCCGCGCCACCGTCGGTGAGGTCGGCAACGCCGATCACGCCAACATCGTCATCGGCAAGGCCGGCCGTAAGCGTCACATGAACGTGCGCCCGACCGTCCGCGGTACCGTCATGAACCCTGTCGACCACCCGCACGGCGGTGGCGAGGGCAAGAACCACACCTCTGGTCGTCCCTCCGTTACCCCCTGGGGTAAGCCGACGAAGGGCCTTCGTACGCGCAAGAAGAAGAAGGTCTCGAACCAGCACATCATTCGTCGCCGTAAGAAGTAATTTCGGATACCGAGTTTTAGGAGAAAGCACTTATGAGCAGAAGTCTCAAAAAGGGCCCGTTCGTGGAGACTCGCCTTCTCTCGCGTATCACCGCGATGAACGAGGCTGGCAAGAAGGACGTCGTGAAGACCTGGTCCCGCGCGTCCACCATCTTCCCCGAGATGGTTGGTCACACCATCGCCGTCCACGACGGCCGCAAGCATGTGCCCGTGTATGTTACCGAGTCCATGGTTGGTCACAAGCTCGGCGAGTTCGCGCCGACTCGTACGTTCCGTGGCCACAAGGCCAAATAGGGGGTTAACCGTAAATGGCAACTAAGTCTATTGAAACTGAGGCCACCGAGGTTCGCGCCGTCGCTAAGTACGTGCGTGTTTCCCCCAGCAAGGCCCGCCTGGTGGTCGATCTGATCCGCCGCAAGCCTGTCGCTCAGGCCTTCGACATCCTCCACTTCTGCGACCGCGCCGTCGCCGTGGATGTCGAGAAGGTTCTCCGTTCCGCCGTTGCGAACGCCGAGAACAACAACGGTCTGCGTGCCGACAACCTGGTTGTCGCCGCTGCCTATGTTGACGAGGGTCCGACGCTTAAGCGCATCCGTCCCCGCGCCAAGGGTTCCGCTTCTCGCATTCTGAAGCGTACTTCCCACATCACCGTCGTCGTTGCTCCTCGAAAGGAGGCGTAAAGCTGTATGGGTCAGAAAGTCTACCCCACCGGCTTCCGTCTTGGCATCACCGAGAACTGGCGCTCCCGCTGGTTCGCAGAGAAGGATTACGCTAAGACCCTCGGTAACGATCTCGAGATCCGCAAGTACCTCGAGAAGCGTCTTTCCCGCGCAGCTGTCTCCCGCGTCGAGATCGAGCGCGCTGGCGACAAGGTGAAGGTCATCATCCTCACCGCTCGCCCCGGCGTTGTCATCGGTAAGAAGGGTGCCGAGATCGATACCCTCCGCACCGAGCTCGAGAAGGTCGCTGGCGTCTCCAAGGGCCAGCTCTCCGTCGACGTTGTCGAGATTAAGCGCCCCGAGCTCGACGCCAACCTCGTTGCTCAGTCTATCGCCGAGCAGCTCGAGGGCCGCGTTGCCTTCCGTCGCGCTATGCGCAAGGCTGTCCAGTCCGCCCGCAAGGCCGGCGCTAAGGGCATCCGTATCCAGTGCTCCGGTCGTCTCGGCGGCGCCGAGATGGGTCGTCGTGAGTGGTACCGCGAGGGTCGCGTGCCTCTGCACACCCTCCGTGCCAAGATCGACTACGGCACGGCTGTCGCCAGCACCACCATGGGCGCTTGCGGCGTGAAGGTCTGGATCTACCTGGGCGAGAAGCTCCCGGGCCAGCCTGTTCCCAACCCTGCACTCGAGGGCTCTTCCCGTCCTCGTCGTCGTAACTCCGAGAGGAGGGGTCAGTAGTGCTTGCCCCTAAGCGTATTCTTCACCGCAAGGTGCAGCGTGGCTCCATGAAGGGCCAGGCCAAGGGTAATACCGAGCTGCATTTCGGCGAGTTTGGTATCCAGGCTCTCGAGGCCCATTGGATCACCAACCGTCAGATCGAGGCCGCTCGTATTGCCATGACCCGCTACATGAAGCGTGGCGGTCGTGTCTACATCACGATCTTCCCCGATAAGCCCATCACCAAGAAACCTGCCGAGACTCGCATGGGTTCTGGTAAGGGTAACCCCGAGGAGTGGGTGGCCGTCGTCAAGCCCGGCCGCATCATGTTCGAGGTCAAGGGTGTTCCCGAGGAGGTCGCTCGCGAGGCTCTGCGTCTTGCGCAGCACAAGCTCCCCATCAAGACCAAGATTGTTGCTGCCAAGAACGCTGAGCAGCGCATCGAGAAGGAGATGGCTGAGGAGGCCGCTCTCGAGGCCAAGTGGGCTGCTGAGGACGCCGCCGCCGCCAAGGAGGAGAACTAATGAAGCCCGCAGAGATTCGTGAGCTCTCGGACGCTCAGCTCGTTGAGAAGCTGAAGGAAATGCGCGCCGAGCTCTTTAACCTTCGTTTCCAGATGGCCACCAGCCAGCTGGACAACACCGCTCGCGTCAACACCGTGAAGAAGGACATCGCTCGCGTCCTCACGGAGCAGCGCGCCCGCGAGATCGCAGCGGAGAAGTCCGCTGTCGCCGAGTAGGACCTAAGGAGAGAACATGACTGATTCGCGTAACTCGCGTAAGGTCCGTACGGGTGTCGTTACCTCCGTCTCCGGTGCCAAGACCATTGTTGTCACCATCACCGAGCGCAAGCGTCACCCCAAGTACGGCAAGATGATGACCAGCTCCAAGAAGCTGCACGCTCACGACGAGGAGTGCACGGCTGGCGTGGGCGATACCGTCCGCGTTATGGAGACCCGTCCTATGTCCAAGATGAAGCGTTGGCGCCTCATCGAGGTCGTCGAGCGCGCTAAATAAGCAGTCGCTCTTACGACTTGTACGTTTCCGAAGATGTGCGTATGCCTGGCTTGCATACCACGGGCCGTATAAAGGCTGCGCACCTCTCTTCGGTTCTTAGTTCGGAGGAACATCTACCATGATTCAGATGCAAACCATGCTGAACGTCGCCGACAACTCCGGCGCTCGCAAGATTCGCTGCATCAAGGTGCTTGGCGGTTCCAAGCGTCGTTATGCAGGCATCGGCGATGTGTTCATCGGTGCTGTCCAGGAGGCTACCCCTGGCGCCAACGTCAAGAAGAAGGACGTTGTCCGTTGCGTCGTCGTTCGCACCGTTAAGGAGATCCGCCGCAAGGATGGCTCCTACATTCGCTTTGATGAGAACGCCTGCGTTGTCATCAACAACGATGGTTCGCCCGTCGGCACCCGTATCTTCGGGCCCGTCGCTCGCGAGCTTCGTGACAAGAAGTACATGAAGATCGTCTCGCTCGCTCCCGAGACCCTGTAGTTAGGGGAGATATATGTATATCAAGAAGGGCGATAAGGTCCAGGTTCTCTCTGGTAAGGATCGCGGCAAGCAGGGCGTTGTCCTGCGTGCTCTCCCCGCCGAGAACAAGGTCGTTGTCGAGGGCGTTTCGGTCGTCAAGAAGGCCGTCAAGCCCAACGCTGCCAACCAGCAGGGCGGCATCGTTTCGCAGGAGGCTCCCATCGACGCCTCCAACGTCAATCTCGTCTGCCCCGAGTGCGGTAAGGTTACCCGCGTCGGTCACGAGAAGGACGGCAAGAACAAGCTGCGCGTCTGCAAGAAGTGCGGCCACAAGTTCTAAGCTGCCCGCAACATCAAGTTGCTAGCAAAGGCCCGGATGCCACGGCACCCGGGCCTTTTTCTATCCCCACTCGATGGCTTCGGTTCTGCCGTCCCGTCATTCCGGTTGCATCCAGTTTTCGGTGCCGTCTCGAATCGAGTGCCGCCAGGTGATACCCTGTCGCGTTTCGTCGGCTTCGGGGACAAAAGTCGGGACAACTCCAAAAACTATTTTCGAACTCAGGGCTTTGAGTTTTTGTTTTTGTCCCAAAGGGCGCGGCGGGATGCCTTTGGAGGCTCGATAGCGCCGAAAACGCCCGTTTTGAAACTTAAATGCCTTTTCGCGTGCAAGCCGCCAGCTGCAATAGGAAGTGAATCAACGCAGGTGGCTTTCAAGCAGTTTGCAAAACTGCAGGTCGCAGGTCTTCATTGCCAGTAGGAGAAATGAGTAGTCTCAGGTGGCTTGCCCATGAGTTGACGAACGGGATTTGAGATTACGCTGACGTCCGGAAACGCTTCGAGCACGGCGTTACGTTTTTGGGGTTTGGGCGTAGCCCCTGCACCCGCGAGCGCGGGCCTTAAGCCCGCCGAGAGGGTGACGCGTCGAAAACGAAGGGGAAAGAGAGAAGGGGCCGTCCCTATCATTCAGGTTGCGACCGAAGAAGACAAGGAGACCCCCTGAGCCTGAATGATGCCCCACAGACCGCGTCCGACCGAGCTCAAGCCGAGCTTTTCCTGACGTCCGCCTTCGCGAAGATGATGGCTGGATTGGCTATGGATTGGCAACACTTATTTGGACGATTCCGGGAGGGACGGCCCCGCCTCCCTGAACTCGACCGGCGACATGTAGCCCAGCGTCGAGTGGATCCTGAAGTTGTTGTACCAGTGCACGTAATCCAAGAGCTTGGCTCGGAGCTCGCGCGTCCCTCCTCGGTCCTTCGGAGTGGCCGACGATCTCCCCGTTGCAGAGGTCGACGAGCAGGCAGACGTAGTTCCACGACGCCCCGACGCGCACGCAGGCCAAGTCGCTGCATATATGGGTGCACGGCGCCCTGCCGCCGAAGCCGCGCGCGACGACGTTCGACACGTCGGCCTCGTTGACCGCCCCGGGGTGCACCTTGAACCTCTTCCTGCCGTATGCGCCGGCCAGGCCGTTCTCCCTCATGATGCGGCAGACGCGGCGCCGGCTGACGGTAACGCCCGACCTCCCGGGCGACGCCTTGATCTTGCGCGATCCGTTCCGGCCCTTGCTGGCGGCGTGCGCCGCCGCGGCCGCCGTCGCCCCCGACATTAAGGTCCTCAAGGGCCGCGTCGTCTCCGGCGACCAGTTCGTCTCGCCCGCGGAACAGAAGGAGCGAATCCTCGCGGCCTTCGGCGACCTGTGCTGCGAGATGGAGGGCTGCACCATCGCGCAGGCCTCCTATCTCAACGGCGTGCCCCTCGTCGTCGTGCGCGCCATCAGCGACAAGCCCTGCGCCGAGGGCCGGGTCGTCGACTACAACACCTTCGAGAAGAAGGCCGCCTGCGACTGCGCCCGCATCGCCGCGCGCATGGTTAAGCTTTAGGCCCGGCGCGCCGGGGCCCTTTCCAAAGCGAAGTGTCGAGCCGAAGTGTTGAGCGTCGGCCCTGAATGTTCAATGGCCGTTGTTTTCTGCCCCTCAAGTGGTGGACTTTTCCTCGGAGCTGTTGATTCCCCCACGCGCCCCCTTCCGTTCTCTGTTCTCCCCTTATACTCCTTGTACGAGGAGGTAAGAAGTCATGGACAAGACCACACAGGACAGCTTGGCAAAGAAACCCGTCGACATGAGGGACAGGATTCTCGAGCATCTCGAGGCCCTCACCTCTGCCGTCTCGCTCGACGACCTTGCCCGTCTGTCCACCTCCGACATCGCCGAGACGCTCATCATCTCCAGGAGCCTGGCGAGCCAGTACCTCAACGACCTTGTTCGCGCCGGTCTTGTGGTT
This sequence comes from uncultured Collinsella sp., assembly GCA_900541685.1. Taxonomy (GTDB): domain Bacteria; phylum Actinomycetota; class Coriobacteriia; order Coriobacteriales; family Coriobacteriaceae; genus Collinsella. The sequence goes on from UQKM01000001.1 coordinate 25,364, forward strand.
AAGGTGGCGGGCAGGCCTGTCCGTTATTTTCATCGCCGCGCGTTCCAGAAGCGTTTTCAGGTAAAGCTCTCTGCAAGCGAGTATGCCTCGCTCGCCGACCTCATCCAGGCGACGGGAATCGCCGATCACCGCGACTTCGCGCGTGCCGTGGGCTTCGACATGAGCCTCAGCTCCGTTGTCGAGCAGTGCAAGGCTGCGGTTCAGTACCCTCCGTTTGGCCTGCCCATCCTCTTGAGCGGCGGCGTGGGTGTCGGTAAGTCTTTCCTTTCTCGCCTTGTGTACGAGTACGGCAAGAACCAGGGCTTGCTGTCCCGCGACTCCTCCTATGTGCGCATCGACTGCGCCGGGGTCCCGGACGCCGCCTCGTTCAACGGGCTTCTTGACGAGTCGATCGCGAAAGCGCGCGGGGGTGTGGTCTTTGTCAACGGCATCGAGGCACTCTCTCCCTCTGCGATGGAGCACTGCCTTGCGACGGCCCTCGGGCTCGATGCCTCCCAGGATGCGCCGCGCGCTCGCCTCGTTCTTTCGACGACGCTTTCCGCCGATGACCTGAAGGTTTCCTCGGCCTACAGCAAAATGCCCATCTGTGCCCGCGTCCCCTCACTCAAGGAGCGGACCCCCGAGGAGCGCGAGGATCTCATCTTGAGCTTCCTGCGCAGCGAGGGGTGCCGAATCGGTTCTGATGTGAAGATCAGCCGCGGCGCATACCGTTGCCTCGTGAACGCGGACTTTTCCGATAACATCGCCGGCTTGCGCGCCTGCGTGACGAACTGCTGTGCCAAAGCGTTCCTCAATCGCGAGGGCGACTACGTCGTCGTTCGCCCGTATCTTCTTCCCAGCGGGCTCCTCTCCTCCGCGCAGATCGATCAACAGCCCGACGATGGCGTTCTGATCGACGCGTCTCTGGATGCCGCCGAGAGCACAGGGCCGGTCGAGCAGGCGCTCGATGCCCTGTGCTCCCTCGATGAGCGATTCTGCGCCGGGGAGCTCTCTGTCTCCGAGCTTGTCTCGCAAGCTGTCTCCGCTGTGCGCGGCGTTGAGGATCACTTGATCTTCGACCACGGCGTCGCCTCCTCGAGGTCGCGCGCCTTCGAGCGCGTCGTGGGCGCGGTCCTTGCCGACGCAGGCTCTTCTTATGGCATCGAGCTTTCGAGGAAGGTCGCTTTTCTACTGGCCCAGGAGATTTGCCTGCAGTTGTGGCCGGGTATCGGCCTGGCTAAGCGAAAGTCTGCCTGTGCGGAGCAAATCTCCCATCTCCTCGGTGCCGTGACCTCCGAATTGCCGTTTGCCTCGAGTGTCTCCGATCAGGTCGCCGCAGACGTGGAAGGGGCGCTGGGAATCTCGCTCGATCACTTCACGAAGACGCTTCTGACGCTGTGCGTCGCATCGGAGTCTCGCGATGCGAAGGCCCTTCGGACGCTCTGCGTCATCTTGTCCCACGGCTACTCAACGGCGACGAGCATCGCCGACGCGGCGAACCGTATGCTCGGCATGCATGTGTACGAGGCTGTCGACATGCCCTACGACCAGCAGCTGAAGGACATCGTCGGTCCGCTCCAGCGCCTCGTCGACCGCCATTCCTACTGCACCGGGGTCGTGTTCCTCGTCGACATGGGCTCCTTGGAGGAGGCCTATAAGGCCCTCGAGAACGTTACCGACTCCACTATCGGCGTGGTGAACAACGTCTCTACCGGTCTTGCGCTCGAGATCGGGGTCGGGCTGCTCGGCGGCAAGTCCATCGCCGAGGTTCTTGGCGATGCGACCGCCGCGTGCGTGACGCACTGCAAGGTGATCGAGCGCGTCAACCGTGAGGACGCCATCGTCTTCTGCTCCGAGTCCGGGGTCGACGCCGCGGAGAGGATACGCCAGCTCGTCTCGCAGAGCCTCCCGCGCACCATAGGCGCGCGCCTGCTCACGAGGCCCTTCAAGCAGCTCGTCGCGAACGGGTCGAACGACGCCGTTTTCTCCGAGCACCGCGTCTGCGCCGTCATCGGCACGGGAGACCCCGGGGTCGCCTCCGTCCCCTTCGTCGCCCTCGAGGACATCATGTCGACGGCGTCCGCCTCTAAGGTTGATGCCGTGTTCGGCAGGTGGCTTGACGCTTCCGAGCTCTCTTCTTTCCACGAGAAGCTGCTCTCGAACATGACGCTGCAGAACGTCATCCGCTCCATCACCATCCTCGACCCGGAGCGGCTATTCCATGAGATCGAGAGCGCCGTGCACGAGCTTCAGCGCAGGACAGGCGAGAAGATCGGCAGCAACGCCATCATTGGGCTCTACGTTCACCTCTGCTGTCTCGTCGAGCGCCTTGTTACCAGAAACCCCATTGAGACCTACGTTGGCCAGGACCGCTTCGAGGAGGAACGCGCCGATTTCATCGAGTCCTTCAGGCAGAGCTTCTCGAGCATCTCGACGCGCTATCGCGTAGAGGTTCCCGTAAGCGAGATCGCATATGTCTTCGACTACATAAGCGTGAGCGCCGCCCCGGCGCGAGAAGAGCGCCTCGGCTCCTCGGACCTCCTGCTCGACGAGTGACCTTCCCCACGCCGCCGCAAGCTGACCGCGCGTCCTCAATAATCCGATAACCCCTTGCCCGGCGCGAATCCGGATAGCGCCGAGGCAGTACCGAACGCAAAACTTCATTTGATAGGAGCAAACATGAGTGTTGTTATGGCACGAATCGACAATCGCCTGCTTCACGGCATCATCGTGACGCAGTGGGCCCCGGTGTCGGGCGCGACCCGAGTCATGGTCATCGACGACAAGGTCGCCGGCGACGAGGTCCTGAAGTCCACCATGAGGATGGCGCGCCCCGCGGGCATGGCCGTTTCGATCATCTCCGAGCAGACCGCGCTCAAGAACTTCGCCGCGGGCAAGTACGACCGCGAGAAGGTCTTCGTCATCGCCAAGGAGCCCGAGACGATGCTTCGCCTGGTCGAGTCGGGCGTCGAGCTCCCGTCGCTGGTCGTCGGCGGCTCGCTCGTCAAGGAGGACGGCATCCAGCTCACCCAGCGCGCCTACGCCTCCGCCGAGAACGTCCAGAGCTACAAGGCGCTCATCGCCCGTGGCGTCAAGGTGACGGCCCAGTTCGTGCCCGCCGACAAGCCCGTCTCCGTCGCAGACCTCATCTAAGGGGGAAATATGGTCAACTTCACTATCCTGCAGGTCGTCCTTTTGACCCTGCTGGCCTTCATCAAGCACGTGGACTACTACGGCATCCCGATGATCTTCGTCAATTACGCCGTTTTCTGGGGCCTCATCACCGGAGTCGTCATGGGCGACTGGAAGACCGGCCTTGTCATCGGCGGCACCATTCAGCTCATGCAGCTCGGCGTCGCGGGCTTCGGCGGCTCCTCCATTCCCGACTACGGCACGATGGCCATCATCGCCACCGCCTACGGCGTGACCCTGGGCTCCGACACGGGCCTCGCCATCGGCCTGCCGGTCGGCATGCTCGGCATCCAGCTCGACGTCGTCGCCAAGATCCTCAACGGCTTTGTCGTCGAGAAGTCCCAGAAGTTCTGCAACGAGGGTAAGTTCAATCAGATGAACGCCATCCTGTGGGTCTGCCCCGCGCTCTTCGGCCTGTGCGCCGCCCTGCCCGTCTTTGTCTCCGTGACGCTCGGCCAGCCCGCCGTCAACTGGCTCCTCGAGGTCATGCCCCAGTGGTTCCTCTCCGGCCTCACCCTCGCCGGCAAGATGCTCCCGGCCGTCGGTATCGCCATGCTGCTCCGCTACATGCCCACCGGCAAGTACTTCCAGTACCTGCTCGCCGGCTTCTTCCTCTCGGCCTTCCTGAACGTGCCCATCATCGGCGCCGCCATCGTCGGCGTTGCCCTCGCGATTGCGTTCTACCAGCGTGCCGAGAGGGACACCGAGCTCGCCGCCCACGCTTCCGCAGACGCCTTCATCGGAGAGGATGAGTAACCATGGAAAACGAGAACATCACCGCCGTCGCCGAGGGCAAGCCCTCCGGCTACAAGGTCACCAAGAAGGACCTGCGCAACGCGAACTGGCGCTGGCTCATGAGCGTGTGCACCTTCAACTACCAGACCCAGCAGGGCGCCTCAGTCGCCTACGCCCTCTCGCCGGTCCTGAGGAAGATCTACACGAACGACGAGGACTATAAGCAAGCGCTCAACAACCACTTCCGCTACTACAACACCCAGCCTTGGCTCGCCGCCATCATCCTTGGCGCCTGCGTGGCCATGGAGGAGCGCGACGGCCTAGCGGCGGCGGACGCCGTCCAAGACCTGAAGATCGGCACCATGGGACCGCTCGCCGGCGTTGGCGACTCCCTGCTCATGACCATGATCCCGACCATCATGGGCTCCATCGCCGCCTACATGGCCATCGAGGGCAACCCCGTGGGAGCCGGCATCTGGTTCGCGCTCATCCTGGCCATCTTCTGGGTCCGCATGCACGCCCTCGAGTTCGGCTACAAGCAGGGCGTGAAGCTCGTCACCGACTTCAGCGAGAAGCTTCCCAACCTCACTGCCGCCGCCTCCGTGCTCGGCCTCACCGTGGTCGGCTGCCTCATCGCCTCGGTCATCGGCGTCACCTGCCCGATTAGCTTCAGCTTCGGCGACGTCGCGATGGAGATTCAGCCGCTGCTCGACAAGATCCTGCCTGCCATGATCCCCGCCGCCATCACGGGAAGCGCGTATTACCTTCTTACCAAGAAGAACGCGAGCATGACGGCCCTCATCCTCGTGGTGATCGTCCTCGCGATGGTCGCCTCCGCCGCCGGCATCCTCGCCTAGCTTCGACCCAAGAGATTGGTGAATCAATGAGAAAGATAGTTGTGGCGAGCCATTCCCTTCTCGCCCAGGGCTTCAAGGACACCCTCGAGTTCCTTACGGGTAAGGGCGACGCCGTCAACGCCGTGTGCGCCTACGTGAACGACAACGGCGAGGGGCTCGACGCGGCGGTCGAGGCGGCTCTTTCGGGCACTGACGAGGTCGTCGTCCTCACCGACGCGTACGGCGGCAGCGTGAACCAGCGCTTTTCCCGCTTCGCCTCCGACCGGATCCACGTGATCGCGGGTGTCAACCTCCCGCTCGCCATGACGGTCGCGCTCGCGCGCCCCGACGAGAAACTCGACTTCGACGCCCTCGTCAACGAGGCGCGCCAGCAGATCATCTACGTGAACGGTGCCAGTTCCGCCGAGTGCGACGACGACGAATAGAGGAGGTCGACGATGAGAGAGTTCCTTAAGGACGTGTGGATGCACGGCGGTGAGGAAAGCCGCGCCATCACCCCCGAGAACATCACGGGCGAGAAGGGCCGCGCCGCCATGTCGGCCAGCCACCTCGGCGTCGGCCGCAAGGGCTCGTGCTGCGTGCCCCTTGAGTCCGGCGAGACCATCACGCTCGCGGACATCGAGGGCCCCGGCATCATCCGCCACATCTGGATGACCGTCCCCGACAAGACCGCCGTTGGCAGCTTCGTCATGCGTGACCTCGTGCTGCGCTTCTACTGGGACGACGAGGAGACCCCCTCGGTCGAGTGCCCTGTCGGCGACTTCTTCTGCAACGGCTTCGGTGAGCGCGCCATCGTCAACTCGATGCCCATCTGCGTGAACCCGACGGGCGGCATGAACTGCTACTTCGAGATGCCCTTCAGGAAGCACGCCAAGGTCACGCTTACGAGCGAGCACCCCGGGTTCATTAAGTACATCTTCTACACGTTCAACTACGCGCTCACCGACGTGCCGGACGACGCCATGTACTTCCACGCCCGCTTTAACCGCGAGCGCAGCACCCGCAGGGGCGTCGACTACACCGTGCTCGACGGCGTGCGCGGCAAGGGCTACTACGTCGGCACCTACATGGCCCTGTGCGCCCTGGAGCGCTATTGGTGGGGCGAGGGCGAGATGAAGTTCTTCCTCGACGGCGACGAGGAGTTCCCCACGGTCACCTCGACGGGAGCCGAGGACTACTTCGGCGGTGCCTGGGCCTTCCTCGACAGGCCGCCCCACGCGCTGCCCGAGGCGCAGTGCTTCAACACGCTGTTCGCCGGCTACCCGTACCGCTCGACGCGCGACGCCACGCGCGACCGCTTCAGCGCGGGCAAGCCGAACCCGAATCCGATGCTCGCGACTAACGACGACGCGCTGCCCAGGCACGGCCTCTACAGGTGGCACCTTCCCGACCCGATCTCGTTCAAGGAGGACCTGCGCGTGACGTTCCAGGACCTCGGCAACGACGACATCAAGCTCTACGAGCGCGAGGACGACATCTCCACCGTCGCCTACTGGTACCAAAGCGAGCCGCACGCCGTGCTCGCCCCGTTTGCCGCGAGGCAGGACCGCGTGCCCAGGTAGGGTCGCCTCGAAACAAGCCAACGTTATGGGCGCCCGCGGTTGACCATGACTGCGGGCGTCCCTTTGTAAGGAGGATCACATGAGCGAAAAGCAAATGAGGCTCGGCGCCCTCGAAGCCGGCGGGACCAAGATGGTCTGTGCCGTGGTGTCCGGCGACGGCGAGGTCCTCGACCGTATGGAGACCCCGACGCTTACGCCCGCCGAGACCGTCCCGCAGATGATCGAGTGGTTCACCGCCCGCGATGTGGACGCGTTGGGCATCGGCGCCTTCGGCCCGACCTGCGTCGACCCCAACGACGAGCGCTGCGGCTCCATCCTCCAGACGCCCAAGCTCGCGTGGCGAGGCCATGGTCTTCGTGCCGCGTTCGCCGACGACCTCGGGATTCCGGTGGCCTACGACACGGACGTTAACGTTGCCTGCCTCGGCGAAGTGGTCTTCGGCTGCTGCAAGGGGCTCGAGGACGCCGTCTACGTGACCATCGGCACCGGCGTGGGCGCGGGCGTCATGTGCGCGGGCAGACTCCTTCACGGTATGCTGCACCCCGAGGCCGGTCACATGCTGGTAAGGACCCGTCCCACCGAGGAGGGACGCTGCGTCTGCCCGAGCCACGCGAGCTGTCTCGAGGGGCTCGCCTCCGGCCCCGCCATCGCCGCGCGCTGGGGAAAGCCCGCGGCCGAGCTCGCGGACAACGATGAGGTGTGGGCGCTCGAGGGGGATTATCTGGGGCAGATGTGCGCGAACCTCGTGCTCATGTACTCGCCTCGCCGCATCGTCCTCGGCGGCGGCGTGATGCACCAGGAGCAGCTCTACGGCATCGTCCGCAAGAAGACCCTCGAATATCTGGGTGGCTACATCCAGACCGCCGAGCTTAAGGACATGGAGAGCTACATCTGCGCCCCGGGCTGCGGCGGCGACCAAGGAATCCTCGGCGCGGCCGAGCTGGCAAGAAGGGCGCTCGCGTAACTTGCGCTCTCTCCGCCATACAACGCGTTAAGAAAAGACGAGCGCTTCTTGCCAATTGAGCGGCAAGAAGTGCTCGTCTTTTGCATTTGTTTTTGGGCAGGACGCCCCGCCTCCACTAGAGTCCCTGGACCGCCACACCCACGAGGTTTGGACCGGTGTGGACAAGAAGCGCGGGGCTGATGTCGGAGCGGACGACCTCCACCGCGTTGGCCACGCGCTCGCACAGGGCCTGCTCCATACGGTCGTAGAGGTCGGCGTGGGCCGAGGTGCGGCTCGCGGCAAAGCGCACCTTGGGGTGCTTCTCGACGATGGCGGCGATGAGCTTGACCTCGGTGCGATGCGGTGCTTGCACAGCCATTTCGTGTGCGCGAGGCTGTTGGCTTTCTGGGCCACAGCAATCACCTTCCCCCTAGTATGATGACCTGAACAATCCTCATGCTAGGGGGAAGGTTTTTGTCGCGTAGCGGAAATTGGCCTCCACCCGCTGAGCGGGTGGCTTTCTATGCCGCGCGTGCCGCGCGGCACGGACTAAAGTCCATGAATAAAAACGAGGAAGGCCACGTCCGGCCTCCCTCGCAAAGGGTCTCTGATTACTCCCACTCATTGGGGACAGACTTAAATGAGTGCTCTTGAAATGCCGGCGCCTGGGGACGTTCTTTTTCTGTCTGCAGTTTGGAACGTTCCTTTTCTGTCGGCAGTTTGGGACGGTCCTTAGAGCTGCAGCGCGCCATGAGCGACGAGGCGAAGCGGATCATCCTGTCTTTTGAGTTCTAAGCATAAGCCCCTGTCTCTGAGCAATGACCGGTTCGCATTTGTGCGTATTTGCGTGCGTGGGATTGCGTGAATATGCGTATAGATGCGCCGTTTACGGGACAAAAATGACCGTTTAGCGGTGAGATACGCACAAACACGCACAGACGCGCGTGTTTGTGCGAATATAGAGCTATCCGAAATGCAAGACGTTCTATGACACAGGAGGCACATATGGTAGATTCCAAGCAGGCTCCACTCGACTCCGCGGCAGCCGCAAAAGCAGCGTTCGCTTCGGTCCAGGACAAGCCATTCCCCGATGATATCTTTACGGCTCCCGAGCTTCGTTGGGCTGTGATCGGGTGCGGCGTTATCGCCAACCAGATGGCCCAGTCTCTCGCTCTTGCCGGCCGCAAGCTTGCGGGCGTCGCCAACCGTACGCTGTCCAAGGCTCAGGCTTTTGCTGAGCAGTATGGCATCGAGAAGGTCTATGAATCGGTTGAGGACCTCTACGCCGATCCGGGCATCGACGCCGTCTATATCACCACGCCGCACAACACGCATATCACCTATCTGCGTGACGCGCTGGCCGCCGGCAAGCACGTGCTCTGCGAGAAAGCCATTACCCTCAATTCCGCTGAGCTCGACGAGGCGCGTGCCATCGCTGACGAGCACAACGTCGTCCTCATGGACGCCACCACGGTGCTTCATATGCCCTTGTATCAAGAGCTGCGCCGTCGCATGGATGCCGGCGAGTTTGGTCGCATGAACCTCGCCCAGCTCAACTTTGGTAGCTACAAGGAGTACGGCGATCTGACCAATCGCTTCTACAACCGCAACCTTGCTGGCGGTGCCATGCTCGACATTGGCGTGTATGCCCTGTCCGTCATGCGTCTCTTTATGGCAAGCCAGCCCATTGAGGTCGTTTCGTTGGGCAACACCTGTGAGACCGGTGTTGACGTTGCGGGCGGCATCGTCTGCCGTAATGCCGAGCAGCAGCTGGGTGTTGTGAGCCTCACGCTCCACTCCAAGCAACCCAAGCGCTCGATTATTAGCTTCGATAAGTGCTATATCGAGGTCAACGAGTATCCGCGCGCCGATCACGCGACTATCGTGTGGACTGCGGACGGCCACCGCGAGGAGGTCCACGCCGGCACCGAGGCTTACGCCCTTTGCTATGAGATGGCCGATCTTGAGAAGGCCGTTGCCGGCGACGACTCTAAGCGTGAGCTTCTGGGCTATGCTTCTGATGTTATGGAGCTGATGACCAAGCTACGCGCCGACTGGGGAGTCGTGTACCCCGAGGAGGAGTAAGCGATGCTAGCGGAAGATAGGCTCAACGCGATCGTGTCGATGGTTCAGCAGACCGGCTCGGTTACCGTGCCGGAGCTTGCCGAAGCCCTGGGCGTGACGGCGTCTACCATTCGGCGCGACCTGCAGACGCTCGACCGAGCACACCGTATCGCCAAGGTGCACGGAGGCGCGACAAGTCTGGAGCGCGCGCACGTGACGCGCGACCTAACGCTTAATGAGCGCAGCGACCTCCATAACGACGACAAGGAGCGTATCTGCGCCCGTGCGGCGGCGCTTGTGGAGCCCGAGAGCTTTGTATACATCGACTCGGGTTCGACGACGCTCAGGCTCATCGAGCATCTTCCACACCTTGAAGATGTCACCTATGTGACCGATTCCGTGCTCCATGCTCAACGCCTTGCTTTGCGCGGCATGCGTACCGTGGTGCTGGGTGGCGAGCTCAAACCCGAGACCGAGGCGCTCGTTGGCCCCGATGCCTTGGCAACCTTAGACCGCTACAACTTCAACTGTGGCTTTTGGGGCTCTAACGGCATTGCCGCCGAGCAGGGCTTCACGGCGCCCGATATCGAGGAGGCGCAAGTAAAGCGTATCTCGATGCGCCATACGGCCAAGCGCTTCGTAATCTCGGACGCCAGTAAATTTGGCATGGTGGCGCCCGTCAAGTTCGCGGACTTCCGTGACGCAACGATTATTACCGCAGGCGATGTCCCTGCCAAGTACCGGGCAATGGACAACGTCATCACGGTCTAACAGCAAGGGACGGGCTAAGGCCAAAACCACCGCGAAGGGGCAGGAACCTTTGTGGTGGTTTTGACGTTTGTCCAGATAAAACCTGCCAAAATAAACCTGTCCCTTTTTGGCAGGTTTTAGGGCTCCCAGGGGCAGGGGGCTTCGATGTGGATGTGCTCGCCGGTTACGGGATGCGTAAAGGACACGCTGTGGGCGTGGAGCATGAGGCCACAAGGACGCGGCGTCCCGTACAGGTCGTCGCCCACCAGGGGATGGCGCTCGCTCGCCAGGTGCACGCGAATCTGGTGTTTGCGGCCGGTGAGCAGCTCGACATCGATATACGAGCGCGTGGGCAGGCCGCGGCGGCTCTTAAGACGCTTGAGCACCTTCACGCGCGTTTGAGACGGCTTGCCGCTGGCGCCGACGCGCATCTTTCGGCTGTCGTGACGGTCGCGGGCGATGGGCTTGTCGATGAGCTTTTCGTTCCAGTCGATCTTGCCCTCGGCGAGCGCCAGGTAGTGCTTTTCGAACGCGTGGTCGATGATCATCTGGTCAAAGGCGGGCTGCGTCTGCTTGTCGAGTGAGAACAGCACCACGCCGGTGGTGTCGCGGTCCAGGCGGTTGAGCGGTTGCATGTCGGTCGCGGCAAAGCCGTCGCCCATCGCCAGCAGCAGGTCACTGGCGTAGTCGGTGAGCGTGCGCTCGCCGGTACCATCGCCGTGGACGATCATGCCGGCGGGCTTGTCGATGGCCATGAGCCAGGCGTCGCAGTAGAGGACTTGAGGTTCTTCGTTCACGTGTAAGCCTTTCGGTTAACTAATTCCCACAAACATGCAGCCCGAGGTCGCCCCGCGCAGGCGGGCGGCGGGCTTACGGCCGGCCTGCGCGGCCTCGACGGCGCGACGGACGCGTGCGACGGCGCGGCCCACCTCATCCGTCTCGAGCAGCGTTCCGTCCACCATGAGACGACGGACGCCGGCGTCGAGCAGCTGCGGTACCTGCGGCGTAAGGTCGATGGGGTAGGCGTCGTACAGGCGCGAGCGGCCGTGGATGTCGGTGCGCACGGGCATGACCTTGCCGTCGATATTCTTGAGCGACAGCTTGCGGGCGCGCAGGCGGCAGTTGGCGCAATCGTGGATGCAGCCATTGGCCACCTGCAGGATGCAGTGCTCGCTCGTCATGACGCGCGGGCGGCCGAAAACGGTGATGCCCAGGGCTGCGGGCGCGGAGGTACCAAGCGAGATAATCTCGTCGAGCGTGATCTCGGGCGAGAGCCAAAACGCGCCGGCTCCGCGCTCGGCAAGTGCCTCCATGCAAGGGGTGTTGTGCACGGGCAGGCAAGAGCGGACCTCCGCCGTGGCACCAACCTGGGCGGCCAGGGCAAGCTCGGAGATATTGCCAACGGCGACGGTGGCCCCGGCATTGATCCAGGGATCGACGCGCTCGTGGTCAACGGCGCGGCAGACCTCGTCGAGTACGGGCACGATACCCTGCTCAAATGCATCGGCAGGGGAGAGTCCGACAGCCTTGAGCGCATCGGTGGTCATGTAGATGCGCGCGGCGCCCTCGGCACGAGCTGCCTCGGCGGCCTCGAGCGAGGCGACGGTGGCGCAGATTTGCGGCTCATCGCGGTAGTGCTCGGGCGCGGGGCGGGAATCATTGGTGACAGTCGCCGGTAGCTCGAGCGTGCGGGCGCGCTCCTCATACGGTGCCAGAATGGCCTCTTCCAGCGCCTTACAAGCGGCGGCGCGCACCTTGTGCACGGCGGAAAAGCCCATGCCGCAGCCCTCATCGAGCGCCACCTCAAAGCTCGCGGCCTCAAAGGGAGAGGAGCCCATGCGCCCGACGTGCTCAACCAGATCGGACGCCTCGACCGCACGGGTCTTGGCGGCCTCGACGGTGAAGCCCGTGGCGGTGGCGGTGAGCGCGGGGTCGTCACAGCAGGTGAGTGTGACAGTAAACGGCTTGCCCAGGCGCGCCACGACGGACACATCAACAGCGCGGCGGCGCAGCACATCGCGCTTGAGCGCGGCGCCGGCGGCGTCGATGGCACGCTGGCTGCGAATCACGCGGACGCGGCAGCCCTCGGGCATGCTACGGGGCACGCGACACTCGATAACATCGCCGGCAGCGGCATCATCGGCGGCAATGGTGGTCAGGAACTGGTCAAACTCGTTATCGTGGCGAAGCTCCAGCAGGTCGCCCTTGCCCACGGGCTCAAACAGCTCAATGCGGGCGATGGCGGCGCGGCGACGGCGGTCGTCGGGCTTGAGGCCGCGCACATCGCGGTTGGCCGGGCGGCTGCCCAGCACCGTGCCCACGATCTGGCCGCGGTTGTTGGAACGCTCATAGCTCATCATCTCGTCGCCCGAGGTGCCGTCCTGATAGGCGTGCGTAAAGTCGCGGTTAAAGCAGCGCTTGAGCTGGCGCTGACGGGCGGCTTCCTCGTCCTTAGAGGTCGAAACATCGGCCAGCATATCGTCAATCTGATGACGATACACGTCGACGATGGAATACACGTAATCGGGAGCCTTCATGCGGCCCTCGAGCTTGAGCGATGCGGCGCCGGCGTCATACAGACGGCGAACGAGCTGCGAAGTGTTGGTGTCACGCGGGCATAGAGCGCGCTCGCGACCGGCAGGGGAGAGCGTACGTCCGTTCTCGTCGATCAGCTCGTAGGGCAGGCGGCAGGGCTGGGCGCACATGCCACGGTTGGCCGATCGTCCCGCCATGGCAAAGCTCGAAAGCAGGCACAGGCCCGAGTAGCAAAAGCAGATGGCGCCATGGCTAAAGACCTCAAGGTCCACATCCGGCGCGGCATCGTGAATGGCGGCAATCTCGTCGATGGAAAGCTCGCGCGAGAGAGTCACGCGGTCGGCGCCCTGCTCGCGGCACCAAAGGGTTCCGCGGTCGTCGTGGATGTTCGCCTGGGTCGAGATATGTGTCTCGATGCCGGGCATGGTGCGCTTGACCTCAAAGAACAGGCCCCAGTCCTGGATGATAAAGGCGTCGGCGCCCAGCGTGGAGCAGCGGTGGATGAGTTGCAGTGCATCGCCCATCTCGGACTGCTTGATGACGATGTTGACCGTGACGTAGACGCGCGACCCGGCTAGATGCGCGGCGCGGCAGGCTTGCTCAAAGGCCTCGTCAGTAAAGTTGGTGGCCTTGCGGCGGGCGTTGAAGCTGCCCATGCCGCAGTAGATGGCGTCTGCCCCGGCGGCGAGTGCGGCGGCAAAGGGCTCGGGCCCTCCGGCGGGCGCCAAAAGCTCGGGTCTGCGGTTGGTGGTTCGACTGGCGGTTGCGGTCATATCCTGCCTTTCAAAATGCTCAGATACTCAAAAGTATAGTGGTGCTGTTGCGGCGGACGAGCCCTGTGGCCCAAGCAGGATAAAGTCTTCAGGCAGGTCGCCGGTCGTGCCGTTCAGCGGCCGACAGACGCCGTTGGGCGATAAAATATTCTCGCAACGTGATAATAATCTTGCATCGCGCGGAAACCTTGAGTACTATCCCAATCAAGCGCGGTGTTCAGACCGAACTGTGCCTCCCGGTGTGAACGCCGCGCTCACGCTCTCTATTTGATCGTAAGGAGAAAAACATGAGCAAGACCGTCGTGTCTTCCGATAACGCACCTGCAGCCATCGGCCCGTATTCCCCCGGCATCCAGACCGGCAACATGGTGTTCCTGTCCGGCCAGCTGGGCATCGACCCCGCAACCGGCAAGATGCCCGAGGGCGTCGAAGCCCAGGCTAAGCAGTCCCTTGCTAACGTCGAGGCCCTGCTGACCGCTGCCGGCGCCACCTTTGCCGATGTCGTCAAGACCACGGTCTACCTGGCCGACATCGCCGACTTCGCTGCCGTGAACGAGATTTATGCCTCCAAGTTCGAGGCTCCGTTCCCTGCGCGCAGCGCCTTCCAGGTTGCCGCCCTTCCGGCCGGCGGTCTGGTCGAGATCGAGGTCGTCGCCGCTCTCTAGGGCGTTGGCAACAACTAAACATGGCATGCAAAAAGACCCTGCAGTGCGAGCTGCAGGGTCTTTTGTCAAGTGACGGATCGCATGTGGAGCCACCAAGGGCAGTCTTTTTGTTTGTTAGCCCTCCTTGCGGACTTTTTGCAGGTAGCGGTAGACGCTGGGTTCCGAGATACCCAGTGCGGCGGCAGCGCAGGCAACAGCGCCCTTGAGCATGAACACCCCGTTGCCGTTAAGGTGGCGAATGACGTCCACGCGGTCGCTCTGGCCAAGCGACGCTACATCCAGCCCGCGCGCGCTCAGCAACTCGGCAATGCTGCGGTCGATGAGCTCCTGTGTAGACTCCGAAAGGCTTTCGACCTCGATAGGGGCGGGCTCCGTGCGCGTCGGCGCCGCGTCGAAGCACGCCATGAGCTGCTGCGCCATGGCGTTGATGGAGCGCACGGTCGAGAGGTCGGTGTTGACGCAAAGCATACCGACGATCTCGTCATTCTCGCGGATAAAGTACGTCGCTGACTCCAGCGTCTTGCCACCGGCGCCGCGCCCCTCGTAGCCCGTAATAAACGGCAGGTCGCGATACTTGGCGTCGTGCATGATCTTGAGTGCCAGGTCGGTGGCGGGACCGCCGACCTTGCGGCCGCTCACGATGCCGTTGCGAATATCGACGATGGCATGGTCGGGATCCGAGAAATCGTGCAGCACGATCTCGCTGTTCTTACCGAGTATCTGCTCCAGGAAATCGACCATCGGCAAAAAGCGACGTACGGTCTCGTTCACGGGCAACTCCTTTGGGTGAAATCGGAAGTTTCATAACAATTTTTTCTCATGGTAACACGCTGCTCTTCATCTCGTATATCCGCAGGTACATTGCGTAATACAGACGAACGGTAGGAATTTGGCGGTAAACGGTTGACCAAAAGAAAAGTTAGATGTTATTTTGACCAGACACTTTCCTGACCTGCGGAAATGCATTATTTCAGCAGAAGAATAGTCTGATAACAAAAAATTATTATTGAGAATGAGAATCATCTTTAATACGATATGCAACGAAGGCACAACCTCAACCCCGCACTGCGTCACAATAGAGCGTTAGATGCGAAAACAACTATTTCGAGGATTGGTGGTCAAATGACCCAGGAGACGGTTACGAACGGCACTGAAGCCCTGTTCACTCGTGAAGGCATGCCTCCCGTTAAAGAAATGATCCCGTGTGCCCTTCAGCACGTACTGGCTTCGTTTGCCGGTATCATCACCCCGGCTGTCATCATGGCCGGCGTCTACGGCTTTAATAGTCAGCAGAGTACCGACATCATCCAGGTCGCGCTCATTCTTTCGGCGATCGATACGGCCCTTCAGGCCTTCGCTCCCTTCCGTCGCATCGGCGGCGGCCTGCCCATTGTCATGGGCGTTTCGTTCGCGTTTCTGCCGGCCCTGCAGGCCATGGGTGCCTCGGGCTTTAGCTTTGGTGCGCTGCTGGGCGGCGAGATCGTCGGCGGCGCCGTCGCGGTCCTCTTTGGTCTGGGCTACAGCAAGATTAAGTGGCTGTTCCCGCCCGTTGTGACCGGTACGGTCATCTTCTCCATCGGCGTTTCGCTGTATCCCACGGCCGTCAAGTATATGGCCGGCGGTATGGGCACGCCGCTGTGGGGCACTCCGCAGGCCTGGTGCGTCGCTCTTATCACCTTCGCCGTGGTCTTTGCGCTCGCCAACTTTGGCAAGGGCACGCTCAAGCTGGGATCCGTGTTCTTTGGCATGATCGTTGGCATGATCGTTTCGATCCCCTTTGGCATGATCGACTTCTCCAGCGTCGCCACCGCTCAGGTCTTCGCCCTTCCCAAGCTCATGCCCTACGCGCTCGAGTTTGATCCCGAGGTCTGCATTACCCTCGCCGTCGTGTTCCCCATGGTTGCCATCCAGGTTATCGGCGATGTTTCCGCTGCTTGCCTGGGCTCCATCGACCGTATGCCCACCGAGCGCGAGCTCTCCGGCGCTATCGTGTCTCAGGGCCTCACTTCTATGGTCGGCGGCCTGCTGGGCGGTCTTCCCACCAGCGCCCTTGGCCAGAACGTGGGCATCATCTGCTCCAACAAGGTCGTCAACAAGTGGGTCTTTGTGATCATCGCGGCCGTCTTTGCCATCGCCGGTCTGTTCCCGCAGCTCTCTGCCGTCCTTTCCGCTATCCCGCAGCCCGTTATCGGCGGCGCGACCGTCGGCGTCTTTGGCACCATCACCATGAACGGCGTGCGCATGTTCACCCGCGAGGGCCTCACGCAGCGCACTACCACCATCGTCGGCACCTCCGTCGTCTTTGGCCTGGGTATCTGGATGGCCAGCGGTTGCCTTGCCGGCGAGGGTATGCCCGCCTGGGTGTCCACCGTCATCGGCTCCAATGCCGTGACCCCCACCGCCATCATGGCCATTGTCCTTAACCTGATCCTTCCGCAGACGCCGGTCGTGGCTCAGCACATCGATGCTGCCAAGGACGCTGCCGTGGATCTGGTCTTGCCCGAGAGCAAGAAGTAACCAATTCGGTGCTATTCGTCGGCGGGCGCATCGCCTCGTCCGCCGACGTCATGCGGCGCCAAGCCGCACTTCAAAGGGTTTGTCCCTTTGGTGAAGCGTTGACGGGAGAGGGCCCGTTTCCGGTGTAGGCCGGCGCTTCGCACTTCCGCCATGTCAGAGGTGTCAAACCCCGCCCCTGATGTTGAAGGGAGCATTTATGCTTCTGGTCGCTAACGGTTCCGTCTTTACCCGCAACGCTCAGACCCCGTTCATTCCAAACGGTGCGGTCGCCATTGACGGAGATACGATCGTCGAAGTGGGCCCCGAGTGCGAGCTCAAGGCCAAGTACCCGGATGCCGAGTACGTCGATGCCCAGGGCAACCTCATCATGCCTGGACTCATCAATTGCCACACCCACATCTACTCGGGTCTGGCCCGCGGCCTTGCCATTAAGGGCTGCAACCCCACCAACTTCCTGGAGAATCTTGAGCAGCAGTGGTGGAAGATCGACGACAACCTGACGCTCGACGGCACCAAGGCCAGCGCCTATGCCACGATTCTTGACTCCATCCGCGATGGCGTCACCACGATCTTCGATCACCATGCGAGCTTCTGCGAAATCCCGGGAAGCCTCTTTACCATTAAGGATGCAGCTCAGGAGCTGGGCATGCGTTCGTGCCTGTGCTACGAGGTCTCCGACCGCCGCGGCCAGGAAAAATGCGACCAGGCCATTGCCGAGAACGCCGAGTTTGCCCAGTGGGCCGCCAAGGAGCGTCGCGATAACGACAACCACATGATCGCCGCCATGTTTGGCGGACATGCCACCTTTACGCTGTCGGACGAGACCATGGATAAGATGGCCGAGGCCAACAACGGCCTGACCGGCTTCCACATCCATGTGTGCGAGGGCATGAATGACGTGTGGGACTCCCGCCTCAACCGCGGTGGCATCAGCCCCGTCGAGCGCCTGCTGCAGCACAATCTGCTGGGTCCCGACACCATGCTGGGCCACTGCATCCACGTGACGCCTGCCGAGATGGATATCGTCAAGGAGTCCGGTACCTGGCTCGTCAACAACCCCGAATCCAATATGGGCAACGCCGTGGGCTGCGCCCCCGTGCTCGAGTTCTTCCGCCGCGGTATCCCCGTGTGCATGGGCACCGACGCCTACACCCACGATATGCTCGAGAGCCTTAAGGTCTTCCTGATCATTCAGCGCCACAACGCCGCCATGCCCAACGTGGGCTGGTGCGAGGCCATGACCATGCTGTTCGAGAACAACGCCAAGATGGCCAGCAAGTACTTCGATCGCAAGCTCGGCGTGCTCGAGGCCGGCGCTGCCGCCGACGTCATCGTTATGGACTACAAGCCCTTTACGCCGCTGAGCGAGGAGAACATCGACGGCCACATGCTCTTTGGCATGATGGGCAAAAACTGCCGCACCACCATCATCAACGGCAAGGTCCTGTACAAGGATCGCGAGTTTGTCGGTATCGATGAGGAAAAGATCAACGCGTGGACCATGGCTGAGTCCAAGAAGCTCTGGAGCACGCTCAACGATCGCACCTACTAATTCACAAGTAGATTCACGCGCGCCGGATGTTTCGCCGCATCTGACGCGCGTATAGGCGGCCTCCGCGGGGTCGCCGGCGCTGTGCTAGCGCTACACCGTATTTGCGCCCGCCGCGCGGTCTCGCCGGGCGTTACAGAGAGGAGCTCATTATGAGCGACATCATGAGGCCGATCCCGTTTTCGCAGCTGATGAACTGGATCATCGAGGAGCACAAGACCCAGGACGCCATCTTTGGCGTGCGCAAGATGGTCACGACCAACCAGGAGGGCGCGCTTCCCATTTTTGACGAGCGCATCGAGACTCCGTTTGGCCCGGCCGCCGGCCCCAATACGCAGCTTGCCCAAAACATCGTGGCATCCTACGTGGCCGGTTCCCGCTTCTTTGAGCTCAAGACCGTCCAGGTTATGGACGGCGAGGAGCTCTCCAAGTGTGTGAACAAGCCCTGCATCGTGACGCAGGACGAGTGCTACAACTGTGAGTGGTCGACCGAGCTCGAGGTTCCGCAGGCCTTTGCCGAGTACGTGAAGGCATGGTTCGCCTGCCACCTCATCGCTCGCGAGTACGGCCTGGGAAGCCCGGACGGTTTTGTCTTCAACATGTCCGTGGGTTATGACCTGGAGGGCATCAAGAGCCCCAAGGTCGACGCCTACATCGAGGGTATGAAGGACGCCAGCGGCTCCGACGTCTGGAACGAGTGCCGTACGTGGGCGCTCGCCAACCTGGACAAGTTTGAGCATGTTGACGCCGCATTTGTCGAGTCCATCCCGGCACGCGTCTCCAACTCCATCACCGAGTCTACCCTGCACGGCTGCCCGCCGGCCGAGATCGAGCGCATCGCGACCTACCTCATCACCGAGAAGGGCCTCAACACCTACATCAAGTGCAACCCCACGCTGCTGGGCTATGAGTTTGCCCGCCAGCGCCTCAACGAGCTGGGCTTTGACTACATCGTCTTCGATGACACGCACTTCCGCGAGGACCTGCAGTGGGCCGATGCCGTGCCTATGTTCGAGCGCCTGATTGCCCTGTGCGCCGAGCGCGGCCTGGAGTTTGGCGTCAAGCTGACCAACACGTTCCCCGTCGACGTGACGAGGAACGAGCTGCCCTCCACCGAGATGTACATGTCCGGCCGTTCGCTGTTCTCACTGACCATTGAGGCTGCCCGCCGCATTACCGAGCAGTTCGATGGCAAACTGCGCATCAGCTACTCCGGTGGCGCCACGGTCTACAACATCCGCGCCCTGTACGATGCCGGCATTTGGCCCGTTACCCTGGCGACCGACGTGCTCAAGCCCGGTGGCTACGAGCGCTTTAGCCAGATGGCCGGTGAGTTTGGCGATCTGGACGGCAAGCCGTTTGAGGGCGTCTCTCTCGAGGCCGTGACTGCGATCCAGGCCGACTCGCTCACCAACCCGCTCTACAAGAAGCCGCTGCGTCCGCTGCCCGACCGCAAGGTTGCCGGCAAGAGCCCGCTTTCCGACTGCTTTACCGCGCCGTGCCGCACGAGCTGCCCCATCCAGCAGGATATTCCCGCCTACCTGGCGGCTGTTGACGAGGGCCGCTTCGAGGACGCGCTCAACATCATCATCGAGCGCAACGCCCTGCCGTTTATCACCGGCACCATCTGCCCGCATCCCTGCGGCCGCGCTTGCGAGCGTGCGTTCTACGAGCCCGAGGGTGCCCAGATTCGCGCCAGCAAGCTCAAGGCTGCCCGCGAGGCCATGACCGCCGTGCTGCCCAAGCTGCGCGCCCAGGCCATTGCCAACGACGGCGAGCACAACGTTGCCGTTATCGGTGGCGGCCCGGCCGGTCTGGCGACGGCGTTCTTCCTGACGCGTGCCGGCGTGCCCGTCACTATCTTTGAGGCCCGCGATTCGCTCGGCGGCGTGGTCCGCCACGTGATCCCCGAGTTCCGTATTGCGAGCGACGATATCTCCCACGATGCCGAGCTCTGCCTGGCCTTTGGCGCCAAGGTGCAGCTCAACGCTCGCGTGGATTCCATTGAAGAGCTCAAGGCCCAGGGCTTTACCGACGTGGTCGTGGCCACCGGTGCCTGGATGCCCGGCTCTGCGGGCTTGGGCGAGGGTGCCGAGCTCGACGTGCTGGAGTTCCTCGAGACCGCCAAGAAGGGCGAGAAGCTCGAGCTGGGCGAGGACGTCGTGGTCATCGGCGCCGGCAACACCGCCATGGATGCTGCCCGCGTGGCCAAGCGCCTGGCTGGTGTGAAGAACGTGCGCCTGGTGTATCGCCGCACCAAGAAGCAGATGCCCGCCGACGAGGAAGAGCTTGATCTTGCTCTTGCCGACGGCGTTGAGTTCTGCGAGCTGCTGGCGCCCAAGGCACTCAACGGCGCCGTGCTGACCTGCGACGTTATGGAGCTTGGCGAGCCGGATGCAAGCGGCCGTCGCAGCCCCGTCGCCACGGGCGAGACCGTCGAGCTTCCCGCCACCACGGTGATCTGCGCCGTGGGCGAGGGCATCGATGCCAGCCTGTACGATGCTGTGGGCGTCGAGCACGACCGTCGCGGCCGCCTTGCCGCCACCTCCACCGGCGTTGAGGGCGTCTGGGCTGCAGGCGATTGCCGTCGCGGTCCGGCCACCGTGGTCGAGGCTATTGCCGACGCCGCCGAAGTCGCCCGCGCCATCGCCGGCGTGGACTTTAACAAGTACGCCGACTGCAACGAGCAGGCCGGTCGCGAGGACACCTGCTACGAGCGCAAGGGGTCGCTGTGCCGCGACAAGCGCAACTGCACTAAGACCCGCTGCCTGGGCTGCGGTTCGGTGTGCGAGGTCTGCTGCGACGTGTGCCCCAACCGCGCCAACGTGGCCATTAAGGTGCCGGGCCTGGCCAAGCATCAGGTCGTCCACGTCGATGGCATGTGCAACGAGTGCGGCAACTGCGCCGTGTTCTGCCCCTACCAGGAGGGTCGTCCCTACAAGGACAAGCTCACCCTGTTCTGGAGCGAGGAGGACATGGAGAACTCCGAGAACGAGGGCTTCCTGGCCGTGGGCGAGGATCACTTTAAGGTCCGCGTCGCCGGCACGGTCCGCACCGTCTCGGTCGATGCCGTCAACACTGGCCTTCCCGAGGCCGTCCGCCTGACCATCAGGGCTGTGCGCGACAACTATTCGTACCTTCTTAAGAAATAGGCGAGTCTCTTATGGCCAAATCCATTCAACATAACGTGGCCTACGTTGCCTGCGGAAGCGGTTGCGCCTCCGCAGGCGGCGACGCCCGCTGCAGCGAAGGCTGCATTGGCTGTGGTGCCTGCGTCACGGCCTGCCCCCACGGCGCCATTGCGCTGGTCGATGGCATCGCCCGTGTGGATCGCTCCAAGTGCACGGGCTGCGGCCTGTGCGGCATGGCGTGCCCGCAGCGCGTGATTGCCTTCGTTCCCGGTTATCAGAACATCCTGGTGCGCTGCAATAACACCGATAAGGGCGCCATTGCGCGCAAGATCTGCGACACGAGTTGCATCGGTTGCGGTATGTGCGCCAAAAAGTGCCCCGCCGGCGCTATCCGCATCGAGGACAACTGCGCCCATATCGATGGCGCGGATTGCTTGTCGTGCGGCATGTGCGCCGTCGTCTGCCCGCATGGCGCCATCCACGACCGCACCGGCATCGCCGCCGGCGTGTAGAAGGGAATCACCATGGCACAGGAATTCACTTTTACCGTTAACGGTGTCGAGCACACGACGACGGAGAATAAACCACTGCTGCGCTATCTGCGCGACGACCTGCACATTCACTCCGCCAAGGACGGCTGCTCCGAGGGCGCCTGCGGCACCTGCACCATCCATGTGGACGGTGCGGCCGTCAAGGCGTGCGTGCTGACCACCGCTCTTGCCGCCGGCCGCAACATCGTGACCGTCGAGGGCCTGCCCGAGGACGTGCGCGAGGCCTTTGTGTACGCCTTTGGCGCCGTGGGCGCCGTGCAGTGCGGTTTTTGCATTCCCGGCATGGTCATGGCGGGTGCGGCGCTCATCGCCGAGGACCCCGAGCCCACTGAGGAGCAGATCAAGTACGCCATTCGCGGTAACGTCTGTCGCTGCACCGGCTACAAAAAGATTATCGAGGGCATCTCGCTGGCCGCTGCGGTGCTCCGCGGCGAAAAGCAGATCGACGAGGACCTGGAGCGCGGCGATGACTACGGCGTGGGCAAGCGCGCCTTCCGTATCGACGTGCGCAAGAAGGTGCTCGGCGAGGGCAAGTATCCCGACGACATTGACGAACTCGATCAGCCGGGCTTGACCTATGCCAGCGCGGTGCGCTCCAAGTATCCGCGTGCCCGTGTGCTCTCCATCGATACCTCCAAGGCCGAGGCCCTGCCCGGCGTGGTGGGCATCCTGCGCGCCGAGGACGTGCCGGTTAACCAGGTCGGCCACCTTATCCAGGACTGGGACGTCATGATCGCCCAGGGCGATATCACCCGCTGCGTGGGCGATGCCATCGTGCTGGTGGTTGCCGAGGACGAGGCGACGCTCGAGAAGGCCAAGAAGCTCGTAAAGATTGACTACGAGCCGCTGGAGCCCGTGCGCAACATTGTCGAGGCCAGGGCCGCCGACGCCCCGCGCCTTCACGACAGCTTCTTTGCCTTTGGCAACACGGTGGAGCTCAAGGACAACGTGTGCCAGAGCCGTCACGTGACGCGCGGCGACGCCGCCAAGGCGCTGGCGGAGAGCGCGTTTACCGTGACGCAGCGCTTTACCACGCCCTTTACCGAGCATGCCTTCTTGGAGCCCGAGTGCGCCGTCGCCTTCCCGTACAAGAACGGCGTCAAGGTGCAGTCGACCGACCAGGGTGCCTACGACACGCGCAAAGAGTGTGCCCACATGTTTGGCTGGGACAACGAGCCCGAGCGCGTGGTCGTCGAGACCATGCTTGTGGGCGGCGGCTTTGGCGGTAAGGAGGACGTTTCGATCCAGCACCTGGCCGCGCTCGCCGCATATAAGTTCCAGCGTCCCGTGAAGTGCAAACTCACGCGCGCCGAGTCGCTCGCGTTCCATCCCAAGCGCCACGCCATGGACGGCACCTTTACGCTGGGCTGCGACGCCGAGGGCAACTTTACCGGCCTGGATTGCGAGATCAATTTTGATACCGGCGCCTACGCATCGCTGTGCGGCCCGGTGCTCGAGCGCGCCTGCACGCATGCCGTCGGCCCCTACAAGTACCAGAACACCGACATTCGCGGTTTTGGCTACTACACCAACAACCCGCCCGCCGGCGCGTACCGCGGCTTTGGCGTTTGCCAGTCCGAGTTTGCGCTCGAGAGCCTGATCGACCTGCTGGCAGAGAAGGTCGGCCTGGATCCGTGGGAGATTCGTTACCGAAACGCCATCGAGCCGGGCGAGGTTTTGCCCAACGGCCAGATTGCCGACTGCTCCACGGCGCTGAAGGAGACGCTGCTCGAGGTCAAGGATGCCTACTATGCGCATCCCGGACACGCCGGTATCGCCTGCGCCATGAAGAACGCCGGCGTGGGCGTTGGCCTGCCCGATGCCGGCCGCTGCAAGATTCGCGTCGAGAACGGCGTGGCCGTGGTCTATGCCGCCACGTCCGACATCGGCCAGGGCTGCAACACCGTCTTTTTGCAGGACGTTGCCGAGGCGTGCGGCCTGCCGCTTCGCTGCATTGCCAACGGCGAGTGCTCTACCGAGAACGCTCCCGACTCCGGCACCACGTCTGGCTCGCGTCAGACGGTCGTGACCGGCGAGGCCGTGCGCGGCGCCGCCTTCCTGCTGCGCGATGCCATGCTTGGCGTCGAGGCCGGCAAGCCTGCGCCTGCCACCCCGGTGAGCGCCCATGGTGACGGCGTCAAGATCGAGTACGACGACGGTCGCGCCTATCAGCTGCGCACGCAGGAACTCGTCGCCGGCCAGGGCATGCATCCCCAGGATTCCGCGACCGCCATCAAGGCGCTCGAGGGCTGCGAGTTTGGCTACGTGTACCTGGAGCCGACCGACAAGCTGGGCGCCGACGTTCCCAATCCCAAGAGCCACATCTGCTACGGCTTTGCCACGCATGTGGTCATTCTGGATGATGACGGTCGCGTGAGCGAGATCTATGCCGCGCACGATTCCGGCAAGGTGGTCAATCCCATCTCCATCCAGGGTCAGATCGAAGGCGGCGTGCTCATGGGTATGGGCTATGCGCTTACCGAGGACTGGCCGCTCAAGGACTGCGTACCCCAGGCAAGGTACGGCACGCTCGGACTGTTCCGTGCGCCCGAGATTCCGGATATCCACGCCATCTACGTGGAGAAGGACGAGTTGCTGCCCGTGGCATACGGCGGCAAGGGCATCGGCGAGATCGCAACGATCCCCACGGCGCCCGCCGTGCAGAACGCCTATCGCGCATTTGACGGCAAGCTGCGTCCGGATCTGCCCATGGTGGATACGCCCTACAGCCGCGCCCGTCACCGCGGGTAGGGTAGAGCGCGGGCGGCATTACTGACGGGCTGTCCGCGCTCA
This sequence comes from uncultured Collinsella sp., assembly GCA_900541685.1. GTDB lineage: Bacteria > Actinomycetota > Coriobacteriia > Coriobacteriales > Coriobacteriaceae > Collinsella. The sequence goes on from UQKM01000001.1 coordinate 49,960, forward strand.
CCATCAACTGCATATGCTGCGCCTTTGGCCCCGGCTCCATCGCGAGCCGGGGCCTTTTGTTTGGAGTGGAAACTGCGTCCCGGAATTGGCGCTCAGAATGGGATGCGCTTTCCGGTTGGAGCTTCAAACGGAAAGTGCATCCCGGAATCCGCGCCTGGAATGGGACACACTTTCCGGAACAGCCCTCAACCGGAAACTGCGACCCGGAATCGATGCTCGGAATGGGATGCGCTTTCCGAATCGCCTTCAGGCGGAAATTGCATCCCATTCCGAGTCTTCATTCTGGGACACGCTTTCCGCAAGGAGCTTCGTCGGGAAAGCGCATCCCATTCCGAGCGCCTATTCCGGGACGCGCTTTCCGGTTGTCGTTCACTTGGAAATTGCGCCCCATTCTGAGCATCGATTCCGGGATGCAGTTTCCGCTGGGCATGCCATCTGGAAAGCGCATCCCATTTTGAGCACTCAATCTGGGACATGGTTTCCGCGGGTGCTGCCAACCGGAAAGTGTGTCCCGGTTTGGTAGGCAGGCGAGCATAAGCTCAGTAGCCCCTACAGCTCAATATCGTTGAGCCATGTCGGCAGCGCGGTCTGCCGGATACCTGCCGTCTGCAGCTTTTTAGAGAGCATTCCTGCCGAGCGGACCTCGTTCATGGTAAAGCGCAGCAGAGGGTGCCCGTAGAGCGATAGGTGCGCCTCGCGCTGTCGTTCGGCAACGAGCGCCTCGGCGGTGGTACGTCCGGCCAGCATGGTCTGGTCGGTATATTTGATGAGCCCGTCAAGCTCGCCCAGCGTGAGTTCCCGCGCCTGGCGCTCCCAGGCAAAGTCCGTTCGTATGGGCTTGGCCGAATCGAAGGGGTCCGTCAGCTCGTATTGAAGCCAGTCGGGCGCAAAGCCCGTCTCGATCATGATGACTCGGGCGACCGATTCCCCGCCGCTCTCGGCGCGGGCGTCGGCATATCTAAGCGTTGTGAGGGCGGTGCGAATCGCGCGACCATTGCGGGCAGTCGCTCGTTGCTCAACGGCCTCCATCAGCTGTTCCGGCGCAAGGCCGAGCTTTGAGATCGCCGAATCGGCAATGGGCATGCCGTCGGCAAAACCAGTTTGCAGCAGGCAATCTGTGGCCGTTTGGATGGGCGGCGTTACCGATATGCCGGCTCTGCGTATTGCTCCGGCCGGCTCAATCTGGTGTCGCTGAATATGTGCGCCCGGACGAGCCGACGGCTTTGTCGAGCTGCAAACATGCACGACGTTCAGGTGTCGCCACGAGACCTCGAGCCCCAGCAGACAGGCGGCCGAAAACGAGCAGAACGTCCAATCGGGATGGATGATCGCAAGGGCGCGGATAATCTCGCAATGGCGTTGCGCTCGGTTGAGTTCATCCCAGCGCGTTTTTCGCGCAAACAACCCCGGCATGGGCGAGACAACCGTGCCGCCGGCGCGCCGAAGGAGCGCTTTTCGGATCGCCGTGCTCGGGGGAATCAGGCAGCGCCCCTCTTGTTCGGCTTGAGTGAGCAGTTGGTCGATGAGCTGGTCATTGCAATGGGTCATGAGCTACCGCCTCCTTTTGGGTAGCAAAAACGTATCAGCTGGAACTTGCCGCTCAGCTGACCAAAAGCTGACCAAAATCTAACCATGCAGGTAGATGACCTGCTTTTGGCGACATATTTCTTGTTTGAATCGGTGGGCGGTAATCGGCGACCGTGAACGGTAACTGGATATGAAGTCTTGGTAAGTTTCGGGACGTGTACTTTTTGAAAAAGAGCATTCTATCTGCTGTTTTGTGTTTCTGGATCGCATATTTGAAGGCATGTGATAAGGGCGGCGGACTGTCGCCTTGTATCTGCGGAAACTGTGTCCCGGAATTGCCACTCGGAATGGGATGCGCTTTCCGGATGGGATGCTTGGCGGAAACTACGGCCCAGTTTTTGGCTCCAGAACGGGATACATTTTCCGAAACGGTCCACGTACGGTGGTGTACCGCCCCTTTTCGTGCTCCGCTTGTCGAATTACGTTATAGCTAGCCATATTATAGGAAGGTATAATATAGCTAGCTATAACGTAAAGGAAGGATGGCCCTATGTTTATCGGAAGAACAGTGGAAATGTCCGAGCTCAATCGACTGTATGGCACGGGCTCCTTTGAAATGCCTGTGATTTACGGCCGCCGCCGTGTGGGTAAAACGCGCCTTATCACAGAGTTCATCCAAGGCAAGAAGGCTATTTACTTTCAAGCTCGTCGTACCAATGCAGAGGCAAACCTGCACGGCTTTAGCCAGGCAATACTTGCAAGCTCGGTTGGTGCTGCGGGCGTGTCGTTTCGTAGTTTTGACGAGGCGTTCGATGCATTGGCCACCATGGCTCGCACGGAACGTTTGGTTGTCGTGATTGACGAGTATCCCTATCTCGCCCAATCGAATCCCGAAATCAGCTCGTTGCTGCAAGACAAGATCGACCACTTATACAAAGAGACCAGGCTCATGCTGATCCTATGCGGCTCGTCTCTTTCGTTTATGGAGGAACAGGTGTTGGGCTACGAGAGCCCACTATACGGTAGGCGTACGGCCCAGTTTAAGATCATGCCGCTCGATTTTACGACGACCCTCGGGTTGTGGCAGAGCATGGGTCGCGAAGACGCTGCAGTTTGCTATGGCATGACGGGTGGCATTCCTGCATATATCGAGAAAGTCGATCCTGCCGCACCGCTCAAGGACAACATCAAACGTCTTTTTCTTACTCCTACGGGCTATCTCTTTGAGGAGCCGAGTAACCTGCTATTGCAAGAGTGCCGCAATCCCGAGCAATATGATGCGATCGTACAGGCAATTGCCCAGGGACGCTCGAAGAACTCGGAGATTGCGAGCTCTACGGGAATCCCTGCGAGCAACGTAAAGAGCTATGTGGATAAGCTGGCGTCGCTTGGGATTGTCGAGCGCGAGCTGCCCCTAAACGAGACGAGCAATAAGCGAGCCGTGTATCTGCTGAGCGATCAGATGTTTAGGTTCTGGTACAAGTTTGTTCCGCAGAACATCGGGCTGATTCAAAACGATATGGCCGCGATGGCGTATAAGCGCATTGAGCCGCATCTGTCCGACTATATGGGCGCGGTTTTTGAGCTTATCTGCCGGCAGTACGTGTACGAACTTGCGCGCGCGGGCGAGCTCGATGTGATTCCGGCAACGGTGGGCCGTTGGTGGGGAACGGACAATCGGACGCGTACGCAGGAAGAGATCGATTTGATTGTCGACGACGGAGAGGGCGCGGCGCTCTTTGCGGAGTGCAAATGGCGTAACGAACCGGTAGGCGAGGATGTTCTGGAAAAGCTCGTGTACCGAAGCGAGCTCTTTAGGCGGCAGCATAAAAGCTACGTGATCTTCTCGAAGCGTGGCTTTACGCAGGGATGTCGGGATGCCGCGGAGAGTAGGGGAGACGTCAAGCTGATCTCGTTTGCCGAGATGTGAGGGCGGGGATAATGAAGCGCGTCCTGATTTGATGCTGGGAATGGGATGTGCTTTCCTTTTGCGACCTTTGGCGGAAAGTGCGTTCCAGATTTCGGCTTCAGAATGGGATGCCGTTTCCGGATTGGCCCTCAGGCGGAAACTACGACCCGGAATTCGGCTCCAAAACGGGATACGCTTTCCCGGTGGCATCTCTAGCGGAAACTGCATCCCGGAATGAGCTCTCGGAACGGGACACGCTTTCCCATCGGGGCTTCAAACGGAAACCGTGTCCCGGAATCGAGCCTCAGGGTGGGACGCATTTTCCGGTAGAGGCCTGGGACGGAAGGCGTGTCCCAGAATCCGGCTAATCCGATGGCCAGGTGGTTGAGCGAGCGGGCTCCGAGGCTCCATTACTGAAAATTCATTTGTTAAACCTGGCAACCGTAGGTAGAATAAAGTCGACGGCAGCCCAAGGGTGATAGCTGGGCAGCGCCGTTACTTAGTTCAAGGGGTCAATGCCTTAACGGCGTCGACCCCTCTTCTTTTGCTTCGTACGCTGCTTAAGTGCCTCGGAAAGTCCGATAAGCGCCGTGAGGAGCGAGACCAAAGCGGTCAGGAGCTTCACGAAATCAATCAGATCGGTCATGGGCATCACCTCCCGTCGCATGGAGGGCGCTGCCCGGCACATGGAACTGCCGTCAACAACTGCAATTCTATCAAAGTACTGCTATAAATACGAATATATGTTCGATAATAACAGTGACGTGATTCTCTCAAAGTGTGGCTTTACGCAAGGATGCCGGAAAGCCGTGCTGTGCGATTTCATGTCCGCGCGGGCGCCTATCCTTACGGCAATGTAGCCGCCTATGTAACGAGCGGCAGTTGACGGAGAAAGGCCCTGACCGTGCCAGACAAAAAGACGCCGGGTATCTCGGCTATCGATACGACGAACTTTGCGCGCCAGATTGTGCTGGACTTTGAGTTTGCGCCGGTGCCAAAGCAGCGCCAGCGCCGTGGGCTGCGCAACGAGATTATCGAGGTCAGCGCCGTCAAGCTCGATTACCACGGCAACGTTATGGGCGAGTTCTCGCAGTTTGTGCAGACGGAATTTGCCGAAGGCGTTGCGTTTCCCGTCCGCGAGCTCACAGGGATATCGGCCGTGGACACCGCGATGGCCGATCCGCTCTATGTGGTGATCAAAAGGCTCGGCGATTGGATCGGTCGCTACTCCGCCCAGATAGTTTGCTGGAGCGGGACGGACCGTCGACAGCTTTTGACCGAGTGCCAGGCAAAGCACATCGACCTTTCCGCATTTCCTACGGACTGGGCCGACCTGCAGGCGTTTTACACCTCGATCATGGACGTGGGCAGCCACGGGCGTGTCTCGCTGGGCGACGCGGCAACGTGGTTTGGCATCGAGTTCGACGAGTCGACGGGGCACGCCCACAGCGCTCTGGCCGATGCGCGCGTGACCGCCAAGCTGCTCAGGCAGGTGATGGACGGGGACTATCACGTGAGTCCGCGCGCCCAGGAGATCCGTCAGCGGTGGGGGATGGGCGAGCGAGCTCAGACGCGTCTTTCCAGCAAGTGCCCCGAGCTGGGCGACCTGCTGCTAAAGCTGAAGACGGAGGGGAGGTAGGGGCTCATTTGGCGACAAGCGGACGGAATGGTTGCGCGAGGGATTCCGGAATCAGCATCAGAGGGCTGTGCTTGAGATGCTATTTAAGGACACGCTGACACTCGCCGAGACCAAGCAGGTCAAGAGTATGGACATCGAGATGGCATCCATTGTCGGAGAGCGGCTTGCTAACATGATTCGCTGGACGGATAGGCAGAGACCCGTGACGCTGTGTGCGTTATCGTACACAATGAGGTGTATAGGCTGCCAGTGGCGAACTATCCCGACGAGGTTCTGAGCAACCGCATCACCGAGATTTTCGAATACTTCTACGAAGAGGGATTTGGCGGCGTAGAGCAATCTGATTTTGCGCGTTTGCAGGAGGAAGCCGGTATGGCAGACGAACTTGTTTTTAGTGGTGGCGAGATAGTCTACACCATGTCTCAACTGCCCAAAGTTACATCTGCGCCGCTGAACGGTAGCGCCGTACTGGTCGGTTTTAAGGACGCTCCCGATGGGGAGGAGGTCCTTTTTGATTTTGACCCTCGGGCTGAAAAGGCTACGAAGCTCGACTATGAACTTGCAGCCGTTAGCGGGCTCCTCACGGGCGCGTTGAATATCCTTTGGCAGAAAGACTTCAACCTAGAGGGTGCCAAAGAGTGGGGCGACGAGAAGGTTGGTAAATTTGTTCTTACGATTGCCAAGTCTGCGGGTATGGCAAAGGCGGATGCAACTCTAGAAGACGCTATTCGCTTTCTAGAGAAAGAGTTTCCTCTTGCCGCGGACAAGCTGACTGCCGAGTTTGGCGGCGGGCTCCAACATCATCTGCGGGATTTCTCGCACCACCCGAGTTTGGTTGGCCTTGCGTGTTCGATCCTCTCGCAATTCACGGGCAAAGGCTATGGTACCGATACAGCCGGCCGGTTTGTCGCCTTTGACCTGCCTGCCACCGCCTTCGATCCCGACTGCCCTCTTATAGGCAGGAACGTTCCAGAGAAGATCGCGTTTGGCACTCTGTTCTGGGCGATGCATCTCGTGAGCGACATGGCGGGGTCTAGTTCAAACCCCGGTAAGGGGACGGGCATTCCCGGCGTCGTGCTGTCCCTGCTAAAGGAGCTCTCCTCCCTGCCTGTTTTTCAAGACATGCAGATTGCCTATAAGGGCGAGGATATTCGCATTCAGCAATGGATCTCAAAGCTGTTTAACGGAACGGCGTTCAAAACCGAGGACGGCAAGCCCATTCGTTTCGACCTTCGGACGGAAGTCGGCCTCCTCGACCAAGCTTTAAGCCAGGTGCCAGCAGTCGTGGCCAACGAGGTTATCGTTCGTTGTCTCTATATGCTTTCAAGGCTCAAGGCCGAGCTAGAACGTTGCGAAGTGAGCAAGGTTTCCGGCTTGCACAAGCTCAAGGCTTCGTATTTTATGCCCTATAACAGCAGGGTCCTCACTCGCATGGTCACGGTTTCGAGCACTTCGTTCGTTTTGGCGAATCTAGCGACGGCGGCGGTCAGGGCGGGTATCGAATGCGAGGGGAACAAGGTCGTGTTCGCCCAGAAGCTCTTCTTGCGAATAAACTACGTTGGAGTTGGACGCCTTGCGTTTGCCCTCCATGCCGACTGGGGCTATATGGCGGAGGAAATGTCCGAGGCTTGGACTGAGCGCGCCAGGCGCCGCCAGGATATCTTCGATGGATTTCACTTTTATAGCCTAGATAGAGAAACGACGAGGATTGCCTTCTCGCTGAAGCTTGCCGCCATCAACTACGACTGCGGGAACGAGAAGAACGAAGTGCGCAAAGGGCAAAAGAGGAGCTGGGCCCGCGCGTGGCAGGATTCGGTCGCGGATGGCCTAGGCATTGATGCAGACGGCTACTTTTTGAGCGAGGAAGATGCGTACGGAGCCCTTGAGACAGTTTCGCGGCGGCGAGGCGGTAAAGTTCGCGCCTTACTTGTTGCACAGGAGCTGGTTGAGTTTCGCCTCTATTCCCAGATGGGAGATGAAGAGAAGAAGGAATACAAAGGTTTGAAGGAGAGTGGATCTTGGGTTAAACGAGAATTTCCCAGGAGACAAGACGCGGTTGATTTGGACGCCGTACGTTCCCTAGAGAAGCAATGCGGGGCGCATATCCGTGAGCTCTCAGGTACATTGCCAAAGGTCTTGGTAGGCGGCGCCATTGCCGTGGCGGCGGCCCTGGGCACAGGAGGAGTGGCCGCGGCATTGGCTCCGGATATTGCTGTCGGTATCTTTGGAGGCTCGTTTGTCGGCCTTCACGGGGCTGCGCTCGTCAATGCGAGTCTTGCTGCTGCTGGCGGCGGCGCCTTGGCCGCCGGCGGCATGGGCATGGCCGGTGGCACCGCTTTAATTGCTGGCGGCGGCGCTGCGTTTGGCCTTTTGGGTTCTAGCGGCGTTGCCCTGGCGGCGTCGATGGGGGAGGACTATGCGCAGTTCGTGCTCGTTGAATGCTCAAGGCTTCTCGCATTTCTTGATGTGGCAACTGACCGCTGCCCGCATGAGGGAGCCATTTTGGTGCAGAAGGCGGCCGAGGCCGTGCAGCGCAGCATCGCTGGTGTTGAGGAGGATGTCGAGAAGGAGAATGGAAAGGGGGACCGTAGGAATGGCAGGTTGCTTAAGCAGTTGAAGAAGGGTCTTGGGTATTTGACTTCGACCCTTAAGCAGATCGAGAAGATGCAGAAGCGCCTTGGTGCCGCCGGTGAGAGCGAGCCGCTCAACAGCTTGCCGGCATCGGGTGGCGAATAGGTCGGGGCGATTCGGCTGCAATTCCGTGTCATCATCGCCACCGCTTAAGATGGTCCCGTGTTTGCCCATCTTTTTGCGAGGCGCGATGAGCATGTCGGCGACTTGCTCGATGTCTGATTTGCCCTTCGATCAGTTCTTGTCGAGCTCCTTTGGGCGGGAGGGGCAGCGATCTAGATATCCGCTCTTGGCATATGAGACAAGAAACCCGTAAGTCTGTGGCAATGTCAAAAGGCATACACAAGTGTCAGTCTTTTGACATCGTATGATTTTGGGGAGTGGCGTGCAGCGATCGCGCGCCACCATGACGGCGTAAGTGTTTGCTTTCGTTGTAGAATCTAACGATATGAGCATCCCGGTTGCTCCAGTGCTTCGATGCTCTGGTCTTTAGCGCCTTTCGTTCAGTGGAGGACTGACCGCAAGCGGCGTAAACAAGAAAGGGGACAACCACAAATGAAAGCAACCGAGGCAAATCTACTCGACCTTATGGGCGTGGCGAAGATGCAATTCGTCATTCCCGTGTACCAGCGAGTTTACTCGTGGAGTGTAAAAGAGTGCGAGGTGCTTTGGGATGACGTTATGCGAGCGGGTCGTGATGGCGTATCGCACTTCGTGGGGTCGATGCTCTATATCCCCGAGTCCGAGAGCTCTGCCACGAGTATTTCGCGCGTGCTCCTGATTGACGGGCAGCAGCGCATGACGACGTTTTCGTTGATGATCGCTGCTTTGGCTGACTATCTGGAGGGTAATCCCGACAAGGCCGACTTCCTTGGCGATCTCAAGATCTCAGCGCTGCGGAAGAACTACCTCTTTAACGATGACGACTACAACGGTCTGGCGCGCTATAAGCTGGTGCTCTCGCAGGACGATAAAGAGACGCTGTTCTCCATCGTGTCTGGGGCTCCCGTGCCAGATGAAAAATCGGATCGCATTGTCGAGAACCATGCGTTCTTCTGTGAAAAGATGCACGGGAAATCATTCGACCCTGCAAGGCTTTGGGCGGGGCTAAACCGCGTGCAGGTCATCGACACTAAGCTCACCGCTGGCGTTGATAATGCACAGCTCATATTTGAGTCCATGAACTCCAAGGGCAAGCCGCTCACGCCCATTGACCTCATCCGTAACTACGTTCTAATGTCGCTTCCCAACGACGAACAGACCAAGCTTTATGAGGGTTATTGGCATCCACTCGAGTGCTTGTTCGGAAAAGGCGGCGAGGACGAGTTCAATGCATTTATCTGGTACTGGCTGTGGCTTAAAGTTCCCAATAGGATGCCGAAGGAGAACGAGGCCTACTACGAGTTTAAGCGCTATTTCGCCGACGACTACGATGGTGACACCGAGGGTCTGCTTAAGGAGCTGCGTGGGTATGCACATAGATACGCCAGCCTGTTCCTTGGTAAGGAGAAGGACGACGGACTACGCCGAGTGTTCGGCAGAATCGTAAGCCTCGACGTGAAGCAGATAAGGCCCCTCTTAATGTTGCTTTACTCGGTTTACGAGGGGAATGGGCTAGACCGCAATGCGTTTCTGCGTATCTGCGAGACTATCGAGTCGTTCCTGTTCAGGCGGGCGGTTTGCGGCAGGCTTACCACGGGCCTAAATAATTTCTTTGCCGGCATGTATCGCAATCTCGAGCAACAGGACGATATAGAGGAGTACGTTACGGCTATGCTCCTTATCCATAGCGGCGGTATGACCGCGTACTTCCCGACAGACGAGTATTTTGTCGAGGAGTTTAAGACGCGTGACTGTTACAACCGCTTCTCCAAAAAGCGCTATTACTTGGAGCGCATGGAGAACTGGCACCACCCGAAGGAGCCCATCTCGGCTGATAATTACCAGATCGAGCATGTCATGCCCCAAACGATCGATGATGTGCACGGCTGGAAGGAATCGCTTGGCGAGAACTGGGAAGACATCCACGACAGGCTGTGCAACAACTTGGGAAATCTAACGCTGACGGGCTACAACCAGGAGTACTCAAACCGGTCGTTCTCGGACAAGCTCAATCTTCCTGGCGTGGGGCTTAGGTGCAGTCCGCTCCACCTGAACAAGTCAATCGCCTCGCATGAAAAATGGGGTGAGGAAGAGATTGGGCAGCGCGCGGACGAGCTGGCGAAAGAGGCGTGCGAGATATGGAAATATCCCGACCTTCCGGCGGATGTCGTCGACAAGTATCGTCCCTCTCGCGGTGAGTCTGACGAGGCTCCTGTCTGGACTCTGCAGGAGAACCACCCCACCTTTGCCGAAGGCGGACTCAACCAGAAGCTTTTCGATGAGGTGTGCGAGTCCGTTCTGAGTGGCAACTCTTCGTGGGAGTCCTATATAGCCAAGTACTACGTGGGCTTCAGGTCGGGCAAGCGAAAACTGCATGCCGTGTTAGAAGGCAGGACCAGCAACGGTGGTTGGATCGCCGTTGGCCTGGCAAAGAGCGTGGACGACCTAATTGATCCAGAGGACATGTGTCAGGACAAACGCGCACAGGGCGGATTTGGCCCGGGCTTACCCACTTACGTTGCGCTTCGGAACGCCGATGACATTCCTGCGGTGCTCGATCTCATAAAGCAGTGCTAGGTTGAAGGCCGGGAATCTAATTCCCGGCCCTTGCCAGCTCAAAATCGTCGATGGCCCATTCGCCCGTCTACGCCCCCACAATCCCGCGAGTCGCTTGATTTGGTTTACGGCCCTCAGTTTTCGGCATCTGTTACTCGTCGTCTCCGTCGTTGGGGTCGCCCTTGAGGGTGTTGATGTCCAGGTACTGGTTGTCGTCCTCTTTTTCCTGCGTTGCCGACTCCGCTTGGGTGGGGCCGGAGAACAGCCGGAATCCCTCAAACGCAATGACACCGAGCAGGGCAATGACAATGGCGATAAAGGCAACCTTGACTGCCTGCGGAAATTCCGAAAAACGCAGCGCCTTTTCCTCGGCGTAATAATCGGCGAAGCGCTCTTCGCCCGTGCTTTTGGTATACGCCGGTGCGGACGCGGCCTCCGGGTCACATTCCGGTGCAGGCGTGGCGGCGTACGGATCGTTGAGATAATCGCTCGATGTGGTGCCATAATCCTCGGTCTCGATGCGACCGGCGTCAGCATAGCCATCGGAATAATCGGAATATGCCGCACCGCCCTCATAGCCCGCGGCGCTCGTGTTGGCGGCAAAAAGCGGGTTAACTGGAACGTCGAGCGCCGGCATGCCGGTAGAGGTCTCATCCAGATCGGCTGCAGCCCAGGAATCGTAGGCAACCTGATGGGCAACGGGCTCATCGAGCCTTGTGACCGGAGGCTTGCGTGCCGCAGGAACAGGCAACTGCTGGGCGCTGTACATAACGGTGCTGTCGGCCGATTTGCTCTGCGTCGCTGCAGCGAGAAACGCCGCCGTCTCGGACGGGTCGCTTGCGGGGCGGGGAGTGGGCGTGGGCGCCGAAGTGGGTGTGGGCGCAGACGCGGGCGTCGAAACAGGCGACTGCGCAGGAGCCGGCGCAGATGCGGGCTTAGGCGCAAGTGCGGGATTGGGGCTTGACGGGCGAGCCCCGCCGCCCATGAGTTCGTCGGCGGTCCACGGGCGATCATCCATCACGTCGTCAAGGCTCAGCGAAAACAGGTCGTCTTCACCCTCATCGAACATGCGGTGCACATGTCCACCAATTGCCGGAATCAATCCGCGACCGGTGCATGATGCCTTGCTCAACGCCATTCTGTTCCACCCTTTCGAAATACTAATGACATCGATTATATGGAACTTCCCAAGTGACTCGGTCTTGGATTCGTGCTTTCCAGAACTCGCGCCCAAAAGGGGAGGGGCAATCCAGGCGAGTGCCTACTTGTCGCCGGCCGCCGCCTTGGCCTCATTGAGGTAGCTATAGAAGCTGTACTTAGAGATGCCAAAGAACTCGCAGGCGCGCTCGCTCGACTTGGAAATGAGGAAGGCGCCGCGACGGTCGAGGTAGCCGATGGCGCGAATGCGCTCATCTTTGGTCATAAGTGCCGCGGGCTTGCCCACAAACTGCTCGCACTCGTGCAGCAGGTCCTCGAGCAGGTCGCCGATGTTCTTGGTAATGGGCTCGGGCTCGGTGTAGCCCGTGCCGCCGGTGCCGGTAAAGGCGTCGAGCGAACGCTCAAAAGCCTTCATAAGCGTAATGTCAAAGTTGATGCCCAAAATGCCGACGGGCTTGCCCTCATCGTTGCGGATAAAGATGGTCGAGGACTTGAGCAGCTTGCCATCGGCGGTTTTGGTGAGGTACGGCTCGCGGTCGTGCACGTCGGCGGTGCCCTCGTGCATGGATTCAAGCACAATATGGCTGGGGCCGTCACCCAGTTTGCGCCCGCTGACGTGGCCGTTTTCGATCACTACGATGGAGCGGTCCACGTCCTCGGTCTCCAGGTCGTGGACGACGACTTCGCAGTTGGGGCCAAATTGGAGCGCTAGGCCGTGTGCAAGGCGCTTGTAGAACTCAATCTGTGCGGGGGTCATGGGTGCCTTCCTAAAAATTAGTTTGGGCTCACTGTGCCATAAACCCCACTTGTTCGCAAATAACGAAAGCGTCGCTGTGTTATGTGACCGTTCGGCGGCGAAAAGGTACCGATTACGGCAACAAACAATTTGTTAGGTTTTCCAATCAAAAAGTGTGATAGAACAGTGCTAACAAACTTTTTGTTTGGCATCCACATAAAAGTTCAGCCGTGTGAATGGGATCGGGCTGAAACGCGTATGCGGGGGCCGGCAAGAGAGGACTTAAGGAGTTCACCGTATGGCCGATAAGATCCAGTGGGCGGGCAACACGATGCCCAAGAGCGATGACAAGCACTTGGGAATCATGAGCCTCGACCACGTGAAGAAGGCCCGCGCCTTCCACCAGTCGTTCCCCCAGTACACCGTCACTCCGCTTGCCCGCCTGGATGGTCAGGCTGCGCGCCTGGGCCTTTCCAACCTGTGCGTTAAGGACGAGAGCTATCGCTTTGGCCTCAACGCCTTTAAGGTCCTGGGCGGTTCGTTTGCCATGGCCAACTACATTGCCGACGAGACCGGCAAGGACGTTGCCGAGTGCACCTTCGATTACCTGACCTCCGATCAGCTTGCCAAGGACTTTGGCCAGGCCACCTTCTTTACTGCCACCGACGGCAACCATGGCCGCGGCGTGGCATGGGCTGCCAACAAGCTGGGCCAGAAGGCCGTCGTGCACATGCCCAAGGGTTCCACCAAGCCCCGCTTTGATAACATCGCCGCCGAGGGCGCCACGGTGACCATCGAAGAGGTCAACTACGACGAGTGCGTGCGCATGGCCGCCGCCGAGGCCGACGCCTGCGAGCGCGGCGTCATCGTTCAGGATACCGCCTGGGAGGGCTACGAGAAGATCCCGTCCTGGATCATGGAGGGCTACGGCACCATGGCTTCCGAGGCTGCCGAGCAGCTGCGCGAGATGGCCATCAACCGCCCGACGCACGTCTTTGTCCAGGCTGGCGTGGGCTCGCTCGCCGGCGCCGTGGTGGGCTACTTCACCAACCTGTATCCCGATAACCCGCCCACCTTCGTCGTGGTCGAGTGCGCGCCTGCCGCCTGCCTGTACAAGGGCGCTGCCGCCGGCGACGGCGACCCGCGCATCGTGGACGGCGACATGCCCTCCATCATGGCCGGCCTGTGCTGCGGCGAGCCCAACATCCTGGGTTGGGATATCCTGCGCAACCACACCACCGCTTTCGTGTCCTGCCCCGACTGGGTCACCGCTCGCGGCATGCGCACCCTGGGCGCTCCCGAGAAGGGCGACCCGCGCGTTATCTCCGGCGAGTCCGGCGCCGTGACCACCGGTCTGGTCGAGACCCTTATGCTCGATCCCGAGTACGCCGAGCTCAAGGAGCTCATCGGCCTGGACAAGACGAGCTCCGTGCTCTGCTTCTCCACCGAGGGCGACACCGATCCGGATCAGTACCGTCGCATCGTCTGGGAGGGCGAGTACCCGACTTGCTAGCAGACTGACCTGTCCGGAGGCAGCCGGAGGACTTTACTCCCTGCTCGGACAGTCCTGCTCGCACGGAGAGCACATTAAGTGCTCTCCGGCTCGTGCGGAACTCGCGACGGAGCAAAGTCCTCCGTCCGCCTCCTATGGTTGCTTGCTTGCCGGGTGCTCGACCTCACGCTGCTTGGCACAAGTGATCTATCTGAAATATCTACCTGTAGGTAAACCCTTGTAGAAAGGTTGACTGTTATGACTAAGGAACTCGATTTCGAGGCAATTAAAAACGCTGCTGAGTCTCACCGCGCTGACATGACCCGCTTCCTGCGCGCCATGATCTCGCACCCCTCTGAGTCTTGCGAGGAGGGCGAGGTCGTCGCTTGCATCAAGGCCGAGATGGAGAGCCTTGGCTATGACGAGGTCAAGGTCGACGGCCTGGGCAACGTCATGGGCTTTATGGGCGAGGGCGACAAGATCATCGCCATCGACTCTCACATCGACACCGTCGGCATCGGCAACATCGAGAACTGGGATGCCGATCCCTATGAGGGCTACGAGACCGACGAGATCATCTACGGCCGCGGCGGCTCCGACCAGGAGGGCGGCATGGCTTCTGCTACCTACGCTGCCAAGATGATGAAGGACATGGGCCTCATCCCCGAGGGCTACAAGATCATGGTCGTCGGCACCGTCCAGGAAGAGGACTGCGACGGCATGTGCTGGCAGTACATCTACAACAAGGACGGCATTAAGCCCGAGTTCGTCATTTCCACTGAGCCCACCGACGGCGGCATCTATCGCGGTCACCGCGGCCGCATGGAGATCCGCGTCGACGTTCACGGCACCTCCTGCCACGGTTCCGCTCCCGACCGCGGCGACAACGCCATCTACAAGATGGCCGACATCATCGCCGACGTCCGCGCCCTCAACAACAACGGCTGCGACGAGTCGACCGACATCAAGGGCCTCGTCAAGATGCTCGACCCCAAGTACAACCCCGAGCACTTTGAGGACGCCCGCTTCCTGGGCCGCGGCACCTGCACCGTCAGCCAGATCTTCTACACCAGCCCCAGCCGCTGCGCTGTCGCTGACTCTTGCGCCATCTCCATCGACCGTCGCATGACCGCCGGCGAGACCTGGGAGTCCTGCCTGGACGAGATCCGCAACCTGCCGGCCGCCAAGAAGTACGGCGACGACGTGAAGGTCTCCATGTACATGTACGACCGTCCGTCCTGGACCGGCGAGGTCTACGAGACCGAGGCTTACTTCCCCACGTGGATCAACAAGGAGACCGCTCCGCACGTCAAGGCCCTCGTCGACGCCCACAAGGCCATGTTCGGTGACGAGCGCATCGGCTGCGAGCCCAGCATGGACAAGCGCACCGGTCGTCCGCTGTGCGACAAGTGGACCTTCTCCACGAACTGCGTTTCCATCCAGGGCCGCTATGGCATCCCCTGCGTCGGCTTTGGCCCGGGTGCCGAGTCTCAGGCTCATGCTCCCAACGAGGTCACCTACAAGGACGACCTGGTCACCGCTGCCGCCATGTATGTGGCTGCCCTGAACCTCTACGATCCGAGCCAGGCCGATGGCGACGCCACCGTGTTCCGCGCCGGTCTGACCAACAACAAGATCGATTAGTCCCATTCCTCGATCTTGTTGAGCCGGGGACAGCTCGTGTCCCCGGCACCCCCTGTTGACTTGGGGCCCGCGGTCGTTATCTCCCATGCTTCCTCGACGGTAGCGGGTCCTCGTCATAGCGCTCTGCATGTTCTAGCCACACGCGCATGCCGGAGCACATCTACTCATTGCAATCGTTTCATCTTTGGAAAGGATATTTACATGGACGCCAAGTTTACCGAGCTCGTCGAGCAGCTGAACGGCCTCGATTTTAAGGGCATGTACGGCAGCGACTTCCTGCACACCTGGGATAAGACCACCGATGAGCTCAAGGCGCTCTACATCGTCGCCGACGCCCTGCGCGAGCTGCGCGAGAACAACGTTTCGTCCAAGATCTTCGATTCGGGTCTGGCCGTCTCCCTGTTCCGTGACAACTCCACCCGTACGCGCTTCTCCTTCTCTAAGGCAGCCAACCTGCTCGGCCTTGAGCTGCAGGACCTGGACGAGAAGAAGTCCCAGATCGCTCACGGCGAGACCGTCCGCGAGACCGCTACCATGATCTCCTTCATGGCCGACGTCATCGGCATCCGCGACGACATGTACATCGGCGAGGGCGACGCCTACATGGCCGAGGTCTCCGAGTCTGTCCAGCAGGCCTACGAGGACGGCGTTCTGGATCACCGTCCCACGCTCATCTCCCTGCAGTCCGACTCCGATCACCCCACGCAGTCCTCTGCCGACATGCTCTACCTCATCAACGAGTTTGGCGGTCTTGAGAACCTCAAGGGCAAAAAGGTTGCCGTCACCTGGGCCTACTCGCCCTCTTACGGCAAGCCGCTGTCCTGCCCGCAGTCGCTGATCAGCCTGCTGCCCCGTTTTGGCATGGACGTCACCTTGGCCCACCCCGAGGGCTACGACCTCATGCCCGAGGTCGTCGAGCGCGCCAAGGGTTATGCCGCCGAGTCCGGCACCACCTTTAAGCAGGTCAACACCATGGCCGAGGCCTTCGAGGGCGCCGACATCGTGATCCCGAAGAGCTGGGCTCCGTTTGCCGCCATGGAGAAGCGCACCAACCTGTACGCCGAGGGCGACGACGCCGGCATCGCTGCACTCGAGAAGGAGCTGCTCGCTCAGAACGCCACGCATCAGGATTGGTGCTCTACGACCGAGCTCATGGAGAAGACCGCCAACGGCCAGGACACCATCTTTATGCATCCGCTGCCCGCCGACATCTCCGGTGTCTCCTGCGAGCACGGCGAGGTCAACGCCGACGTCTTCGATATGCACCGCGTGGGCATGTACAAGGAGGCCAGCTACAAGCCGTACGCCATCGCAGCCATGATGTTCCTGCAGAAGGTTGCCGATCCCGCCGCTACCCTCAAGGCCCTCGACGAGCGCAACACCGCCCGTTGGTTCCAGGCCTAAAGCTGGGCTGAGGTAAGCCATGTAAAGGGGGCGCTCTGCCAACCGGCGGGGTGCCCCTTTTTGCATCGTGGGCGTGCGGGATAAGCGCTTTCGATGTAGATGCCCCGCGACGCGAGTTATGGGTACGATGGTTTCAGGGGAGGTATCGCCATGAAACTTGGTTGCGTGGTTATGGCTTCGGGCGAGGGCAAGCGATTTGGCTCTAACAAGATGCTCGCCGATATCTATGACGAGCCGCTGATTGCCCGGACCATTGATTCGGTTCCCCGGGGCTTTGACGTTGTGGTTTCGACGCGTTGGCCCGAGGTCGCTCGGATTTGCGAGGATAAGCATTGCCCGTGTGTGCTGCACGATGGCGAGCTGCGCAGCGAAAGCGTCCGTGCGGGGCTTTCGTGGGGAGTCGAACGCAACTGGAAAGGTTGCCTCTTTTTGCCGGGCGACCAGCCGCTCGTGAGTTCGGATTCTTTTGAGGCTATGGTTCGTGCATTTGACGAGCGTGGCCGCAAGCATCCGGTGCGCCTTGCGTGCAACGGTGAGCCTTCGAGCCCGGTGATCTTTCCGGCGGAACTGTTCGATGCACTTATGTGTCTTGAGGGTAAGGACGGCGGCGGTTCGATCCTCAAGGACCGTGCCGACGTGGTGCTGGTCGAGGCGCGTGCCTACGAGCTGTGGGACGTCGATACCGTCAAAGGACAGCGACGCATAACGGAGCATATCGCCGCCTGCTCGTATTTTGATCGCGTGGCCAACTGCATCAATCAATAAGGAGCAATTATGATCATCATCAAAAACGGCGCACTCGTGACGCCCCAGGGGCTTCGCCGCGCCGATCTTGCCATGGAGGGCGACAAGATTGTGCGGATTGCCGCGGCAATCGAGCCGGGCGAGGGCGATACCGTCGAGAACGCCACCGACTGTTGGGTGTTTCCCGGCTTTATCGACGGCCACACGCACATGCAGTGCTGGACCGGCATGGATTGGACAGCCGATAGCTTTGAGACCGGCACGCGCGCGGCTGCCTGCGGCGGCACGACGACCATTGTGGACTACGCGACGGCCGATCGCGGCGTGACCATGCCCGATGCCTTGGTCGAGTGGCATCATCGCGCCGACGGCACCTGCACCGCCAACTATGCCTTCCATATGGCGCTTGCCGAGTGGAATGAGCGCAACCGCGCCGATCTTTCGGCCATGCGCGAGGCGGGCGTGTCGTCGTTTAAGACCTACTTTGCCTACGACCATCTGCGCCTGGACGATGCCGAGACGCTCGAGGTGCTGGAGGAGCTCAAGCGCGTGGGCGGTGTCCTGTGCGTGCATTGCGAGAGCGGCACGTTGGTTAACGCGCTGCAGAAGCGCGTGTTTGAGCAGGGTATCCACGGGCCCGAGGGCCATGCGCTCAGCCGTCCAGACGTGTGTGAGGCCGAGGCCGTGAGCCGCCTGCTGTATCTGGCGCACTTGGCCGGGGACGCTCCGGTCAACGTGGTGCACCTTTCGACCAAGCTGGGGCTCGAGGCCATTCGCGCTGCCAAAGCGCGCGGGCAGAAGAACATCTATGTCGAGACATGCCCTCAGTATCTGATGCTCGACGACACGTGCTACTTGGAGCAGGGCGAGGACGGCTTTGCGGGCGCCAAGTACGTGATGAGTCCGCCGCTGCGCCATGCCGGCGACCGTGCGGCACTGCGCGAGGCGCTTGTGGCCGGCGAGATCGATACGATTGCGACCGACCACTGTAGCTTTAACCTGCACGGGCAAAAGGACCGCGGGCGCGACGACTTCCGCGCGATTCCCAACGGCGGACCCGGCGTGGAGCATCGCCCCGTTGCGATTGCCACGAGCTTTGAGGGACAGCTGGGTCCCGAGGATCTGTGCCGCTTGATGAGCGAGAATCCGGCGCGCGTTTTTGGCATGTATCCGCGCAAGGGCTGTCTTGCCGAGGGCGCCGATGCCGACGTGTGCGTGTGGGATCCGTGCGCGCGCTGGACGATTAGCGCCGCGACGCAGCATCAGGCCGTGGACTACACGCCGCTCGAGGGCTTTGAGGCGCACGGCCGCGCCAAGGCCGTGTTTGTGAACGGCGTACTGGCTGCGCGCGACGGCGAGCCCACCGGAGCCCAACCCGGCCGCTACGTGCCCCGCTAACGGGAAGACCGCCGGGGTAGCTAATTTGGGACGGGGCTCTTTTAGCTACCCCTTGAGGCTGGTGGCGATGAGGGGGCGGCCGAGGGCCGCCTCGAAGCGATCTGCCATCGTTGGATCGGCAAGCGTGTCGACTTGGTTGAGCATGATACGGGCATTGTTTAGGTTCAGCATCTGCATCTCGGCATTGAGCACCTGGGCGACGCGCTCGGGCGTGGCGATGTCGGTAGGCTCGCAGCCGCAGCGCTCGCAGAAGAGCTCGGGGCGGTGGACAACCTCGGCGACGGGCTTGCCCAGCCCCGAGGCGCCGACGACCCAGACAACGTTTGCCGTGGCGGCGGGAATTACCGGCTCCCAGGCGGCATGCGCCTTGAGCGGGAGTCGCTTGCTGCCATCTGCCTCGGCCAACACATAGTTAAAGCGCCGTGCCAGCTCGCCGAGCGGCTCGGCGGGGGCGGAGAGCTTGCCTGTCTCCGGGTCCAAGACGCCTGCCTGGCAGATGCTTCCGTGCACAAGGCCCGTGCAGGCCTCGCAGGTGCAACCGGGGACATGCGCGGCGCCCGGCTTCCAAGGCGCGGCGTCCAGGCGACGATTCGACCCGTCCCATGGCACGCCGGCGACGGGAAACATATGCGTGGTGGTGCAGAGGAGCACGCGGCCGCCAGCGCGCATGAGCTCAAGACCCAGCGTCTTCAGCAACGTCGACTTGCCGCCGCTGCCGATAATCGCGGTAATGCCTGGCTCGATCCTGAGCGCCGAGACAAGATTGCCGCTAACCGTTTCCATCTGTTCACCGCCGTATAATACTGTGATAATAAATAATCATCAGAGTAGCGGTCGAACCGCTTTTGCTCTGCTCAAACCGTAGCACAGGGAGGTGCCCCGGGAATGCTCGTTTATGTTCGCGGCGCCGGCGATATCGCCACGGGCGTCGCCGCTCGCTTGGTGCGCTCCGGCGTGTCGGTCGTTATGGCCGATATCGCGGTTCCCACGTGCATCCGTCGCACAATCTGTTTTTGCGAGGCCATTCGCCTGGGCGAGGTCGAGGTCGAAGGCATTCGCGCTCGCTTGGCACAGACGCCGGCTGAGGCGCTTGCGATTACCGAGGCTGGAGACGTCGCCGTTGTAGTGGACCCCCAGGCCAAGATACTCGGCGAGTTGAAACCCGCGGCTGTGGTCGACGCGATTTTGGCTAAGCGCAACTTGGGCACCACGCGCGACATGGCGCCTGCCGTCATCGCCGTGGGGCCGGGCTTTACCGCGCCGGTTGACTGCGACGCCGTGGTCGAGACCATGCGCGGGCATTTTCTCGGCCGTGTCATTACCCAAGGTTCGCCCCAGCCCAACACGGGCGTGCCGGGCATGATCGCCGGCTATGGCAAGGAGCGCGTTATCCACAGCCCCGCCGCTGGCATGTTTCGGTCCGACCGCACCATCGGCGACATCGTGAGCGCCGGAGACGTGATCGGGTATGCGGGTGATACTCCCATGGTCACGCAGATCGATGGCTGTCTGCGCGGGCTTTTGGCGAACGGCGTGCAGGTGACTGAGGGCTTTAAATGCGCCGACGTCGATCCGCGCGGCGATGCCAGCTATATCAACTATATTTCGGACAAGGCGACGTCGGTCGGCGGCGGCGTGCTCGAGGCACTCGCTATGCTCACCGATGTCTTTAGAGGATAGAAGGCGGCAATGGAAAAGCTCGATGTGGTGAATGCGGCGCTTGCCGCCCTGCGTGCTGGCGAGACGTGCGAGCTCGTGGTCGTGGCCGGCACGGCGGGGTCATCGCCGCGCGGCGTGGGCGCCTGGATGGCCGTCTTTGCCGATGGCAGCCAAGCGGGCACCATCGGCGGCGGCAAAATCGAGCTCTTTACGCTGGACGAGGCTCGCGAGCTGCTGGCCGGGGGTAAATCGCGTCTGGTCCGCTACACCATGGGCGGCGAGAACTCCGATACCGGCATGATCTGCGGCGGAGCTATCTGCCTGTGCTACCTGCATCTGGATGCGACCCAGGCACCGTTGCTCCAGTCGGTTGCCGACGTCTTGGCGTATCGACGCATCGGCGACTTCACCATCGATTTTGAGCCGTTTATCGCAAACGCGCTCGAAGGCGATGTTGCCGAATACCATGGCGAGGAATCGCGCCGCACCATTGCGGGCTGCCCCGGGCTTTCGCTTGTGGAAGAGGGGAGTAAGGTCACCTATACCAACGCTGCCTCCGAGATTCCCCCGGCGCACATCGAGACGCTCTGCCCCGAGGGTCTGACCTACATCTTTGGCTGCGGGCACGTGGGCGCCGCGACGGCACGCGTGCTCACGGCGGCGGGCTTTGCCGTCGTGGCGTGCGATGACCGCCCCGGCACGCTGACGCCCGAATGGGTGCCCGGTGTCTACGATCGTCGTCTGGTCGACTACAAGAACCTGAGCAAGCAGTGCCCCATCGGCCCGCGCGACTTGGTGGTCGTGGCAACAGCAGGCCACAAGTCCGATATCGATGTGGTGATTCAGGCCATGCGCGCCAAGCCTGCCTATCTGGGTTGCTTGGGTTCGCGCCGCAAGACGGCCTTTGTGCGGGCCCGCTTGGAGCAGGAGGGCTTTGCGCAGGACCAGATCGACGAGCTGCACCTGCCGATCGGTGTCGCCATCGAAGCCGAGGACCCCGAGGAGATCGCCATCTCCATAGCCGCCGAAATGATCCACCTGCGCCGCACCAAACTCGTCCCCCGCAAACGCTAATCGCATCCCCACCAAATAAGTTGCGGTGAAATACGGACTGTTTAAGCCAGTTAAGCCGTCAAACAGTCCCTATTTCACCGCAACTGCCATTTTCCTCCGTCCCGTGCGGATCGGTTTGTGCGGGGGAGTTGTGGAGTTGTGCAGGCAGACGAGGTTTTTCTGGAAATACGCTCCCGATGCGCGTATAGTACCGATTGTTTTGTCGGCTCCTGCTGCGTCGAGTCCAAACCGCGAAATGCCATGAGCGGCGCGGATGCAGCCAGGAGGCACGAGGACAACCCGTCGTGGCCACGCCCCGTGCTTAAAACCCCAAGAAGGAGTGAACAATGGCAGAAGAGAAGTATGTGCCGCGTCTGAAGACCAAGTACAACAACGAGGTCAAGCAGCAGCTTCAGGACAAGTTCCAGTACGAGAACGTCATGATGATCCCCAAGTTTGAGAAGATCGTCGTGAACATGGGTGTCGGCGAGGCCGCTACCGATTCCAAGGCCATCGACGGTGCCGTGCGCGACCTGCGCGCCATCACCGGCCAGCAGCCGATGATCACCCGTGCCCGCAAGTCCATCGCTACCTTCCGCCTGCGCGCTGGTATGCCGATCGGCTGCAAGGTTACCCTGCGCGGCGACCGTATGTGGGAGTTCTTCGATCGTCTGACCTCCGTCGCGATCCCCCGTATCCGCGACTTCCGCGGCATCTCCGCTAAGAGCTTCGACGGCCGTGGTAACTTCTCCATGGGCGTCACCGAGCAGCTCATCTTCCCCGAGATCGACTTCGATTCCGTCGATCACCAGCGTGGTATGGACATCACTTTCGTGACCACCGCCAATACCGATGAGGAGGCCAAGGCCCTTCTGGACGCCTTCGGTTTCCCGTTCAAGAAATAGGTTCACCTGCCCTATAAGCGCCGTTCCCACAAGGGGGCGGCGCTTGGGGCGAACAATACTCTATGTGAGGAGGATATAAGTGGCTAAGACATCGATGATCGTCAAGTGCAATCGCAAGCAGAAGTTCTCTACTCGTGAGTACACGCGCTGCCAGCGCTGCGGCCGTCCGCACTCTGTGTACCGCAAGTTCGGCCTGTGCCGTGTCTGCTTCCGCGAGCTTGCACTCAAGGGCGAGCTTCCCGGCGTTAAGAAGGCCAGCTGGTAAGTCACTACCAGCGTTTCAAGCATCCGTTTGGAACAGGGAAAACGCGCTAGTTAGGCTTTGCCGTTAAGGGCGGCGAAGAACCAAGAGCACGTGTTCATCAAGAACGAAGGAGAATCTGTATGAACCTTACAGACCCGATCGCAGATATGCTTACGCGCATCCGTAACGCTAACTCTGTGAACAAGGCCACGGTCTCCATGCCGAGCAGCAAGAAGCTCGTCGAGATCGCTCGTGTTCTGCACGAGGAGGGCTACATCGAGGGCTACGATGTCGAGGACACCGTTCCCCAGAAGACTCTGCACATCACGCTTAAGTATGGTCCCAAGAAGGCTAAGGTCATCAACGGCATCCGCCGCATTTCCAAGCCGGGCCTGCGTAAGTACACCGGCGTTGCCGACATGCCCCGCGTCCGCGGTGGCCTTGGTACCGCCATTATTTCCACCAGCCATGGCGTCATGACCGACCGCGATGCTCGCAAGCACAACGTCGGCGGCGAGATCATCGCTTACGTCTGGTAATTCGCTCGGTAGGTAGAAGGAAAGGAGATCACCGTGTCTCGTATCGGTAATAAGCCTGTCCAGATTCCCGCCGGAGTCGAAGTGGCAGTCAACGGCAACAACGTTGTCGTCAAGGGCCCCAAGGGCCAGCTCGAGCTCGATGTCTTTGAGAAGCTCGCTATCAACGTCGAGGACAACGTCCTCACCGTTTCCCGTCCCGACGACGAGCGTGAGACCCGTGCCCGCCACGGCCTCACCCGCGCCCTCATCCACAACATGGTTGTTGGCGTTTCCGAGGGCTTCGAGAAGAAGCTCGAGCTCGCCGGCGTCGGTTACCGCGTGCAGCAGAAGGGCAAGAACCTCGAGTTCTCCCTGGGCTTCTCGCACCCCGTGATCGTCGAGGCTCCCGAGGGCATCACCTTCGAGGTTCCCGACAACACCCACGTGAACGTCAAGGGTATCAACAAGCAGCAGGTCGGTCAGATCGCCGCTGAGATCCGCGGCCATCGTCCTCCCGAGCCTTACAAGGGCAAGGGTATCCACTACGTTGGCGAGCACATCCGCCGCAAGCTGGGTAAGGCCGCCAAGTAGTCGTAACCGACTCACTCGCATAAGACCAGCACCCCGTCAGGTGCTGGCAAGATCAACCTTTTTAGGAGTTTACGTATGAACAAGCATAAGGCGAAGCTGGAAGGCCTCAAGCGTCGTCAGCGTCGTGTTCGCGGCAAGGTCTCGGGTACCGCCGAGCGTCCGCGTCTTCGCGTGACCCGTACTAACGCCAACATCTATGCCCAGATCATCGACGACAGCAAGGGCTCCAGCCTGACGCTCGTCTCCGCCTCGACCCTCGAGGCCGAGTTCAAGGGCACCCACACCTCGAACAAGGAGGCTGCGGAGAAGGTCGGTCAGCTCGTTGGCAAGCGCGCCATCGAGGCCGGCATCACCAAGGTCGCCTTCGATCGTGGTGGCCGTATCTACCATGGCCGCGTCAAGGCCCTCGCCGACGGTGCTCGTGCCGCCGGTCTCGAGTTCTAGGAGGTATGTAGCACATGGCTCGTAATCAGAAGCAGCAGCGCGAGGCCTCCGAGTTCGAGGAGCGCGTCGTTTACATCAACCGCGTGTCGAAGACCGTCAAGGGTGGTCGTCGCATGAGCCTCGTCGCTCTCGTCGTCGTTGGCGACGGCAAGGGCAACGTCGGTGTTGGCATGGGCAAGTCCGCTGAGGTGCCCCTGGCCATCTCCAAGGCGTCTCTCGATGCCAAGAAGAACATGTTCCACGTGCCGGTGACCGATCAGGGCACCATCCCGCACGAGGTTCTCGGTCACTTTGGTGCCGGCCGCATCATCATCAAGCCCGCTGTCGAGGGTACCGGCGTTATCGCCGGCGGCGCTGTGCGTCCCCTCTTCGAGCTTGCTGGCATCAAGAACGTCCTGTCCAAGTCCCTCGGTACCGACAACGGCCTTAACATCATCAAGGCTGCCGTCGAGGGCCTCAAGGAGCTCTCCAGCCCTGAGGACGTCGCGGCTCGCCGTGGCCTGACGGTCTCCGAGATGTTCGTCGGTAAGGAGAACTAAGCATGGCTGACACCATCAAGATCAAGCAGGTCCGCAGCACCAACGGTTGCAAGCAGGACCAGGTCCGTACTGTCCGTGCCCTCGGTCTCCACAGGATCCGCGAGGTTCGCGAGATTGCTGACAACGAGTCCGTCCGCGGCATGATCTTCAAGGTCAAGCACCTTGTCGAGATTGTAGAGGAGTAGCAAATGCAGCTTCACGATCTTACTCCCGCGCCCGGTTCCACCAAGAACCGCAAGCGCGTCGGCCGTGGCAATTCTTCGGGTCACGGCACCACTTCTGGCCGCGGCCAGAAGGGCCAGGGTTCCCGCTCTGGCGGCACCAAGGGTGCCGGCTTCGAGGGTGGCCAGACTCCGCTGGCTATGCGCCTGCCCAAGCTTCCGGGCTTCCGTAACCCCCGTCGTATCGAGTACACCGCTGTTAACGTTGAGCGTCTCGAGCGTAAGTTCGAGGATGGCGCTGTGATCGACGGTGCCGCTCTTAAGGCCGCTCGCATCACCAAGAGCGAGTTCGAGCCCGTCAAGGTGCTCGGCAATGGTGAGCTCACCAAGAAGTTCACGGTCAAGGTCGACAAGGTCAGCGCTTCTGCGCAGGCCAAGATCGAGGCCGCCGGCGGAAAGGTCGAGCTGCCGTGCTAAATGGTCTTAAGAATGCTTTCCGCATCAAAGAATTGCGCGAAAAGATTCTTTTTACCATAGCTATGCTCGTCGTGTACCGCATTGGTGCGCACGTTCCTGTGCCCGGCATTCCCTTCCAGGGGATGCTGGGCCTTTTCTCGACCGATAACAATTCGGTCGCCGCAGGTGCTATGGCCCTCCTGAATCTTTTCTCTGGCGGCGCGTTGAGCTATGTTTCGGTGTTTTCGCTGGGCATCATGCCTTACATCACCAGCTCGATCATCCTCCAGATGCTCCAGGCCGTTGTGCCTTCCCTGCATGAGCTTGCCCGCGAGGGCGAGGTCGGTCAGACCAAGATTACGCAGTGCTCGCGTTACCTCACCCTGGCTCTGGCAATCCTCAACTCTGTGGGTTACCTCTTCCTCTTTAAGAGCTTCGGCATCAGCTTTAATGGCGCCGGCGCTCCCGAGATCATCTTCGACCTCATGATCGTCGGAACGCTCACTGCGGGCGCCATGCTGATCATGTGGATTGGTGAGCTCATCACCCAGCGCGGTATCGGCAATGGCATGTCGCTGATCATCTTTGCGAACATCATGGCCGGTCTGCCGCAGGCTATCTTTTCCAGCACCGAGGGCAATGCCGGTGGCATCATCACCATGGTGATCATCTGCGCCATCATCCTGCTGGTTATCCCGCTGATTGTTTTCCTTGAGCGCGGCCAGCGCCGCATTCCGGTCTCCTACGCTAAGCGCGTCGTGGGCCGTCGCATGATGGGTGGCCAGACCACCTACCTGCCCATCAAGGTCAACACCGCGGGTGTCGTGCCGATCATCTTCGCTTCGGCGCTGCTGTACTTCCCGGCTCAGATTGCCGTGTTCTTCCCCGGCATCGGCTGGATTCAGGCAGTTGCCTCTGCGCTTTCGACCGGTTGGCTCAACTGGGTGCTTAATGTTGTCCTCATCGTGTTCTTCGCATACTTCTACACCTCCATGGTGTTCAACCCCGATGACACGGCCGACAACCTTAAGAAGCAGGGCGGCTTTATTCCGGGCGTGCGTCCGGGTAGGGCTACCGCGGCCTACATCAAGAACGCGCTCAACAAGATCACGCTTCCCAGCGCTGTCTTTTTGGCGCTCATCGCCATCGTGCCTTCGATCATCTTCTCCTTCACGGGTAACCACCTGATCCAGGCATTTGGCGGCACGTCCATCCTCATCATGGTCGGCGTCGTGCTCGACACGGTCGATAAGCTCGAAGGCCAGATCAAGATGTATGATTACGATGGATTCTTTAAATAGGCTAGAGGAGGATTGCTCATGAACCTCGTATTGCTCGGAGCTCCGGGTGCCGGTAAGGGCACCGTCGCACAGGAGCTCGTCGCCGAGTTTGGCGTCGCTCACATTTCCACGGGCGACCTGCTGCGTGCTGCCGTCAAGAGTGGCACCGAGCTTGGTATTCAGGCTAAGAAGTACATGGACGCTGGCGAGCTCGTTCCCGACCAGCTCGTGATCGATCTTGTCAAGGAGCGCCTTGCCGCCGATGACGCCCAGCAGGGCTTCATCCTCGACGGCTTCCCGCGCAACACCGCCCAGGCTGTGACGCTCGATTCCGAGCTCTCCGCCATGGGTCGCGAGATCGACTGCGCCCTTCTGGTCGATGTGGCCCCCGAGGTCATCATCGATCGTCTGTCTTCGCGTCGCACCTGCCGCGCCTGCGGTTACACCGGCACTGCTGCCGATGCTACCTGCCCCAAGTGCGCAGGCGAGATGTATCAGCGCGACGACGACAAGCCCGAGACCATTAAGAACCGTCTCGACGTCTACGAGAAGTCCACGAGTCCGCTCGTCGACTACTATCGTGGCCAGGGTCTGCTCAAGTCGGTCAACGGTGACCAGGCTCGCGAGACCGTGTACGGGGATGTCAAAGAGGCTCTCGGTCTATGATCAAGATTAAGTCTGCAACGCAAATCGAGCAGATGAAGAAGGCAGGAGCGCTATCTAAGATGGCGCTCCGCCACGTTGGAGCCATGGTTCGTCCCGGCGTTTCGACCTTTGAGCTCGATCAGCTCGCGGAGCAGATTATCCGCATGCATGGCGGCACCCCGGCCTTTAAGGGTTACGGCGGGTTCCCGGGGACCATTTGCGCATCGATCAACGATGCCGTGGTCCACGGTATTCCCAACCCCGACATGATCCTGCGCGATGGCGATATCATCTCTATCGATACGGGAGCCGTTGTCGACGGTTGGGTCGGCGATAACGCTTGGACGTTTTTCGTCGGCACCCCCACGCCCGAGGCCAAGGCCCTGTGCGAGGTTACGCGCGATTGCCTTAAGGCTGCCATCGAGCAGGCTGTTCCCGGTAACCATATCGGGGATGTCGGTTATGCCGTTCAGTCTCTCGCCGAGTCTCACGGCTATGGCGTGCTTCGTGACTATGTTGGCCATGGCATTGGCCGCGTGATGCACGAGGACCCCAACGTTCCTAACTATGGAAAGAAGGGGAGGGGCGTTCGCCTCCAGGCCGGCATGGTCATTGCCATCGAGCCGATGGTTACGATGGGTTCCAACCATGTGAGCACGGGCTCCGACGGTTGGATTGTTACGACCAACGACCACCTGCCCGCCGCACACTACGAGAACACCGTCGCCATTACCAATGACGGTCCGGTGATTCTCACCACGGATGCCCAGGGTGCTTGGTGTTCCTTGCAAGGCGGTGAAATGTAAAAGTCGCCGCCCCCTGATGCCCAACCTCGCCTTTCAATTTCGAAGGCATGACCCCAAGGTCTATGCCTTCTCATTTCAAGGCGATCTTGGGCATCAGGGAACGGCTTTGTTTTACATTTCTCAAATGTAACAAGTTCCGCTTAGTTGTGGAGCCATTACGAAGATACTACGATACGTGCATGCGTATTGTAGAATACTCAATCGCTGTCGTTTTCTAGAGAAAGATGATTGCTTGTGAAGAAGGAAGACGCAATTGAGCTCGAGGGTACGGTAAAGGAACCGCTGCCCAACGCCATGTTTAAGGTCGAGCTCGAGAACGGTCATTCGGTTCTGTGCAACATTTCTGGCAAGATCCGAATGAATTACATCCGTATTCTCCCCGGTGACAGGGTTGTCGTGGAGCTTTCCCCGTACGACCTGACCCGCGGCCGCATCACCTATCGCTACAAATAGCGGCACGCATACACGCACTCCATTTCCGGCTGCAGGCTTAGCTCAACCTACGGTCGGATTGTGTGTGAAGACCAGCCATAGTTTTAAACGCCTGCGGCTGGGCGAGTAGATAGTAGGGAAGTAGTTTGAGCGCTACCGAAAGGAAGAACGATGAAGGTACGTCCTTCGGTCAAGAAGATGTGCGATAAGTGCAAAATCATTAGGCGCCATGGCAAGGTCCTCGTCATTTGCGAGAACCCCCGTCATAAGCAGCGTCAGGGTTAAGAGAGGAGACTACGTTGGCCCGTATTAATGGTGTCGACCTCCCGCGTGAGAAGCGCGTTGAGATCGGTCTGACCTACATTTACGGCATCGGCCGCACCACTGCGACGAAGATCTGCGTCGAGTGCAACGTTAACGTGGATACGCGCGTTAAGGACCTCACCGAGGATGAGGTTAACGCCATCCGCGATTATATCGATAAGAACCAGATCATGGTTGAGGGTGACCTCCGCCGTGAGCGCAACCAGAACGTCAAGCGCCTTATGGACATCGGCTGCAACCGCGGCCTTCGTCACCGCAAGGGCCTCCCGGTCCGCGGCCAGCGCACCCACACTAACGCTCGTACCCGCAAGGGCCCGAAGCGTCAGATCGGTGCTAAGAAGAAGAAATAAGGAGCGCTAGATAGATGGCTACTGCTAAGAAGAACGTTCGCGCTGCCCGTCTGAAGCGCGCGGACCGTAAGAACATTTCCGTGGGCCAGGCTCACATTCGTTCTACGTTCAACAACACGATCGTTTCGATCACCGATCCCCAGGGCAACGTCATTTCCTGGAAGTCGGCTGGCCAGGTGGGCTTCAAGGGCTCCCGTAAGTCCACGCCGTTCGCTGCCCAGATGGCTGCCGAGGCTGCTGCCAAGCAGGCCATGGAGCACGGTATGAAGAAGGTTTCCGTCTTCGTCAAGGGCCCCGGCTCCGGTCGTGAGACCGCCATCCGCTCCCTCCAGGCTGCTGGCCTCGAGGTCTCGAGCATCCAGGACAAGACCCCCATCCCGCACAACGGCTGCCGCCCCAAGAAGCGTCGCCGCGTGTAACTGAAAGGATCGTATCAATATGGCAATCGACAGGACTCCTGTTCTTAAGCGCTGCCGTCAGCTCGGGATCGATCCCGCTGAGCTCGGTTACAGCAGCAAGAAGGAATCTATCCGTCAGCCCAAGCGCCGTCGCAAGGAATCTGAGTACGGCATGCAGCTGCGCGAGAAGCAGAAGGTCAAGTTCATCTATGGCGTTCTGGAGAAGCAGTTCCACGGCTACTTCAACAAGGCCCGCAAGATGAACGGCGTCACCGGTGAGAACCTCATGATCATCCTTGAGTCTCGCCTCGACAACGTCGTCTTCCGTCTTGGCTTCGCCCGCACCCGCAAAGAGGCTCGTCAGTCCGTCCGTCACGGTCACTTCACCGTGAACGGCAAGCGCGTGGACATCCCGTCCTACCGCGTCAAGGCCGGCGACGTCGTCGCTGTCGGCGAGAAGTTCCGTGACCTCCTCCCCATCAAGGAGGCTCTGATTTCCTCCGAGCGCTTTGAGGTCCCTGGCTGGCTCGAGGTCGATATCGAGAAGCTGTCTGGTAACGTGCTCGCTCTGCCGACGCGTGAGCAGATCAGCGGTGATATCAACGAGCAGCTCATCGTCGAGCTCTACTCTAAGTAGTCCATCCGGGCTGCTGAGGCTGGAGGTAATACATGTCAGAATTCATTAGGCCTCAGGTTCAGGTCGAAGAGATCAACGAGACGTCTGCTCGTGTCTCCGTCGAGCCGCTCGAGCGTGGCTACGGCGATACGCTGGGTAACTCCCTTCGTCGCGTACTTCTGTCCTCGCTCGAGGGTGCCGCCGTCGAGGCTATTCAGATCGATGGTGCACAGCACGAGTTCATGACCATCCCTAACATGGTCGAGGATGTCACCGACATCGTCCTGAATGTCAAGGGTCTTGTCTTCAGGGCTCTCGGCACGACCGACGAGGCGACCGCCACCATCTCGGTTGACGGCCCCTGCGAGGTCACCGGTGCGGACTTCTTTATTCCGTCCGAGTTTGAGCTGGTCAACCCCGAGCAGCACATCGCTACGCTCACCGAGGGCGGCCATCTCACCATGAGCATGCGCATCGGCTATGGCCGCGGCTATGTCTCTGGCGAGGCTAACAAGCGCGACAACGATCCCATCGGTGTGATCCACGTCGACTCGCTGTACTCGCCGGTGTCCCGTTGCGCCAAGCTCGTTGAGGCTT
The DNA here is from genome assembly GCA_900541685.1 of uncultured Collinsella sp. Classification (GTDB taxonomy): domain Bacteria; phylum Actinomycetota; class Coriobacteriia; order Coriobacteriales; family Coriobacteriaceae; genus Collinsella. The sequence continues at coordinate 80,918 of UQKM01000001.1, forward strand.
GCCGTGTCGGTCAGCACACCGACTACGACCGCCTTGTCCTCGAGATCGAGACCAACGGCTCCATCGCTCCGCGCGACGCCGTGGTCCAGGCTGCCAATATCATCAACCAGCATATGGCTGCCTTTATGAACCTTGCCGAGACCCCCGAGGTCGAGGAGGAGGCTTCGATCTTCGCTCCCGAGGTCACCAACGACAACGCCGAGCTGGACAAGCAGATCGAGGATCTGGACCTTTCTGTCCGTTCCTACAACTGCCTTAAGCGCGCCAGCATTCACTCGGTCCGTCAGCTCGTTGAGTTCTCGGAGAACGATCTGCTCAACATCCGTAACTTCGGTGTTAAGTCGATCGAGGAAGTGAAGGACAAGCTTGAGTCCATGGGCCTGAGCCTGAAGGCTTAATGCTTCGCATATTTGAGGAGAAACTAGACCATGCGTCACAACGTTAAGAAGGGCCTGAAGCTCGGCACCGATGCGAGCCACACCAAGGCCATGAAGAAGAGCCTTGCTAAGGCCCTCTTCGAGAACGACCGCATCAAGACCACCGAGACCCGCGCTAAGGCGCTGCGTTCGGTCGTCGACCCGATCATCACTTGGGCCAAGAAAGGCGACCTGCACTCTCGTCGTCTGGCTATCGCCAAGCTCGGCGATAAGCAGCTCGTTGCCGAGATCTTCGACAAGGCTGCCCAGGGCATGTGGCAGGACCGCAACGGCGGTTACACCCGCATCATGAAGCTCGGCAACCGCAAGGGCGACAACGCTCCCATCGTTATCATGGAGCTCGTCACCGAGCCTTGCACGCCTAAGGCCAAGAAGGCTGCTCCGGCCCCCAAGAAGGCCGCTGCTCCCAAGAAGGTCGAGGCCGTCGAGGAAGCTCCTGCTGAGGAGACCGCTGAGTAGACTTTCCGTCTGCATAGGCTATATTCGAGGGGTACGTTCGCGTACCCCTCTTTTTTGTCGCGATACCGTTGCTTGTTTGTTGGGAGCGCCCATGACTGCGCCGTCTGATTTCAATTCGATTTCCGAGCTTGACGCCACACTCGTATTTCGTGTGGCCTATGATGGCTCGTCGTATAGCGGATTTGCCGAGCAGCCGGGACAGACGACGGTTGCTGGTGAGCTACGTCGAGCCATCGAGACGCTGCTTCGCCGCCCGATCGATCTGACGTGCGCGGGGCGTACCGATGCCGGCGTGCATGCCGTGGCTCAGTACATCAGCGTGCCCGTTACGGACGCTGAGCTCGCTCTGACGCGCCGTAGGTGGCTGCGGGCCATGGATGCCCTGCTGCCCAAAGATATCGCCATAAACGAGGTCTACAGGGCCCGTAAAGGCTTTTCTGCACGCTTTGACGCGCATTCCCGTACGTATACATACCGTATTGCCGATCGCGATGCGCGCCCCGTGCTGTCCCGCGGTGCCGTGTGGTGGCATCGCTATCCCTTGGATGTTGAGGCTATGTCTTCTGCCTGCCCCGCGCTGCTGGGCGAGCAGGACTTTAAAAGCTTTTGCAAGGTTGCCTCGGCCGTTGGCAAACCCACGCATCGCTGCGTGATGCGTGCCGAATTTGGCCATGAGGTTGCGTTTGGCGAGGACATCCTGACGTTTACCATCGAGGGCAATGCGTTTCTGCATTCGATGGTCCGTACGATCGTGGGCACGCTTGTCGAGATTGGCATGCATCGCCGTGAACCCGAGTGGATGCGCGAGGTTATCGATGCTTGCGACCGTACCGCTGCGGGCCCCACGGCTCCTGCCTGCGGCCTTGCGTTTATGGGCGTGGATTACGATCCCGCCGAGCTTGTCGTGCTCGACTAGGGGAGGGCTCGACGTGTCGTGCGTCGACACCTGTCATCTGTGGGCTGCGCGTGTGCAACATCTGTTCTTGGCGTGCAATGCAACCGGTGTCTCATTGCTTTTATTGCCGGGGTGTACCATGAACCACGGTTTGATTCATTGCTGTCGAGAGGACGGATAATTTGGTTCGACGTGGTTCGCATCCGCGACTTTCGGTGATCCTTGTGGTAGAAGGTTCGCCCAGCTATGCGATGCGTGCGCTCGAGAGTATCCAGAACCAAGACCTCTACGATTTGCAGATTGTCGTTGTCTGCCGCGATGCTGCGCCCGGTGTGCGCCATTCGCTTCAAGTTGCTGCCGACAGGGACATCCATATTGATTTGATTGACGTCGAGGACGCGAAGCGCGGCGCTTGTCTTCGTGCCGGTTTTGATGCCTCGCGCGGCTCTCAAATCATCGCCATGAACGCCGATGAGTGGTTTGCTCCGCAGGCCCTTTCCAAGATGGTCGATATCGCGTGCGATACTGCGGCAGACATTGTGCTCCCCTCGGTGTCGCTCGATCGATACGATGCGCATCGCGAGCGTCATTCGCGCGTCTTGGATGCTGCCTCTATTGCCATAGAAGACGAGTCTTCTATGGTGACTGGGCTGCCCCAGTTGATTTTGGGCGGCCTAGTCGCTCAGACCTCTGGCGTGATGTATAGCCGTCCGCTGTTTGAGGCATGCCTGTCGCGCGGCAAGGCGTACCGTACGGTTGAGTTTATGGCTTATGCGCTCTCGCAGGCACGATTCGTGTCCGGCTGCGGCGACGCTTGTTTCCACGCGGCGGCACCTAAGCTTGCAGATGCCTTTGATCCCACCATGTATGCCAAGGTATCCGATGACACCCGAGCGCTCGACGAGCTTGCGGACTCACTCTCGGAAGCAGATAGCGGTGGTCGGCTCAAGCTGGCAAGCCAAAAGTTCTACTTTGCCGGACTGGTCGCCTGCATCGAGAATTTGTGTCTGAGCCCGCATGGGGTGTCGTCAATCGAGCGTTCCGCCCGCATGCGTGATATGCTCGAGGCGCCTCGAACCCGTCAAATGGTCGCCGCGCTCAAGGATAACCATCGGGGGCTCGGTCTGTTGTTTGGGCCGATCGCCAGCGCCAAGCCCGCGCGCTGCGTGATGTGTACGCATCTGGCAGCTTTTCTTAACCGGACGGGCGCAAAAACCGCCTAAACGGCTCATTACGAAACAAATTTGCATAGAATTGTTTCGAAATGCGTTCTTATACACAAAAGCCTTCAAATAGCGTTAAACTATTCAATCACTGATTGATTGTCTCCGCCATCTTTTGGAGTGAGGGTTTGTATGGCTAAAAAACGCAATGGGCGCCAGGATGCCATTAGAGATATTGTGCGCAATAAGGACGTCCGCACGCAGCGCGTGCTGGTCGATGAGCTCCGTGCTATGGGCTTTGATTGCACGCAGGCGACTGTCTCTCGCGATATTGCCGATATGGGGCTGCGTAAGCTCCCTGAGGGCATCTATGTTCTGGCAGAGGACCTGCACCTGCAGCGCATGGTTTCCGAGCTCGTAACGGGCGTTCTGCGTACCGATAATCTGGTTATGATCAAGGCTCAGCCTGGCACGGCTTCCGGCATCGCCGCCGCCGTTGATGCGGCAGAGTTGCCCGATGTGCTTGGCTCGCTTGCCGGCAACGATACGATTTTGGTTATTGCCCAGACGGCCGAGGACGGCGAGCGTCTCGAGGCGCTGATCAATAAGCTGAGCAATTCTCGCAAGTAGGCGTGCGGGTCGTGCGCTCGGCACTGCGTGCGCTTACATAGTGGCTTGTAAGGGGTATCGACGTTGGTCGGTACCCCCTTTTTTTGTTTGCTGGTATAACGACCGCCCAGTCGCTTCAAACTAAAAGGCCCCGAGCAGTTCAATAAGCTGCTCGGGGCCTTGTTGGCTTTAGTCGCGTACTTCTTAGCCGACCGTATCGTCAGGCGTGGGCGAGGGGTCGGGAGTGGGCGTGGGCGTAGGCGTAGGCGTGCCGCCATCGCCGCCGGTCGAACCACCAGTGGAGCCGCCCGTCGAGCCACCGGTCGTACCGGTGCCGCCGGTGGTGTCGCCGCCCGTGGTCTCGGTGGTCGTGGTCGTCGTGGTCGTCGTGGTGGTTTCCTCTTCCTCTTCGTCCTTGTCCTTGTCGTCGTTCTCCGACTTCTTGGTGTTGTTGGTGCCGTAGAACTTCCAGACGCTGTTGTTCTTGTAGGTGGGCGCCGTTCCGGTCGCAAACTCCTCGCGCTCGGTACCGGTCAGAACGGTGTTCATAAACCGCTTAAAGACAGGCAGGTTGGTGCTGTCGCCCAGCAGGTCCGTGCCGTACTTTTGGATGGGGATCTCGCCCGCGGAATAGCCGGTCCACAGGGCGCACGCCAGCTGCGGGGTATAGCCGCAGAACCACAGGTTGGTGGTGTTGTCGGTGGTGCCCGTCTTGCCGGCATAGGGCTGGTTGACACTCAGGGCGCCGGCAGCACCCGTACCGCTGCCCTTCATGACGCCGGACAGAACATCGGTGACCGCGGCGGCCTCGCCCTCGGTAAGCACCTGTGAGGGATTGTCGGTGTGCTGGTACAGCACCGAACCGGTACGAGAATCAATCTCGGTGATGGCGATCGGCTGGCGATAGTAGCCGCCGTTGGCAAACGTCGCGTAGGCGGCGGCCATCTCGAGTGGCGAGATCGAGCCGGTGCCGAGCGTCATGACGGGAACGTCCTCGATGTTGTCCTTGGCGGGGTCGACGCCGAGCTTTTTGACGAGCGAGATGATCTTGCTGTTGCCGACGGCTTCCGCCACCTGGATGTAGCCGGTGTTGGAGGAGTATGCCGTCGCCTGCTTAAGCGTGATGTTGCCATAGCTCTGGTTGGCGTAATTTTGGACCTCAGTCGTGGTGCCCTTGGCCTTGAGCGGCGAGTTGCAGTTGAGGGTGACGTTGGGGTTCATGCCGTTTTGGATGGCAGTTGCCAGCGTAAAGGCCTTAAAGGTGGAGCCGACGGGACGCTTGGCCGTGGCATGGTTTACGTGGTTCTCGTCGGCGTTGTAGTCGTAGCCGCCCACCATGCACTTGATGTAGCCGGTCTTGGGGTCGACGACGACCATGCCCATGTCCAGGCCGTCAAGCGAGAGCGTGTCGAGCTGCTCGCGGACGGCATTCTCTGCCACCTGCTGCATCGTGGGGTCGATGGTGGTCTTGACGGTCAGGCCGCCCTTAAAGAGCACGTCGGTCGAGCACTCCTGCTCCAGCAGCTGCTTGACGTAGGAGACAAAGTAGGGCTGCGAGTAAACGTCGACGCCGCTGCCCGAGATTTCGGTCACGTTGAGGGTGATGGGCTCGGCCTGTGCGGCATCGTGCTCCTCCTGGGTGATGTGGCCCAGGCGCAGCATGTTGTCGAGAACCTTGTTGCGGCGAGACAGTGCCAGATCGGGATTGACCGTGGGGTCGTACTGCGAAGGCGAGTTGGGAAGGCCGATGAGTAGCGCGGCCTCGCTCAGGGTGAGGTCGGCGGCGCTCTTGGACAGATAGGTCTCGGCTGCGGCCTCGATGCCGTAGGCGCCGTGGCCGTAATAGATGGTGTTGAGGTACATCATGAGGATCTCGTCTTTGGAGTACATGTCCTCCATCTTGATGGCGATGTAGGCCTCGCGCACCTTACGCTCAATGGTCGAGTCGAATTGCTCCTCCTGCAGGATGGTGTTGCGCACAAGCTGCTGGGTGATCGTCGAGGCGCCTTCGTGTCCGCCGCCGAGGGTTGCCACCGCAGCACGCGCGATACCCCACAGGTCGATACCGCCGTGCTCGTAGAAGCGCTCGTCCTCGACGTCAACGGTGCCCTGCAGCACGTAGGGGGAGACCTCGTCCTCGGTGATGGACTTGCGGTTTTGCGTGTAGAAGCTCGCGATCTTGTTGCCGTTGCAGTCGACGATCTCGGTGGGCTCGCTCACCAGATACGCGTTGGCGTCGGTGTAGTCGGGCAGATCGGACAGCCAGCGGTTGACGTTGCCGACCATGCCGATGCCAAACGCCACGCCCGCAATCAGCAGAAAGCCCAAAAACGAGAGCAGGATTATGGGCAGAGCATGCGTCTTTGAACGGCTGCGTCCCTGTCGTTGGCGAGGACCCATATATTGACCTCCAGGTATGTCGTGCCGGACGGTGGATGTGCCGTCGGGGCAGGATGGACATAAGTTATTACACGATAAACCAAACGGGGCGCGCGAGGCCTCGTGTATGCTGGAAGACGGCATTTTTCAGAGTGAATGCATACCTTGGTAAGGAGTTTGTCGATGGCGATTCGGACGATGGGGCCGAGCGGACAATACGAGACTGGATTGGATGCTGCCGGTGCGGCGCTGCCCGAGCTGCTGGCGCCGGCGGGCGGACTCGACCAGATGCTTGCGGCCATCGCCGCGGGTGCCGATGCCATCTATGCGGGGTTGGGCGGCTTTAACGCCCGTGTGAGCGCCCATGGCTTTACGGATAACGAGTTTGCGCGCGGCTGCGCCGTGGCGCATGCCCATGGCGTGCGTGTGTACGTAACGCTCAACGTGTTCGTGTTTGACGATGAGTTGTCCGACGCGGTGGCGTTGGGAGCTCATGCACTGGAGCTGGGCGCCGATGCTCTGATTGTCGCCGATGCCGGGTTGGCCTGCGCGCTGCGCGCGGCGATTCCCGGGGTCGAGATTCACCTGTCCACGCAGGCGGGCGCTCATAGCGAGGGTGCCGTGCGGCTTGCCGCCGATGAGCTGGGGGTCGAGCGCGTGACGACGGCACGCGAGCTGACGGTCGACGAGATTGCGGCGCTATGTGCCACGGGCGTGCCCATCGAGGTATTCTGCCACGGTGCGATTTGCATCGGCTATTCGGGGGCGTGCGAGTTCTCGGCCCTGCGGCGTGGGCGCTCGGCGATGCGCGGCGACTGCACGCAGCCGTGCCGTCTGGCGTACGACCTAGTGGACGAGGCGGGGCAGAGTGTTGTTGCCGTCGAGGGAGACCGCCTGCTTTGTCCGCGTGACTATCTGGGTATCGCGCACCTGCCCGAGCTTGTTGCCGCCGGCGTGGCATCGCTCAAGATCGAGGGGCGCATGAAGAATCCCGATTACGTATTCAACGTGGTGAGGGTGTGGCGTCGGGCACTCGATATGCTGTGCGACGGCGCGTGGGACTCCGGTGCCGTGGAAGAGCTTGAACGCGAGCTGGGAAGGTCGTTTAACCGTGGGTTTACCGATGCTTACCTGCGGGGTCGTTCGGGTGCCGAGCTCATGAGCTTTGAGCGCGCGATCAACCAGGGCGTGCGCGTGGGCCACTTGGTCGCTGTGGGTCACGAAGAGGTGACGGTTGAGCTTGATGCCGCCGTGGCGGCGGGCGACACGCTCGAAATCCGATTTTACCCGGGTGCCGACGCGCGTCCCGATGTGCCCAAGCGCTGGCCACAGGTGCCTTGCCCCGTGGATGCCGCTGCGGGAGAGCGCATCGTCGTGCATTGCAAACGTAAGGTGGGCGCGGGCTGCGAGGTCTATCTGATTCGCAGCGCCGGCGTGTTGGATCAGACGGCGGCGGTGTTGGAGCGCATGCGGGCCGAGGCGGATGCGATTGCGCCCGTTGCGCGTGCCGTTGAGGTGCTGCCCTTTGAGGACGCTGCGGTGGATGGCGGTGCGTCGACGGAGTTGGCGGGGTCGGCGGGGCCGGCAAAGCGCGAGGATTTTGCTCGTATGGTCTTTGCCTGGGAGCTGATGGATGTGGGTCCGCGCGATGAGCGAGATCTGTCCGATACAACGGTGGTGCTCGACGAAGTGTGCCGCGCGGGCGACGCCGAGCGGACTCGGGCGCTTATGCAGCGTGCCGGGCGCGTCGTCTGCCGCAATCTGGGACAAGTGGCGATGGCCCGCGAGCTGGGCACAACGTTTGACGTGGCGGCGCCGGTGTTCTGTGCCAATCGGGCCACGCTTACCTGGCTGCGCGGACTCGGTGCGGGGCGGGTGTGCTTGTCGGCCGAGTTGCTCGGCAATGATGCGGAGCGTATTGCCGAACTGGCTGCTGAACCCGGCGTCTGGGGTCCGGTCGATGCCGACCGTCCCGAGCTCATGGTGTGCGAGCACTGCTTGCTGACTGCCGAGGGCGCCTGCGCCACGGATGCAACGGGGCAGGTCCGTTGCCGTGACTGCTCGCGCCGTCAGCAGGCGCGCTTTTTGGTCGAACGTGACGGCACGCGTTTGCCGGTCGTTATCGACGCGTGCGGCAGGACGAGGATTTTCCTGTCGTAGGTGCCGCGTCGCGCTGTTTTGGTTATTATTAGTGGGTTTATGAACTTCCAGCACCGCCGTATCCGGTGAGGGTGCTATAGCAAAAGGAGGATACCCAATGCTGTCTGTTGACGAGCAAATGCGTATCATCACCTCGGGTGCAGCGCAGATCGTCCCCGAGGCCGACCTTCGCAAGAAGCTTGAGAAGGGCGAGCCCCTCAACATCAAGCTCGGCGTCGATCCCACCAGCCCCGACCTGCACCTGGGCCATGCCGTGCCCCTGCGCAAGATGCGTCAGTTCCAGGACCTGGGCCACAACGTCACCCTTATCATCGGCAACGGCACTGCGCTGATCGGCGACCCCTCGGGCAAGAACTCCACCCGCCCGCAGCTTTCGCAGGAGCAGATCGAGGCCAACGCCGAGACCTACGTGAGCCAGGCCATGAAGATCCTGGACCCCGAGAAGACCACCATCGTGCACAACGGCGACTGGATCCTTTCGATGGACCTGGCCGGCCTGCTGCAGGTGTGCTCCAAGTTCACCGTCGCCCGCATCCTCGAGCGCGACGACTTTACCAAGCGCTACCAGTCCCAGACGCCGATTGCCCTGCACGAGTTCCTGTACCCTGTGATGCAGGCCTTCGACTCCGTGCAGATCAAGGCCGACGTCGAGATGGGCGGCACCGACCAGCTCTTTAACCTGCTCGCCGGCCGCGAGCTCATGGAGAAGATGGGCATGGAACCGCAGATCGCGCTCACCATGCCGCTGCTCGAGGGCACCGACGGCGTCCGTAAGATGTCCAAGTCCTACGGTAACTACATCGGCCTGACCGATGCTCCCAAGGATATGTTCGGCAAGACCATGTCCATCCCCGACGAGATGATCGGCAAGTACTATCGTCTGGCCAGCTCGCTCGCCCCGGCCGAGGTCGACAAGATCGACGCCGCCTTGGCCGATGGTTCTGCCGACCCCTACGAGCTCAAGCGCGCATTGGGCCGCGACCTGTGCGACACCTACCACGGCGCCGGCGCCGGCGACGAGGCACAGGCCGAGTTCGACCGTGTGTTCAAGGAGGGCCAGCTTGCCGACTTCCCCGAGAAGCACGTTGAACTGACCGTCAACGACGAGGGCCAGATTTACCTCGCCGGCCTGCTCAAGGACCTGGGCCTTTCGGCCAGCGCCGGTCAGGCCCGCCGCGACATCGACGGCGGCGGCGTCAAGGTCAACGGCAAGGCTGTGGCTCCCAAGAGCTACAACATCGATCCGAGCGCCCTCAAACTGGGCGACACCCTCTCCGTGGGCAAGCGCAAGGGCTTTAAGTTGGTCTAACGAGCGAGTTGACCTCACAAGTGCAATAAGGCCGCAGCCGGGAATCCCGACTGCGGCCTTTTTGGTTACGACGATCCCTTGGGGACGGAGGGATCATTTGGCGGTGCCGTTAAGCGGAAGGGGTGTTAGCGGGACTTTCTTTTGGGCATACAATGGCTATTGGCTTGCTGCGGTGAAGGCTCGTCCGCTCCGCAGCTTTTTTCTACAGTTAAAGGAGTATGTATGTCCGTTGAGGTCATGAGGTCTGTGATCGAGGCCGCCGAGGGCCGCGTGCCCGTCGACACGCTGTTTGCCAATGCGCAGATTGTCGACGTGTACGGTCAGCGCGTGGCGCCCGGTAGCGTTGCCGTCAAGGACGGCGTAATCGTCGGCGTGCTCTACAACGGGCGCGACGATGCCGCCGGTACCTATGAGGCTGCCGAGGTTATCGACTGCCAGGGTCGCTATCTCGCCCCCGGTTTTATCGACGGACATCTGCACATTGAGTCCTCGAACATCCGCCCCGCCGAGTATGCGCGCATGGCGGCGACGCGCGGTACCACCACCGCCATTGCCGACAGCCACGAGATTGCCAACGTGGCGGGCCTGGACGGTCTGCGCTTTATGATCGAGGACGGCCGCCGTACACCCATCTCCATCAAGTACATGATGCCTTCGTGCGTGCCCGCGCTGCCCGATGAGCAAGCGGGCGCTGTGATTACCGCCGCTGACATGCAGGCGTTTTTTGCCGAGCATCCGGGCGACGTTTTTGGCCTGGGCGAGATGATGAACCTGCCGGGTGTCTTTATGGCCGATCCTGAGACCTGTGCTCGCATCGATGCTGCCAACCAGACGCCGTCCAAGCAGGTCGACGGCCATGCGCCGCTCGTTGCCGGCAAGGACCTCAATGCCTATGCCGCGGCGGGCATTATCGCCGACCATGAGTCGACGATTCCCGAGGAGGCGCTCGACAAGCTGTCTCGTGGCATGTACGTGATGCTGCGCGAGGGCACCTGCAGCCATGACCTGGCCAACCTGTCGCCGATGCTGCTGGAGAATCCCGCGCGCGCCCGCCGCTGTTGCTTTGCGACTGACGACCGCGCCCCTTCCGATGCGCTTGCGACCGGCATGATCGACAATGCCTGTCGCGTGGCTATCGAGGCCGGTATCGACCCCGTGGTTGCCATCTCTATGGCGTCCCTCTCCACGGCCGAGGCGTTTGGCCTGGACCACGGTTGCCGCGACCCGCACGAGCTGCGTGGCGCCATCGCCCCGGGCAAGCGTGCCGACCTGCTGGTACTCAACGACCTGACGTTTGCCACGGCTCCGCATCGCGTATATGCCGCCGGTGCTCTGGTGGCGCAGGACGGCACCTTTGTGGGCGAGATCGCACCCGAGATGGCCGAGGTTGCGGCCCTTGCCGATGAGCTGCGTGCTTCCGTTAAGCTGCCGAAGCTATCGCTTGACGTGTTCGACTATGCCTTTAAGCCGGGCGAGGCCGTGATCGACGTGGTGCCGGGCAAGGCCATCACGGGCATGGCTCGTCCCGAGAATGCCGAGGGCCTGCGCCGCATTATGCTGATCGAGCGCCACGGCCGCGGCTTGTCACTGCAGGCCGAGGGGGCCGACGGTGATGGCCCTGCGGGCCTGGGTCTTGTTGGCAAGCACATTGGTCGCGGCTGGGTGCGTGGCTTTACCATTACGGGCGGTGCCATCGCCTCGACGATCGGCCACGACTCGCACAACGTGTGCGTGGTGGGCGACAACGCGGCCGATATGATGGCTGCCGTTGAGGCCGTGGGCCAGGGCGGCCACGTGCTGGTGCGTAACGGCGAGGTCGTGGCGCGCATTCCGCTGGCGCTCGGTGGCCTTATGAGCGAAGGCACGGCCGAGGACGTTGCCGCGCAGCACGACGACTTTATGGTCAAGGCACGCGCCATGGGTATTGAGCCGCCGCTCGACCCCATCATGGGCATCATCTTCCTGCCCCTGCCGGTTATCCCGACGCTCCGCATCCGCCCCGAGGGCATGTTCGACGTTACAACCTTCACCTACGCCGACTAGTCATCGGGGTGGCGTGTCGCCTGACGCCGCGACCGTGAGACCTCTGGCATGTGTGAGCTATTTGCCAGGTCCTTGTAACGTTTACGCCCGCGGAGTCTTATTTGAGCTCCCTTTGGGTACGTTGGAATCGGATACACGTTCGATTCCAACAAGCCCGAAGGGAGCTTTTCTATGTTTAAACTGATTGCATCCGATATGGACGGCACGCTGCTTGACGAAAACGGCCAGGTGCCTCCCGAGACCTACGAACTGATTCTGGCGCTACACGAGCATGGCGTGCATTTCGCCGCATCGTCAGGTCGTCGCTACGATCGCCTGTGCGAGTTCTTTGCGCCCGTTCGCGACAAGATGGACTTTGTCGCCGCTAACGGCGCCCAAGTCTACGCCGACGGTAAGATGGTAGACCGTGAGGTGTATTCGCACCTGGCGATTCGAAGGCTCGCCCAGGCCGTCGCGACGTTTCCCAATCTGCATCTTGCGCTCTTTGACCGTACCAAGTCCTTCCTGCTCGATGACGAGAGCAAGTTCGTGCGTGAGGTCGATAAGGACCTTCCCAATGCCGAGCGCATTTGGGAGCTGCCCGATCCCAGCGTAAATATCATCAAGGCGAGTATCTTTTGCGACGACAGTGCGGTTATGGACAGTGCGTACGTGCTACAGCGCGAACTTGGTCAGCTCTTTACTTTTGCGCCTTCGGGCAACGCGTGGATCGATGCCATGCAGCCTGGTGTGTCGAAGGCCTCGGGTATCGCGCAGCTCGCGGAGCATTACGGCATTGGTCGCGACGAGGTCATGGCGTTTGGCGACTCGATGAACGACTACGAGATCATTCGCTTTGTCGGCACGGGCTGCGCGATGGAAAACGCGCGCCCCGCGCTTAAGGCGGTGGCCGATCGCGTGGTGGGTTGCAACCGCGACCACGCCGTCCAGCAGGAGCTCCGTCGCGTGCTGGAGAGTCTCTCCTAATTCGGCAGATGGGGACGTTCCTTTTCTGCCGACAGTGGGGGACAGTCCTTGCAGCTTTTTGCGAAGAGTGTCCCCAGTGACTAGTCGTTTAAGAACGTCCCCAATGACTGACCAATGACTAGGCGAGGGCGGCCATGATGGTGCGGGCGACGCCGTCGTGGTCGTTGTCGTATTCGGTGATGGCGTCGGCGGCCTCGCGATCTTCGGGCTCGGCGTTGATCATGGCCATGCCATGGCCCGCTGCCTGCAGCATGGGGATGTCGTTGATGTTGTCGCCGAACGCCCAGGCGTCGGCGAGACGCTCGCCCAGATGCTCACACAGCCACGTGAGGGCCGTTCCCTTGGTGGCGCCTTCGCCCATAACCTCGATATTCATGGCGTACGAACGCGTGACCTCAATGCCTCCGAGCGTGTCGAGCGCCGCCGCGATGGCGTCGCGATCGGCGGGGTCGTGCCAGTACATAGCGATGCGTTCGAGCGTCTCGACCTCGTCGATTTTGCTGTCGATATTCATGTCGATCGGCGTTCGTGTGCGCTTGAGCGAAGCCGCGATGTGGGGGTCGCCGCCACAGAACTCATCCAGACGCCCGTATAGCGAGCGGGGGAGGAAGCACTGCCCATCCGCGAAGATATCGAAGGTCACATCGTGGCCGGCGGCAATGCGATGGATGCGGTGGGCAATGCCACGGTCGAGCGGACGGCTCAAGATGCACGTGGCGCGCGAGGCGTCGGTGGGCGTATCCTCGTCGAGCTGCCAGACGCTGGCGCCGTTGGCACAGACCGCGTAGTGCACGGCGGGATGGGCGAGAATGGGCTTAAAGATGCCCGACAGTGGACGTCCCGTGCAGGGAACAAACTCGATGCCACGACGTGCGAGCTCGTCGAGCATCGCCCAGGTGGCATCGCTCATTTGCTTATCACTCGTCAGCAGCGTTCCATCCATATCGGAAAACACAATCATTCGCTGCGATCCTTTCTACTGTCATAAAAAGCGTGGCCGAGGGCGGTGATGCCCTGGCCACGCTCGGGTTCTATAACGGTCCGCGTCCTAGCGATCGGCGAGCGGCTTGTATTCCAGCGGCTCGATAACCGGGCGATACGCGGGACGGATGATGCGGTGCGCGCAGAAGAGCTCTTCCATGCGGTGTGCCGACCAGCCGGCCATGCGGGCGACGGCGAATAGCGGCGTAAAGAGCGTTTCGGGCACGCCGAGCATCTTGTAGATAAAGCCCGTGTACAGGTCGATGTTGGCGCAGATGGGCTTGGTCATGCCGTGGTCGCGCATGACCTGGGGTGCCAGGCGCTCGATGCGCTCGATGAGCGCGAACTCATCGCCCAGGTTCTTCTTGGCGGCAAGTGTGCGCGCGTAACGACGGCAGACCTCGGCGCGCGGGTCGCTGAGCGTATAGACGGCGTGGCCCATGCCGTAGATGAGGCCCGTGCCGTCGAAGGCCTGCTTGTCGAGGATCTTGCCCAGGTAGGCCGCGACCTCGTCCTCGTCCTCCCAGTTGGAGACATGCGCGCGGATGTCCTCGTGCATAGACACGACCTTGGCATTGGCACCACCGTGGCGCGGGCCCTTGAGCGAGCCGATAGCCGCGGCGTAGGCGGAATACGGGTCGGTGGCCGAAGACGACAGCACGCGGCAAGCGAAGGTGGAGTTGTTGCCGCCGCCGTGCTCGGCATGCAGCATGAGCATAACGTCGAGCAGCATCGCCTCATCGCGGGTGAACGCCATGCCGCCGCGCAGGACCTGTAGGATGGTCTCGGCGGTGGAGAGACCGGGCGTGGGGTGCGGCACGTGAACCTCGGAGCCGCGAAGCTTGGCGACCGAGGCCATGTGTGCGAAGGCGGCGATGCGCGGGAGACGTGCGAGCATGGAAATGGCGACGTCGATTTCGTGCTCGGGCGTGATCACGTCTGGTTCGGCATCGAAGGCGTAGAGCAGCAGTACGGCGCGCTGGAGCACGTTCATGATGCTCGACGATACCGTGGTCATAGGGAACTCTTTAACGTACTCGTCGCTCAGATGTCTAAAGGCGCCCAGGCGCTCGCAAAAGCCGTCGAGCTCTTCCTTGTTGGGCAGCGAACCCGTGATAAGCAGATAGGCGACTTCCTCGTAGCCGTAGCGATTCTCGGCCTGGGCATTGTTGACCAGATCCTCGATGCTGTAGCCGCGAAGCGTGAGCTTGCCCTGATCGGGCACGACCTTTCCGTCGACCTTGTTGTAGCCGTGCACATCCGAGATACGAGTGAGGCCCGCGACCACGCCCGAGCCGTCGGCATTGCGCAGGCCGCGCTTGACATTGTGCTCTTCGAACAAGCCCTCGTCATAAGGGTCGGTCGGCAGGCCGTGGTAGAGGCTTTCGCTCTCAGACGAAATCTGGCGGCTTGCTTCGTAATCCAGAACCAGTCGGCTCAAGTGGTCATCGAAGCGGTAATAGATTTTCTTGGCGTCGTAGGCCATGTGCGCTCCTCTCCGGGCCGTGTGGGGGCGGCGTGCTTGAGTGCAGATGCGCCGGCCTGTTCCTGCACGGCCTGTTCGCTACAGGCGGTACATAAAGTTAAAGACGTCCTCGCGCTGGATGGACACGTTGACGCCCGAAAGCTCGCCGGCCTCGGCCAGGGCCTTCTGCAGCTCAGCGAAGTCGAGCTTGGACTCGGCGGTATCGGCCAGCATGGTCATGGTGAAGATGTCCTCGATAATGGACTGCGTGATGTCGCGGATGTCGACGTTGGCCTCGCCCAGGACACGGGTGACGCCGGCGACGATGCCGGGGCGGTTCTTGCCAAGGACGGTGATGACGATACGGGAGGACGAGATCTCGGCCATGGGAAACCCTTTCGCGTGGTTGCGGCGCGCGCGGGGCGCTCCGCTACGGTACAGTGTTCATCATTGTACCTGTCTGGCGCCAAAAGAGGTGCGCTTACAGCGGCGTTACACGTCTGCAACATGAGCGTAAGGGGGAAGGCCGTACGGGGAAGAGCCGTCTGGCGCGTGTCCGGCTCGTGTTGGGTTGATTTCCGATCTCAGCCGAACACATTGAGCGGACAGGCCGTTCCCGCAGTCAGCCGAACGCCTCCGACGGCTGATTCCGAACTGGAAGCGGAGGGCATCCCCGCCCTTCGGTAGGGGATACCGCTCCGCGGCGCATGCCGCGGGCGGCGCCCCTATCGGACCACCGTGACCTCAGTTGGGATGGGCCCAGCACTGCCGCGTACTCGGTGAGCTAGAGCCAACTGTTCGTCTTCACGTCGCGTATGGCGATATTTCGGTCGTCCGGCTCGGTGATGCCGTAGCCGAACGCCTGGAGCGTCTCGATGGACTCCTGGATCCTCTGTTGGAACATGGGACCCGGATCGACCCTCGGCCCGAGGTGCCCGCGCCAAAGGCACGGCGTGGCGCGCAGCATGTTATGGATTTTGGAGATGGGCTCGATGTCGGCGTAGACGTTGAGCGTCGCCATGGCGTCCTTGTGGCCGAGGATCGATTGGAGCGCCTTGATATCGCCGCCTTGGCGGATCCACTGCGTTGCGAACGTGTGGCGAAGGCCGTGGAACGTGATCAGCTCGTCGTTGGTGCCCATGAGGCCGTTGGTCTCCGAGAACGTCTTGAACGCCCTGCGGATATAGCTTGTCGTCGCGAAGGTCGCGCCCGGCTCCGACAGGATGTAGCAGTCCCCGATCTCGACCGCCCCGGTAAGGCCGCGCAAGCGCAGCTTTCCGCAGTCGATCTCGTGGGTCTCCTTCAGGAAGGGGAGTAGGCCGACCGGGTCGATGGGGATACCCCTGGCGTCATGGGTCTTGGTGTCCTTGATGAACGAACCCATTCCCTTCGCGTACGCCACCGAGTGTCTGATCGAGATCAGGCCCGTCTCGAAATCCACATCGCACCACCGAAGGCCGCAGACCTCGCCGATTCGCATCCCCGTGTGCAGGGCGAGTACGACCGCCCTCTAATCCTCGGCGGACCAATCGAGTCCGAACTCCTTTCGGGCATCCTCTTCGCTCATGACTTCGAGAAGGTCTCCGGGTTGGCAACGAAGGGCGAGGCATAGCTGCTCGAGTGTGTTGAAGCGAATGCCGCGAATATGCCCTTTTTTAATACGGGACAGGTTCACGGGCGTGGTTCCAATCCTTTCGGCAAGTTCGTTCGAGGAAATCTTTCGCTCGGCCATGATCTTGTCGAGGCGAACAATTACGGGCATGGCGTTTCCTTACGCAATCTCGTCGGAGTCGAGGTACAGCTCTCGGGCGTACAAGAAGAGCTGGGAAAGCATGAACAGGACGATGCCGAGAACCAGAGAGGTCCAATCGAATGATGAAGCGATCTCTTGGGCGCCGACGGCCCCCTCGCCGCCAAACATCGAAACGGAGGTTTTGAGTGAGCCGGCGTAGAGGCTGGTGGCAGCTTGAACAACGAAGAGAATGCCGAGCACCTTCAAGCATGTCGCAGACCCTTTCTTGAAGGGGTCTCCGCTCTTGATCGTCCACACGAGAACGGCGCTGAGGATGGTCGTAGCGATACCGATGACGGCAGGGACCAATGTCGAGATCGCAAGGGCTGGATACGCGGGGGAGTCTGCAATTACAGGGTTGTCGAGCACTTCGATTGCTGGCTTTAAGGAGAACGCCACTTGTGCGATGGCGGTGGCGCAAAGGGTCGCAGAGGCTATCGCACATGCGATGCGGAAGGAATGAAGCCGGGGAGTGCGATTGTCGGAACTCATAATAACCTCCGAAGAATTTAAAAAACTCAGGTTACTTTTTAACAGTTTATGTTAAATTGACTTTGCCGGCAAGTAATAAGGGCCGAGCATTTTGTTCGGCCCCTCTGTTCCGACTGGATGAGGTTAAGGTTGGCGATGAATATGCTCAAAATCTCGAAGGCGATCTTTAGGTCGCTTCTCTCCTCCAGGTCGCTCTGTGTTGTCGTTGTTGCGTTGATGGTTCTTTGTGCTCTGCCCGTCTTCAGGAGCGCGGCTGGCATCGACGGACGGGTCGAATACCTCGAGTCGGGAATAACCCGTGTTGAGCAGGAATTGTCAGCATCCTATGCGGATGCGCTTGTGAATGCGGGGGAGGACGGTGTCTATACCTCTTCATCAAGCATGCCCGCGCTTCTGTACCCTCTTGCCGCGGGACGTCTTATCTTGGCACCGCTCTCTCCCCTACTTCCGTTTCTGCAGATATCGGATGGAGAGTACACCTATTATGACGGATCGAAGGAGTACTTGCTATGGGTCGCAACGGCCGTTGCCGTCTCGTTCCTTGCCGCGCGTCTTAACAAACGTGAAAAGCTCATCATCCAGGCACCGATGGGCGAGCTGGGTAGACTTGTTGCATCGAGCGTATGGGCGAGTGTTTTTGCAATGCTTGCCGTCCTCGCCATCAATCTTCCAGGGATAATCGCCGCGCTTGTGAAGAATGGCCCGGGCTCGCCGTTCTATCCGATAGGCTACATTCAATATGCGACTCCGGTTATCAAACCGGCTTGGCTGGTGTTCGCGCAGACGGCCATCTTGCAATTCTTGGTGGCAGCGTTCATCTCGCTTGTCGTTCACCTTGCCGTGAAGATTGCCAATAACCCTACGCTTGGAATCGTGTTCGTATGTGCCCTGATGGGGGTGACGATGGTTCCCGGGTATTACGGAAGATCCATCGCTTTACGTGAGTTCGCCCTGTTGAATCCCCTTACGTATGCGAACACTGAGTTGACCGTCGGCGCCTATAGCCCGTACCCGACAACGCAGATAGTGAATCTGCCTGGACTTTGCTTCGAGCGTGGCGCGATTGCCCTCGTATGCGCAATCGGGATCGAGGTGCTGGCAATTAGCCTGCTTTGCGTTGCTGGAAAGAGCGGCTGCGCGTGCCCGATATCCCCGATTTGTCTTGAGAGAGGTTCCTTCACTGCATCGAGAACGGCAACTCGTTCGAGCGCTTGTGCCTCCGCCGTTGCATACGTAAGAACGATGGGGAAACTGCTCCTGCGTTCTCCTACCCTCGCCGTATGCGCGATTGCAATGTCGACGACGATGCTGGCCCCGGCTCTGGTCGAGATGTTTCCTGACGCTGATAACGTTTCCGCTGTTCGGTATAGGGATGGGGAGCTCCGTTCAATAGATCGGTATCTAGAGCAGAACGCTGCGAATATGGACGTCGAGGGCAAAGCGGCCCTGGAAGACATGCGGGATGCTCTTTCGGGTTTCGTGTACGCGCCTATGCCTGCGGAGGGGTTTCGAAGCCTTGCGACGTACGAGCGCGCTCGAGGTGAGCTGGGCGCGGCAGATGCGACTCTCCTGCAATCGATCGGAATCGAGCCGGAGACTCCTTCTCGTGCGGAGGCGCGCGCCCTTCTGCTTGAGTCGATCGCGAGCTTGCCGGACCCCAAGGTTTACGAGTTAAGTACGAAGATGCCCCCATTAATCCTCCTTTCGTATCTCCAGGCAGCGCTTCCCTCCTTATTTTTGCTGTTGCCCGTGGTTGTCACATCGCTCGCGTGCACCCACCTGCAGTGTCGTTCCCTTCTGGTTCTCCAGATCCCCGCAACAGCGCATGTGCGTTTTCTGACGGCTGTTGCGCTGGCTCTCCTGCTTGGCTTGGTGCTGCTTTTGGTGTCGATGGTTCCCGCTGTCGTTGTGTCCGTGATTAAGAACGGTGCGGGTGGATCGGAGTATCCCGTCGCTCTCATTCGGGCGGGAGCTTCGACAACGTCCATGGTGGGGGAGGCGGTGTTGTGCAGTATTCCGTTGCTGGTCATGGCATACGGCGTGATTTCCGTCGTCGCTGCGTTGACAGCAGCGATTAGCCGCAACCCCGTTGTCACCGGAATGGCTTGCGCGGTTCTCTTGGTGTTGGGTTCGTTGAGCGCTCATGTTGAAAGCGTGGGCATGGGCGTCGCGCTGCTGGCTCCATTCGCCTCGTTTGATCCCGCTTCCCAGGTGGGGACGATTGGGTTCCTTGGGCGAGGGACGAACGCGATGCCTTTTGGAGAGGTCGTCGGCGCATCGGGCGCTCTGCTGGTGGTCTTGGGCGCCGTATCTCCGTTGATGGTGCGCCTGAGTGTTCCAAAGATCGAAAGGGGATGATCTCGATGATTGACCTTCAAACGCTGACGATCTCTTATGGAAAGAAGGTGCTCGTAGATTCGGTGAACGCTGAGTTTGCCCCGGGTACGGTCTACGGTCTCGTCGCTCCGAACGGGCATGGAAAGACGACGTTGCTGCGTGCGATGGCAGGTTTGCCGGGTCCTCGCGTGGACGGGAGCATCGTTCTGGATGAGGTGCAGGGTACGGGTGCGAGAGAGGTCCGTTCTATGATCTTCTATGCACCTGGTGAGGGGACGCTGCTGTATCCCGGATTGCGTGCGGAAGATCACCTCAAGATGGTTTGCGATATGTGGCCGCATGCTCGCGATATCGAAGAGATAGTGGAACAAACGCAGATAGGCGAGTTCGCGAAGATGAGGATCCGCACTCTGAGCCAGGGCATGAAGCAGCAGCTTACCCTGGCGATTGCGTATGCGACGGGCGCGCGGTACCTTCTATTAGATGAGCCCATGAACGCGCTCGACCCCAGCAGGGTGGACTTGCATTCCGAGATTCTCAGGAAGCTGGCCGATTCTGGTACGTGCATCATCATGTCATCCCACATCTTGGATTCGGTCGATAGGCTGTGCGATGAGATTCTGTTTTTGAAGGATGGGAGGCTCATTAGAAACATTCCGCAAGATGATGCTGCGCCGAAGTCTCCTGGATCCCATTTCGCAAAGCCTGCTGGACGCGCCGAGGGTGCGCTAAGCACGTATCGGCGACTCTACGAAAAGGGCGGGTAGAAATGCAAGTTAAAAATCTATGTGGCCAATGTGATACCGTTGAACCCGCATATCGATACCGCTCAGCCATTCGCCTCGCCCCCGTCGCACGTATCTTCATCCGGTCTGTTACTTTTAATCTAACGATTCTTTGAGGAACGTAGGTGCTTCTGAATGTACTGTCGACTTCTTCTCAAACTGATCCTAAGAGACAAGGCCGCATGGATTTGTACGCTCGTTCTCGCTGCAGCCTTTTCCGTCCCCATTGCGTTCAATTCACCCATCTACGGGCCCTTCTTTATGAAACAGGGCATGCAGGGCTTTGTCGACGCATTCAATACGCGCGCGCCCCAGGCCAGCGGCACAGACCTATCTCCAGAGCAGCAAGCTGACGCGGAGCTTGCAAGATACGCGAACGCCGCCCTTGCCGCTCAAACCGACGCCGCCTTTCTCGATTCTGCCGAGAGCTACTACGCGCTCATGGACGAAGGCTTCCAATCCGGGTCCATCGTGGGAGACCGAGAGACCAATGACGCGGAGCTCGCATATTGCCGTGCCCTGAGCAGCTCCGGCATCACGGATATCCCGGCCTCCGCAAGCGACCTGCCATTCCTTTCCTTCCTGCCTTACGCCATTGCCGCGGCGCCGTCTTTCCTTCCCTTCATCCCCTTCCTTCTCTCGTCGATACTCGTGCTCGGCGCCACAAGGCCTGCGACCCTGGCGGCGAAGGCGCCCGCGCCCAAATTCCGGCGCCTTATCCAGATCGTGTTTTCGATAATCGCCGCGGGGACCGCGATGCTCCTCGCCGGCCTCGCACCCGGGGGCATTTACGCCTTGGCCCTAAACGGCTCCGGGCAAATTGGGTACCCGATCGCCTTCTTCCATGACGGCGCGCTTACCACCACGACCGCGGGAAACGTCTTCACGACCCTGCTTCTCGCGCTGCTTGCGGGCGGAACCTTGATATCCGTTTGCTCCGCCGTCCTATCGACCGCAACGAGGCGCGTCCTCGCGGGCCCCCTTACCTCAGCGCTGCTTGTCGCGGCCCCGGCATTCCCGTTGCTGTCCGATTCGGCACTAGGGCATAATGCCGTGCTCGGGCTCCTGCCGCTGGCCGTGTTCTCGCCTATCGAGGCAACGGGCTACGTAGGATGCTTCCCGACAGAATTCATTGGCTCCGGTTCGGGCAGCGCATCGATGCTTGCCGTGGCCCTGGCATACGTCGCGGTCCTTTTTGCGGTCGGCGCCGTTGCGACACGTTCCCCCAAACAGCCTGGCCCCGCGAAAAAGCGCCATGGGCTCGAGCTTCTGGACGCGAGCGTGGGATACGGAAGCACGACGATACTTTCAATCGGGTCGCTTTTCCTGAGCCCGGGAACGGCGGCGGGCCTCGTTGCTCCCAACGGCTCGGGGAAAACCACCCTTCTTGAAGCGCTGTCGGGCCAATTTCCCACCCGCATCCGCTCGGGAAGCCTGGCGGCAGACGGAATCTGCCAACGTCGATCAGCCGAATTTGCAGAACTCGTCTACCTGAGCTCTTCGGGCGGCGCGGATCTCTATCCCACGCTATCGGCCATCGAGCACCTTGCTTTCGTTAGGGAGGCGTGGAAATCGGCCGCCGACATCGACTCGCTCTGCGACTCCCTCGGAATCTCCCCATATCTCGACAAGCCGACCCGTAAACTCTCGACGGGAATGAAGCAGCAGGTAAAGCTTGCCATGGCGATAGCGACCGATTGCCCGTACCTCATCCTCGATGAACCGCTGAACGGCCTCGATCCGGGAAAGCGGAAAACCTCCTGCGACGCGATGCGCAGCGAGGTGGCGCGGGGACGCAGCGTGCTCATTTCAAGCCATCTACTCGACGACCTGGCAGACCTCACCAACTCGTTCTACTTCATCGAGGCCGGCACGCTCGTGGAAAAGATCAAGTCGTCCTCGCAGACGCTCAAGCAGGAATACCTCGATACATACGAGAGATGAATGTGGGGGAGTGTTCGGATGAAGTTGATATTTAAGGTCCAGCTCGTGTCGTTCCGAAAAGACCGTGAACCTTTTGTGGGACGCTCGGCGCCGTGGTACCATAGCCGAGTTTGTTGTCTTGGTCGGAAACCAAGACGCCTTATGCGCTGATCGGTAACCAGCGCCTGACCAATAAGGAGTCCTACCATGAAGCAGGGTATCCATCCCCAGTATGTCGAGTGCACGGTGACGTGCTCCTGCGGCAACACCTTCAAGACGCACGCTACCGTGTCCGAGATGAAGGTCGAGCTTTGCAACGAGTGCCACCCGTTCTACACCGGCCAGCAGAAGTTCGTCGACACCGGTGGACGCGTCCAGCGCTTCGCCGACAAGTTCGGTGGCGCCGCTGCCGCCCAGCTCAAGAAGGCTGAGGAGGCCAAGGCTGCCAAGGCCGCCAAGGCTGCTGAGGCCGAGGCCGCTCGCAAGGCCGCCGCTGAGGCTAAGGCTGCCGAGAAGGCTAAGCGTGCTGCTAAGTTCGCCGAGGAGGCTGCCAAGCAGGCCGCCGAGGCTCCCGCAGAGGCTCCCGTCGAGGAGGCCGCTGCCGAGGCCGAGACCACCGAGGCTGCTGAGTAAATAGCTCGCCGCGGAATCGCTCGCATTCATGGCACAAGGGCCGTGCATCCATTTGGGTGCGCGGCCCTTTTCTTTTTATTGGTGCAAGCTAACCTGTCCCCGTGGCACCAAATGGCAGAGAGACGGCGTTTGCTCAGATAAAACTTGCCAAAATAAACCTGTCCCATTGTGGCAGGTTGGTCATAGTTATTACGTGGCGGTCGAGGTCGACCGTATAGGCCGCGCCTTGTTTGGCTAAAGTACAATCATCTGTGTTTAACTCGCCCGCAGCTGCACGGCGTGGGCGATGGCCAAAAAGGAAAACCACATGGGATTCATGTCAAAGCTGCTGTCCTTTGGATCCGATAAGGACCTTAAGCGCTACTACAAGATCGTCGACCAGATCAACGGTCTTGAGCCCCAGTTTGAGAAGATGACCGAGGAGGAACTCCGCGGCCAGACCGATAAGTTCCGCGAGCGTTACGCCAACGGCGAGTCGCTCGACGACATGCTCCCCGAGGCTTTTGCCACCGTGCGCGAGGCTTCCAAGCGCACCATGGGTATGCGCCACTTTGACGTGCAGCTCATTGGCGCCATGGCACTGCACGAGGGCCACATCGCCGAGATGAAGACCGGCGAGGGCAAGACGCTCGTCTCCACCTTGGCCGGCTACCTCAACGCTATCGCCGGCAAGGGCGTGCATGTCGTTACCGTCAATGATTACCTTGCCAAGCGCGACTCCGAGTGGATGGGCCGCATCTATAAGTACTTGGGCATGACCGTCGGTCTGCTCCAGAACAACATGCCGCTCGAGCTCAAGCGCCCGGCCTACCAGGCCGACGTCACCTACGGCACCAACTCCGAGTTCGGCTTTGATTACCTGCGCGACAACATGGTCACCCGTCCCGAGCAGCGCGTGCAGCGCGGTCACAACTACGCCATCGTCGACGAGGTCGACTCCATCCTGATCGATGAGGCTCGCACCCCGCTGATCATCTCGGGCGCTGGCACCAAGTCCGCCAGTACCTACAAGGACTTCGCGCGTGCCGTGCGTGGCCTTGAGCGCGGCGAGGACGTGTCGCACGACATGCTTACCGCCACCGAGGACGTTGAACCCACGGGCGACTACGTCATGGACGAGGCCAAGCACACCATCGCCGCCACCGAGCGCGGCCTTAAGAAAATCGAGCGCCGCCTGGGTATCGATGACATCTACGCCGACCTTTCGGGTCAGCTGGTCAACCACCTGCAACAGGCGCTGAAGGCCCAGTACATGTTCCACCGCGACAAGCAGTACGTGGTCACCAACGGCGAGGTTAAGATCGTCGACGAGTTCACCGGCCGCATTATGGAAGGTCGCCGTTACTCCGAGGGCCTGCACCAGGCCATCGAGGCCAAAGAGGGCGTGCTCGTACGCGAGGAGAACCAGACCCTGGCCACCATCACCCTGCAGAACTACTTCCGTCTGTATGACAAGCTCTCCGGCATGACCGGCACGGCACTTACCGAGGATGCCGAGTTCCGCGAGATCTACAAGCTGCCCGTCGAGGTCATCCCCTCCAACAAGCCCGTGCAGCGCGTGGACCACGAGGACCTGGTGTACCGCACCATTCAGGCCAAGTACAACGCCGTCGCCGACGATGTCGAGCAGCGTCACGCCAAGGGCCAGCCGGTCCTGGTGGGCACCGTCTCCATCGAGAGCTCCGAGAAGCTGTCCGCCGCCCTTACCAAGCGCGGCATCGCACACGAGGTCCTCAACGCCAAGCACCATGAACGCGAGGCCCACATCGTTGCCCAGGCCGGACGCTACGGCGCCGTGACCATCGCTACCAACATGGCCGGTCGTGGTACCGACATCCTGTTGGGCGGCAACCCCGACGAGCTGGTGCGCGAGCGCCTTGAGTACGAGGGCCTGACCATGGAGGACGTGACGCCCGAGCAGCTTGAGCAGTTTAACGCCGAGGCCAAGGAGACCTGCAAGGCCGAGCGCGAGCGCGTGCTTGCCGCCGGCGGCCTGACCGTTATCGGCACCGAGCGCCACGAGTCCCGTCGTATCGACAACCAGCTGCGCGGCCGCTCCGGCCGTCAGGGCGATCCGGGCGAGACCCAGTTCTACCTGTCGCTCGAGGACGACCTCATGCGCCTGTTCGGCGGCGACAAGATGGACCGCGTCTCCAAGATGATGGTCACGGCCGACATGGGCGACGACATGCCCATCCAGCACAAGATCATCTCCAAGGCCGTCGAGAGCGCCCAGCACAAGGTCGAGAGCATCAACTTCTCCATGCGCAAGAGCGTCCTTGAGTACGACGACGTCATGAACAAGCAGCGCCAGGTCATCTACGCTGAGCGCAATAAGATTCTGGACGGCAAGGACCTGACCGACCACATCACCGAGGTCATGCACGACACCGTGTACCGCTGCGTTCAGGAGTTCTGCACCAAGGACAGTCACGATGGCGAGCGCGACCTGGAGGGCCTGCGCAAGTGGGTTGTGGAGCTCACCGGCCACATCGATACGCCGAAGTTCCCCGACGAGGATTATGAGGCTCTGGCTGCCGATGTCCTGGCTTACGTAGAGAAGTGCTACAACATGAAGGCCGAGCGCTTGGGCGAGGACCTGATGCGCGAGCTCAACACCCAGGTCATGCTGCGCGTCATTGATACCCGCTGGATGAACTACCTGCAGGAGATGGACTATCTCAAGACCGGCATCGGCCTGCGCGGCTTTGGCCAGCGCGACCCGCTGGTCGAGTACAAGACCGAGGCCTACGGCGCGTTCCAGATCCTCGTCGACACCATGTACGAGGATTACCTGCGCACGGTTCTGCGCATCGAGATCAAGGCTGCCCCGCGTGCCGTGGAGCACAAGGAAGAGCCCGCGCTCGAGGGTGCGCGCTTCTCCGGTCCTGCCGAGGTCGATGGCGACAACGGCAACTCGGTGCTGCGCAAGCAGGCGCAGGTGCAGGCCCGCACGGCTGTCCAGGGTGGTCCGGCTGCCGTCAACAACGGTGGCAAGGTGACCACCTATCGCAAGTCCGAGAGCGACGATCCGTACGTCAACGTGGGCCGCAACGACCCGTGCCCCTGCGGTAGCGGCAAGAAGTTTAAGTACTGCCACGGCAGGAATCGTTAATGGCTGAGGCTTTAGAGGTAACGCTCGCCGAGCTGGACGCGTTTGCGGACCGGCTCGGCGAGGTCGAGTCGTATCTCCACTTGGACGAAAAGCGCACGCGCGTGACCGAGCTCGAGGCCAAAAGCGTGGCCCCCGGCTTTTGGGATGACGCCGACGCCGCCCGTGCCACCATGGAGGAAATCGCGCGCACCAAGGAAGATATCGCCGCCGTGGACAACGCGCGCGGCGAGCTTTCCGATGCCCGCGCCGCGCTGGAGCTTGCCGAGGAGATGGGGGATGACCCCGATGCCGCCGCTCTTCGCGAGGAGGCTACAGCCACGGCTGAGCGCCTGGCCCGTGCCATCGATGAGCTTGAGCTTTCGAGCTGGTTTACCGGTGAGTTCGATCACGGCGATGCCATTGTGACCATCAAGCCCGGACAGGGTGGTCTGGAGGCCCAGGACTGGACCTTCATGCTCTTTAAGATGTACATGAAGTACTGCCAGCGTCGCGGCTGGAAGGTCACGATTAACGACTGCCCCGCTGCTGAGGTCATCGGCATCGACCGCGCGACCTTTACCGTCGAGGGCAAGGACGCATTTGGCATGCTGCGCGCCGAGGCCGGCGTCCACCGCTTGGTTCGCATTAGCCCCACCGACGACAAGAAGCGCCGCCAGACCACGTTTGCCGGCGTCGAGGTCATCCCCGTGCTACCCGATGATATCGACATCGAAATCAGTCCCGATGACATCCGCGTGGACGTGTACCACGCGAGCGGCCCGGGCGGTCAGGGCGTTAACACCACCGACTCCGCCGTGCGCGTGACGCATTTCCCCAGCGGCATTGTGGTCACCTGCCAAAACGAGCGCAGCCAGATCCAGAACAAGGCCGCGTGCATGCAGATCCTCAAGGCTCGCCTGTACGAGATTGAGCTCGAGAAGCGCGCCGAGGCCCTGGATGAGATTCGCGGACCCAAAACCACGATTGGTTTTGGCAACCAGATCCGCAGCTACGTGCTCTACCCGTATCAGATGGTTAAGGACCTACGCACGGGCGTTGAGACCAGCAACGTCGAGGCAGTTCTTGACGATGGCGACCTGGACCCGTTTGTTATTGGCTATCATCGCTGGGCCACCGGCAACGCCGATGCAGAAGGCTCGGAGATCTAAAACATCGGGCGGCTTCAAGCCGATGCTAAGCCCAACGGTTGGACGGGTTTGTATCCGGAATAAACCCTGCGCAGGGGTGGTTTTTGTCCGGCGAATCGGTAGAATCGAATACAGCAAGAAGTTCGAAGCGCATCCGTTTGGGTGCGCTTTTTTGAGGGAGGCAGCATGGCATATCGTCTGGACATTAAGCGTATTCTTTCGATGAACTTCTTTCACGACCTGCCCCAGATTATGTTGGGGTGCGCTCTGGCCGCTATTGCGACCGACCTGTTTTTGATTCCCAACGGCCTTGCTGCCGGTGGCGTTACGGGCCTTGCCACCATTATCCAGGCGGTCGGCGCATCGCGCGGTCTATCGCTTCCCGTTGGTATTCAGACGATCGTGATGAACGCCTTGCTGCTGCTGGTCGTTATGCGCGAGGGTGGCATGTTCTACGTGGTGCAGACGGCGACGGGCTTTGTGCTGCTGGGCTTTTTCACCGACCTGTTCGCTCCGTTTGTGGCGCCGCTGGCACATGCCGATCTGATGCTGCCCGCTATGTGGGGCGGCATCATCACGGGCATCGGTTATGGCATGGTGCTGCGCGCCGGCGCCAACACCGGCGGCTCGGACACGATTGGCCAAATCATCTCGCGTAATACCTCGCTGCCCGTGGGCTCGACCGTCATGGCGATCGATGTTGCCGTATGTGCGCTGTCGGCTCCGGTCTTTTCAATCGAAAATGCACTATATGCAGGCCTTTCGATGGTCATTAGCGGCTACGTGATCGATGCCGTGGTCGATGGTGGCAACAAACGCCGTATGGTACTCATCATCTCGGACAAGTTCCCCGATATCGCTGCCGATATCATGTATGGCCTGGGTCGTGGTTGTACCAAGTTTAAGGCGACTGGCATGTATTCGGGTGCCGAGAAGCCGGTGATCATGGTCATCGTGAGCCGTCGGGAGCTCAATACCCTCAAGACGATCGTGCGCGAGCGCGATCCTCACGCCATTGTGACGGTCGCCGACGTTACGGAAGCCTTCGGCGAGGGATTCAAGGACATTAGCGCGTAGGGCCGACCGCGTCCCATCCAAAAGACGTTCACATTGATAAACCGTTTCATCAGCGGTTCTGCCTGCTCAATTGTTCAAATAATGATAAAAACTCTGGTAAAGCCATCAGTTTCCAGCATAATGAATGACGTACGTGCATTGCGGCTGTGTTGGGATTACCTTCGGTGCCGTGCGCATTTTGTCTAATGAGGATGAAAGGAAGGCACAATGAGCGACGAAGAGCTCAAAAAGGTTGCCAACGAGGTAAGGAAGGGCATCGTCACCGGCGTGCACGCTGCCAAGTCCGGCCATCCGGGCGGTTCGCTCGGCGCTGCCGACATCATGACCTATCTGTACTTTGAGGAAATGAACGTCGACCCGTCCGATCCCCGCAAGGCCGATCGCGACCGTTTTGTGCTCTCCAAGGGCCATTGCGCTCCGGGCCTGTACGCCGTGCTCGCCGAGCGCGGGTTCTTCCCCAAAGAGGACCTCAAGACGCTGCGCCATATCGGCAGCCACCTGCAGGGTCACCCCAACATGAACGACACCCCGGGCGTCGACATGTCCACAGGCTCGCTCGGCCAGGGCATCTCCGCCGCCGTCGGGATGGCGCTCGCCGCCAAGCACTGGGGCGATACTTATCGCACGTACGCCCTGCTGGGTGATGGCGAGAGCGAGGAGGGCCAGGTCTGGGAGGCCGCCATGTTTGCCGGCAACCAGCATCTCGATAACCTCTGCGTGATCGTCGACCACAACGGCCTTCAGATTGACGGTCCCGTCGAGGAGGTCAACGACCCCATGCCGCTCGCCGACAAGTTCCGCGCGTTCAAGTTCCACGTGGTTGAGCTCGCCGACGGCAACGACTTCGACCAGATCCGCGCCGCCTTTGCCGAGGCTCGCGCCACCAAGGGGCAGCCGACCGCCATTATCGCCGAGACCACAAAGGGCAAGGGCGTGTCCTTTATGGAGAACCAGGTTGGCTGGCACGGCAAGGCCCCCAACGATGAACAGTTTGAGCAGGCCATGGCAGAGCTCACGGCCGCCGGAGAGGAGCTCTAGGATGGCAGACGTCAAGAAAATCGCCACGCGTGTAAGCTACGGCGAGGCCCTCGTCGAGCTCGCCAACGAGCACGATGACTTTGTGGTCCTCGACGCCGACCTGGCCGCCGCCACGCAGACCGGTAAGTTTAAGGCCGCTTGCCCCGACCGCTTCTTCGATGTGGGCATTGCCGAGAGCAACCTGATGGGCGTCGCCGCCGGTATCGCGACCACTGGTCGTGTTGCCTTCGCGAGTACCTTTGCCATGTTCGCTGCCGGTCGCGCCTTTGAGCAGGTCCGCAACTCCATCGGCTACCCGCACCTCAACGTTAAGATCGGTGCCACGCACGCCGGCATCTCGGTGGGCGAGGACGGCGCCACGCACCAGTGCTGCGAGGATATCGCCCTCATGCGCGTCATCCCCGGCATGACCGTAATTGTTCCCGCCGACGACGTGGAGGCCCGCGCCGTGACGCGCGCCGCCTACGAGTGCGACGGCCCCGTGTACATGCGCTTTGCCCGTCTGGCCTCGCCGGTCATCAACGACCCCGAGACCTACAAGTTCGAGGTGGGCAAGGGCATCGTCATGCGCGAGGGCGCCGACGTCACCATCATCGCTTGCGGCCTGATGGTCGGCGAGGCTCTCG
Organism: uncultured Collinsella sp.; assembly: GCA_900541685.1. Lineage (GTDB taxonomy): Bacteria > Actinomycetota > Coriobacteriia > Coriobacteriales > Coriobacteriaceae > Collinsella. Next base: position 110,729 of record UQKM01000001.1, read on the forward strand.
AGGCCGCTGAGCAGCTTGCTGCCGAGGGCATCGATGCCGAGGTCATCAACATGCACACCATCAAGCCCATCGATGCCGACCTGATCGTCAAGAGCGCCACCAAGACCGGCCACGTCGTGACCGTCGAGGAGCACTCCGTGATCGGTGGCCTGGGCAGCGCCGTTGCCGATGTTCTGTGCGAGCAGTGCCCGACGCCGCTCAAGAAGATTGGCGTCAACGACACCTTCGGCGAGTCCGGCCCGGGTGCCGAGCTCCTGCACAAGTACGGCCTGGACGCCGCCAACATCGTGGCGACCACCAAGGAGTTCTTGGCATAGAGCAACCACCGCTCAAATCGGCCACAAGCCAATAGCAAATAGACGTAGACAGGGACGCCCTCAAAAAGAGGACGCCCCTGTTTTTATATTTCAGCAAAATCAGTGCCGCATCAAGCAAGGCCTTCTTCGGGAAAAGGGCCCAGTACGGCAACGTGCAATTCAGCCCTCCCAACTTTGTATGTGCAGCACCCCAAGATCACGCGGCGACCCCATAGTAGCCGCAGGCCGCGCACAGGGTTACCTCCCAAATCTTTCCGCAGGACGGAGGCGCACCCGCAGCGCGAAGCGCGCAGCGGGGGCGCCGACATGTCCGAGGACGATTTGGGAGGTAACCCTGTGCGCGGCCGGTGGGACCAAACCCCGCCATGCTTCTTATGTGCAGTAAAGCTAATGCTGCTAAAATACAAAGCGCTCATGTAGTTTAAACGCACGACGATAAGGAGCACCAGTGGGTAACCACTTCCGTACCTCCGGTGCGGGCGATGATGCCCCCAAGACGCAGACGGGCGTCCAGGGCAGTCGTTTCGCCACTCCGGATTCAGAGGGCCAGCCTGTTGCTCAGGCCCCCGCTCAGCCGGCAGATCAGGCACAGCCGGCATCCGATCCCTTTGCCTACAATCCCACCAGCGATGTCGCGCTTTCCGGCACGGCGGGTTTTGAGCCCGTTCAGGCCGTGACCGCTCGCGTGGAGCAGCCTCAGGCTGGCGCCGCCACGCCGCAGCCTACCATGGCCGGCATTCCCGACCCCATGGCCCCTGCGACGCCGGTTCCTCAGCCTGCGCAGTCCGGTCTCTTTGCCGCTATTCCCGATCCCACGCAGCCTGCTGCCCCGGTGGTCGAGAGCGATCAGGCCGCCGAGGTCGCAAGCCTCGATAACGCGCTCAACAACCCCGATTTTACGTCGGTGTTTGCGCCCATCGATCCGCAAGCCAGCCGCAAGAAGATGGCCAAGCAGGCCGGTGTCGAGCCCGTCATCCTTATGGAGCATGTCACCAAGATCTATCCGGCACAGCCCAACAAGCCTGCACTCGACGACATCAACATCGAGATCTATCCGGGCGAGTTCGTCTTCCTGGTCGGTCATTCCGGCTCGGGTAAGACCACGCTGCTGTCGACGCTCAACCGCGACGTCAAGCCGACGAGCGGCCGCATCTTGGTTGCCGGTCAGGACCTCATGAAGATCAAGAACCGCAAGGTTCCGTTCCTGCGCCGCCAGATTGGCGCCGTGTTCCAGGACTTTAAGCTTCTGCCGCAAAAGACCGCCTACGAAAACGTGGCGTTTGCCCTGCAGTGCATCGGCAAGCCCAAGGGCGTCATTCGCAGCCAGGTGCCGGAGGTGCTGCGTCTGGTCGGTCTGGCCGATCAGATGGACTCGCTGCCCGACCAGCTTTCCGGTGGCGAGCAGCAGCGCGTCGCCGTCGCCCGCGCTATGGTCAACCGTCCGCCGCTGCTGATCTGCGACGAGCCCACGGGTAACCTCGACCCGGCGATCTCGCTGGGCATCATGAAGCTGCTCGAGCGTATTAACCGCACCGGCACCACCGTGATCGTCGCCACGCACGACCGCGAGATGGTCGATAGCATGCACCGTCGCGTGATCGCCCTCGAGGGCGGCCACGTTATCCGCGACCAGGAGAGGGGAGGTTACGGCAACTATGGCACCAACTAACGTGGGCTACTCCTTCAAAGAGGCAATCAGTCACTTCTTCCGTAACTGGACTACCTCGCTCGGCGCCGTCATCACGATCTTCCTTTCGCTGTTTATCATCGGCCTGTTCATCATGGGCTCCGCGATGCTGAACTCCGTGATCGGCACCGTCGAGGATCAGGTCGTCATCAACGCGTTCATTAGCGATGACGCCGATCAGGCCGATGTTCAGGCTTTTGAGGCCGAGCTTAAGACGTGGAATAACGTCAAGTCCGTGACGTACAAGGACAAGGACGACGCGCTGGCCGAGTATACGAGCAAGATGTCGGGCAACGCCGACGCCACCATGAGCGCGCTCGATGGCCAGAACCCGCTGCCGGCTTCGTTTGCAATTGAGATGGACGATCCGTCCAAGGTCGAGAGCACGGCCCAGAAGCTCAAGAAGAACGCCGACTTCCAGAAGATCGCGGATGACGGCGACGTCAACGCGAGCGTGCTGTACGGCCAAGAGGAAGTGAGCCGCCTGTTCCAGGTGACCAACTACATCCGCATCGCCGCCGTGGTGCTCGTTGGCCTTTTGACCTTTATCGCATTCATCTTCATCAACAACACGATTCGCCTGTCCATCACGGCGCGTCGTCGTGAGATTGCGATTATGCGTCTGGTCGGCGCCAGCAACGGCTTCATTCGCGGCCCGTTTATCACCGAGGGCGTACTGCAGGCCATTTTGGGCTCGCTGCTTTCCATCGGCGTTCTGGAGCTGCTGCGCAATCTGATGATTCCGCGTTTGCAGGAGAGCATCGGCTGGATGTCGTTTGCCCTGCCGATGCAGTACTACCTGGTGACCTATGCTGCGCTGATTCTGGTCGGTGTGATTATCGGTCTCTTTGGTTCTGCCATAGCCATGCGCCGCTACCTGCGCGTGTAGGCATGCCTGGAATTCATCCCTTCCAACGGGTCGTCTCTTATGGGGCGGCCCGTTTTTTGATCTCTAGGGGACGGCAGGAAAGCGAATCATTTGGGTAGACTCTTTGGAGTTCGTCATCGATAGCAAGGAGGCGCCATGGGGCGCAATAACAAGCATAAGCGCGGTGCTCGCAATAAGCGTGGGCCGGTGCGCAGCGAACGCCGTCCGAGCCTGACCGGGCGCGTGCAGCTCCATGAGCATGGCGCCTATGTCATAACCGAGAGCGGCGACTACAAGGTTATGGGCCGCGGTAAGCGCGAGATCATGGATGGCGATACCGTTGCCGTGAGCATTAAGAACAGCCCGCACGGTGAGCGGCGCGCCGTGATCGAAGGCGTGGTTGAGCGCGCAGCCATAAGCGTGGTGGGTACGTACCAGACCGCTGGTCCGCTCGGTGTGATCGAGCCGCTCGATTCGCGCCTGAAGGCCGACTTCTTCATTCTGCCCGAGGATACCTCGGCGGATCGTCTGGGCGTCCACCCGGGTGATGCCGTTGTCGCGCGCATTTTGACCTACCCGACGCGCCTGGAATCGGGCACCGTGACGATCGAACGCCGCATTGGCGGAGATGACGCGCCCGATTTGGGCGTTCAATACGTGATGGCGCGTTACGGCTATACCGATAGCTATCCCGAGGCCGCGCTGGACGAGGCCGAGGGGCTTTCGCTCGATGTGTCCGCGGCGCTTAAGGACCCGCTCCGCCGCGATCTGCGCGACCGCTTTGTCATCACGATCGACCCGGTCGACGCGCGCGACTTTGACGATGCCATTTCGCTTGAGCGCACGCCCGAGGGTGGCTACAAGCTGGGTGTGCATATCGCTGACGTTTCTCACTATGTGGCTTGGGACGGGCATATCGATCTTGAGGCTCGCCATCGTACGACATCGGTGTATCTGGCCGATCGCGTGCTTCCCATGCTGCCCGAACGCCTGTCCTGTGACCTATGCTCGCTTCGCCCTGACGAGGACCGTCTTGCGTTTACCGTTGACATTGAGCTCGATGCGCAGGGTCGCGTGCGGCATTACGATCCGTACCCCAGCGTGATTCGCTCGCGTGTGCGTATGGACTATGACGGCGCCGAGGCGCTGCTGGTGCGTGCCGACGCGGTTGAGTATTCGGTGCTGGAAGGCGCCGCTGAGGATGTTGCGGCTGCTGAGGCCTCGCGCGAGGAGGCGCTTGAGCGCGGTCTTGCGTGCGAGGAAACTGCTCGCGGCTATAACGTCGACCTCGGCGATTTCCTTGTCGCCGCCAACGAACTCGCCGAACTTCGCCGTCGTATTCGTCGTGCCCGCGGCTCAGTCGATTTTGACACGGCCGAGATTCGCGCTCTATTGGATGAGGACGGAGTACCCGTGCAGATTGTGGCGCGCGAGCGTTCGTGTGCCACGTCGCTTATCGAGGAAGCCATGCTACTCGCCAACGAGTGCGTTGCAGAGTGGCTGGCAGACCGTGATATCGAGGCCTGCTATCGCGTGCATGAGGATCCGAGCCCCGATAGCCTGCACGGTGCCGCCGTTGCGCTGGCGCAGCTGGGCATCATCGACGATCGCCGTGCTGCCGGTATCGCCCTGGGGAGTCCCGATGAGCTACAGGCTGCAGTTGATGCTGCCGCCGGTACGGCCAACGCACCGCTCGTCAACACGCTGCTTCTGCGCAGCATGCAGCGCGCACTGTACAAGCCGCGCAACGAGGGCCACTTTGCGCTCGCCGCGCCGTGCTACTGTCACTTTACGAGTCCCATCCGTCGCTACCCCGATCTGGTGGTGCACCGCGTGCTCAAACTGCAGTTGGCCTATGAGCAGCTCGGCGGCAAGGACGCCCTGGTCCGTACACCGCGGCTGATCGGCAAGGGGCGCGAGTCGCTGCCGCGCATTCTGCCGCAGATCTGCCGCGCATGCAGCGATGCCGAGCGCGCGGCAGATGCCGCTAGCCATGCGACGCAAAAGATCAAGATTGCCCAGTACTATGAGGATCGCCTGGGCGAGCGCTATGCCGGAACGGTCTCATGGGTCAGCAGCATGGGCCTCTTTGTGCGCTTGGACCTGACGCAGGTCGAAGGCTTGGTTTCGATCAAGAGTCTGGGCAACGAGTGGTTCGAGTTCGACGAGGATGCGCTTACGCTGACGGGCGCCGACACGGGGACTCGCTATGAACTGGGCCAGCGCGTGATTATCGAGGTTTCGCGCGTCAATACCACGCGTGGGCACTTGGACTTTAAGCTTATCCATTAGCCAAATCTCGACTCATGGCGGGAGAGCGGAGGGCGGGCTTTCGGGGCCGCCCTCCGCATTTGGATCATAGCTACCTTGCCGTCCGCTCGGCCGCCCGCTTACCTGCTATTCGAGAGGTAAAACCTACCAAAATAAACCTGTCCCTTTTTGGCAGGTTTACAAGAAAGCGGGGATGAGATGGCGACGGTGTATGGTTATGCGCGGGTGAGTTCGCGCGATCAGAATCTAAATCGGCAGCTGGATGCGCTGGGCGCCTATGGCGTGGGCTCGGCGAATATTTATGCCGACCATGCGAGCGGCAAGGACTTCGATCGCCCGCGGTATCGCGAGCTGCTGCACATCCTGGGAGACGGGGACGTGCTGGTGGTGCTTTCTATCGACCGGCTTGGCCGTAATTACTCCGAGATTCTTGAGGAATGGCGACGCATTACCAAGGAGCTCGGGGTTGCCATTGTGGTGTTGGACATGCCATTGCTTGACACGCGCGCCAGGGCCAGCGGCGCGCCGGATGTGACCAATACCCTGATTGCCGATATTGTGCTACAACTGCTGAGCTACGTGGCGCAGGTGGAGCGCGAGAATATTCATCGGCGCCAGGCGGAGGGGATTGCAGCGGCGCGGGCGCGAGGGGTCCGTTTCGGTCGACCTCGCAAGCCGTGCCCTCCTCAGTTTGAGCTGGTGCGCGATAGCTATGAGGCGGGCGATATTACCCGCAGCCAGGCGGCAAAGTGCCTGGGCGTGTGCGTGGGGACGTTCGATCGCTGGATGCGCGAGGCGGGGTAGGGGTTTGCGTCGCTTTGTCGCTTCCTGTTGCGATTCAAATTTTGATACGGTGACGATGCCATTTGGGGCTACACTCGCTGATATTCAAAAAAGGAGGTAGGCCCTTGGCGCGCGTAAAACAAATAATCGGATGGACCGCGATCATTCTGTTCGCTGCAACGCTGGCGGGCATCTGGGTGCTGACGGAGCAAAATGCGGTGGAGACGTCGTTGCTGAGCGAGTCCACCGCGCGCGTGGTGGAGGGTCAGGCTACGGGCGTTCAGGCTGCCGATGTCGCGGGTGAAGCTCAGACCGAGAACGGGATGACCGGGGGCACCGATTCGGCTGCTTCGAATGTCCGGTCTGGCCGACTTGCTTCCATTCGCATGTGGGTGGGCACGAACGTCCGTCGCGTTGCCCATACCGTAGAGTTTTTCTTCGTCGGATTGTTCGCCTCGGTGGTCGTGGTTTGCTTTTCCAGGCGTCCTTGGAGCGTATGCTCCCGTTGCGTGCCCGTGTTGCTCTTTTGCGCCGTCTGCTCCGTTGGCGATCAGGTACATAAGATCTTTGTTCCCGGCAGGCATTTCGACGTTATCGATTTAGGATTCGATGCTGCGGGCTATGTCACCGCCATGCTGTTGGTATTGCTGGCAGCGGCGTTGGTGCGCTATGCGACTCGGCCGATCGGCGCCCATGCGAGGCGCTAGCCTTAAGACGAGACATCGCGACTGCCTATGCTTCGACATTGGCTACAATAACGGCTGCAATCGCGAGTGGTCGTCGATGTGCAGTTTTCCGGACACCTGTTTTCTCTAAGAAAGGAAATCCCATGACCGTACTGTTTGTTGAATATCCCAAGTGCTCGACCTGTAAGAAGGCCAAGGCATGGCTGGACGAACACGGGGTAGAGTATATCGACCGCGATATCGTTTTGGACAATCCCACGGCTGATGAGCTTGCGACCTGGATTGCTCGTTCGGGACTGCCGGTGCGGCGCTTCTTTAATTCGTCGGGCATGAAATATCGAGAGCTGGGCCTGAAGGCGCGTCTAGATGCGGGCATGACGGATCGGGAGTGCTACGAGCTGCTGGCGACCGACGGCATGCTGGTCAAGCGTCCGCTGTTGGTGGGCGACGACTTTGCGATTCCCGGCTTTAGGGAAGCAGCTTGGACCGAGGCGCTGCTGTAGCGGCTGCGGAAAGTGCGACCCGTTTTGAGCGCTCGGGGTGGGACGTGTTTTCCATCGGAGGGCTCGCTCGGCTCAATCCTTGAGCTGTGCCCATTCGTGCGGACCGTAGACCTTTACGTGCTTGTTGGGCTTGCCGCTCCAGTACTCCTCGTCCATAAAGGGCAGATATGCCTGAACACCGGGGCAGATAAAGGGAATCCGCTGCTGTTGCAGTCGCTCGCGTTGGCGCTGCTCCAGGTGCGCCTCGGATATGACAGTCGGCATACCGGACAGCTCGACGAGGCTTGCCTGGATTCGCTTAAGGTCGGGGAGTCCCGCGTGCCATGACATCCGCATGATCAAAAAGGATGCACGGCGGTATTTTGCCTGCATCACCGTGATGGCGGGGCGCAGGGTGGGATGGATTTTGTCCCGTTCGGGCCAAAGGTCAGCAGTGATCTCGAGGCCCAGGGTCTCCCATAGGTAATCAAGCTCTTCGTCCATGGCGCCTCGATATCTACGTGATCATTGATACTTCGATTGTGTTGCCTGGTGCTATCGTTTTCGCGGTAGAATCTGCCAACGGTTGACGGCTACCGCTCGCGGCGTTTTGCCCTTCGTGTGCAGCGGTCGACTTCACAGGTCCTTCACGTGTCGGCCGTATTTGACTGAATTTCAAAAAAGTCAAAATTAGGGCTTGCGTCACGGCGGGACTTCCCGTATATTTCTTTCTTGCGCAAAGGCACAGCCGAGCGCAGCGATGCAGTCATTGGGATGTCGTCTAATGGCAGGACAGCGGATTCTGGTTCCGTCAATGGGGGTTCGACTCCCTCCATCCCAGCCATTGCATTTGCTACATATGGCCCGTTCGTCTAGCGGTTTAGGACGCCGCCCTCTCAAGGCGGAGATCACCAGTTCGAATCTGGTACGGGCTACCAAAATTGAACGCCCGGGCCTCGTAAGAGACCCGGGTTTTGTGTATTGACCGATATTTAAGGCGCGCGTTGAGTCTGCCGCCCGGACCGAGGAGTTGTCATGGACCTGCCTATCAGCTTGGAAGACATCACGTATGCCGAGAACTATCTGGCGCAGGGCGACCTGGCTACGGCGACGCCGCTGCTTGAGCGTCTGGTGGAGCTCGCCGAGGAGTATATCGACGCTGAGTGCAAGACGGAGGAGAAGCGCCAGTACTTTAGCTTCGACAGCAAGTTTGAGCGCCTGGCCTATCGCCGCGTGGAGAAGGATCCGCGCGAGCTGGTGCAGGTCGAGGTTCCCTTTGACCGCCTGTACTCCGACATGGCGTTTGCCTACATTCGCCAGCAGGATTATGTGAGTGCTCGGAATGCCCTGATGCAGGCCGTGCGTTGGGATCCCATGAACTGCAACTATCGCTTGGACTTGGCCGAGCTGTTCCGCGCGCTCGAGGACAAGCAGGAGTGGGCATCGCTCTCGTTCTCGGTGCTGGAGCGCGCGAGCGACGGTAAGTGCGCCGCACGTGCCTACACCAACTTGGGTCAGTACTTCTTGGAGCCCGAGACCGAGAACATTTCGGCAGCCGTGGGCTGCGCGCGTCTGGCGCTGCGCCTGGCGCCCAATGATGCGCATACGACGCGCCTGCTCAACAAGATCCATACCACCTATCCGGATGCCGCGGACGAGAGTGACGACCATGTGATGGGTGAGCTCGCCCTGCAGGGCGTGCCGACCTCGCCTTCGGCCGAGATCGCCATCTGCCTGATCATGTGCGCGACCGATGCTGCAAGCGACGGCGACAAGCAGGAGGCTACGCGTCTGACGGTGCGTGCTCGCGATTTGGTGGGCGAGGAGGCCTGCGCGGCGATTATCAAGCTGGTGCGCGAGAGCGATGCCGAGCTTAATGCCGAGCGCAGGGCAAAGCGCGAGGCTGCGGGTTCAAACGCCGATGGCGCCAAGGAGGCCGGCGATGCCCAGTAAGCGCGAGCGCAAGCTCATTTCCAAGAATCGCTCGGCACATCACGAGTACTTTATCGATGAGACGTTTGAGTGCGGTATTGAGCTGAGCGGTACCGAGGTCAAGTCGATTCGCGAGCGCGCGTGCCAGATTACCGATACCTTTGCACTGATTCGTGGCGGGGAGTGCTGGCTCGTCGGCCTGCATATCCACCCTTATAGCCATGGTGGCGTGTGGAATCGCGATCCCGACCGTCGGCGCCGTCTGCTGCTGCACCGCAAGGAGATCGACTTTCTTGACGGCAAACTTCGCAACCGCGGCTATGCGCTGGTGCCGCTGGAGCTCTACTTTAATACCGACGGCCGCGTAAAGCTGCTGCTGGGCCTAGGCCGCGGCAAGAAGCTTTACGACAAGCGCGAGGATATGGCCAAGCGCGATGTCCAGCGCGAGATCGACCGCGCCCTCAAGGAGCGCAATCGCTAGGCGTTCTGTATAAGTTGCGGTGGAATACGGACTGTTTTGCCTGTTTGAGGGGCTATTCAGTCCTTATTTCACCGCAACTGCGGGCGTCTCATCTTGCTTATACTGTTTTGACACATATGTCTCAAAGGTGGTGTCCGTTGTGGACGCCGCCTTTTTTGTGGGTACATACATCCATGAGGTTCCAACCCGGGTTAGGGGAGTGATTGTTATGGACAAAACTGCGTTCTTTACCATGCCGAGCGGTCTGTACGTGGTGAGCGCCGCGGCAGACGGGCTGCGCGCCGGCTGCGTCATCAACACTGCGGTGCAGGTGACGTCCATGCCGCCGCGCATTTCGGTTGCCGTGAACAAGGACAACGTCACCTCGGGCGTCATCGCTTCGGCCAAAGCGTTCGCGCTGACCGTGATCGATCAGACCGCCGATATGCTCTACATCGGTAACTTTGGGTTCCGCACCAGCAGCGATTATGACAAGTTTGCCAAATACGAGACCCGCGAGACGGCTCTGGGCATGCCCTATGTGCCCGAGCACGCGGCGGCCCTGTTTAGCTGCCATTTGATCGACACTGTGGATGTTGGCACGCATCTACTGTTTATCGGCGAGGTCGAGGATGCCGAGCGCTTGAGTGACGAGACGCCGCTCACCTACGATTACTACCATAAGGTCCTGAAGGGCAAGACGCCTCCGAAGGCGTCCTCGTATCAAGGCTAGAAATGTTTTAAAAATACTTGCATTATATTATTGAGAATCTATACTGATAAATGAAGTACATCACCAGTCGCGTTTGAGAGGAGAACATCATGGCTGAGGAGAAGAAGACGTATAAGTTCGTGTGCGTCGTTTGCGGTTACGAGGTTGAGGTCGATACGCCCGAGCTGCCCGAGGATTATGTGTGCCCGGTGTGCGGCGTCGGTCCCGATCAGTTTGAGCTCGTCGAGGAGTAGCTCGCAGACACACGGCGAAAGCCGAACATAGCTCTGTCCAAAGGCCTCGGTCGAATTCTCGGCCGGGGCCCTTTTCCTCCGCCCCCAAGGGATCACGGTTGCTGTTGGCCGATCCTGTCTGTTGTGAGTCCGGCCGACCTTTTGTCTCAATCTGTAACATCTAACGGTGGAAATTGGGCCCACTTGTTACATATCGAGACAAACCAAAACCGTCCGGCAGAAGATCTCAATCTGTAACATCTAGACATCGAAAGCGGGTCTAGATGTTACAGATCGAGACGTTTGCCTGAGTAGGTGCCCCGCCCCATTACATCCCTGTCAACAACACGACATCGAGAATCGTCACGATGGCACCGATCCCTACGAGCAGCGCGTTGAGCGGGCGCGAATTGGCATATTTGCCCATGACGCGGCGTGAGCTGGTGAGCCGTATGAGCACAAAGACCGTAATCGGCAGCTGAAGCGACAGCAGCGCCTGACTCCAGATGAGACCTTCAAAAGGATTTGGGACGACCAGGCACGCCGTCACTGCGCCGACGAAACAGGCCGCCACCCCGATCGAGGAATGTCGGTCGTGGATGTCGTATTCCTCGTCGAACATGCCCGCGGTGATGGTGCCCGCCGCCATGCCCGCCGTCACACTACTCGAGAGGCCCGCAAACAGCAGCGCTACCGCAAAGATGGTCGAGCTCGCCGGGCCCAAGATGGGGGAGAGCGTGGCCGCTGCGACGGCGAGGTCGTCTACGACCATGCCGTGCGCAAAGAAGGTCGTTGCGGCAAGGATGACCATGGCCGAGTTGATTGCCCAGCCCACGCCCATCGAAAAGAGCGTGTCGAAGAGCTCGTAGCGCAGACGTTCTTCGATAACCTGCTCGCCTTGGCCTTCGAAGTGCATGGATTGGATGACCTCGGAGTGCAGAAAAAGGTTGTGTGGCATAACGACCGCACCCAGAACGCTCACGATAATCGCGGCAGAGCCAGTGGGCATACTAGGCGTGATCCAGCTTGCGGCGGCTTGCGGCCAGTCGACCTTGACTAGTGCAAGCTCGGCCAAAAACGAGAGTCCTACCACGCCTACGAAGGCGATGATCCAGCGTTCGGCGCGCTTGTAGGAGCTCGTCATGAGCATCGCCATCGATACTGCCGCCACGATGACGCAGCCAGCGCGCACGGGCAGCCCAAAGAGCATTTGAAGCGCGATCGCACCGCCCAGGACTTCGGCCATGGCGGTGGCGATCGTGGCTAGATATGCGCTGCCGAGTATCACACGCCCGACGAGGCGGGGCAGGTGGCGCGTCGTGGCCTCGGCAAGACACATGCCCGTGGCGATACCCAGGTGTGCCGCGTTGTGCTGCAACGCGATGAGCATGATTGTGGACAGCGTGACGATCCACAGCAGCGCGTAGCCAAACTGCGAGCCCGCGGCCATATTGGAGGCCCAGTTGCCCGGATCGATAAAGCCGACGGTCACGAGCAGCCCGGGGCCGATGTGCCGCGCAATGTCTAGGCCTCCGTGACCGCCGGTGCGCGGGGAGCCAAAGTGATGTTTGAGATGGTTGAGCATGGTGCGCTCCTGTGTATGGGCGGCGTGACGTCGCATCTGGGCCGTGCGGCGCCACGCGTCGGTTTTGGGTTGGGGCTACTTGTGTGCTTTGCCCTGATTGGCCACGGCGTCGATCTTGGCGGCGATGGTCGCCGGGTCGCCGATGTAGCGCTTGTCGAGGACGTTGAAATCGGTGTCGAAGGTGTAGACGAGCGGCACGCCGGTGGGGATGTTGACCTTGAGGATTTCCTCGGGCGTGAGGTGCTCGAGCTTCATGACGAGTGAGCGCAGGGAGTTGCCGTGTGCGGCGATGAGTACGCGCTTGCCGGCGAGCATCTGGGGGCGAATCTCGTCTTCGAAATAAGGCCAGGCGCGGGCGATCGTGTCCTTGAGGCACTCGGTATAGGGCAGCTGATCGGGCGCGACATCACGGTATTGCTCCTGGGTGTGGGGATCGCGCGCGTCGTCCGGCTCGAGTGCCGGCGGGCAGACATCGAAGGAGCGGCGCCAGATGAGCACCTGCTCGTCGCCGTGCTCCGCTGCGGCATCGGCCTTGTTGAGACCCTGCAACGCTCCGTAGTGGCGCTCGTTGAGCTTCCAGGATTTGATGACGGGCAACCACTCGCGATCCATTTGGCCGAGCACGATGTCGAGGGTGTGAATTGCGCGCTTGAGACGCGAGGTGTAGCAGACGTCGAAGTCGAAGTCCGCTTCTTTGAGGGCTCGACCGCCTGCTGCGGCTTCTTCGCGGCCCGTGTCGGTGAGTTCTACGTCGGTCCAGCCGGTGAACAGGTTGAGTTTGTTCCACTCGGATTCTCCGTGACGGATAAGGACAAGTTGCATTGTCTGTCGGTCTGCTCGGTGCGCCATAGGGGCCTCCTTGATCTGGCACGGTGTGCGTGCCGTTTGCTTGACGCCGCAAAGGATACCCGTTTTAAGCTTAAAAGTTAACCAAGCCTAACAAAATTGTTCTATTTGAATGGGATGGTGAAGGGGGGCTGCCGAAATGTCTCGATCTGTAACAACTAGGGATGGAAATTGGGCCTAGGTGTTACAGATCGAGACAGGAAGAAATGGTCCTATGGAAAATCTCGATTTGTAACAGCTGGCCGCCAAAACCGGCCCTTCGTGTTACAGATCGAGACAAACCAAAACCGCTCCGCAGAAAATCTCAATCTGTAACATCTAGGCGCCAAAATCCGCTCTTCCTGTTACAGATTGAGATGTTTGAAGTGGTGAGCTTACAGGCCGAACTTGGGCGTCTTGTTGCCGCCCTTGAGGCCTGCTGTGTCGAGCCCCATCATGCAAAAGTCCGCATGGCCCTTGTTTCCAGAATGATTCAAAGGGGCCAGATGCATATGTGCCGGCTGTCCCTGCACTAAAACGTGTACGTCAGCCTCCAAAGATGTCAAATTTCGACATGTTTGGGGGCTGACGTACATGTTTGATAGCAAGACGTTGATGGTCGGCGTGCGTTACGCGATTGTTTCGAAACGGGCGGGAAACACAGCGGGCCGGCGATGCTCCTAGTATGCCTAGTCAACTGACTGTCTAACACCTAGGGGAGGATCGCGATGCAGGCAGATTCCGCTCAGCAGCAGGGCCTTTATCGCCCCGAATTCGACCACGATGCTTGTGGCATCGGCGCGCTTGCCGATATCAACGGTGAGCGCCATCACCAGATTCTGGACGATGCACTGTCCATTCTGGTCAACTTGGAGCACCGCGGCGGCACGGGACTCGAGAAGAACACCGGCGATGGCGCTGGCATCCTGTTCCAGGTTCCGCATCACTTTTTTCGAAAAGAGGCCCAAAAGTGCGGCCAGATTCTGCCGGCAGAGGGCGACTATGGTGTGGCCATGCTGTTCTTTCCGCAGGACTACAAGGGCGTAGAGGATGCCCGCCGCGTGTTTGAGGAGGGCTGCGTCGAGGCCGGCGTGCCGCTGCTCTTTTGGCGCGAGGTGCCGGTCGACCCGCACGACCTGGGCGAGACGGCCCGCGCCTGCATGCCCACCATCTTGCAGGCTTTCCTGGGCCGCCCCGACGACACGCCCGCCGGCGATGCCTTCGAGCGTCGCCTGTACGTGTGCCGCCGCACTATCGAGAAAAAGGCCGACGCCGAGTTTGCCCTGCGCGACAAGATCTTCTATGTGTGCTCCATGAGCTCGCGCACTATCGTGTACAAGGGCATGCTGGTCGCCACGCAGATGCGTCGCTTCTTCATCGACCTCAACGACGCCGCCGTCAAGACGGCCGTGGCGCTCGTCCACTCGCGCTACTCTACCAACACCACACCCAGTTGGGAGCGCGCGCACCCCAACCGCTTTATCATCCACAACGGCGAGATCAATACCCTTAAGGGCAACGTCAACTGGATTCGCGCCCGCGAGCCCAACCTGTACAGCCCCGTGCTGCAGCACGATCTTGAGCGCGTGATGCCCATCATCAACCGCGAGGGTTCCGACTCCGCGATTCTGGACAACGTGCTCGAGTTTTTGGTTATGAACGGTCGTCCGCTTACGCGCGCCGCGTCCATGCTGCTGCCCGAACCGTGGGACCACAACGACAGCCTGAGCGAGGAGCGCCGTGCCTACGACGCCTACCAGTCCATGCTCATGGAGCCGTGGGATGGCCCGGCGGCCATCGCCTTTACCGACGGTCGCACCCTGGGCGCTGCCCTCGACCGTAACGGCCTGCGTCCGGCTCGCTACTACGTGACGCGCGACGGTCGCTTTATGCTGGCAAGCGAGGTGGGCACCATCGAGGTGAGCCCCGAGAACATCCTGACGAGCGGCTGTCTGGGGCCGGGCCAGATGCTCGAGGTCGACTTTGCCCGCGGGCGCGTCATCTACAACGATGAGTTGCGCGCCCGCTATGCCAAGGAAAAGCCCTACCGTGATTGGATTGCCGAGGAGACGCTGACCGTTGACGCGCTCGATGAGCCCGTTGCGGCAACGCCCGCCGAGGACGCCGAGGTGCCCGCCGCCGTGCGTATGGCCAAGCTCGGCTACCACTGGGATGACGTCGACGAGGTCGTGCGCCCTATGGCCCAGCAGGGCAAGGCCCCGCTCGCCTCGATGGGCATCGATGCGCCGCTGGCCTGCCTGTCCAAGAAGACGCGCTCCTTCTACGACTATTTCTATCAGCTGTTTGCTCAGGTCACGACCCCGCCGATCGATGCCCTTCGTGAGCATATGGTCACCTCGACCACGCTCTACCTGGGCAACCACGGTAACCTGCTCGAGGATTCCCGCACGGCCTGCCAGCTGGTTCGCTTGGAGCGTCCGCTGCTGAGCGAGGAGGAGTTCGACCGCATTTGCGCCATCGACCGTGTTGGCTTTAAGACCCGCCGTTTCCGTGCCGTCTACCGCCGCGATGCCGGCGAGGGCGCGCTGCAGGCTGCGCTCAAGCAGCTTGCAGAGAACGTTGAGGCCGCGGTCCGCGACGGCGTGAACATCGTGGTGTTGAGCGATCGTGCCGCTGCGGGCGAGGTGCCCGTGCCGTCGCTGCTCGCCGTGGGCTGCGTGCACAACCACCTGATCCGCGCCGGCGTGCGTACCTTTGCCGACATCGTGGTGGAGTGCGGCGACGCCGTGTCCCCGCATGACTTTGCGGCACTGGTGGGCTACTCCGCGAGCGGCATCTATCCGTACAACGCACATGCGTACATCCGTGATCTGGCGGCACGCGGCGACCTGGACGTGACGGCCGAGCAGGGCATCGCCAACTACAACAAGGCTGCGACCGCCGGCATCGTCTCCATCATGTCCAAGATGGGCATCTCCACGGTGCAGAGCTACCATTCGGCGCAGATCTTCGAGGCCGTGGGCTTTACGCCGGAGTTCGTCAACGCGTACTTCGCCGGCACGGTGAGCCGTGTGGGCGGTATGGGTGTCGAGGACGTCGAGCGCGAGCAAAACGAGCGCTACGACGCCGCGCTCGCTATCCTTAAGAGCCCGGCTCCCGATCAGCTGCCCACACTGGGCCTGACCAAGTGGCGCCCGCTCGGCGGCGAGGATCACCTCATCGATCCGCAGACTGTCTACCTGCTGCAGACCGCCTGCCGTGAGGACAGCTACGACACCTTTAAGGAGTACAGCGCCCGCCTGCACCGCACCGGCCGTGCCGTGCGCCTGCGCGACTTGCTCGACTTTAATGCCAGCGGCCGCACGCCGGTTTCGCTCGACGAGGTGGAGCCCGCGCTCAACATCGTCCGCCGCTTTAACACCGGCGCCATGTCGTATGGCTCCATCAGCAAAGAGGCGCATGAGTGCATGGCCATCGCCATGAACCGCCTGCATGGACGCTCCAACTCGGGTGAGGGTGGTGAGGATCCGCGTCGCGAGACCCCGCTGGCTAACGGTGACTCCAAGAACTCCGCCATCAAGCAGGTGGCAAGTGCGCGCTTTGGCGTGACGAGCCGCTACCTGTGCAGCGCCTTCGAGATTCAGATCAAGATGGCCCAGGGCGCCAAGCCCGGCGAGGGCGGACACCTCCCCGGCAAGAAGGTCTACCCCTGGATCGCTGAGGTCCGTCAGTCCACGCCCGGCATCGGCCTGATCTCGCCTCCGCCGCACCACGACATCTATTCCATCGAGGACCTGGCAGAGCTGATCTTCGATCTTAAGAACGCTAACCCCGGCGCACGCGTGTCGGTCAAGCTGGTCAGCGAGGCCGGCGTCGGCACCATCGCCACCGGTGTGGCCAAGGGTGCTGCCGACAAGATTTTGATCAGCGGCCACAACGGCGGCTCGGGTGCCGCTGCTCGCGATTCGATCTGGCATGCGGGTCTGCCGCTGGAGCTTGGCCTTGCCGAGGCCCAGCAGACGCTGCTGCAAAACGGCCTGCGCTCACGCGTGGTGCTCGAGGCCGACGGCAAGCTCATGGACGGCACCGACGTTGCCGTCGCCTGCTTGCTGGGCGCCGAGGAGTTTGGCTTTGCGACCATGCCGCTCATCTCGATGGGCTGCCTCATGCAGCGCGACTGCCAGCAGGATACTTGCCCCGCCGGCATCGCCACGCAAAACTGCCGCCTGCGTCGCGGCTTCCGCGGCAAGCCCGAGCACGTTGAGCACTTTATGCTCTTTGTTGCCGAGCAGCTGCGTGAGGTCATGGCGAGCCTGGGCTTCCGCACCGTCGATGAGATGGTTGGCCATCCCGAGTGTTTGCGCCAGATCGAGGTGCCGGGCAACCGCAAGGCCAACCTGCTGGATCTGTCGCCCGTGCTGGCAAGCGCGACCTGCGAGTTCGGTGCCCATATCCCAGGCGCCGACGGTCGTCACTTCCTGCCGCAGATGGCCGCGGACAGCGAGCTCGACAAGACGCTCGACTCCACGCTGTTCGTGCCCTATACGGCCGATGCCCGTGCCCACTTGCGTCCGATTCGCTTCCGCGCCGATATCGCCAACGTCAACCGTTGCGTGGGCACCATCCTGGGTAACGCGGTGACCAAGGCACATCCCGAGGGCCTGCCCGCCGGCTCCATCACCATCGATTGCGATGGATCGGCCGGTCAGAGCTTTGGCGCCTTCCTGCCGCGCGGCATTACGCTCAACGTGTGCGGCGACGCCAACGACTACTTTGGTAAGGGCCTTTCGGGCGGCGAGGTGTCGGTGTGCCCCAACCCGCATGCGACCTACAAGTTCGACGAGAACATCATCGTGGGCAACGTTGCGTTCTTTGGTGCCACGAGCGGTCGCGGCTTCATTAACGGTCTTGCCGGCCAGCGTTTTGCCGTGCGCAACTCCGGTGCCACCGTGGTGGTCGAGGGCTGCGGCAACCATGGCTGCGAGTACATGACGGGCGGTCTGGCGCTCATCCTGGGCGAGGTCGGGCAGAACTTCGCCGCCGGCATGACAGGTGGCGTGGCCTATGTCTTTGACCAGTACGGCACGCTCGATGCCCGTGTGAACCACGAGAGCGTGGAGCTCAAGGCCCCGACGGCCGGCGAGCTGGCGCAGATTCGCGAGCTCATCCAGGAGCACGTGGACGCGACGCAGAGCCCGCGCGGCATTAAGCTGCTCTACAGCTTTGAGACGATGAGCAAGCACTTTGTGAAGGTCATTCCGACCGAGTACGAGCGCGTGCTGGCGATTGTCGCCGCGGGCGAGGCCGTGGGCAAGACGCATATGCAGGCTGAGGAGCTGGCGTTTGACATTGTGACCGGTCGCGCGAGTGCCGCGGATGTCGCTCGCTTCGATGTGGCGGGTGGTGTCGCTGGTGCTGCGTCCGTGGCTGCCAGCTCTGTTGCTTCGACCAAGAAGGAGGCGTAAGTGCCATGGGTAAGCCCGGTGCTTTTCTTGTTATCGATCGCGTGACCCACGAGCTGCGCCCCGTGGAGGAGCGCAGCCGCGATTTCGATCCACTGTACGCGGAACTCGACGACGATGCACGTCGCGCCCAGGCGAGCCGCTGCATGATGTGCGGCGTGGCGTTTTGCCAGATGGGCGCGAGCTTTGGCAAGGCACGCCCGAGCGGCTGCCCGCTGCACAACCTGATTCCCGAGTGGAATGAGCTGGTGTACCGCGGCCGCTGGGACGAGGCTGCCGAGCGCCTGTCGCTCACCTCGCCCATGCCCGAGTTCACGAGTCGCGTGTGCCCGGCGCTGTGCGAGGCCGCGTGCAACCTGGGTTCGGTCGATGGCCGGCCCACGACGATTCACGACAACGAGCGCGCGATCAGCGACCACGAATGGGCCAACGGCGGTCCGCGCCGCTTTGAGCCGGCGGGGGAGGGCGCACCCACGGTTGCCGTGGTGGGCTCCGGTCCTGCTGGTCTGGTGGCGGCATGGGAGCTTGCGCGTCGTGGCGCCCGCGTGACGGTGTTTGAGCGCGACGACCGCCCGGGCGGCCTGCTCATGTACGGCATTCCCAACATGAAGCTCGAGAAGTCCGTGATCGAGCGTCGCGTGGCGCTCATGCGCGAGCTGGGCATTGTGTTTGAGCTGGGTGTCGACGTTACGAACCCTGCGGTGGCGGCCGAGCTCGATGACTTTGATGCCGTCGTGGTGGCTGCCGGCGCTCGTGCGCCCCGCGGTCTTTCGGCTGCGAACGTGGACGCTCCGGGCGTGGTGTACGCGGTGGACTACCTGACGGCTTCGACCGTCTCGGTGCTCGATGGCGGCGAGCCCGCGGTGAACGCGCGCGGCCTGGGCGTTGTGGTCATTGGCGGTGGCGATACTGGAAACGACTGCGTGGGTACCGCGGTGCGTCAGGGTGCGCGCAGCGTACGCCAGTTTGAGTTCTTGCCGGCTGCGCCCGATAAGCGCACGGCGAGCAACCCCTGGCCGCAGTGGCCCAACGTTAAGAAGACCGACTACGGCCAGCAGGAGGCTATCGTTGCGATGGGTGGCGAGATGCGTGCCTGGGGCGTGGATACGCTCGAGGTGCTGCTGGACAAGAAGGGTGCGGCTGCGGGTTTGCGCGTAGTCGATCTGGACTGGTCGGCGGGAAAGCCCGAGCGCATCGCGGGCTCCGAGCACGAGGTGCCGGCGCAGCTGGTGCTCATCGCCTGCGGCTTTACGGGTCCCGAGCACGGCGTGTTCGATGCGGTGGGCGTGCCTGTTGCCACCGCTGGTCGTCCGCTGCCGGTGATGGCTGCCGAGGGCTCGCACCTCGCGGCTCGCACGGAGGGTGTCGCCGCGGATGCCGCACCGGTGTACGTGGCCGGTGACGCCCGCAACGGCAGCTCGCTCGTGGTGAGTGCTATGGCCGATGCCCTGGCCTGCGCAGCCGAGGTCGCCGAGGCGCTGGAGCTGTAAAGTAGTCATTTAAGAACGTCCCCAATGACTAGTCATTTTTTGTCTAGTCGTTGGGGACACTCTTTGCGAGCGATTTGCTCGTTTGTCGACGTACGGGTGTTCATTTGTCGACTTCTTGGGCTGTGGTCACCTGTTGTTTCTGTGGTGGCTGTGGGTATCTGGCTCAAAAGGGCGGGTTGGCCGTCTATGTTTACCTGCGGTTTTGTTGCGGTGCGCATTTTCGGTCAAGCTTTTCGTCAAGTGTTTGGTCAGCATCTGGTTTGCAGCCGGAGGCCTATTTTGCCCGCGCTGGTCGTGGCCGACCACCCTCCTCGTAAGCTCAAATTGAGGTCTATCAGTTTGAGGAGGATGCCATGACTGACCACGCTTTAGACCGAGCGCATCTGGCCGAAGCCGTCGGCAACGATATTGCCGACATGGCCCATTTTTGGATGCTGCGGAAGTTCCAGTTTTTGGAGCCGGCGCGCGAACAGTTCGAGATCATTGTCGACCCGTGGCTCAGCTATTGCACCGAGCCTTCGCAAAACGAAATCATGGCCTACAACATGGCATTTACCGATTGGCTGCTGTTTGAGCGCCCCTATCGCCATGGCAAGACGCTGCTCGAGCTATATGTGGATGAGCCGCCAGCGTCAATTTCTCCTGCCTCGCTTGGGCGACTTAAGCAGGTGCGCGACACGCAGTATTTCTCGCGCTTTGGCATTTTGGACAAGGATCCTGCGAACGGCATGGTTGCACTGAAGGATACGCGCACCGACCGTCGCTTTGATGTCTACGACCCGCATATCGTGCAAAAGGAGCATTGGAGCGACGGCGCGATTGCGGTGCGACTCGCGTGCGTCGACGATGTCTGGCTGACGGCGGGGCAGCTCTACCTGTATGATATCGCGCGCCTGAGCGACACGGCGGTCGACGGGCCGGGCGCGGTGCATCCCGAGGACCTGGAGGACGGTTTCGACACCTCGTGCATCAGCTTCTTTTTGCGCCTGGTCCGCGACATCATGGGTGCCCAGGGGCGGTATGTGAAGTCCCTCAACATCTACGAACAGGAATGGGAGTAGGGGATGGGCAGTCGCGCCGCCGCCTGTCTATTTGTCTCGGTCTGTAACGTCTAGGGACAAAAAACCGGTCTACCTGTTACAGATCGAGATGTTTGGCGCCTGGCAGGGGGAATGTCTCAATCTGTAACATCTACAGGCCAAAACTCGACCTAACTGTTACAGATTGAGACAAAGGTTGGACGCGGTGCCGAAAGATCTTGATATGTAACATCTAGCGGCCAAAAACCGGTCTTCCTGTTACAGATCGAGACGTTTGTCGGCGGCGGCAACAGCGGCGATGGCCCATTTCTCCGATGTGGTGGTGATGAAAGTGTCTAATACCGTTCTTAAACACAAGCAGGCGACACGTAACACCTTGGCGCGGAATAGGATGCTTGCCAGGCTCACGGAGGCGGCTGAACAAGGCGTGCTGCTTGTGACGCACGACAATGCCGAGCTCATGTGGCTGCGGCGCCATGTGGGCACAGACGATATTGCGGAGCCCGAATTGCACCTATTCTGTTTTCAGCATGAATGGGATGCGTTGACGCCGCCGGAGCGGGCGCGGTGGACCATCAAGGGACTTGCCGAGTTTCACCCCGATTGGGCGTTTTGGGGGTATGACGCCGCGCTGATATGGGGTCTGGAGGTGCCGAATGATCTGCTTGGGCCGCGTTACTTGGTCAAGACGGGTTGTTCGGTGACGCTTAGTGCAGGATGTAGGCTGCTGCGTCCGCAGGCGGCGGGTGCGCTTGAGCGCGTCGACGGCGTTCGGGTGACGCCGTTTTGGCGCACGGTGGAGGATTGTCTGCTGCGTGCGCCGTTTTCGTATGGTCTGGCGATTGCCGATTCTGCATTGCGGGCGAAGGGTATGTCGCGCGACGACCTCTGCGAACGGCTCCAGGTCGATTGCGAGGGCAGGCGAGGGTATCGCAGAGCTCAGGCGATTGCGTCGCATGCGGACGGGCTGTCCGAAAACGGTGGCGAGTCTCGGTTCCGAGCGTTCTTTATTGCATACGGTTTTCCGGTTCCGGAGTTGCAGGTGGAGTTTCGCGATCCGCTCGATTCGAGCCGGGTGTTTCGGGTTGATTATTTCTGGAGGCTCGAGGACGGGACATGTGTCATCGGCGAGCTCGACGGAAAGGGGAAGTATACCTTGCAGAACGGCGAGGGTCGGGAGTCGGTCGACCCGTTCGTGGCAGAGCGTCAGCGGGAATCTCATCTGACAATGCTCGGGCACAAGGTGCTTCGGTTCACGTTTGATGAACTCAAGAACCCGGGGAAGCTGGCTGAAAAGATGAGGCTGGCGGGTATTTCGCAGCGGACCGATTTGGCTGAGGGATGGAAGCGCCAGTGGTATGGGCACTGAAGCGGACTGTCTCAATCTGTAACAACAGGGGACCGTTTGGCCTCGCAACTGTTACAGATCAAGACAATAGGTTGGCTACCGCTAAAAGATCTTAATCTGTAACATCTAGAGGCCGAAAACCTGTCTACTTGTTACAGATTTAGACGTTTGACGACGGTGCTGGAGAATATCTCGATCTGTAACATCTGACGGCCAAAATTCGACCCAACTGTTACAGATTGAGACAAAGGCTGGACGCGGTGCTGAAAGATCTCGATCTGTAACATTTGGAAGGTTAAAGACGGTCTATCTGTTACAGATCAAGACGTTTTGCTGGAACGACCGGAGCATCGCTGCACTGGTCTGTTCATCCTCACGACCCTCTCTTCCCTCCGTTAACCGATATGTTTGACTTTAGTTCGCTGCATTAGGTGATAATGGACAAATGTTCAAGTTAATCGTGAGGGAGGAGCTCGATATGGCATCTGCCGATCGTTCCACGTTGTTTATCAATGCGACCATTCTGGATGGTTCGGAGCATATGGAGCCGCAACCCGATATGGCCGTGACTGTTGAGCGCGGCGTCATCACCTGGATGGGGCCGAGTGCTGTGGCGCAGGCGCCCGCGGGTGCCGAGGTTATCGACCTGGGCGGTGCGTATCTCATGCCCGGTCTCATCAATATGCACGTGCACCTGTGCGGCTCGGGCAAGCCTGTCTCGGCCGGCGATGCGGGAGCGCTGATGAAGAAGCTCGATAATCCCGTGGGGCGTGCCATCGTCCGCCGCATCCTCAAGGGCAGTGCCCAGCAGCAGCTGGCAAGCGGCGTGACCACGGTGCGCGGCGCGGGCGACCCGCTGTTTGCCGACATCGCCGTGCGCGACGCTATCGACGCCGGTAAGTATCAGGGTCCGCGTCTGGTAGCGCCGGGAACGGGCGTCACGGTGCCGGGCGGCCATGGTGCGGGCTTGTTCGCCCAGGTGGCCAACAGCCCCGTCGAGGCAGCCGAGCAGGTGCGAGACCTGTATGCGCGCGGTGCCGATGTCATCAAGCTGTTCGTGACGGGCGGCGTTTTCGATGCGACCGAGGTGGGCGAGCCGGGCGTGCTGCGTATGCCGGTGGAGGTTGCCGCGGCGGCGTGCAAGGCGGCGCACGAGGTGGGCCTGCCGGTTATGGCCCATGTCGAGAGTACCGAGGGCGTGAAGGCCGCGCTTGAGGCCGGCGTCGATACGATCGAGCACGGTGCCCCGATGACGCCCGAGATCCTGGAGCTGTACCGTGGCGCCGCGGGCACGCAGCTCGAGGGACGTGCGCCCAGCGTTACCTGCACGATCAGCCCGGCGCTACCGTTTGTGTTGCTCGACCCGGAAAAGACTCATTCGACTGACACGCAAAAGAAGAACGGCGACATCGTGTGCTCGGGCATTATCGAGAGTGCTCGTGCGGCGCTGGAAGCTGGCGTTAAGGTGGGCCTTGGCACAGATTCGAGCTGCCCGTTCGTGACGCAGTACGACATGTGGCGTGAGGTGGCCTATTTTGCCAAGTACGTGGGCGTGAGCAGCGCCTTTGCGCTGCATACGGCCACGCAGGTCAATGCCGAGCTCCTGGGGCTGGGCGGCGAGACCGGTACGATCGAGTGCGGCAAGGCCGCCGATATCCTGGTGACGCGCAAGAATCCGCTCGATGACCTGTGCGCTCTGCGTGAGCCGATACATGTGATGTGTCGCGGCGATCTGGTGCGCAAACTCAAGGTGAAGCGCATTCCCGAGGTGGACGCCGAGCTCGACACGATTATGGGCATGCCGGCCGAGGCGCTGGCCGAGGAGCTCGCCCGCGACGGTGTGGCATAGGTGTGACAAAGGTGCAGCTCCGTTGCCACATACAAAAAGCCGAGGTCTCAACACGAGGCCTCGGCTTTTTTATCGAACAAATACTTAAGATTTGGGACAAACAAACCTGATTAATTTGTCCCGCGTGCGGGCGCTAGGAGCGGGTTTCCATCTTGGCGTGGCACTTGGGGCAGGTGACGCGGATCTTGCCCTTGCCCTTGGGGACGGACAGCATCTGGCCGCAGTTGGGGCACTTGAGGTATGCCGTGGTCTTGCGGCCCTTCCACATCTTCTTGGCCGTTCGCTTGGCGCGCTCAAAGTCTTCCTTGCTGGTGCCGGCCGCGCGCGAGGCGTTGGAAGCCGCAGTCCCGCCGCCCAAGCTGGCGACGAATTTGCCCAGGCAGGGGACGTTGGCAGTCGCGGCAACGAAGGAATCATTTTCCTTGCGTCGGGCGTCGATGTTTTTGGACAGGCCACGCAGCACGCCGAGTACGATTACGGCGATGGCGATCCAGCTGAGCCACTGGTGGCGGGCCATCGATCCGACCATCGCGAAAATAATTCCTATGAAGCCCAGCACGATGGTGAGCTCGTCGGCGCCGTTACGACCTTTCATAAAGTCATTCATGCGAATTGCCTTTCGTTCGATATGCTGCACGCCTTTATACCCCTTTTGGTGCAAGGGGGACAGGTAAATCTGCACCAATGTGGTGCAAACATACCTGTCCCCGGAACACCAAGACGGTGCAAAGAAGTCTGTCTCCAATGCACCAATTACTTGGCGAGTTTGTCGACGACGCGTTCGATCTCGGCGAGCTTGGCGGCTTTGAGCTCCTCGTCGCCCGATTCGATGGCCGAGGCGACGCAGCCCTCAATGTGGGCCTTGAGCACGTCGGCGTTAATGCGCGCGAGGAGCGCCTGCGTTGCCATGAGCTGCGTGGAAATATCGACGCAGTAGCGGTCCTCCTCGACCATCCGCAGGATGCCGTCGATCTGACCGCGTGCCGTCTTGAGCATACGGGTCACCGATTTATGGTCTGCCATCATGGCGGGTCCTCGTTTCTGGTCGGGGTGCGCGTGGGTCGTTACGCGGCGGTTACGGACAGGGCGTGGAACTTCTCGCCGGCGCCCTCGACAGCGGCGGCGAGCTGCTCGGCGGTTACGGTGTCGGCGCACTCCACCTGGACGGTCTGGGTCTCGTGATCGGCGTCGGCGTCGGTCACGCCGGCCACGTTGAGCAACGCCGTCTCGACGGTGGCGTCGCAGTGGCCGCACATGAGGCCGGAAGTCTTGATTGTGTATCGCATTGGTATTCCTCTCTGTTGTGTCGGCTTTCCCAGGCACCCGACCTTGGCCTTCAAGCCGTCGCTCGCGTACCAAAGTACGCGCCGCTCCTCTTTCAGGTCAATCTCGGGCACCTGGAAAACCCGTTCTAAATGGACTTAAGGGTGAACCTATTTTGCCACTTTAGGCTTAAAGGTTCGTAGGCGCAGAGCATTGCTTACGACGCACACGCTCGACAGGCTCATGGCCGCGGCGCCGAACATCGGCGAGAGCTGCCAACCGGTGAGGGGGAAGAACACGCTCGCCGCCAGCGGAATGCCGATGCCGTTGTAGAACAGCGCCCAGAACAGGTCCTGCTTGATGTTGCGGATTGTGGCACGTGACAGCTCGATGGCACGGGCGACGTCCATGAGATCGCTGCGCATGAGTACCACGTCGGCGCCCTCCTTGGCGATGTCGGCGCCGGTGCCGATCGCAAGGCCCACGTCGGCGCGCGCCAGGGCGGGGGAGTCGTTGATGCCGTCGCCCACCATGGCGACCTTGCTGCCCGCATCCTGCAGCCCGCGCACGTGGCGCTCCTTGTCGGCGGGGAGGACGTCGGCGATGACCTGCTCGCTGCTCAGCCCCACGCGGCGGGCGATGGCCTCGGCCGTCACGCGGTTGTCGCCGGTGAGCATGCGCACGTCGACGCCGAGCTTGCGGAGCGCGGCGATGGCCTCGGCGCTCGTCTCTTTGACCTCGTCAGCCACGGCGATGATACCGACAAGCTCGCCGTTCTTGGCAAAGAACAGCGGTGTCTTGCCCTCGGCGGCAAACTGCTCGGCAAGACCCGCGGGCACGGTAACGCCCAACTCGTCCATCAGGCGCACGTTGCCGGCTGCGATGACATTCTGCCCCTCGCGTGCCGTAACGCCTCGTCCGGGCACGGCGGCAAAGTCCTCGACCATGCGCGCGACAATTCCGCGCGCCTCGCACTCGGCCATAATCGCCTCGGCCAGCGGGTGCTCGCTCGAGCGCTCCAGCGCGGCGGCCAGCTTGAGCAGCGCCTTTTCGCTCATGGCGGGCGAGCCGTCGGCGCGCGTGGCTACCACGATATCGGTCACAGCCGGCTTGCCGCGGGTGACGGTGCCCGTCTTGTCGAGCACCACGGTGCCCACGCTGCGCAGGTTCTCCAGCGCCTCGGCGCTCTTGAACAGAATGCCCATTTCGGCGCCCTTGCCGGTGCCGACCATAATGGCGACGGGCGTGGCCAGGCCCAGCGCGCATGGGCAACTGATCACCAGCACGGCCACGGCGGAAGTGAGCGCTTCGTTGACGCTTCCGGTCAAAACCATCCATGCCACAAAAGTTACGGCAGAGATTGCGAACACCACGGGCACGAACACGCCGGCGACCTTGTCGGCCATGCGGGCGATGGGCGCCTTGGTGGCGTTGGCGTCCTCGACGAGCTGGATAATCTTGGCGAGCGACGTATCGGCGCCCACACGCGTGGCGCGGAAGGTAAACGAGCCCGTGCGGTTGACCGTGGCCGCATTGACAGTGTCGCCGGCGGTCTTCTCCACGGGAATGGATTCGCCGGTGAGCGCGCTTTCGTCCACGGCCGAGCTGCCATCGAGCACCACGCCGTCAACGGGGATGGACTCGCCGGGGCGCACACGCAGCACCTGGCCGGGCAGAATGGCATCGACGTCGACGGTGGCCTCGATACCGTCCTCGGCCACGACGGTCGCGGTCTTGGGTGCTAAGTCGATGAGCGCCTCGATAGCGCCGCCGGTTTTGGACTTGCTGCGCGTCTCGAGGTATTTGCCCACGGTGACGAGCGACAGGATGGTGCCGGCGCTCTCAAAATATAGGTTGTCCATGCTCGTCATCATGGCCTCGTGCACCTGACCTGCGGCTAGCTGGTCGGCCATGATGAACATGGCGTAGAGCGACCAGGCGATGGACGCGGTGGCGCCCACGGCGATGAGGGCGTCCATGATAGGCGCGCCGTGCGCGAGCGATTTAAACCCATTGATAAAGTACGCGTCGTTGACATAGACGATGGGGATGAGCAGGACGAGCTCGGTGAGGGCGAGCGTCATGCTGTGGGCATGGTCGGTGAAGACGCCGGGCAGTGGCCAACCGAGCATGTGCCCCATGCCTATGTAGAACAGCGGGATGAGGAAGATGATCGAGACGATGAGGCGGGTGCGCATGGCAGAGGCGGCGGCCTCCAACTTTTTGGTCGGCGACTCCATATGCGCGGCGCCGGACCTGGCTTGCGCACTTCCGCTTTGGACAGCGTCGGTGCCCGTGCTGATGGGCGAGGCCGAGTAGCCCGCGCGGTCGACAGCGGTGCAGATGTCGTCGGAGGTGACCTGCGCGGGGTCGTAGTCGACCATCATGGAACCGGCGAGCAGGTTGACCGCGACGCTTTGGACGCCGTCGAGTTTGCTCACGGCGCGATCCACATGCGCCTGGCAGGCGGCGCATGTCATGCCGCCCACGTCGAACTTATCTTGAGCCATGGTTTCTCCTTTCTGCAGTTCGGTGTTGGAATTGTTAACCTGCCGATACTATACACCCATACCCCCTGGGGGTGTCCAGTGGGGATGAAAATGTATGACATTTCGCTACAGATGCGGGTGGCTGCTCAATCGTTGGCAGCTCATGTCAAACATCTCGATCTGTAACATCTAGCGGGGAAAATGACCTCTAACTGTTACAGATCGAGATTATGTTTTGCGATGTTTGAGTTCGTCTCAATCTGTAACGTGTAGACCCGGTTTTGTCTCGTAACTGTTACAGATTGAGACAATCGGCCCAGGCCCGGCCCGTCCGCCTCGTCATCTGTGGTTTACGTGGGGGCATGAGAAGCGCGGGTATACTAACCGACGGCGAATCTGCTCCATCGCTTAGGGCCGCTGCGTCTGGACGGCGCGTGAAAGGGCTGCCAAAGCGATCGCCAGCGTGCTGAGCAACGTCCTCTCCGTGCGCACCTGTTTTTGTATGTATTAGCGCGCTACCAAGCACGCTCGCGCGGCCGCATGCCGTGCCCACAACGCGTGCAGATAAGGAACAACAACATATGCGTAATTCTGTATCCGACGTCACGGACGCCGAGATTCTGGACGAGACCCGCGAGACCATGACCCAGGCTGCCTTCGATGCTGCCGATGAGGCCAGCGCCGCCGAGACCGTCGAGTCCGCGACCGAGAACCTGCCCGCCTTTGACGAGCTGGGACTTTCGGACGAGATGCTTCGTGCCATCGAGAACCTAGGCTACACGGCACCCACGCCCGTGCAGGCCGGTTCCATCCCCGTGGTGCTTGAGGGCCGCGACCTGCTTGCCGCCGCTCAGACCGGCACCGGCAAGACGGCCGCCTTTTTGCTGCCGACCATGAACAATCTGGAGCACATCGCTCCTCCCAAACCCGTGCGCGAGCGCGGCGGCCGCAATCGTCGTCGCGGTGCTAAAAAGCCCGAGGGCAACGGCCGTGGCCCTGTGATGCTCGTCATCACCCCCACGCGTGAGCTTGCACAGCAAATCGATGAGGTCGCCAGCAAGATCGCCGACGTCACCGGCCACGTTGCCGTGACCGTCGTGGGCGGCGTGAGCTACAAGCCGCAGACTGCGGCCCTCAAGTACGGCTGCGACATCCTGGTCGCCACGCCGGGCCGTCTGGTCGACCTGATCGAGCAGGGCGCCTGCCACCTGAACGAGGTCAAGGTGCTGGTGCTGGACGAGGCCGACCGCATGCTCGACATGGGCTTTTTGCCCGCCGTTCGCCGCATTGTGCGCGAGACGCCGGCCGAGCGTCAGACGCTGCTGTTCTCGGCGACCCTCGACGAGGAGGCCGTGGGCGAGATCACCGACCTGGTGAGCGACCCGGCCCGCGTGGAGATCGCGCCTGCCACGTCGACCGCCGATACCGTCGATCAGTTTGTGTTCCCGGTGTCCATCGAGGCCAAGAACAACCTGCTGCCCGAGTTCCTCAAGAAGGAGGGCCCGGAGCGCACCATCGTCTTTATGCGCACCAAGCACCGCGCCGACAGCTGCTGCCGTCGTCTGGAGCGTAAGGGCATCAAGGCCGCCGCGATTCACGGCAACCGTAGCCAGGCCCAGCGCGAGCGTGCCCTTTCGGCCTTCCGCGACGGCACCGTCGACGTGCTGGTGGCGACCGATGTTCTCGCCCGCGGCATCGACATTAGCGACGTGCGCTACGTCGTGAACTTTGACGTGCCGGCCGAGCCGACCGACTACATCCACCGTATTGGTCGTACGGGCCGCGCCGGCGAGCTGGGCTGGGCCATCACGTTTGTGACTGAGCAGGACGTCGATGAGTTCTACGAGATCGAGAAGCTCATGGACAAGACGGCCGACATCTACGAGGCCGGCGACCTGCATGTGGGTCCCAATCCGCCCGCGGTTGACCCCGAGCGCGACCCTGCGGCCTTTAAGGTGAAGAAGAAGACCAAGCGCGGCAAGTCCAAGAGCAAGAAGAAGCTTGAGCAGGCGCGTCGCGACGGCAAGCGCAACGGCGACGATTACGGCGATGTGGCCGGTCGTTCCAACCGTGGTCGCGGCGACGGCGAGCGTCCGAGCCGTCCCAAGCGTGGCGGCAAGACCCGCGTGCGCGAGGGCGTTCAGGCTCGCGTGGACGAGGCTGTGGAGAGCGTGGCCCGCGAGGTGGCTGCCGAGGAGCGCGGCGGTGCTGCCGCCGTCGAGCAGGCCCCGCGCGGTAACCGTGCCGAGCGTCGTGCCAAGCAGTTCCAGGGCGAGGCGCATCGCCGTCGCCGCGAGGACGAGGACCGCGGTGGCCGTCGTCGTGTCGATCGCGAGGACGAGGGCCGTGGCTCGCGTGGCGGCAAGCGCGGCTCGGGCGACCGTCGTCGTTCCGGTCGCGATGACGAGCGCGGTGGCCGTGATAAGCGTCGCGGCGGCGAGGGTCGCGGTGAGCGAGGTGCCCGTGGCGGTGAGTCCCGTGGCGGCAAGTGCTTTGAAGAGCGCGGTAGCCGCGGCGGCGAGCGTCGCGAGGGTGCTCGCGGCAATGGCGGCCGCAGCGGCGCTGGCCGTTCTAACGAGTCGCGCGATCGTCGTGATCCGCGTGCCAGCCGCGATCGTCGCGATGACTGGCGCAACTACGACGATACCCGCGAGGAGCGTCGTGGCGGCTATCGTGGCGGGCGTGGCGGCAACCAGGCCGGCTCCCGCGGCGGCCGCGCCGGCGGTCGCGATAACCGTGGCAGCTATGGCAACAGCCGTGGCGGCAAGCGCGGCGGCAGCTCCCGTCGTCCCGGTGACGGCGGCGGCAAGCGCAAATAGCATACGCATCGCCCACTAGAGCGAGGTGAACCAAGGGCCCTGAGCAACTACGCTCGGGGCCCTTTTTGTTTGCCGTATCCGATCGCTAGTTCAAATGTGATTTTCTCGGGAATGCATCTGGGGGATGCTGAGGACCTATTTTCCGCCATGCAGCAATGGGTCCTATGGGGTGCGCCGTGCATTTTTTGGAGTATTCTGCAGTTCGAGTTGTCTGCATATGATTCGACGTCGCCAACGGTGGCCTTCGGATATCCCTAGCGAGCGTTCCGAGTCAGATTTCGCCGTTTTCCGGAGCAGGGGCGCGTCATTCTCGCCATGTCGGGACTTAGAATGATACGGCGCCCTACAGTTTTGCCCACCCGCGGCGGTGCTGGCGCGGTCACGTTGCAGAATACTCCGTTTTTTGCACGGGCCAGGATGGGGTACCTCAGGAGAACACGGCGGTATCCCGTAAATATATACAATCTGTACCGTAATTAATACAAAACGAAGAGGCAGACAGCGTAGGGTGGGTGCATTGGGGTGTTTGGTGCACCAAAACGGGGATCCCACGTACCGTATACTCTGGCTGGATGTGAAAACGGCTTGACGCGTTGCCAGGCGTAGGGGGAGGGTGCCTCGATGGACGTATTCGAAATTGTGTTTAGTCCGACGGGTGGAACGCGGAAGGTGTCTGGCCTTGTGGCCGGGGCACTGGACAAAAATACCGTTACCGTCGATCTGACCGATAGCGGGCTAGATTTCAGCGCTGTCTCGATGACTGAGGACGACGTGGCCGTAATCTCTGTGCCGGCGTATGCCGGTAGAATCCCGGCTGTGGTGGCTGACCGGTTGGGCATGGTGCGCGGCAACGGGGCTCGGGCTGTTTTGGTTTGTGTATACGGAAACCGCGCGTTTGAGGACACGCTCGTAGAGCTGGAGGACGTTGCGAAGCGCGCCGGATTTAGGGTGGTTGCAGCGGTTTCTGCTATTGCTGAGCATTCCGTTGCTCGTCAGTTTGCTGCTGGGCGACCGGATGCGCAGGATGCGGCGCAGCTCGCAGAGTTTGCGCAGCAAATTCAGCAAAAGCTGTTGACTGAGGATGCATCCGAGCCCTCTATTCCCGGCAATCGTCCTTATAAACAAGCCGGAGGTCACCGCATGGCACCCGAGGCAACAGAGGATTGCGTCTCCTGCGGTGCATGCGCCGCGGCGTGCCCCGTTTGTGCTATCGACAAGGGCGACCCCAAGCGAGCAGCTGGCGAGGCGTGCATCTCCTGCATGCGCTGCATTGCCGTATGTCCGCGAGGCGCTCGCAAGCTTGATCCCAACAAGCTATCCGCTGTTTCCCAGATGCTGAGCAAGGCTTGCGTCGTGCGGAAGGAATGCGAGCTCTTCATCTAGTGCATACGAAATTGGTGCATTGGGGACAGGCTAATCTGCACCAACCTGGTGCAAACAAACCTGTCCCCAACGCACCAGAGTGAGGAGTGCCCCTGGGTGCCGGCAGAAAAGGAACGTCCCTAAGTGCCGCCTAAATACCGTTTATCGAAGAAAAAATACCGCTCACCGGTCATAATGATTGTTCTGGCTTTGGGCTTGTCTACAATAACTCCCGTAAAAAGAAATGCGGAAGGTTACCGAGTCCCTCGGACGTGGGCCTAACCAAAGTCTTTGAACGGGTGTGTCTCTATGGATGCATTCGCTTGATTTTGGTTGGGCTATATTTATGAAGGGACATGCCACCATGGGTTTCTTTTCTCGCCTGATGGGCGGTTCGGATGAGCAGAAGACTGCAGCTTCCGAGTTCGAAATCCTCGCTCCCGTTTCCGGCGAGCTTGTTCATCTAGAAAATACCAATGACCCCGCTTTTAGCAGCCGTGCCGTGGGCGATGGCGTTGCCGTGGTTCCCCAAGAGGGAACGGTGTGCGCTCCTGTTTCCGGCACCGTCGCGGCGCTGTTCCCGACCGAGCATGCACTGGGCATCATGTCCGACGACAGCTCTGCTCAGGTGATGCTGCATATCGGAATCGACACTGTTAAACTTGAGGGCAAGGGCTTCCATGCGCTTGTTGCCCAGGGTGACCATGTCGACGCGGGCCAGCCCCTCGTCGAGGTCGATTTCGACGCGGTCCGCGCCGCCGGCTTCGATCCCACGGTCTTCGTTATCGTGTGCGAGCGTTCGGAGAACTCGACTCTTCGTGAGCACGCTTCCGGCCCTGTTGCTGTTAAAGAGCCTGTCGTCTGGCTTTCCGAGTAAATTCTTGTGGTGGGTACCGTGGTTATCAAGCGAGTTTTCAACAACAACGTCGCAATGGTCACTTCGGACGATGGCTCTGAGCTCATCGTCATCGGTCGAGGCCTCTGCTTTGGCCGTCATGCCGGCGATGCCATCGACGAGGCATCGGTCGAAAAGACCTACGCGTTGCAGGAGGGAACTTCTCAGGATTCGCGTACGATTGACCGCTTGGCACATCTTTTGGAGTCCATCCCCACCGTCAACCTCGTGATTGCCGAAGACATTGTTCAGATGCTCCGTCGAGAGCTCAATGTTGATATCAACGACAAGATCCTCATTGCTCTCGCAGACCATATCGGCCTTGCTTTGGAGCGCGAGCGCAAGGGCGTCTCCTGCGAGAATCCGTTGCTGCTCGAGATCCAGCAGTTCTATCGCAAGGAGTATGCGCTTGCGGGCCGTGCGCTGCAGATTGTCAAGGAGTATATGGGTATCCAGATGAGCGAAGAAGAGCAGGGTTTTATTACGCTGCATATCGTCAACGCCACCATGCCGCAACGCTCCGACCGTCTCATCATCTCGGTTCAGCTTGTTCGCGACGTACTCGCAATTGTTTCCGATCGTTACGCTGCGACCCTCGACGACACCTCGTTGCCCTATGAGCGTTTCGTCCGCCACCTGCAGTTTTTCGCACAGCGGGCGCTTGACCCCGCGGCCGGGCAGATCAATGACGATGCGCTGTTCCGAATCGATGAAACTAAGTATCCGTGCGCGTTCTCGTGCGCGGACGCCATAGCCGCCCACTTGTCGTCTACCTATAACGTTGTCGTTACCGATGCCGAGAAGAGTTATCTCGCATATCACATTGTTAACCTGCTTGGAGAACCTGGTCTCTAGGCATAACGTGCCCACACATCGATTGATATAAGGCAGGACTTACGGTCTTGCCCAGGGCACATCTGTCTTAATTTGCGGAAAAGGAAGGGGAGTACCGCTATGACCGCAAAAAAGAAGTTCAATTTCAAAGCGCCGTTGGAGGTGTTCGCGAAGTCAATCGTTCAGCCGATGATGTATCTCTCGGTTGCCGGCATTCTGCTCATCGTGGGCATTATTCTGACCAACAAGACCATCTGCGCCGTGATCCCTGTGCTGGGCTCCGGTCCGTTCCAGCTTGTGGGCGCCGTTGTCTATCAGTCGCTGATGTTTATCATCAACAACCTCTCGATTCTGTTCTGCGTGGGCATCGCCGGCGCCATGGCAAAGAAGAACAAGGGCCATGCTTCGCTTATCGCCCTGATGTCGTTCTTCCTGTTCCTACAGGCTAACAACATCGTGCTCAACGCCA
Source organism: uncultured Collinsella sp. (assembly GCA_900541685.1). Taxonomy (GTDB): domain Bacteria; phylum Actinomycetota; class Coriobacteriia; order Coriobacteriales; family Coriobacteriaceae; genus Collinsella. Next base: position 144,851 of record UQKM01000001.1, read on the forward strand.
CCGGCTCTCTTGCCGAAGCGAGCGGCATGCTCGGCCTTACCGGAACCGGCCAGAGCACCGTTATGGGCATTCAGGTGCTCGATACCGGCGTGTTTGGCGGCATCATTCTTGGTTGCATCACCGGTGCTGTGTTCAACAAGTACTCGAACAAGCAGTTCCCCATTGCCCTTTCGATGTTCTCGGGCGTTCGCTTCCCGTTCCTGATCATGATCATCATCTCCTGGATCATGGGCGCTGGCTTCTGCATCGTTTGGCCTCCGGTTCAGGGTGCCATCTCCTCCGTTGCCGGCATCATTAAGGAGTCGGGCAACATCGGTCTGTTCATCTACGGCATGCTCAACAAGCTGCTCGTTCCCACCGGTCTGCACCACCTCATCTACACCCCGTTCCAGTTCTCCGATGTGGGTGGCACCCTGACGCTGGGCGATCAGGTTATCGCCGGCGCCTATCCCATCCGTGTCGCCGAGATGGCAATGACGGGCCAGCCCTTCTCCGATAGCATCTATTTCAACAGCTACACCTTCAACAACCTGTGGCCCTACATCGGTATCGGTCTCGCCTTTATCTTCACCGCTTACAAGGGGAACAAGGATAAGACCAAGGCCGTTATCATCCCGCTGATCATCACCGCCGTGCTCTCCTGTGTCACCGAGCCCATGGACTTCCTCTTTGTCTTTGCCGCTCCCGTGCTCTTTGTCGTTCACTCGATTCTTTCCGGTATCTTCCTGGTCCTGCTCAAGGTTCTCTCCGTGCCCGCTTCGACTGCAGGCGGCATCATCAACATCGTGGTTTCCAACCTGGTCCTCGGTGTCGACAAGACCAACTGGCCGGTTATGCTGGTGCTTGGAGTCGTCAACGCCGCGCTGTACTTCTTCCTCTTCACCTTCCTTATTAAGAAGCTCAACCTCCACACGCCTGGTCGCGAGGAGGAGTCCGAGCTCGCCGAGTCCGTTGCCGAGGGCGAGGCCGCCGCGTCTGTCGCGGTGAAGCAGGGCGCTGTTGCCGCGGCTCCCGCAGAGGGCGTCGATGCGGGCATTGCCGACCTGGTCGCAGGTCTTGGCGGCAAGGACAACATCGAGGAGCTCGAGAACTGCTTTACGCGTCTTCGCGTGAACGTTAAGAACCCGGACCTCATCAATGAGGACCTCATCAACCACGTGCCCAACAGCGGCATCAACCGCAACGGCAACAATATCCAGATCATCTTTGGCATGAAGGTCGCCGAGATGCGCGACAAGGTCGAAAACGCAATTGAGAAGGAGCAGTAAACAATGATCATTACTCTGTGTGGTGGCGGATCCACCTTTACCCCCGGCATCGTCAAGTCCATCGCTCTGCGCAAGGACGAGCTCGACGTTGACGAGATTCGCCTGTACGACATCAACGAGGAGCGCCAGCGCAAGATCGGCGTGCTCGTGGACTGGATTCTGCACGAGGACCTCGGCCTGGACATCAAGCTCACGGTGACCACCGACAAGAAGACGGCTTTTACCGACGCGAGCTTCGTGTTTGCCCAGATGCGCGTGGGCGGCTACGCCATGCGCGAGCAGGACGAGAAGATTCCGCTGCGTCACGGCTGCGTGGGCCAGGAGACTTGCGGCTGCGGCGGCCTTGCCTACGGCATGCGCACCATCTTCCCCATGGTCGAGCTGATCGATGACGTCGAGAAGTACGCCAAGAAGGACTACTGGATTCTCAACTACTCCAACCCTGCTGCCATCGTCTCCGAGGGCTGCCGCGTGCTGCGTCCCAACGCTCGCATCATCAACATCTGCGACATGCCGATCGCGATCATCGACGTGGTTTGCGCCGCACTCGATATCGACAAGAAGGATGTCGAGTACGATTACTTTGGCCTCAACCACTTTGGTTGGTTCACCTCGATTCGCCACAAGGGCGAGGAGGTGCTCCCGCAGCTGCGCGAGTACATCAAGGAGCATGAGATTCTGCTGCCCGACTCCTACCTCAAGGGCATGGGCTCGCTCATGGCAAAGAAGCCCGAGGAGGCCACTGACGAGCACCCCGAGCAGAACCGCCACACCAAGGGCAGCTGGTACTACGTCTGGAAGGGCGAGTACGAGATCATGGAGTGCTTCCCGGAGTACCTGCCCAACACGTATCTGAACTACTACCTGCAGCAGAAGGAGTTCGTCGAGCATTCCAACCCCGAGCGCACCCGTGCTAACGAGGTTGAGGAGACGCGTGAGAAGAACCTCTTCGACGGCATCGACCACTACGAGAAGACGGGCGAGATCGACGAGAGCACGTTCTATGCGGGCAGCCACGGCGACTGGATTGCCGATCTGGCTATCGCTCTGAAGAACGACACCAAGCAGCGCTTCCTGGTCATTTGCGAGAACAAGGGCGCTATCCCCAACATGCCCTACGACGCTATGGTCGAGCTGCCTGCCTACATTGGCAAGAATGGCCCCGAGGTCATCAGCCGCGACAACATTCCTCTGTTCCAGCAGGGCCTCATGATGCAGCAGCTGAACTCCGAGAAGCTCGTGGTCGAGGCTACGATCGAGGGTTCTTACGAGAAGGCGCTCAAGGCCTTTACGCTGAACAAGACCGTGCCTTCGATGAAGGTCGCCAAGGAGGTTCTCGACGACATGATCGAGGCCAACAAGGACTTCTGGCCCGAGCTTAAGTAAAAGCAACAGGGTCGCTGGCCGCATACCTGGAGCAATGCCCCGTCCACGTGATTGCGTGGGCGGGGCATTGTCATTTGGTAACGCGTTTTATCAAATATGGCATTTATCTGCGGTAATGTTCTATTTCACCGTCGAGGGTGACATTTCATACCGCCTGCCGAACTGCGTGGAGACCTAACAACTTTTTAGGTCAGTGTTGTGCGTGTAGCAACTTCGCCCGGCCTCGCCTCCGGGCTGCCGCATGAGAGGGGATCTTATGGCACGACTGCATGTAATGGAACGCAGCCACGCTCAGGCCGTCATGGACGACCTGCACGATGCGCTCGGACGTCGTCTGGCGGTAAGTTCGCTCGCCCCGTGCCCCGTTGAGTTTACGGCAGCGCTCGTCAACCTGTGCTCCACCCAGAGCTGCGGCAAATGCACGCCCTGCCGCGTGGGGCTGAGCGCGCTGAGCGATCTGCTCGCCGATGTGCTCGAAGGGCGCGCCGATGAGTCCACGCTCAATTTGATCGAGCGCACCGCCCGCACCATCTATCTTTCGAGCGACTGCGCCATCGGTTACGAGGCCGGTGCTATGGCACTTACGGCTATCCGTGGCTTCCGCGACGACTTTGAGCACCACATCCGCGAACACTCCTGTGGCTTTGACCGCGAGGCCCGCGTCCCGTGCGTCTCGGGCTGCCCGGCGCACGTCGACATTCCCGGTTATATTTCGCTGGTCGAGGCCGGCCGCTATGCCGATGCCGTCAAGGTCATCCGCAAGAACAACCCGCTGCCGCTCGTTTGCGGCCTGGTGTGCGAGCATCCCTGCGAGATGCACTGCCGTCGCGGCATGGTCGACGATCCCATGAACATCCTCGCCCTCAAACGTTTTGCCGTTGAGCACAGCGACCTCAACGATTACAAGCCCAGCGTGGCTGACAACACCGGCAAGCGCATCGCCGTGATTGGCGGCGGCCCGGCCGGCCTTTCCTGCGCCTACTACCTGGCCGTGATGGGCCATAAGGTGACCATCTTTGAGCAGCGCCACCACCTGGGCGGCATGCTGCGCTACGGCATTCCCAGCTACCGTCTGCCGCGCGAGCGCCTGCAGGCCGAGATCGACTGGATCTTGAGCGCCGGCATCGACGTAGAACTCGACCACTCCGTCAACGGCGAGGAACTTGCCCGCCTGCGCGACGAGTTCGATGCCGTCTACCTGGCTATTGGCGCCCACAGCGATAAGAAGCTTGGCCTTCCGGGCGAAGAGGCGCTCGGCGTGGAGTCGGCCGTCAAGATGCTGCGTGCCATCGGCGACGATGAGCTGCCCGACCTGAGCGGTCAGCGCGTGTGCGTCATCGGCGGCGGCAACGTGGCCATGGACGTGGCGCGCTCTGCCGTGCGTTGCGGTGCCGAAAAGGTGAGCATCGTCTACCGCCGGCGCATCTGCGACATGACGGCCCAGGATGCCGAGATCGCCGGTGCCCAGGCCGAGGGCTGCGAGGTGCTGGAGCTGACGGCCCCGCTCGCCATCGAGACGGGCGAGGACGGTCGCGTGAGCGGCCTGCGCGTGCAGCCGCAGATTATCGGCGCGCCCCGTCGTGGGCGTCCGGCCCCGCGTGCCGCCGCCACGCCCGAGCGCGTCATTCCCTGCGAGCGCGTGTTTGTGGCCATTGGCCAGGACATCGATTCCAAGCCGTTTGAGGAGATGGGCATTGCCTGCAAGTGGGGCTGCGTGGTCACCGACTCGGACGGTGCCGTGCCCAACTTCGACGGCCTCTTTAGCGGCGGCGACTGCCAGACCGGCCCCGCCACGGTCATCCGTGCCATCAACGCCGGCCGCGTTGCTTCGGCAAATATCGACCGCTATCTGGGCTTTGACCACAAGATCAAGCTCGACGTTGAGCTGCCGACCGTCCAGTTTAAGGGCAAGCACGAGTGCGGCCGCTGCGAGCTGGGCGAGCGCGAGGCCGGCGAGCGTATTCACGATTGGAATCTGGTCGAGCAGGGTCTCACCGAGCAGGAGGCGCGCCAAGAGGCGAGCCGCTGCCTGCGTTGCGACCACTTTGGCTTTGGCGCGTTCCGCGGAGGGAGGAACCTGGAATGGTAGAGCCCAACAAAACCACTGTCAGCGACAACACCGAAAGCGGAGCACTCAACATGGTCAAGCTCACGATCGATAATTGCGAGGTCGTGGTGCCCGAGCACACCACGATCCTAGATGCGGCCAAGTCCGCCGGCATTCAGGTTCCCACCCTGTGCTATCTGCGCGATCTGAACGAGATCGGCGGTTGCCGCGTGTGCGTGGTCGAGGTCGAGGGCTGCGACCAGCTGGTTGCCGCCTGCAACAACTACGTGCTCGACGGCATGGTGGTCCATACCAACAGTCCCAAGGCCCGCGAGGCCCGTCGCACCAACGTGCAGCTGCTGCTGTCCCAGCACGACTCGCGCTGTACGAGCTGCGTGCGCAGTGGTAACTGCAATCTGCAGACCATCGCCAACGACCTTGGCATCTTCTATCTGCCGTACGAGCAGCACTTGGCGCGCGAGGGCTGGGACTTCGATTTCCCCATCATCCGCGATAACGACAAGTGCATTAAATGCATGCGCTGCATCAAGGTGTGCGAGAGCGTGCAGGGCTTAGGGATTTGGGATCTGACCAACCGCGCCACGCATACCGCCGTGGGCACCCGTGGGCGTGCGCCGATCGGCAAGACCGATTGCGTCGCGTGCGGTCAGTGCATCACGCATTGCCCGACGGGCGCCCTGCGCGAGCGTGACGATACCGAGACCGTGTTCGACGCCATCGCCGATCCCGACAAGATCGTGCTGGTGCAGATTGCGCCGGCCGTGCGTACCGCCTGGGGCGAGGAGCTTGGCATTCTGCGCGAGGAGGCTACCGTCGAACGCCTGGCTTGCGCGCTGCGCCGCGTTGGCTTTGAGTACGTGTTCGATACCGATTTCTCGGCCGATCTCACCATTATGGAGGAGGGCTCCGAGCTGCTCGAGCGCCTGGGTAAGGCCGCCAAGGGCGAGGGCGACAGCCGCGGCTGGCCCATGTTCACGAGCTGCTGCCCGGGCTGGGTTCGCTTTGTGAAGGCGCGCTACCCCGAGTTTGTCGACAGTCTGTCCACGTCCAAGTCGCCGCAGCAGATGTTCGGCGCCATCGCCAAGACCTACTACGCCAAGGTGCTGGGCGTGGAGCCCGAGCGTCTGTTTGTGGTGTCCGTGATGCCGTGTACGGCCAAGAAGGCCGAGTGCGCGCTGCCGAGCATGGTGGGCGAGGACGGTACGCCCGACGTTGACGTTGCGCTGACGGTGCGCGAGATGGTGCGCATGATCCGCGCGAGCCACGTGAGCGTCGACACGCTTACCGAGGAGCCGCTCGATACGCCGCTGGGCTTTGGCACGGGCGCGGGTGTGATCTTTGGCGCCACGGGCGGCGTGATGGAGGCCGCCGTGCGCTCGGCCTACTACCTGGTGACGGGCAAGAACCCCGATGCCGACTTCTTTACCGACGTGCGCGGCCTGGACGGCTGGAAGGAAGCCGTGGCCGATATCGATGGCACCAAGGTGCGCGTCGCCGTGGCGCACGGGCTGGGCAACGCCGCCCGCCTGCTTGACGCGATTCGCGACGGCCGCGTGAGCTATGACTTCGTTGAGGTCATGGCGTGCCCGGGCGGCTGCGTCGGTGGCGGCGGTCAGCCCATCCACGACGGCTGCGAGCTGGCAGCCGAGCGCGGTCAGGTGCTGTGGGGCCTGGATGCCGCTGCGGACATTCGCTTCTCGCACGAGAATCCCGATGTCCAGGCGTGCTACCGCGAGTTCTTGGGCGAGCCGCTCTCGCCACTGGCCGAAGAGCTGCTGCATACCGACCATCACGCCTGGTCGATGCCTAACGAGGGGACGTGCTAGCGATGCGTACGTTTGATTTTGAGATGTCGCGCCGGGGGTTTGCCTCGGCGCTCGCCGCGGGCGCTCTGTCGCTTGCGCTCACGGGCTGTGGCGGCGGGGCTACCGGTGCCGGGTCCGCCGCGGGTTCGGCTGCCGGGTCTGCCGCTGACGGTGCCGCCGCAGAGCCGGTTGAGGTGCACGTCGCCTCGCTCAAGGGGCCGACCTCGATTGGCCTGGTGCAGTTTATGGACCAGGCTGCTGATGGCGAGACGGACAATGAGTTCGACTTTGCGATCAACACTGCCGCCGACGAGATTGTGCCCAAGGTCATTCAGGGCGATATCGACATTGCCCTGGTGCCCGCCAACGTGGCGAGCGTGCTCTACAACAAGACCGAGGGCGCGGTCCAGGTCATCGACATCAACACGCTGGGCGTGCTGAACGTAGTGACGGGCGATGCGAGCGTGGCCTCGTTTGGCGATCTGGCGGGGCGTACCGTCTATATGACGGGCAAGGGCACCACGCCGGAGTACGTCATGAACTACCTGCTGGAGCGCGCGGGCCTGACAGGCCAGGTGGCGCTTGAGTTTAAGAGCGAGCCCACCGAGGTGCTGTCGGCGCTGCTTGCCGACCCGTCCGCCGTGGGCGTGCTGCCGGAGCCGTTCAAGACCGCTGCCATCGCCAAGAGCGAGGGCAAGCTATCGGCGCCGGTGAGCCTGACCGATGTGTGGGACGAGCTGGCGGGTGACACGGGCTCGCGCCTGCTGACGGGCGTGACCGTGGTGCGCCGCGCGTTTGCCGAGGAACATCCCGAGGCCGTGGCGGAGTTCTTGAGCTGCCATGCGGCGAGCGTTAAGGCTGTCAATGCGGCGCCGGCAGACTGGGCGCAGGCCGTGGTCGATGCCGGCATCGTGGATAACGCCAAGATCGCCGAGAAGGCGATTCCCGGGTGCATGCTTGTCTGCCAGACGGGCAAGGATATGAAGGCGGCACTTAGCGGGTATCTGCAGGTACTGTTCGACGCGGACGCGAGCGCCGTTGGTGGTAAGCTTCCGGCTGACGATTTCTACTACTTGGAGTAGCCCGTGCGTGCGTTTGCTCGACAAATGACAGAGCGTATGAAGGCGGTGGCGGCAGTAGGTGCCGTCGCCGCCTTTTGGCTTGCCGCGTGGATGCTGGTGGCGGCGCTGGTGGCGCAGCCGCTGATTTTGCCGGGGCCGGGTGCTGTTGCCTTGGCGCTGCTGCGCCTGGTGCGCGATGGCGGTACCTGGGCGATTTTGGCGGGCTCGGGCGCGCGGATACTGGGCGGGTTGGCGCTTGCCGCGGTGTGCGGTGGCGTACTTGCCGGGATTTCGTCACGTTCGCGTGCGTTTGCGCACCTGGTGGCTCCGGCGCTGTCGTTTGTAAAGGCGACGCCGGTCGCCTGCGTGGTGGTCCCGTTGCTTATCTGGCTGGGGTCGGCGCGCGTGAGCATCGCGGCAGTCTTTTTGATGGCGCTGCCGGGCGTGTATTTCTCTCTGGTCGAGGGCTTGGCACAAGTGGATAAGCCGCTGGAGCAGATGTTCCGCCTGCATGGCGTGCGGGGATGGCGCCTGTTTTGCGCTCATACCTGGCGCGAAGTCCTGCCGTTTGTGCTTTCGTGTGCCCGTGCCGTGATCGGCATGAGCTGGAAGGCCGGCGTGGCAGCCGAGCTGATCGGCATGGCGGTGGGCACCGTGGGTGAGCGCATCTATCAGGCAAAGCTTTTGATTGAGACGGCCGACCTGCTGGCTTGGACCGTGCTGGTCGTTGCCGCCTCGTGGGCGTGCGAGCGCGTGCTGGTGTGGCTGCTGCGGGTTTCGGGACCCGTGGCGTGGCGCGCGGCCGTGCGGGCGCATGGACATGGACTGCGCGGGCGTGCGGGGGCTGCGAGCGATGGCGCTGCAGCGGAGCTTGCGCTCGCCGTGGGCGATCGCGCGCCCTGGGCGCCGGCGCTCGCCGGACTGGTGCTCAACGTGCCCGCGTCTGGGCGTATCTGTGTGATGGGCGCCTCGGGTGCGGGCAAGTCTACGCTCCTTGCCCTTGCGGCGGGGGAGTGCGCGCCGTGCTCCATGGTGTTTCAGGATGCACACTTGGTCGAGTCCGCCGCGGCGCTGGATAACGTGCTAGTGTGCGCCGATGCACGCGTGGACGCCTCGAGTGCTGCGGCCCTGTTGCGCCTGCTGGTGCCGGGGGTCGATGTACATACTCGCGTGGCCGAGCTTTCGGGCGGGCAGCGCCGTCGCGTCGAGATCGCTCGAGCCCTGCTGTGCCCGGGCGGCGCGGTGATTCTTGACGAGCCCTTTACCGGTTTAGATACCGCTGCGCGCGACGCATGCGCCGAGGTCGTGCTCGACTTGCTCGACGGCCGTATGCTGCTGCTTGCATCGCACGATGTCGCCGACGCTCAGGCCCTCGATATCTCGGACATCATCACGCTCTAAATACCTACTCAACAACAAAATGATTCGTTTTCCTCCGTCCCCATAGAGTCGGTTGTGGTATTCTATCTGCGGGGTAATACTTAGGAATACCAAGTAATACCAACGCCGTAGAAACAAACTCCGGATGCGGGCCAATCGGGTTGCCTTCACAGCCCGTCGCCCAGCCGCGTGGCCCGCATCTATCCGCACTACCGTCGTTTCAAAAAGGAAGCGCCATGGCAGAACACATGACCCCTGTAGTCGCGAAGGTCTTGCCCGAGGAGAAGGCAGCCTTCGCGGCGGCAACCCAGCTCGTGGGCACCACGCCGTCCAACGCCATCCGCATGTTTATCGCTGCGTTCAATCGCTGCGGCACCTTCCCGTTCGACATCTCGCCCAACGGGGCCTTTGGCATTTCGCCCGATTCTCATCAACAATGACTGTCCCAAACTGCCGGCACTTGGGGACGTTCCTTTTCTGCCGGCAGTTAAGGAACGTCCCTAAGTGCCGGGTTTTGAGGAGGTTGGCATGCTCAATGCGATGATTTGGGCGCTTGCCTGTTTTGGCGTCGTCGCTGCCGATATTGCCCTGAGCGTCGTTTTGTTCTCCGCTCTTGGCGTCGCATCGGTGTTCATGGGTTTTTCGATCGATGATCTCGACATTCAATTGCTTCAGGCCGTCGTGCAGACGGCATCGTTTTTAATGGCGCTGCTGTGGTGGCGTTATCTGTGGCCGCGCTCGTTTATGGCGCGCTGGCAGGGCGAGCATCCGCTCGGCGGGGGAGCGCGTGGGGCGTGGAAGCGCATCGCCTGCGTTATCGTGATCGGCCTTGCCCTGCAGGTGGTCGTTGGCTACGTGACCGACGCTGTGCTGTCGCTGTTGCCCGATGCCGCGGCCGACTACAGCGAGCTTGTCGAGGAAACAGGCATGGGCGACACCAGCTATCTCGCCGTCCTGACTACGGTGCTCGGCGCCCCATTTTGTGAAGAGCTGCTGGTGCGCGGCATTATTTTTGAGTTTTCGCTCCGAGCGTTTAATCCGCAGTGCCGCCCACTTTGGAAGTGCCGGCGTCGTGTGAGCGCGCAGGGCGGCGCCATGGTGCCCTGGGCGGCCCCAAGCACGTGGGGTAGCGCCGCGGCGATTGTGCTGCAGGCGGCGATCTTCGGTTTTATGCACATGAATTGGGTACAGGGTTGCTACGCGGGCGCCGCCGGCCTCATCTTTGGTTGGGTGCTCGTGACGACCGGAAAGCTCCGCTACACGATCCTGCTGCACTTTGCCTTTAATGCCGGGTCGTATTTCATGACGTTGCTCTGGTTTGTGAACACACCGCTCGACGTGATAATCACGGTCGCTATCGCCGGCGTCATCCTCGTTGAGGCAATGCGCTCGCTGCGCCACGCGTGTGGGATGGACGCAGCGAGCGCACCGCTGCCCTAGTTGCGACGCCCGCCTCCGTTGGCGCCCTGACGCCCTTGGGCTGCGCGATTGCGACCGGCAGTGTTCTGTGCGCGCGACATGCCGCCGTGCCCCTTGCTGCCTTTGGGTCCCTTGCCGGCGGCGCCACCGTGCGGCTTGCCGCCCTTCTTGCCGGTGCCATGTCCGCCGTTGGCAGATGTCTCGCCCGGGCGCGGCGGCACGGGGCGAATCAGGCAATGCTTGGTGTAGCCAATCAGATCGCGGCGGCCGGCCTTTTCTAGTGCCTCGCGTACGAGCTTGTAGTTCTCGGGCTTGCGGTATTGGATGAGCGCACGCTGTATGGCCTTCTCGTGCGGGTCGCGTGCCACGTAGATCGGCTTCATGGTGCGTGGGTCCACGCCGGTGTAGTACATGCAGGTCGACATGGTGGACGGGGTGGGGTAGAAGTCCTGCACCTGCTCGGGCATGTAGCCCATGTCGCGCACGGCCTCGGCAAGGTCCACAGCTTCCTTCATGGTCGAGCCGGGGTGGCTCGAGATTAGGTATGGCACTACGTACTGCTTGAGTCCGTATTCGCGGTTCAAGCGTTCAAATTTACGGCAGAACGCGTCGTAGACGGCGCGGCTCGGCTTGCCCATCACGGAGAGCACCGCGTCGCTCACATGCTCGGGCGCTACGCGCAGCTGGCCCGAGACATGGTGCTCCAGCAGCTCGCGCAAAAACTCGTCCGAGGCGTCGGCCATGGTGTAGTCAAAACGGATGCCGCTGCGGACGAAGACCTTTTTGACGCCCGGCAGCTGGCGCAGGTCGCGCAGCAGCTGCGTGTAGCCGCTCTCGTCGACCACCATGTTTTTGCATACGCTCGGCCACAGGCAGCGCTTGTTCTTGCACACGCCGTGCTTGAGCTGCTTGTCACAGGCCGGGCGGCTAAAGTTAGCCGTCGGTCCGCCCACGTCGTTGATGTAGCCCTTAAACTCGGGATCGCGCGTGAGCAGCTCGGCCTCGCGCATGATCGAGTCGTGGCTGCGCATCTGCAGTACGCGGCCCTGGTGGAAGGTGAGGGCGCAAAACGAGCACTCGCCAAAACAGCCGCGGTTGGAGCTAATGGAAAACTTGATCTCGGCAAAGGCCGGTACGCCGCCCGCCGCGTCGTAGTCGGGATGCCAATCGCGGGCGTAGGGAAGCTCGGCCACCTCGTCCATCTCGTCGGTGGTGAGCGTCGCCGATGGCGGGTTCTGCACCACATAGACGCTGTTGGGATAGGGCTCTACCAGGCGATGGCCGGTGATGGGGTCCATATTCTGCTGCTGCACGTTAAAGCTGCGCGCGTAGTTGAGCTTGTCGGCGGTAAGGTCGTCCCAGCTGGGCAGCAGGTCGTAGTCGTAGACCTCGTCGAGCGAACCCGTGCGGTAGACGGTGCCGTTGATATAGGTGATCTGGTCGACGGGCAGTCCCGCGTCGAGCGCGTCGGCGATCTCGACAATCGCGTGCTCGCCCATGCCGTAGATGAGGATGTCGGCGCCCGAGTCGAGCAGTACCGAGCGCTTGAGCTTGTCCTGCCAGTAGTCGTAGTGGGCCAGACGGCGCAGGCTCGCCTCGATGCCGCCGATGATGATGGGGGTATCCTTAAACGTCTGACGGATGAGGTTGCCGTAGACCGTGACGGCACGATTGGGACGGCGCCCCTCCTCGCCACCAGGGGTATAGGCGTCGGTGTGGCGGCGGTGCTTGGTCACCGAATAGTGGTTGACCATGGAGTCCATGTTGCCGGCGCTGACGAGAAAGCCCAGGCGCGGCTCGCCGAGCACCGTGATGCTGGCGGGGTCGGTCCAGTCGGGCTGGCAGATGATACCCACCTTGTAGCCATGCGCATCGAGCACGCGGCTGATGATGGCCATGCCAAAGCTGGGGTGATCCACATAGGCGTCGCCGCAGATATAGACGAAGTCGCACTGGTCCCAGCCACGCGCATCCATGTCGGCGCGGCTGACGGGGAGGAACTTGTCGCGGCCCGGTCGCCAGGGGCGTGAGGGCGCTGCTGGAGCATGAGTGGTGTGCCCACCCTGCGCCTTGCTGCCGCGCTTTTGCTGCTGGCCCTGTTTGCCCTGCTGACTGCGCTGGTTGTTCTGAGCGTGCTGAGGCTTATTTGCCACGATCCCTCCCGGTGTTTGTATGCTGCACGTAATTGTAACCAGTCTTTTTGGGACGGGGCTAAAAAGACTGGTGGAGTACATGGGCTGGCGGATCGGCGTGTCGATGCGGGTGTGGCGCCGCGCCCGCCGTTTGTTTCCAGACTGTGTATCTGCGCGTTGGGGAGCCCGTCTCGCGCGCACGCCATGTTGTCAATGGGTTACAGTATGAACGGCGGCCATGTCTCCGCCAACGCACGAGAGGGTCGTCAACAAGGAGGCCGCACGACGATGCAGCGTGCCAAGCAGATATCGGAGTCCATCGAGCTGGGCATCATTCTGGCGCTCGCCGGTGGCTTTATGGACGTGTATTCGTACATTGGGCGCGATCATGTTTTCGCCAACGCGCAGACAGGCAACATCTTGTTGGTGGGCGTGAGCATCTCGGAGGGTAATTGGGCGCTCGCGGGACGCTATTTCTTCCCCGTGGTGTCGTTTGCCGTGGGCATTATGCTTGCCGACCTGGTACACGAGCGTTTTGGCAGCGTGATTCACTGGCGCCAGGTGACGGTGTTTTTTGAAGCTGTTATCTTGCTGGGCGTGAGCTTTATCCCGGGCGGCGATTTCAACCTGCTCGCCAACTGCCTTACTTCGTTTGCCTGCGGTATGCAGGTCGAGAGTTTCCGCAAGATTCATGGACACGGCATCGCCACGACCATGTGTATCGGCAACCTCCGTAATGCCTTGCAAAACGTGGACGACTACATCATTACCCATAAGCGCGGCTTTTTGGAAAACGGCCTGCTGTACTTTGGCGTGATCTTTACCTTTGTGTTTGGCGCTGTGTTGGGCAACTGGTGTATTGAGCGCATGGGCCTGCACGCCATCGTCGTGGCGAGCGTGCTGCTGTTTGTCGCGTTTGCCATCATGTTTATCGACCGCGAGCGCGACTTGCGTTTTCGCTGGAAGGTTGCGGCCGAGGCTTGGAAAGAGGGCTGCCGAAAGTAACCGAATGCGGCAAAGGGACAGCCCCTTTGCCGCATTATTTTTCATCTCTATGTAGTACAGCTTCAGGAGCCAGAAAAAACTATCTAGCTCCTGAATGTTGTTACGAACTGCTTTTTGCAATTTATTCGAGATGCTCTTCAATCCGAGCCCTCAGAAGGGCAATGGCTGTGGGTATTCCAATTGCGGCGGCTAATTCGGCTTTATCCAAAACCTGTATGTTAAAGCACGATTGTTTATCACATTGAAGGACGTTAACTGAAGATAGCTTCACTTCCCGTTGACTGAATATATCGTAATCTCCAAATAGGAAGTTACCTTTTATTGTGTAATTCGGTATGTTCGTTACGCACTTCATCTCAAGTCTGTTTAGGCCATAATCGAACACCGCAACTTCCTTGTGTTCGATGATGAGCGCAACCCTGGGCATGTTACTAAAACCACCGTCGACGACAGTAAAGAGCTTTTCATTTGCATCGTCATAAACGGTGTATTTAAGACTCAATAGCTGTCCTAGTGGACCCGTGAACCCATGTCTTTTGATGTTGAGGTTGTCTCCCGCTGGGTTGACGAGAGCCAGAGCATGCGGATAAGGGTTACCTTCAATTGAGATTCGATATTCGTTTGTAGCCGTCTTGCTCGATTTAGGACCAGTAGCCATCACGCGTCATCGCCTCGATCGAATTGGAACCGTCTTCTGCTTCGTGCGGAGAATTACGCTGTATGTTGCAGTACATGCAGCTGCAATAACCGCATGGGCAATTTCTAACAAAATGAATGACACAATTTGCTGCATGCATATTAATTACTATAAAGTATCCTTTTATAAACGTATTGTCAAACATATATTGCTAAAACAGAAACAATTTATAGACTGAGTTGGTCGTATTCTTTGGGCAATTGCTCCTATAATCTAGCCTTCGCTGCAGTCGGGAGGGAAGGACTGGGGCTCCGTTATTATGTTGAAACGCTTTAACACTTTTGACGTTCTCATGCATTTTTTGTTTCAAAAGCGTTAGGATGGGACACATAGCGTGGGGCGTAATGGGCGCCCCGCACACGATGGGAGGCTATCAATGGCTAATCGTTTCGTTCTCAACACCATTTCTTATCATGGTTCTGGCGCCATCAAGGAGATCCCCGGCGAGCTCCAGCGTCGTGGCTACAAGAAGATCTTCGTCTGCTCCGACCCCGACCTGGTCAAGTTTGGCGTTACCGCCAAGGTAACCGACGAGCTCGACGCCGCCGGTATTGCTTGGAGCCTCTACTCCGAGATTAAGCCCAACCCCACCATCCAGAACGTCAAGGACGGCGTCGAGGCCTTTAAGGCCGCCGAGGCTGACGCTATCGTGACCATCGGTGGTGGCTCCTCCATGGACACCGCTAAGGCCATTGGCATCATCATCAACAACCCCGAGTTTGCCGATGTCCGCAGCCTCGAGGGCGTTGCTCCCACTAAGAACCACGCCGTGTTCACCATCGCCGTGCCGACGACCGCCGGTACTGCTGCCGAGGTGACCATCAACTACGTCATCACCGACCCCGAGAAGGTCCGCAAGTTCGTGTGCGTCGACACCAACGACGCCCCTGAGGTCGCCGTCGTCGACCCCGACATGATGGCTTCCATGCCCGCCGGCCTGACCGCTTCTACCGGCATGGATGCTCTGACCCACGCCATCGAGGGCTACACCACCAAGGGTGCTTGGGAGCTCTCCGACATGTTCCACTTTGAGGCCATTAAGCTGATCAGCGAGAACCTGCGCGACTCCGTTGCCGAGGCCAAGTCTGGTCAGCCCGGCTCCGGCCGCGAGGGTATGGCTCTTGGCCAGTATGTCGCCGGCATGGGCTTCTCCAACGTCGGCCTGGGCATCGACCATGCCATGGCTCACACCCTGTCTGCCCACTACGACACTCCGCACGGCGTCGCTTGCGCCATGCTGCTGCCGATCGCCATGGAGTTCAACAAGCCGGTTTGCGCCGAGCGCCTGGCCAAGGTTGCCGTTGCCATGGGTGTTGACACCACGGGCATGAGCACCGACGAGGCTGCCGACGCCGCCATCGCCGCCGTCAAGCAACTCTCCGCCGACGTGAACATTCCGCATGTCTGCGAGGCCATGAAGGCCGACGAGATCGAGGTCCTGGCCAAGGACGCCATGGCTGACGCCTGCTTCCCGGGCAACCCGCGCGAGGCGACGCTCGACGACGTCATCGAGCTCTTCAAGAAGATCTGCCCGGCTGCCTAACTTGGTTCGGCGGGCCCTGCCCGTTAGCCCCGCAATCGTCCTCGGACATGTCGGAAGCCCCCGCTGCGCACTTCGTGCGGCGGGGGCTTCCTCCGTCCTGCGGAAAGATTGTGGGACTAACGGCAGGGGCCGCCGGCTCGTTATCGTGGCGGGCGCAGTCCTGGCGAGCTCGATGGGTCATCTCGCTAGGTAAAAAGATGGCTCGCGGTGGTATTGTTGCTGTGGGTTTAATTCGATATGAAAGGGTGACTTTGGTGTCCAAGATGGATTCTACGCTCTCCTATATTACTGACCAGTTGAAGGCGCTTACCTCGATTGCTTCACCTACGGGCTATACCCGTGCGGCTACTGACTATCTAATGGAAACGTTGCGCAATATGGGCTTTGGCCCCGAGCGCTCCAATAAGGGCAACGTGTTGGTTGAGCTTGGTGGCGAGGGTGAGTCGCTCGTACTGGCGAGCCATGTCGATACCCTGGGCGCCATGGTACGCTCCATTAAGGACAATGGTCGCCTGCGCCCCACGACGCTCGGCGGGCACCAGTGGTCTACGGCCGATGGCGAGAACTGCACCGTTTACACGCGCGATGGCAATGTCTACACGGGCGTGGTCCTCAATACCGAGCCTTCGGCGCATGTGGCCGATGAGCCGGTTAAGACCATCGAGAAGAACATGGAAATCCTGCTCGACGAGAACGTCGATAGCAAGGATGATGTCCTCGAGCTGGGTATTCAGACGGGCGATATCATCGCCATGGATCCGCGCACCACGGTGACGGAAAGCGGCTACATTAAGAGCCGCTTTCTGGATGACAAGCTGTCGGCGGCGATTCTGCTGGGTCTGGCCCGCGCCGTTGCTGACGGCGAGGTGTCGCTTTCGCGCAAGGTGTCCCTGCTCTTTACCGTGTACGAGGAGGTCGGCCACGGCGGCGCTTTCGTGCCGGCCGACACGCGCGAGATGATCAGCGTTGACATGGGCTGCGTGGGTGACGACCTGGGCTGCACCGAGCGCATGGTGTCGATCTGCGCCAAGGATTCGGGTGGCCCCTACAACTACGATCTGGTGACCACGCTGTCCAATATCGCGCGCGAGCTTAAGCTCGATTACGCCATCGACGTGTACCCGCATTACGGTTCGGACGTCGAGGCCACGCTCTCTGCCGGCTACGACATCCGTCACGGCCTGATCGGCCCCGGCGTGTACGCGAGCCACAACTACGAGCGCAGCCACATCGACGGTGTGCGTAACACCTTTGAGCTGGTCCGCGCCTACGTGCAGCGCTAAGGAAGCAGTTTGCGACTCGGCTGACCAATCGCTAAGGCCCGATTTCTCGGGCCTTTTTTCGCTTTAGGTCGTTTAGTATTATGATGTAAGTAATCTATTAATTAAACACGTAAATTACTTAACGAGGTGATGCGGTGTATGGATACGTCTGAGTACTTATCTATGGGTGATGCCGCCCGCCTGTTGGGCGTTACGAAAGCCCGCATATCGCAACTTGCCGCATCGGGGACGCTTGTGTGCGATATTGTGGGCGGCCGGAAGATGGTCGAGTACAATTCTGCGACCGCCTACCAAAAGGTCCGCAAGCGAGGACGCCGTCCTGCGGCCGATGTGGGACGCAAGTTTACGCTGATGTCGGCCGACCATGAGGTCGCGCATGTCTCATTTGATCCGACGCGTGAGTTTCCCTTCGAAATCGCCGAGGTCCTCGATGCGCAACGAATGCCGTTTGGCACATGCTCGAGCTCTTCTCCTACGGTGAATAAACGGGAGCTCAACGTGTGGTGGAGCCATCGGTCGGTGCCTGACGTTCGCCCTGGACTCGTCTCGCGCTATCGTGAACTGGGAATTGCCAGTGGCATCGAGGTTCCGGTTCGGTGCCTGGGCTTATCGCTTTCGGATTGTTATTGGCTGCGGCCGGCCGATTGCGCCGAACTCAAATGGCAAAGCATCAATTACTTTGAGAACGAATTTGAGCGATCGGCGCCCGAAGAGCGTTCGGGTTGGCTGGAAGGCATCGGTCTAAATAATCCGGATAACACGTCCGAGGGCGAGCTCCCTAAATCGTGGATGATCCGAAACGGCATTCGCGTTTTGGCTAAAGGGTGCGGGATGGACGACCAACGGCCCTTTAACGAGGCAGTTGCAACGGCTCTGCATCGTCGCTTGCTTTCCAAGGGGGAGTTTGTTCCTTACACGGTTGAGCGCATGTTCGATGGCCCTGTGTGTCTGTGCGACGACTTTCTTGACGGCCGCGAGGAATATGTTCCGGCTGTTTACGTTAAGGGCGCATTTGGTAGCCAGCGGGGAAACTCGACATACGATCGATACTGTTGCTACCTCGGCAAGCATGGTGTCGATGAGGCCGCTGTGAGAAGGTCTATGTCGCAGACGATTGTCTGCGATGCCCTTTTGGCCAACAGCGACCGCCATTGGCGAAACTTCGGCATCATCCGCAATGTCGACACCCTGGAGATAAAACCTGCTCCGCTGTTCGATAGCGGCAACTGCCTGTGGTACAACGTACCAACTGCCGTGCTCGCAGCTGGGGAGTTTGGGTTTTCCGCTAAGCCGTTTGGGCCCGACCCTTCCGTCCAGCTGGCGCTTGCGGATTTGCTCGATTGGTTCGATTCGTCGCGGCTCAACGGATTTGTTGATGAAGCGATCGAGATTCTTTCGCAGAGCGAGTGGGCGACGGCGGAGGGTCGACTCGAGGCCATTCACCGCGGCCTTGAGCGTCGCGTAATCGAGGTTGGTGCCGCTGTTGAGGTACTTCGACACGTGCAGCGATAAACCCGCGGCTACTTAAGCGCGCCGGTCACGGTGCCGCCGCCCAGGACGATGTCGCCCCGATAGACGACGACGGCCTGTCCGGGGGCGATGGCGCGCTGCGGCTCGTCAAAGGTCAGCAACATTTGCCCGTCTTCGCCGCGCGTAAGGGTCGCTGCCTGGTCTTTCTGTCGGTAGCGGTACTTGGCGCCCACGCGAATGCCGCCGGCATCGAGCTCGGCCTCCATGCACTCTGCCGGCGCGCTCCAAATCCACTCATTGGCAGTTAGCGCCGCCGCGGTTAGGTCCTCGGCTTCGCCCAGATGCACAATGTTGTTGGCGGCGTCGACGCCCGTTACGTACACGGGATGCGCCATCGCGACGCCCAGGCCCTTGCGCTGGCCGATGGTATAGCGCAGCGCGCCGCTATGGCGTCCGACCACGCTGCCGTCGCGCCACACAATGTCGCCCGGTGCAGCGGCATGTCCGCAGCGGCGCTCGATATAGCCCGCGTAGTCGCCGTCCGGGATAAAGCAGATGTCCTCGCTTTCGGCCTTCTTGGCGTTGGCAAAGTCCTGCTCGGCGGCAATGCGGCGCACGTCGCGCTCTTTGTCCAGCCCTGCCAGCGGAAAGATCGTGCGTGCCAGGCGCTCTTGCGTGAGCGAATATAAAAAGTAACTCTGGTCCTTCTTAGGGTCCTCGCCGCGGTGCAGCTGCCAGGTGCCGTCTGCCGCCTGGCTTGTTTTGGCGTAATGTCCCGTTGCGATGTAGTCACAGCCCATATCGAGCGCCGCATCGAGCAGCGCGCCAAACTTAATGTGGCGGTTGCAGATGATGCACGGGTTGGGCGTCAGCCCTTCCTGGTAGGCGTTCACAAAGCGCTCGATCACGTTGCGGTCGAAGGTCTGCTGCAGGTCGAGCACATGGTGGGGTATCCCCAGGCGCTCGGCGACGGCCTTTGCATCGGCGATGTCGCGGTCGACTTTACTCATGCCCGTGGCGGGGTCGGGTGCGGGGCAGGTGAGACGCATGGTGGCGCCGACGCATTCGTAGCCCTGGCGCTTGAGCAGGTACGCGGTCACGCTGGAATCGACGCCGCCGCTCATGGCGACGAGCACGCGCTTGTTGTGCATGGGGAGGTTCTCCTTGGTGGCATGTGGCCAAAAAAGAAAAGCGGCGCGGGAGGCTGGTTCCGCGCCGCAGACATTGTAGCAAGTTCGGGCGTCCTGTGGGACACCCTGTTGGGATGAGCTCAGGCTGCCAGAAGAGAGGGGAGACCGGCGTGCCTTGGACTCGTTCTAGGAACGAGAGCTCTAGTCCTGGAAGAGTGCCGTGGACAGGTAGCGCTCGCCGGTGTCGGCGAGCAGCGCCACGATGGTCTTGCCCTCGTTCTCGGGGCGCTTGGCCAGCTGCAGTGCGGCCCACACGGCGGCGCCGGACGAAATGCCCACGAGCACGCCCTCCTTGTGGCCCACGGCGCGGCCGGTGGCAAAGGCGTCGTCGTTCTCGACGGGGATGATCTCGTCGTAGACCTGGGTGTCGAGGACGTCGGGCACAAAGCCGGCACCGATACCCTGGATCTTGTGCGGGCCGGCCTGGCCTTTAGAGAGCACCGGGGAGGTGGCGGGCTCGACGGCGACGACCTGAATCTCGGGGTTTTGCTCCTTGAGGAACTCGCCCACGCCGGTCACGGTGCCGCCGGTGCCGACGCCGGCGACGAAGATGTCGACCTTGCCGTCGGTGTCGTCCCAGATCTCGGGGCCGGTCGTGGCCTTGTGAATGGCCGGGTTCGCGGGGTTCACAAACTGGCCGGCGATGATGCTGTTGGGGGTCTCCTTCTGCAACTCTTCGGCCTTGGCGATAGCGCCCTTCATTCCTTTGGAGCCGTCGGTGAGCACGAGCTGCGCACCGTATGCCTGCATCAGCTTGCGGCGCTCGACGGACATGGTCTCGGGCATGGTGATGATCACCTTGTAGCCGCGGGCGGCCGCCACCGAGGCGATGCCGACGCCGGTGTTGCCGCTCGTGGGCTCGATGATGGTGTAGTCGCCGCCACGCACGAGCTTGCCTGCCTTCTCGGCCTCGTCAATCATGTTCTTGGCGACGCGGTCTTTAACGGATCCGGCGGGGTTGAAGTATTCCAGCTTGACGAGCACGCGGGCCTTGAGGTCCTCATCGGCCTCAAAGTGAGTGAGCTCCAGAAGCGGAGTGTGGCCGATAAGCTGATCGATGGATGTGTACACATTGCTCATGGTGAACCTCCAAAGTGTTCAAATGACTGGATACCGTGTGGTTTTACGGTGTGTGTAGCAACGAAACCCACAAACCTTATGGGTTGTTCGTTTTGCTGTTGGCAAGCATAGTAGGCACTAAAGCCTAGTAATGCAATAGGAAATAGAAGATTATTACGAGTCGATTAACCATCTTGACGGGAATAGGTATTTTCAAAACCAATATTTCGGCTAGAATTTCTACGAATTAAAAGACCGAAAGGCAGCAATATATATGTTGGTTTCCACAAAGGGCAGATATGCCCTGCGCGTTATGGTCGACCTGGCCGAGCACCAGGCGGCAGGCCGCATTCCCCTCAAAGAGATCGCCGCGCGTCAGGGGATTTCGGAGAAGTATCTGGAGAACATTTTGGCCACACTCGTGCGCGCCAATATGCTCTCGGGCATGCGCGGCAAGGGCGGTGGTTACGTGCTCACGCGCCCGCCCGAGCAGTACACGGTGGGCGAGATTCTGCGCCTGACCGAGGGTAGTCTGGCACCGGTCGCCTGCCTGGATGGCGACTGCAAGGGTTGTTCGCGCTCTGACGAGTGTCCCACACTCGATGTGTGGAAGAACCTGGACAAGCTCATCAACGACTACCTCGATGGCGTGACGCTCGATACGCTCGTCGCCCCCAGCGAGGGCTACGACTACGTCATCTAGCCCCACCTGCTATTGGGGGACGGGGTAGAAATGGTAGATTTTCCTGCCCTCTGAGGCTCGACAAATGGCAAGGCCGCCCATCGTTGCGATGGACGGCCTTCGTTTTGGCGTGTTGTGGCGGTCCGTATCCGGTCGCTTTAGTTCCGGGCGATGCTGTCGAGAATGCTGCGCATGATGGATACCAGGATGCTGCCCATAAACGCCGATCCAAAGCTGGCGATGGAGATACCCGCGCCCAGCAGATTGACCGACAGGTAGCTGGCCAGCTCGAGCATAAAGCTGTTGACCACAAGCTGAAAAATACCAAGCGTGATAATAGTGAGTGGCAGCGAGATGACCGTCAGGAACGGCTTAACGAGCGAGTCGACGATGTTGAGGAACAGTCCCACGAAGGCAAAGCAGACCCAGGCGTCGGCCATGCCGAAGGGCTGAATGCCGGGGACGAGAAACGTTGCGATCGCGATGGCGATTGAGGTCAAAAGCCAGTTGAGCATAAAGCGCATGGTGTGAATCCTTTCTTGCGCATGGCGTGGTGAGGGAGCGTGAGAGGCACATGCCTTTGCAACTCGGACAGATGCTCGGGCACGGCTCTGTTTGGCCGCCCATTGTCTCAAATATTCGTGGAGCTTACGTGCGCATTCGGTTTCAAAACGGCGTTCGTCCTGAAAAACGCGCCGCTGGCAGAGAGTCTTGTCGCTTTAGTTTGGTGGTGTGCTACACTGCTACGGGCAAAAGCCACAGGCGTTGCCCTATTGCATAGAACGGGCGAACGATGCCCGATGTCAGTATCAACTTCGATGCCTTATGGCGGGTTTGGCGGTGATCGATGAATATCGAGAACATGTTTGACAAGCCTGATGTCAAGCAGCTGGTCCACGCATTTAGTCTTTTGGATGACGAGAAGGATATCCAGGCGTTTTTGACCGATATCTGCACGCCGCGCGAGATCTGCGATCTTTCGCAACGTCTGCAGGTTGCGCGTTATCTGGATGAGGGCGAGCCTTATGTTGAGGTTCAGGCCCGCACCGGCGCTTCGTCCACTACGGTGAGCCGCGTGTCCAAGGCACTCAACGGCGAGTACGGCGGCTATCGCAAGATCCTCATCAAGCTGGAGGATGGCGAGTAGGCCAGCGGTAAAAACGAATTGCGCAGAACCGTCCCTTCGGGGGCGGTTTTTTGATCCTTTGGGGACGGAGGAAAACGGATCACTGGGTTAGACTGACCTCCTCGGTGATCCATTTTCCTCCGTCTCCAAGGGGTCAAATCTGTTGGCGTGGGGCAAATCTGTCCGCGCGGGCGGGTAGGATGAAAGCATTGAATATTGCGAACGGTTTGAGTGGAGGACCATGCCTGTTCGAATCTATACCACCAACGCCGGCGCGGATTTGAGCGATGCCGAGGCGGCGCTGCTTGCCGACCTTATTGCCCGCCACGGGCGTGCCGTGCTGCTGGCGCCAACGTTTGCCGAGCTCGACCTGTGCCGTCATGATGCGGCGGAAGCCGGCGTTTCGCTGGGTATTGACTACAAGACGCCTACATCGTGGCTTCGCTCGCTTTGGGAGCTTTTGGGCGACGGGCGCGGTTTCGTCGACAACCTGCAGCGCCAGATGCTGTTTTCGGACATGGTAGCGCGTCTCGACGACGCCGACCTGCAGCCGCTTTCGCGCAGCCAGGGCACGGTGCGTATGCTCGCGCGTATGGCTCGCGATGTGCTGCCGGGTGTGGCAGGGACAGGTGCCGAGCGTTGCTGCGACAACGTTTGCAAGCCCAAGCCCAAAAGCGACGCCGAGGCTCGCGTGTTTGAACTTTTGTGCGCCTATGCGCGCGGTTTGGACCGTCGAGATATGGTCGAGCCCTGCGAGGCGGCTGACATTATGGCCGGCGCTTTGGCCGACAACCTGCCGGGGTGCGCCCGCGCCGTTTGCGTGCGCGGCGTCACGTCATTTACGTATAGCCTGCTCGAGCTGCTGTCCGCCGTGGCAAACAACGGGGGAGAGGTTGTCGTGCTGCTTGCCCGCGAGCAAGCGGCGATGCGCGAGGAGCTTGCCGCGGCATTTGATGTCCGCGGTGTGCTGTTTGAGATCGCGCCGCTGGGGGAGGGCGCCGCCGCGCCCCAGACTGCCTCCAAGTCCGCTGCTCAGCCTGCCTTTATTGAGGTCGCCGGCCCCCATGCCCGTGCCCATGCTTATGCGGACGTCATCGATAAGTTGGTGAAAGCGCACAAGGAGTCCAAGGACGATAAAGTTGCTGCAACACCCGCCGACCCCGTACGCGTGCTCGTTGTTTCTGCCCGGGCACCCCAGCTGTTCGGCGAGCTTGCCGCTCGTTTGGCGGCGCGCCACGTTGCTGCCGAGACGGCCGAGTTCACGGCGTTTTCCCAATCCATTGCGGGCAGGCAGTTCACGGCGCTCGCCAACCTGATCGAGCGTATGAAGGCCGCCGACGAAGGGGCAGCTTCTAAGACTGAGTGGTGGCCCGCTCCGGAGCTTACCGACTGGATTTACAGCCCGCTTTCGGGTGCCGACGCCGCCAGCGCGCGCACGTTCGATAAGAATATGCGTCTTTCGCGCAGCAAGACTACCGCGGGCGTTAAGAGCCTGCTGCAGAGCGTCCAAGGCCAGGTGAGGGGCGCGCGCAAGGCGGCGAGCGACGAGAACTGGTTTAAGAACGTGCCGTGTGTGGTTTCGGACGTGTTCCAGGCGCTGTGGCGCGACAAGCCCGTGACGGCGCTCAAGGCCATGCTTGCCGTTGCCGAGGTACTGCCCGATCGCGCGCTTGGTGGTCTCGACGGTCAGGCCCGTCGCCAGGCGGAGGTGGCCCTGCTGCGCCACGCGATCGACATCCTTATGAACGATGCTCGCGCGCTCGACGTGTCGCAGGCCGCGACCGTGCCCGTGCTCGATGGCATTCGCACCAAGGTGGACAAGCGTAGCACCGCCTACGATTACGAGACCTACGAGGTTGACCGTGCGCCACGTGCCCAGGTTCGCTTTGCTTCGCTTGCCGATGCGGCGGCTCTGCGCCCCGGCAGCTACGATGCCGTGCTGTTTGCCGATGTCGATCTGGACAGCTATCCGCTCTCACACGAAGAGGGGCCGCTGACCACGCTGACGGCGAGCCTCGGTCGCGAGGGCGTGACGCTTGAGCCTGCGGCCTTGCTGCGCGCACGCTTTGGCCGCGCGATGCAGGCGGCACGCGGCCTCGTTGTGCTCGCCCGCGTGACCCACGATCGCCAGGCGCGCGAGTGCTATCCGGCTGCCGTGTGGACCGAGTTGCGGGCGCATGCCGAGGCCGCTGGCGCCGCCAAGGTTGCGTGCGTGGGCGAGGGCAGTATCGTCGCCGATTTTGATCCAGCGGCCGGCGAGGGCATCGAGTGCAAGCGCGTCGCGTGCGAGGCTCCTCAGCATTTGAGTGAAGCGGCTGTGCCGTATCTGGTCCTGCGTCGCCGCGATGGCGAGGGCGAGAACGCGCCGCTCGTGCCGCGTCTGACGTCCGCCTCGCAGATCGAGGCGTATTCGACGTGCCCGCTGTGCTGGTTCGTGTCGTATCGCGTCAAGCCCCAGTCGATCGACGCTGGCTTTGGCAACATGGAGAAGGGCAACTTTGTCCACGATGTGCTGGAGCATCTGCATGCCCGCCTGCCCCAGGAGGGCATGCAGCGCGTGACGCCCGAGAATCTGCCGCGCGCTCAGGAGCTGCTGCGCGAGGTCTTTGACGAGACGTTGGCCGAGCACGCCGGCAAGCGAGGCACGGAGGGCCCGCTGGTGCCGCTCTCTGCGGTGGAGGAGCGCCAGGTGGCCGAGATCTTGCCGCAGCTGGAGGGCGTGCTTGCCTACGAGTCCGAGGCACTTGCCCCCTTTGCTCCGCGCTACCTGGAGTTCGCCTTCAACGAGCTCAAGGTCGAGTATGCCGGTTGGCCGCTTGGCGGGCGCATCGACCGCGTGGACGTGGACGCCGAGAATCGTGCCGTGGTGATCGACTACAAGCATCGCACGGGCGTTGAGGAGTTTAAGCTCGCCGACCCTACGGTGCGCGACGAGGAATCGGGCACGGCGCCCATCGACGATCCGCGCTGGTTGCCGCCACATACCCAAACGCTCATCTACGCCCAGGCCATGCGCCGGGCGCTGGATTTGGACACCCGCGCGGCGCTCTACTTTTCGACCAAGGGCGGCAAGCCGGCGTTGCGCGGTGCCGCGAGCGCCGAGCTGCTCGAGGAAGAGCGCGGCGACGGTCGCATCCCGGGCCTTAAGAAAGGTTTCCCCGGCGAGGGTGGCAGCATGGACTTCGACGCCCTGCTCGATCGCGTGGAGGCCGGCATCGCCGAGCGCCTGCGCGAGCTCGAAGCAGGCAACGTTGCCGCCGTCGACCCGACGTCGGCTCAGGCCGCGCATGCGCGCTGCTCGTATAACCACGAAGGAACGTTTGTAAGGAGGGACGTGTAGGCCATGGATCTTTCGACTTTGATGCCGCAACAGCTGCAGATCGTCAAAACGCTCGACCGTCCGCTGTTTGTCTCGGCGGGCGCCGGTTCGGGCAAGACCTTTACCCTCACGCGCCGCATCGTCTACGCGCTCTCGCCCGAATCCGGTCCGTTCGTTGAGCATCTGGACCAGGTGCTCGCCATTACCTTTACCAAAGATGCCGCTGCCGAGATCCGTGACCGCGTGCGCCGTGCGCTTATCGACGAGGGCATGGACGAGGAAGCGCTGACCGTCGACGACGCGTGGATCTCGACCATTCACGGCATGTGCTCGCGTATCCTGCGCGCGCACGCGCTGGAGCTGGGCATCGACCCCGAGTTTACGGTGCTCACCGATACCGACGAGCTTATGGATCAGGCAGTTGAGCATGTGCTGGCCCGCGCGACGGCGCCCGATGCCGCCCCCGAGCTCGCGGCATCGCTCAAGGCCCTCTACGCCTGGTATCCCATGGCGGGCGAGGGCGGCCCCTTTGGCGCCGGCACCACCATTAAAGGCCTGGTGCGCGACCTGTTGGAGCTATCGAGTCAGCTGCCGGGCGGCATGGACGATGTGCGCGTGGCGCGCGGCCAGGCCGATACCTCGGCACTCGCCGATGCCTATCGCGCGGCGCTGGGCGCAAGCAAGGCCGCGACCGAGAAGGCGCAGATGGCGCTCGATGCCATCGACGCGTTCGAGACGAGCGGCAAGACCATGGCCGATGCGGCGCGACTCATGATGTCGTGCACCATGCCGCGCGCGAGCAAAGCGTTCCCCAAGGAGCAGGTCGAGCTGCTCAAGGCCGAGGCCGCCGATGCGTTTATCAATATCGTGCTCGCTTGCGGTGGTCCCGCGCTCGATGCGCTGGTGGGCTTGGCCCGCTCTGTAGAGGCTGAGTACCGCGCGCTCAAGGCTGCCCAGTCCGCCCTCGACAACAACGACCTGCTGCGCATGGCCTACGAGGCCCTGCGCGATTACCCGGCTATTCGAGCTGCCTATGAGGGCCGCTTTAAGATGGTCATGATTGACGAGTTCCAGGATACCGACCAGATGCAGGTCGATTTGATTCGTTACCTGACCGGTGCGGGGGAGCGTGCGCTGTGCACCGTGGGCGATGCGCAGCAGTCGATCTATCGTTTCCGTGGTGCCGAGGTCGAGGTCTTCCGCCGCCAGGAGCGCAAGGTGGGATCGACGACGGCGTCCGAGGCGACTGCCGTGGCCGACGCCCCTGCTGGCGAGCTCGTTAAACTTGTGCGCAACTTCCGCAGCCATGACGAGGTACTGCGTTACGTGGCACGCGTCTTCGACGGCGATGACGGTGGCCTGATGCAGGGCTTTTTGGACCTTGAGGCAAGTAACGGCCGCAAGGATACGCTGGTGGCAGACGCCTCGCGCCGCCAGGCCCTCTTTGTTGCCGGCGGCAGTACGCAGGAGCGCACGCAGGCCAAGGCCCGCGCGATCGCGGAGCGGTTCCGCGCGCTTGCCGATGCCGGCCAGCCCCAGGGTGGCATGGTGCTGCTGCTGGGCCGCATGACCAACGCCGACGTCTACGCCCAGGCTTTCCGCGACCAGGGGCTCGACTGCGTGATCGCAGGCGGCTCAGTCTTTGCCCAAGCTGCCGAGGTGCAGACGGTGCGCGCCCTAGTCTGCGCGCTCGCCAACCCGGCCGATACGGCGCAGGGCCTTATGCCGCTGCTCGCCTCGCCGATGTTTGCGCTCGGTGCGCAGGAGTTCTTGGCACTGGCGACCAAGCTCGACGAGCAGACGGGCGAGACGTCGCGCCGCAATATCGATGTGGGCATCATGAGCGATTTTGATGTACCGGGCTTGCAGGACCTGCCGCTCGTGACGCGTGCCCGCGAGGTGCTGCGCTATGCACTGCGTCGCGTGGGGCGCGATTCGTTCGCCGCCATCGCGCGTGACGTGGTCAATGCTTCCGGCTGGTTCGTGCACCTGGCACAGCGTGGCCCCGAGGGCAAAGCCATTGCCGCCAACGTGCTCAAAGCGCTCGATGCCGTGGCTGAGGCTGAGGCCGAGTTTGGTAACTCGCCGCGCTCCATTGCGCTCGCCTTCGACCGCTTTTTGGCGGGCAAGGAGGCTCCGGGCGCACTCAACGAGGAGGGTGACGGCGCGGTACGCATCATGACGGTGCATGCGTCCAAGGGCCTGGAATATCCGGTCGTGGCGGTCGCCGAGTGCTTTGGCGTGCGTAAGTCCTCGGGTGCGGCACAGATGGGTCGCGTCGAGGGCGGAGCGCAGGTCGTGGCACTGCCGGCACGCTTCGACGGCGTTAAGCTCGCCGACGGTACCTTTGTGAAGGGCGACGACGTCAAAAAGCAGTTTGAGCATGCGTTTAAGGGCAAGGGTACGTCGCTGTGGTTGCCGCCGGAGCTCATGGAGGACGTCTGTGCGACGGGTTCTCCCGCCGAGGCATTTGCCCGCCTGCGCAACGACGACCTGCAGCTTTCGCTCGAGGAGCGGGCTCGTCTGCTCTACGTTGCCATGACGCGTGCGCGCGAGCTGGTTATTCTGGCAATGGATGCCGGCGTGAGCCGTGGCAAGGTATGTGCGCCGACCTTCGACGTCGAGACCGATCTGACCTACGACGTGCTGCGCCGCATCCTGCCGACCGACAGTCTGGACATGCCGCAGCTCGATAGCGACCGTTTGGTGTTCGACAACTCCAAGCCGGGTGATTACGAGCTCATCTCGCTGGCGGATTTTACGTTTGGTGAGCAGACGTTTGAGGCCAACGCTTCGCTGGATGCCGAGGGCAGGCTTGTTCGCGGCGATGTCGATGTCGCTGATAATGCTGCGCGCTCAACTGTGCCCGGTCCTGCCGACCCCGAGCCCGATGCGTTTGAGCTCGTGTATCCCCAGGCGGTGGGCGTGCGCATGGGCACCTGCCCGTATCCGGCGCGCGATTCGTACAGCTACTCGTCAATTGCCGCGGCGCTGCATGCCGAGTCCGAGGACCGTGCCGCCGAGGCACATGTGCCCATGGACGAGGCTGGCGATGATGCGGAGTCGGATGGCTCGGAGATGACGGATGCGGACGTGGCTGCTGTCGAGCCCGCCGGCAATCCCATGGCGCTGGGCTCGGCCTTCCACGCTGCCTGCCAGTGGCTCATCGAGATGGGCGCCGATGCGCTGCCCGCCGAGCGTGCCGACGCCCTGGCTCGCCTGTGGCGCCTGACGCCGGAACAGCGCGAACGCTTCGACGTTGCCCTGGATCGCTGGCTCAAGTCGGCGGTCCGTGCCAAGCTGCTTGCCTGGCCGTGCGTTCGTGCCGAGGTGCCGTTCTTTTCGCTGGGCTGCGAGGATGAGGACATCGCTCGCTACGCTGCATATGCCGAGGGCGCCATCGATGCTTTGGCGACGAACCCGGCGGATTCGTCACGCGCGCTGGTCATCGACTACAAGACGGGCGGCACACCGGACGAGACGCCGGAACAGCTGCAGGAGAAGCACGCCCTGCAGGCGCGCGTTTACGCTGATGTTCTGCACAAGGCGGGCTTTGAGGCAGTGACCGTCAAGTTCGTCCGCGTGGAGCAAGTCGACCCCGCCAACCCGTGCGAGCCTCAGGTGGTCACCTACAGCCTCTAGCCCTCAATAACTTGCGGTGGAATACGGACTGTTTTGGCCAAAAAAGCCGCCAAACAGTCCGCATTTCACCGCAACGCATGGGAGAGCCTGGGGCGGTACAATGGCTCGAACGGTTCAAACGAATAAGGAGCCATCATGCAGCTCGCCAAAACGCTTAAGGTGACGCCGGAGGAGCTTTTTGACGCTCTGGCGGGGTCCATCATGCAGGATATCGAGAACGCCACGGGCAAGCGTCCCAGCCGCAACAAGCTCAACGGCTATAAGTACGAGAAGCGCCCATACCGCAAAAGGTAAGGTGACTCTTCATCGGAAACCGTGAACACTTCAGGCTTCGAGTCAGTAGCGAACAGCCCGACAAAAAATGTTGTTGGAAGTGCCAAATGAATAAGAATGCCGCTACGCAACTGCGCATCTATTCCGCCTTTTTCGTTCTCGCGGGATTTGTTTTAAATCGGGGAGTGTTTCTACTTTTCCTTGCGGATAAAGGAATGTCTGTCACGGAAATCGCGCTTTATCAAGCCCTGTACAACATTGCAACGGTCGTCCTCGAGCTGCCAACAGGGCTGGTAGGCGATTTCTTTGGAAAGAAGTTCTCGATTCAAGTGGGCGTTCTGCTTCTTTTCTTCCATACGGCTGGCATGCTGTTGCTCTCAGGCCCCTTTCTCGTCGCGCTTTCCCTTGTCGAGGCACTCGCCTACTCCCTTCAATCGGGATCCGAACAAGCACTTTTATATGAAATTGCCCGAAATGCCGGTCAAGGAGAGCGCTTCCTCACCATCAACGCTCGGCTGCTTGCCGCGCAATCAATCGCGACGGGAGTGGCAATCGTACTTGGATCATTCATTGCCCAAGTATCTTGGAGTGCCCTCTACGTATGCGTTTCCGTTTTCTATCTCCTGCAGCTTTTCCTTCTGTATCCCATTGAGAGGATGGAAACGACCCATTCCAAAAACTCTGGGGAGGAAAGGTTTGACGTAGCCAAGATCTTCAGACGCGAAACCTGGAGCATTGGAGAATCCGCTTTTGCGGTGTTGCTTCTTCTAATCGGCACAAGCATGCTCGATGGATTCTATGGGAGTTATTACAACTTGAATCAGTTGGTATTCGACGCATTTGATGCTCCCGTCTCCATAATAGGAATCTTTTTCGGTGCATCCTATGCAGTAAATGCGACGGCCTACATTGCAGCAGATTTCTTCTCATCGCGTTTCGGGAAAAGAAATACCATGCTCGGCTCGATGCTAATCGAGGCCGGTCTTTTCATGATTCTTCCGTGGTTCGCTTCAAATCCGCTGTGTTTGTTTGGCCTTAGCATGGTGCTTTGTTTTCTCCCAGAAGTGGTGTACATCACTTCGGAAAACTTAATCCAAGACGCGATAGCGGACGATCTCCGCGCGACGATCCTTTCCGTCGCGTCTCTGGTAAGGGCTCTCTTTTCTGCAATGTTTTTCTCCATATTTGGATATGTGTTGGGGTTATATCCCATTCAGATAGCGCTCGGTGTTATTGGCGCAATCGCGATAGCAATTACCGCCGTTGTTTCTTTAAATGCAGGCGCGCGTCTATTCGGATGTTCTGCACAAGGCGGGCTTTAAGACGGTGACGGTCAAGTTCGTCCGCGTGGAGCAGTCCGATCCCTCCAACCCCGCCGAGTCCCAGGTGGTCACCTACAACCTCTAGCTCACCAGGGCCGTCCGCACGCCCAGTCTCCCCATAACTTGCGGTGAAATAGTTCCTGTTTTACGGCCCAGCTGGCTCCAGCAGGAACTATTTCACCGCAACTCAGAATCAGTCGGGGGTGCGGATTACGCGGATGAAGTTGCCAATCAAGGGTGCGGATTACGCAAATTTACACTTGACGTTCATCTCGGGTGGGCCTATAAATACATGTGATGGGTTGTTATCCCTTTGGGGAGCATGGCCATCCGGATTCCGTTCGTTATTCAATTGCACATATTTTCGGGTGTCACTTTAGGGCATGACCGTAGGCAAGTAGGGTGCTGCTTTCTGCCGAGGTCATGCCCTTTTTGTTCAGCTCCGAATGAGTGCCCTATCATCAAGAGAGGAGGTACATCGATATGCTGGCGATCAGAAAGCTCAACAATAACGCCGTGATTTGTCGAGATAGTCGCGGTCGCGAGGTCGTGGCGCTCGGCAAGGGTGTCGGCTTCGGTGGTGACTTCCCCCGGGAGCTCGCGATGGACCATATCGAGCGCACGTTCTATAGCATCGATGCCGAGGGGCAGCGTATCATGCAGGATCTTCCTGCCGATGTGGTGCTGTTTACGGCAAAGATCATGGATATTGTAGAGAACGAGCTGCCTTACGAACTCAGTCCCAACGCCGTGCTCATCATGGCCGACCATATCGCCTTTGCGATTGCGCGGCAGAGGAAGGGCATTCGTTTTGATATGCCCCTTACCTATGATGTGCAGCAGCTTTATCCGCTGGAATACAAAATCGGCCGCTACATTACCGCGCGCGTGCGGCAGGAGTTGGGCGTCGAGCTGCCGCGCGAAGAGGTGGCAAGCATCGCCATGAATCTGGTCAATGCAAAGACTGGGGCAGAGGTTACTGTGGCAAGCGATCGCGCCCAATCGTTTGAGCGCCTGCTCAACGATGTCACTGATATCGTCGAGTACGATTTCCGTACCATCATCGATCGGGAGTCTTTTGAGTTCTCACGGTTTGCGACACACGTGCAGTATCTGTTCAAGCGTATCAAGGGTAACGATAGCCTCAGCAGCGCCAATTTGCCGCTTTATGCGAATTCGCGCGAGGAGTTTCCCGAGCTTGCGCAATGCATCGACCACATCTGTACCTATATGAAGCGGGAATGGCATACGGAGCTCACCGACGAGGAGAAGCTTTACTTCATGCTCCATGTCAACCGTATCTGTACGAAGGCGGAATCCGGCACAGCCGGACGCTGACAACCCAGGCCAGAAGGATTGTAACCTGTGTTAGGGCAGGGCATGACCTCCGAAAGTACGAGAACCATCTCGTGCCACGACGATTCGTGGCGTAAAAGGAGGAATGATGACTAACTATCAAAAACTCGCCCAAAGAATCATCGAAGAGGTGGGCGGCAAGGCGAATGTTTCAAGCGCGACGCATTGCATGACGCGTCTGCGCCTCGTTCTTAAGGACGAGGGGCTTGCAGATGACGCCAAGCTCAATGCGATTCCCGAAGTGATTAGCGTGGTGCACGCTGGCGGCCAGGTGCAGCTCGTAATCGGGCCGACCGTCGACAAGGTCTACGACGCGGTATGCAGGGAAGGCGGCTTTGAAGTCCAGACGGCGATTGATGAAGATCTGGACGCAGCAGAGAGGCTTCCCTGGAAGGAGCGGTTCGCTCCGAAGCGCATCGGCAATCTGATTCTCGATGCGGTGAGCGGCTCTATCGCTCCCATTCTGCCCGTGTTCTGCATCGCGGGTATCTTCCGCATGTTCACCATTTTGCTTGGTCCGGAAGGCGCGGGCCTTCTAGCCGCGGAGGGCAGCATGTACCGGCTCTTCTCCTTGGTGGGAGACGCGGCATATTACTTCCTGCCGATCTTCGGTGCCTATGCGGCGGCCAAGAAGTTCCAGACGAGTCCTGTGCTCGCGCTCATGACGGCTGCTATTATGATTCATCCGAGCATGCTCGCTATCGTCGAGGAGGGCGCTCCGTTCGACGTCTACGGCATCCCCATGACGCTGGTGAATTACACACAGTCGGTGCTTCCCATCATCCTCATCGTGTGGATTCAGTCCTACGTAGAGGGGCTTATCAAGAAGCATTGCCCTGACATGCTGCGCATCCTCGTGATTCCAGTGGGGACCATGCTCATCATGCTGCCGCTTGCACTCTGCGTCTTCGGCCCCGCCGTCTCCTTCATTATGGGCATCATCGCCGATATCATCATCTGGCTCGGCGCGAACGCCGGTCCGCTGTGCGGTCTGGTGGTCGGTGCGACGTGGAACCTCGTGATCGCTACCGGCATGCATGTGCCGATTCTCACCGCTATGATGCCCGGCTGGCTTGAGGTGGGCTATGACGCCGTGTGCACTCCGGGTACGACGGTGGTTGTTTACGTGACGCTTGCGGTCGCGCTCGCCTACGGCATCCGTGCAAAGGGCAAGGCTAACCGTCAGCTCGGTTGGACTACCTTCGCTACCTATGCGCTCGGCCGCGTATCCGAGCCCATCATTTACGGCATCCTCTTGCGCGATAAGAAGGCGCTCGCTTGGTCGATGATCGGCGGCGCGGCCGGCGGCCTTGCATGCGGTCTGCTCAACGCGCGCATCTTCGTCTTCTCGGGAGTCGGCTTCCCGTGGATGAACGTCATCAAGTTCAGCCAGGACATCATTCCGGGCGCCATCAGCTGCGCGATTGGCTTTGCGGTGACATTCGCCCTCTGCATGGTCTTTGGCTTCGACAATCGCGAATCGGGCGAGAAGGAAGCCGAGGAGGCCCTTGAGGCTTAAGCGCTGCATCTAGAAGGGTGCCTTAGCGCAACGAGTCTCTTCTCGGAACTGGGGCCCCATGAACCCGGACGGGCGCCGCTGCATGGTGGTGCCCGTTCGCACTAAAAGCAAGATAAGGAGGACTCCCATGCCATTGCGTTCTGATTTTCTCTGGGGCGGCGCGCTTTCCGCCAACCAGTGTGAGGGTGCCTGGGACGAGGGCGGGCGGGGGCTCGCCAACGCGGATCTTCTGCCGTACGGGCGGGACCGTCTCGCCGTCATCAGGGGTGACGACGTTCCGCTCGAGCCGCTGTCCGACCATTACTACCCGGCCCAACAGGCCATCGATTTCTATCATCATTACCGCGAGGACATCGCGCTCTTCGGCGAGATGGGCTTCAAGGCTCTGCGCCTCTCCATCGCATGGAGCCGTATATTCCCCAACGGGGATGACTCCGAACCCAACGAGCAGGGCCTCGCGTTCTATGAGGATGTGTTTCGCACCTGCCTCGAACAGGGCATCGAGCCGGTGGTGACGCTCAGCCACTATGACGTGCCCATGCATCTTGTTACGGCATACGGCGGTTGGCGCAACCGCGCTCTCGTGGGCATGTTTGAGCGCTTCGCTCGCACTGTGTTCGCACGTTACCGCAATCAAGTGCGCTCTTGGCTCACGTTCAACGAGATCAACATCATGACCTCTGCGTGCTTCATGGCGGCAGGCATCGTGTTTGATGAGGGGGAGGACCGCTACGTCTCCGTTCATAACGCGGTGCATCACGTGCTCGTGGCGAGTGCTTGCGCGGTGCGCGCCTGCCATGAGATCATCCCTGGTGCGCAAATCGGCTGCATGCTCAATGCGGGTATTTTCTATCCTGCTACCTGCAACCCTGCCGACGTTAAAACGGCTCAGGACGAGAATCGCAAGCACTATATGTTCACCGACGTGCAGGTGCGCGGCCACTATCCGTGCTACATGCTCACGGAGTATGAGCGTCAAGGGTTCGCGATTCCTTGGGCGGAGGGCGATGAGGAGGTCCTTGCGCAGAATCCGGTGGACTTCGTGGGCTTCTCTTACTACTCGACGCGCGTGGCGCAGGCAAACACCGAGGGGCAGTTCGACTCCAATCTACTCAAGAGTGCCCCCAACCCTTACCTCAAGATGGAGCCATGGGGCAGATTCATCGATCCCGCAGGGCTGCGCATCACCATGAACGACATATACGACCGGTACGAAAAGCCGCTCTTTATCGTGGAGAACGGTCTCGGAGCCCCGGATGAGCCGGATCAGAACGGCTTTGTGGATGATGGATACCGTATCGATTACCTGCGCGAGCACATCCAGGCTATGAAGGACGCCGTCGAAATCGACGGGGTGGACCTCCTGGGCTACACGTGCTGGGGACCGATCGATCTGGTTTCGGTCGCAACGGGCCAGATGCGCAAGCGCTACGGTTTCATTTATGTCGACCTCGATGACGAAGGACACGGCACACGTCGGCGCAGCAAGAAAAGATCGTTCGAGTGGTATCGCAAGGTAATTGCCTCAAACGGCGAGGACCTGAGCTGAGCTTTCCTCAGGGGCCGGACCGCGACATGGGGTCGCGGTCCGGCCCCTTTGCGACGAATGAAGCAATCAGGTCAAAGCAGCTAAAAAAGACACGTCCCAAAAAGACTGCCCGTGTTGGTTTGGCTAGGTTCGGGTGCTGTCCGTGCCGTGCGGTAAAATCGTTCAGTCAGAACACGAACCTGCATCGGAGCTCATCACATGGCATTCGTCCATCTGCACAATCACACTGTTTTCTCCATGCTCGACGGCGCAACCCGTATCCAGGATATGGTCAACCGTGCCGTTGAGCTTGGCATGCCCGCCGTGGCCATTACCGATCACGGCTACATGTATGGCGTGCCCGATCTGGCGCTGGCCTGCGATGCCGTCAACCACAACACACCCGAGTACAAAACCTGGAGCCACGACAAGGCCTTCTTGGAAAAGGACCGCCGCGACGAGCTGGTGGAGCCCGATCCCGAGGAAAACCCGCGCGAGCATGCCCAGTATGTGAAGGACATGGCCATGTGGGACGAGAAGGGCAACATCGACGAGCTCAAGCCGCCCCTGGTCATCAAACCCATCTTTGGGTGCGAGGTTTACTTTACGCCGGACGAGACGCTCGCCCGCGACCATAAGCCCGAGCTCTACCACATGATCCTTCTGGCCAAGGACCAGGAGGGCTACGTCAACCTGATGCAGACGGTCTCCGAGGCCGCCGTGCAGGGCTTTTACTACAAGCCGCGCGTGACGCTCGACAACCTACGCCGCCACGCCAAGGGCATGATCTGCACCAGCGCCTGCATCGCGGGCATCATCCCCAAATACATCGACCGCGGCGACATGGAGGGCGCCATCAAGTGGGCCGAGACCTTCCGCGATACCTTCGAACCCGGCGACTTTTACATCGAGATTCAGGAACACGGCATCACCACCGACAACGGCCTGACCGATGAGCAAATGGACCGCACGCTCATCGATATCGCCAAGCAGGTGGGTGTCAAGGTCATCGCCACCAACGACTTCCACTACCTGCGCCGCGAGGACGCGCCGGTGCAGGACGTCATCATGTGTATTGGCATGAACGCCAAGGTCGATGACCCCAACCGCATGCGCATGACCGGCTCGGAGTTTTACATGAAGACCGAGGAGGAGATGCGGGCGATGTTCCCGTATTGCCCCGAGGCCTGCGACAACACGCTCGAGATCGCCGACAAGTGCTACGTTGAGCTGGACTGGGACTCCATCATCCTGCCGCGCTTCCCGCTGCTCGATCCCGGCGAGACGCACGAGAGCCAGTTCCGCCGCGAGTGCGAGAAGGGCCTGCGCCAGCACTACGGCGACGACTGGGCCACGCGCGAGATT
The DNA here is from genome assembly GCA_900541685.1 of uncultured Collinsella sp. GTDB lineage: Bacteria > Actinomycetota > Coriobacteriia > Coriobacteriales > Coriobacteriaceae > Collinsella. The sequence continues at coordinate 181,749 of UQKM01000001.1, forward strand.
GGTGGCGTCAACATCAAAGAGCGCTTTGAGTACGAATACAAAGTCATCTGCGACAAGGGCTTTGCCGCCTACTTCTTGATCGTTGCCGAGTACGTGCAATGGGCCAAGGACAACGGCATCGGCGTCGGCCCCGGCCGTGGCTCGGCCGCCGGCGCTATCGTCGCCTACGCCATGAACATCACCGCGTTCGACCCGCTCGAGAACGGTCTGATGTTCGAGAGGTTCCTGTCCCCGCAGCGTACCGAGATGCCCGATATCGATATGGACTTCGACGATGAGCGGCGCCTCGAGGTCGTGGAGCACGTTCGCCAGCTCTACGGCCCCGAGAAGGTCGCCCACGTCATCACCTACTCGACCATTAAGGCCAAGCAGGCTATTAACGACGCCGCGCGCGTCCTGGACTACCCGGTCTACATGGGCCAGCGCCTGTCCAAGATGGTCTCGAGCGATCCCAAGGTCAAGCTCAAGCAGGTGCTCGAAAAGCAACCCGGCAAAGAGGATCTGTTTAACCCCGATTTTGCCGAGGCCTATAAAAAGGACGACGACGCCCGCCGCATCATCGACACGGCGCTCTCGATTGAGGGCCTTACCCGTGGCGAGGGTGTGCACGCGTGCGCCGTTCTGATCTGCCGCGACCCCGTCAACGAGCACGTACCCACCAAGCTCGACACCAAGGGCGGCGTCGAGATTACCCAGTACGAGGGTCATACCGTTGCCGACATGGGCCTGCTCAAGATGGACTTCTTGGGCCTGCGCACGCTGACGGTTATCTCTAAGGCCAAGGCAAACATCAAAAAGAACTTCGGCATCGACATCAAAGAGGAAGAGATCCCCTTTGACGACCCCGAGATCTTTAAGCTCATGGGCTCCGGCCATACCGCCGGCGTCTTCCAGGTCGAGTCCGCCGGCATGACGGCCACGATCAAGAACATGAAGCCCACCGAGTACAAGCACGTCGTGGCATTGATCGCTCTGTACCGCCCGGGCCCGCTGGGCGCCGGCATGGTCTCGTCCTACATCAACCGTATGAACGGCAAGGAGCCGGCCGTCTCCTACGACGACCGCCTGGACGACATCCTGGGCGAAACCTACGGCACCATGGTCTACCAGGAACAGGTTATGCTCATCTCCGTCGAGATGTGCGGCTTCTCCAAGGGCGAATCGGACTCGCGTATCCGTAAGCCCGTGGCTAAGAAAAAGATTAAGCTGCTCACGTCGACGGTGCTGCACTGGGAGGATGGCTCGGACGAGACCACCTACGACCACTGGATGAACGGCGCTATCAAGAACAACTACACGCGCGAGGTCGCCCAGAAGATTTGGGACGATGTTCTCGAGTTCGCATCCTACGCCTTCAACAAGTCGCACTCCGCCGGCTACGCCATCCTGGTTATGCAGACGGCGTGGCTCAAGGCGCACTATCCGCACGAGTACATGGCGGCCGTTCTGACGTCCTATACGGGCAAGACCGACAAGATCGTTCACTACGTCTCGGCGTGCCGTCACGACGGCATCCCCGTGCTGTCGCCAGATGTCAACGAGTCCGGTACCGAGTTCACGGCTACCAAGGAGGGCGTGCGCTTTGGTCTGGCCGGCATCCGCGGCGTGGGCACCGGCGTGGCGCAGGCGATTATCGCCGAGCGCGAGGCGGGCGGTCCGTTTAAGACGCTGCACGACTTTGTCGAGCGCGTGGACTCGAGCCAGGCCAACCGTCGCGTGATCGAATCGCTCATCAAGGCAGGCGCCTTCGACTCCACGGGGTATCCGCGTCGCCAGATGATGCACTTTGTGGACAAGAACAACCCCGAGAACATCATCGACGCCGCGATAAAGCGCCAGAAGGACCGCGCGAGCGGCCAGACCTCGTTCTTCGATATGTTTGGCGACGTTGAGGGCTCGGGCTTCGAGGTCAGCGTGCCCGATCCGGACGGCCAGGAATGGGACCGACACCTCAAGCTGAGCCAGGAGAAAGAGGTTCTGGGCATCTATGTCTCGGACCACCCGCTGCGCCCGTTTGAGTATGCACTAGCCAAGGCGCGCGACTTTTCGTTCTCGCAGATCGACACCGGCTACGAAGTTCAGAATCCTACGGGCGGCACCATCAACCAGGAGATTCCCGAGGGCAAGGCGCTGTGGTGGGCCGGCATGGTCTCGAGCGTGTCCAAGCGCGTGACCAAAAACGGTGACCCCATGGGCATCGTGCAGCTCGAGGACATGGAAGGCGAGGCCACCGTCGTCGTGTTCCCCAAGACCTATAAAGAGGCCGAGGGGTACCTGTACGGCGAGGTCGATCCCGAGACCGGCGCGCAGCTGTCCGATGCCTTTGTGCGCATTAAGGGCAAACTCGAGCGCTCGGACCGCGGCGACCAGATCATCGCGCAGGAGATCGTGCCGCTCGAGCTTAACGAGGAGAACAACAAGCCCAAGGTGTTTGAGGTCATGGTGCCCAACAGCCGCTTTAGCCAGGGCAATATGGCGCGCCTGGCCACGGTGCTCACCGCTAACCCGGGCGGCGACCGCGTGGAGATCTTTATCGAGCAGGTGGACGGGCGCGTGCTGCGTGCCGAGGTACCTGCCAAGGTCAACGCGCGCTCGATTCCGCTGCTGGCCGAGGCAAAGGCTATCGTGGGTAACCAAGGCAGAGTGACGGTTATCTAAAATGATTTTGCCGGGGTAGCTAATTTGGGACGGGGCTATTTTAGCTACCCTTTGGCTGACGGCGAATGAGTCGGGGTCGGAATACATCTCAACCGACATATGGGGGTAGCTAAAATAGCCCCGTCCCAAATTAGCTACCCTGTGTGGATTGGAGGAAGTGATGGCACAGGGGACGTTTGTGCAGGCGCTCCGGAAAGAGGCGGCGCTGAGCGGCACCTTTATGAAGGGCCGCTCGCTCATGCTCAACGGCGCCGTGCTGTCGATTGAGGACAGCGGCTCGCGCTTCTCCAAAAACGTGACGGTTGAGGGCTCGGTGCGCGGTTCGCGCGGCGACCTGTACAAGACGCACGTGGCGCTCGACATGGACGAGCACGAGGTGATTGACTACGACTGCGATTGCCCCGCCGCCTATCGTTACCCCGGTATGTGCAAGCACGCTATTGCCACGGCTCTGGCGTATTTGGATGCCAGCGGCGCCGAGCCCGTCGAAGGTTTGCGCACGCCGGTCCGCACGTTTACGGCGCAGCCGAAACAGCCCGTTCGCACCGCGCCCAAAGCGCCGGCCGTCAACCCCAACTTTCCCTTTCCGGCGCCCGTCCCCACGAGCCCCAGCCTCATGGCGGCGCTCTCCGATCTTTCGGACGCGCGCATGGATGAGCTGGCGAGCATGCGCCGCAAGCTTGCCGGTGCCGTTGATCCCGACGCCCCCAAAGCGGCGTTGGAGCCTTCGCTGGTGCCGTACTACAATCCGCTGTTCGCTGACCGCTTTAGCTGGGCGCTCGAGTTCCGCATTCGCTGCGGTTCGGTGTCCTACGTGGTCAAGGATATCGACGGCATGGCCGACGCCTATGTCCGAGGCGGTACGTTCTCGTACGGCAAGAAGCTCACGTTTGTCCATACGCCCGAAGCCTTCGAAGACGTGTCGACAAAGCTGCTCAACCTTGTCGTGACGACAGTTGCCTATCTCGATGACATCACAAGCTCGCGTTCGGCGTCGTACGACTTTGCACGCAGCGGTTTTGTCGCCGAGCGTCAGTTACCGCTGTCCGAGCATAGCATCGTATATGTGCTGGACCTGTTGCGCGGCAAGACTATCTCTTTTGAGCCCGCCTGGTCGCGGGGGACGACGACGCATCGCACCTATGACGTGGCGGTTGAGATGCCTCCGGAAGGGGCGGACGAGGCGCTGTCTAAGCGCCCACCGCTCCTTGCCGCCAAAATCGCGCCGGCGGCTGGTGGCAGCTACGATCTACGCCTGCCGGCCGATGCATACTGCTTTGCTTCGGGCGACGTTGCCTATCTGGTCGACACCCGCCGTGCGCGCCGTACCGATGTAGCGTTTGCCCAGCATGCGGCGCCGTTTCTATCGCGCTTGCTGCCCTGTCGCACGCCGGTCCATATCGCCGCCGAGCAGGTGGGGGAGTTCTGTCGTATGGTGCTGCCCATTTTGCGCGACTACACCGACCTTACCGCGCCCGCTGCGCTCGATACCGTGGCGCCCGAGCCGAGCTTTGCCATGGCGATTGGCGTCGACGATGGGCTCGTGACCTGCAAAGTTACGGTTACCTACGGCGACTGGTCGGCAGATCTCTTTAGTCTGGGCGCTCCGGGCAGCCCCTTCGAAGAGCGGCGCCCGGGCGTTCCGCCGCGCGACGAGGTGGCGGAGTTTCGCGTTATGGACACGGCGGCCCTGTACTTCGATTTCCACGAGGGCGGCCTAGCGTTTGAGGAACGCGATGACGAGAGCCTGTTCCACTTGCTGACCGAGGGCCTGTCTGCCCTGTCCGAGTTGGGCGAGGTCATGCTCAGCGACCGCTTGCGCCAGGTCTCGGTCCGCCCTGCGCCCAAGCTTTCGGTGCGTGCGACCGTCAAGAGTAACCTGCTCGACGTCGAACTGGGCGCGAGCGGCCTTTCGGCGGCAGACCTTGCCATCTATCTCGATTCGTACAAGCGTCATCAAACGTTTGCGCGCCTTACGTCCGGCGACATCATTCGCCTGGACGAGGGGGCGCGCGCCGCGTTTGGCCTTGCCGAGGACCTGGGTGTCGATGCCGTCGACCTGCTCGACGGCGTGTCGCTTCCCGCGTCGAGCACCCTGTTCGTCGATAGCATGCTCGCGCGCACGCCCGCGCTCGAGGCCGATCGCGACGCTGCGTTCCGCCGCACCGTCGAGCGCCTGGACACGCTCGGCAAGATGGACTTTACGGTGCCGGCATCGCTCAAGGCAACGATGCGCGGCTACCAGGTCGACGGATACCAGTGGCTCGGCTCGCTCGAACACCTGGGCCTTGGCGGCATCTTGGCCGACGACATGGGCCTGGGCAAAACGCTCCAGATGATCGCGCATATCCTGGCGCGCGTGGAGGCGGGGGACACCAAGCCCACGCTCGTGGTATGCCCGGCCTCACTCGTGTACAACTGGACTGCCGAGCTGGAGCGCTTTGCCCCGTCGCTCGATGTGTGCGCCATTGTGGGCGCCAAGGCTCAACGTCGTGTACAGATTGCCGGCGTGGCCGAGCATAACGTGGTCGTAACGTCGTATGACCTTATGCGGCGCGATATCGATGAGTACGTCGAGCAGGATTTTGCCCGCGTGGTGCTCGATGAGGCACAGTACATTAAAAATCCGCTCACGCAGGTGGCGCGCGCTGCCAAGCGCCTGCCTGCCGGCGTGCGCTTTGCCCTGACGGGCACGCCCATCGAAAACCGCCTGTCCGAGCTCTGGAGCATCTTCGACTTTTTGATGCCGGGCCTTTTGGGGACGCGCGAGTCGTTTGCCAAGCTCTTTGAGAGCCCCGTCGAGCATGCCGAGGGCGATAGCGCCGCTCGCCTGCAGGCGCTCGTGTCGCCGTTTGTGCTGCGCCGTGTTAAGGAAGACGTGGTGGCCGACCTGCCCGAGAAGATCGAGGACACCGTCATGGCACAGCTTACCGGCGAGCAACGCAAGCTCTACCTGGCCAACCAGGACCGCATCGCCCAGCAGGTGCAGCACCGCGAGGCTGGGGAGTTTAAGAAGGACAAGCTCAAGGTGCTCGCCGAGCTCACCAAGCTGCGCCAGATCTGCTGCGACCCGCATCTACACTACGAGGATTACAAGGCGGGGAGCGCAAAGCTCGATACGTGTATGGAGCTCGTGCACGGCGCACTCGACGGCGGGCATCGCATCCTGTTGTTCAGCCAGTTTACGGGTATGCTCGATATCATCGGTAAGCGCTTGGCCAAGGAGGACATCGCCTTCCTTAAGCTCACGGGCGCTTCGTCTAAGGAGAGCCGCGCCAAGATGGTCGCGCAGTTCCAAGCGGGCGAGGTCCCGGTCTTTTTGATTTCGCTCAAGGCGGGCGGCGTGGGCCTTAACCTGACGGCGGCCGACGTGGTCATCCACTACGACCCGTGGTGGAACGTGGCGGCGCAGGACCAAGCGACCGACCGCGCGCATCGTATTGGCCAGCAACATACCGTGACCGTGTACAAGCTCATCGCCAAGGACACGATCGAGGAGCGCATCATGCAGATGCAGGAGTCCAAGCGCGACCTGGTCAACAGCGTGCTCGGCGGCGACGGCATCTCGTCGGCGCTGTTTACCCGCGAAGATGTTCTGGCGCTGCTGGGCGGCGACGGATGCTAGCCTCGCTCGTTATGTGTTCATTTGCGATGCCGTGGATGGTTCGCTTGCCTTTGGGCATAAGAAGAATCGAGAACATCGGCACATCAGCAAAGGAGAACATCATGGCGAAATTCTTTAAGGACCCCGACGGCAAGCTCATTGCCGCCCTTGGCAACGACGTTGCAACCCCTGCCGGCTGCACAGAACTGACCGCGAACACCGAGGACGCGGCGCACGAGAAGCACGTGCCCGTCGTCGAGAGCGAGCGCGACGGTCACGTGATCCGTGCGCGCGTGGGCTCGGTCGAGCATCCTATGGTGCCCGAGCACTACATCGAGTGGATTGCCCTTGAGGCCGAGGGCCGTCTGGAGGTCCATTACCTTGAGCCCGGCATGAAGCCCGCGACGTTTTTTGCCGGCGGCTCCAAGACCGGTACCGTCTATGCCTATTGCAACCTGCATGGGCTGTGGTCCGCGACGTTCTAGGAGCGCGCCCCCGCTCGGGGTATCATAGCTAGCATATGCACATGCGAGCGCCGACTGCATCATGCGGCCGGCGCTTTTACTACGACAACGATGGTTTACGACGGAAAGGGCTGAGCCATGAAGCTCGCACTTGCACAGATCGATATGCGCCTGGGTGATATTGAGGGTATCTGCGGTCGCATCGAGGACCAGGCGCGCCTGGCCCACGAGCGCGGTGCGCGCGTGCTGTGCGTGCCGGCTCCGCTCTTTATGGGAGCCCTGCCCGGCGGCCTGGTGGGCGCTGCCGACTTTGAGCACGACGTGCTGACGGGTCTGACCGGCGTCGCCGAGCGTATCCAAGAGCTCGACATGATCTGCATCGTGCCCTCTGCGGTTTCGTTTGAGGGCCAGCCCCTGCTTGACTATATGATGCTCAAAGACGGTCGCGTGGTGCCCGCGCGCGCAAGTATTGCCCTGCAGCGCGGTGGGAACGGCGATGCCCGTTGGGCGCCGCCGGTCTTCGACGTGGACGGCGTGCGCATCGCCGTGATCTTCGACTTGGACCGCGAGCTCGAGATGCTGCCGACCGGCGTCGACCTCATCGCCTATTTCCAGTTCAACGCGTTTGATATGACCGACCGCGAGACGGCCGCCATTGCCGCCGTTCGCAGCGGAGCCTACCGCAAGATCGCATCTAAGCGCAGCGTGTGGTTTGCCTGCATGGCGCCGGTCGGTGCGTACGACGAGTCGGTGTATACCGGCGGCTCGTTTGTGCTCGACGACTGCGGCCGCGTGGTGGCCCAGGCGCCGTGTTTTGAGGAGAGCCTACTGGTTCAGGAGATCCAGCGCGGTGTGATGCTCGATGCCTTGGAAGACCACGAGCTGCCCGAGTTTCGCTCCGAGGAATGGTTGTGGCAGGCGCTGGTGCTCGCTGTGCGCGATAACGCCCGTGCCCATGGTACGTCGCGTGCCGTGGTGGCGCTCGAGGGCGATCTGCCGTCGTCTCTGCTTGCGGCGCTGGCTGTCGATGCATTGGGCTCGCGCAACGTGATCGGCCTGGTGTTGGACCGCAACCGCATCTTTACGCCGGCACAGGAAGAGGCCGAGGCCGCCCGCTGCGCCGCCGTTCGCGCCATTGCCGAACGCCTGCATATTCGCACGGTTGAGCGCGATGTGCCGGATGCGGCGCGCGTACTCGACCGCGATGTGTCGGCGGGCGACGCCGAGCGCCTGCGCTCGCGCACGCTGGGCCTTATGCTGGAGGATACGGCGCTCGAGCTGGGTGCGATGGCGTTGAGCCCGCTGTCCAAAACTGAGTACGCGCTGGCGGCGCCCGCGCTTTGCGGTGGCTACCAGGGCGATTATGCGCCCTTTGGCGACGTATATCTGTCGACGCTCGAGTTTGTGGCGCGCGTACGCAACCGCACGTCTGCCGTGGTGCCGCAGGAGCTCGTGACGCTCAATGCGGTGGAGGATTGCATGGAGCGCGTGCTGGCGCAAGCGCTCTCGACGCTTAACGGTCCGGTCGACATGCTCGACCGCGCGGCGCAGCTGCTCGGCGGGCTTGAGCCGGGCGAGGTTGATGGCGCGCTCGAGGCGCACGTCGACCGCAATCGTCCCTTCGACGACATTCCGATGGCCACCGGCAAGTCCGAGGCTTGCTCGCTGCTGCTGATGCTCGTGCGCCAGGGAGAGGCGGCTCGCCGCCAGCTGCCGACGGCGCCGATCGTCTCGGCCCGTTCGTTTGCCGAGCGTGCCTGGCCGTATATGCTCGCGTGGTCCGACCTGGGACTGAGCGGCAAGGAACGCATGACGGTCGATGCGCTGGCACGCGCCGAGGTGCGCCGCTTTGCCGACGAGGATACAAGCGAGCGCATGCGTGGCGAGATGATGGGCATACTGGGTGACCTGTTGGGTATTTCACCCGAGCAGATGGAGGAACTGCGCTCCGAGGACGGCCAGCGCCGCCTGCACGAGGGCATGAAAAAGTTTGAGGGCGAGGTCCAGGACGCCATCGAAAAGATGATGGGCGGCCAGGGCGGACCGCAGGGTGGGCCCCAGGGCACGCCGATGCCGCATCCGCCGGTTGATCCCCGACAGTTCCCATTCTTCTCGCAGAACTAAACTGGGGACGGGATTCGCTCTCAACCCCGATACTTCAACTAAGCATCTTGACCCCGTTGTGTTATTCTAGAACAGACGTTCGTGAGTAGTGCGCGGGGCCTTGCCTTGCGCTTGGTAAAAGACGAGGGGAGGTTGGCTTGGTTATTTTGGGCATCGACCCCGGTTTGGCTCATACGGGTTGGGGGATTATCGAGGAGCGGCGTGGCGAGGTTCGCTGCCGTGCCTATGGCTGCATCGAGACCAGCGCAGGCAGTCCGCTCGCGGTGCGCCTGTCGCATATCGCCCGCGACCTCAAGGGTGTCGTGGAGCGTTATCGACCCGATACCGCTGCCATCGAGAGCATCTACTTTGGCGCCAACGTTCGCTCGGCCATCCCTACGGCGCATGCCCGCGGCGCTGCACTCGTGGCTCTTTCGGAATGCGCACTCGAGATCGGCGAGTACACGCCTATGCAGATTAAGCAGGCTGTGGTGGGTACCGGTGCCGCAGATAAGCGGCAGGTCGCCTATATGGTGCGCACGCTCACGCAGCTCGATCACGACCCGCATCCCGATCATGCCGCCGATGCCCTGGCCTGTGCCATCTGCCACGTAAACCTCAGCCGCACCCGCGCCCTTACCGGTGGCGAGTTCTATCAACAGAGAGGAACCGGATACTGATGATTTCCCAGCTCCACGGAACGCTTGTCGAGGCCACGATGAGCTCCGCTGTCGTCGACGTGTCGGGCGTTGGCTTTGAACTCGGCATCTCGGGTAGCACTGCGGCCACGTTGCCGACGCCCGGCGGCGAGGTCCGCCTCTACACGCGTATGCAGGTGCGCGAGGACGCCATGACACTTTTCGGTTTTTCCTCAAAGGATGAGCGCACGATGTTCGACCGGCTCGTGTCCGTCTCGGGCGTTGGCCCGCGCTTGGCGCTCGCCGTACTTTCCACCTATACCGTGGGACAGCTGTATTCGCTGGTGATGGCCGAGGACGACAAGGGCATGGCCAAGGTGCCCGGTGTGGGCAAAAAGACAGCTCAGCGTCTGATCCTGGAGCTCAAGAGCACCTTTGCCAAGGACAAGGGCTTTGTGCCGGTCGACGTGATTCCCGGCCAGGTTGCGATGCCCGTGCCCGCTGCCGCTCCCTCGGCCATCGATGACGCCCGTGCGGCGCTCCTTTCCATGGGCTTTAGCCCGCAGGAGACCGATGTCGCTCTGAGCGGGTATGATGGGCAGGATATGCGTGTCGAGGATCTGCTCGGCGCGGCGCTTAAGCGACTCGGAATGGATGCGTGATGTGGGAAGCCGATGACTCTCAGGACCTGTGGGCGACGCCCGGCAACTCGCCGGCGGCATCCATGGCGCACGGCGAGCGCATGGTGGGCTCGGAGCTGACGGCCGAGGACCTCGATGTCGATCGCACTTTGCGCCCCCAGCGCCTGGACGATTACTGCGGCCAGGAGCATATCAAGCAGAGCCTGCGCGTGTTGATCGAAGCGGCGCAGAGCCGTGGCGAGACGCTCGACCACGTGATTTTCTCGGGTCCTCCGGGCCTGGGCAAGACCACGCTGGCCACCGTTATCGCCAACGAGCTGGGCGCTCAGATCAAGACCACGAGTGGCCCTGCCATCGCGCGCACGGGCGACCTGGCGGCCATCCTTACTAACTTGCAGCCGGGTGATGTGCTGTTTATCGACGAGATCCACCGCCTCAACCGTTCGGTCGAGGAGGTACTGTACCCCGCGATGGAGGACTTTGCCCTCGATATCGTGATTGGCAAGGGTCCGGCGGCGCGCTCGATTCGCCTGGATATTCCCAAGTTTACGTTGGTAGCGGCAACGACCCGCTCAGGCATGTTGACAGGCCCGTTGCGCGACCGCTTTGGCATTTCATATCGCCTGGATTACTACACGGTCGAGGAGCTCGCGCAGATTGTGACGCGCTCGGCGACTATCCTGGGCGTGACGATCGACCACCCCAGTGCACTCGAGATCGGCTCGCGTTCGCGCGGCACGCCACGTCTTGCCAACCGCCTGCTCAAGCGCGTGCGCGATTACGCACAGGTGCGCGGCAACGGTCCCATTGAGCTCGATATCTGCCGTCAGGCACTCGAGTTCTTTGAGATCGACGAGCTCGGTCTGGACTGGATGGATATTCGCATTTTGGAGACGCTCGCCAAGACGTTCTCCGGTCGTGCCGTGGGACTTACGACCCTTGCCAGCGCGGTGGGCGAGGACCCGGGCACGCTCGAGGATGTCTATGAGCCCTATCTGCTGCAGTGCGGGCTGATGATTCGTACACCGCAGGGCCGTCAGGCAACCCTTCGCACCTTTGAGCACCTGGGGATTGAACCTACCGTTTAGGGCGCTTTGTTTTGGCGGGCTGTTGGGCTATCGCTGGGCATCGGGTAAACATATCGCCGTTTGTCGGTTGCGGGTGTTTTACTATTGCACGCCCGTGCTATGCTGGATTGGTCTTTTTCTCATCCGGTAACGAAAGGACCGCCCATGCCTACTGACATCGAAATCGCACGTTCTGTTACGCCGCTGCCTATTACCGAGGTGGCCAAGAACGCCGGCGTCGACGTTAAGCACCTTATTCCGTACGGCTTCGACAAGGCTAAGGTCGACTATTCACTGCTCAACGAGCCGACTGATCACCAGGCCAAGCTCGTCCTCGTGACCGCTATCAACCCCACGCCCGCCGGCGAGGGTAAGACCACTACGACCATCGGTCTGGCCGATGGCCTGCGCCGTCGCGGTGTCAAGAGCGCCGTGGCCCTTCGTGAGCCTTCGCTCGGTCCCGTCTTCGGCGTCAAGGGCGGTGCCGCCGGCGGTGGCTGGGCGCAGGTCATCCCCATGGAGGACATCAACCTGCACTTTACTGGTGACTTCCATGCTATTGGTGCCGCCAACAACCTGCTGGCCGCCATGCTCGACAACCATATTCAGCAGGGCAACCAGCTCGGTATCGATGTTAAGCGCATCACCTGGAAGCGCGTTGTCGACATGAACGACCGTCAGCTGCGCCATGTCATCGACGGCATTGGCGGCAAGGCCCAGGGCGTGCCGCGCGAGGATGGCTTTGACATTACCGTTGCCTCCGAGGTCATGGCGATCCTGTGCCTGTCCACGAGCATCAACGATCTTAAGGAGCGCTTGGGCGAGATCGTTGTCGGCTACAGCTATGCCGGCGAGCCCGTCCGCGCACGCGACCTTAAGGCCCAGGGAGCTATGGCCGCACTGCTCAAGGATGCGCTCAAGCCCAATCTGGTGCAGACGCTTGAGGGTACGCCCGCGTTTGTCCACGGCGGTCCCTTCGCCAATATTGCCCACGGCTGCAACTCCATCATGGCCACGCGTATGGCTATGCGTTTTGGCGATGTCGCCATTACCGAGGCCGGTTTTGGTGCCGATCTGGGTGCCGAGAAATTCCTGGACATCAAGTGCCGCATGACGGGCGTTCGCCCCAACGCCGTCGTGGTCGTCGCGACCGCTCGTGCGCTGAAGTACAACGGTGGCGTCGCCAAGGCCGACCTCAACGAGGAGAACCTCGAGGCACTCAAGGCTGGCATGCCCAACCTGCTGCGTCATGTCGACAACATCCAGAACGTTTATGGTCTGCCCTGCGTGGTCGCCATCAACCGTTTCCCGACGGACACCGAGGCCGAGCTCGAGCTCATCGAGTCCGAGTGCCAGAAGCTGGGCGTCAATGTGAAGCTGTCCGAGGTCTGGGCCAAGGGCGGCGAGGGCGCACTCGAGCTGGCCGATGAGGTCATGCGCTTGGTTGAACAGCCGAGTGAGCTCAAGTTTGCCTACGAGGACGGCGCTGATGTCGCTGATGCCCTCGAGGCCGTTGCCACCAAGGTCTACCGCGCCGACGGCGTTGACTTTACGCCGGCCGCCAAGCGCCAGCTCGCCGAGCTGCGCGAGAACGGCTTTGGCAACCTGCCGGTGTGCGTCGCCAAGACGCAGTACAGCTTTAGCGACAACGCCAAGGCCCTGGGCGCTCCCGAGAACTTCCGCATCACGGTGCGTGAGCTCAAGGTTTCCGCCGGTGCCCACTTTGTGGTCGCACTGACCGGCAGTGTTCTGACCATGCCGGGCCTGCCCAAGGTCCCCGCGGCTGAGAACATCGACGTCGACAACGACGGCAACATCACCGGCCTGTTCTAAGCTTGTTGCCCATAGCTGCTTGCCCGCCCCGTCGCGCCTACCAAGGCCCGGCGGGGCTTTTGTTTTCTAGCCGCGCTTGTCTTGTAGATATGGACGGGCTCTGTCCGTCACGGGCTTTTGCGCGGGTAGAATGCATGGATAACTTGATGCTTACGGGCGACGGAAAGGAATCGTTGCATGGATCAGGACAAGACAACCGTGATGGGCGGCTACGGTTCCGCGCAGGCTGGCGATAGCGCCGATGCGACCCGCGTTGTTCCCAACCCCGGTTATACCGACCCCGCCGCGACGCAGCCTTCTGCCGAGCCAACCCGGGTTATGGGCTATGGCGACACAGCGCGGGATTCTTATGCCGTATCTTCGCAAGGCCCCTATGGCAACGCAGCTCCGGACCCGTTTGATTACGCGCCGCAGGATTCTTATGCCGCCTCGACGCCGAATCCCTATGATGACCTGCCGCAAAATCCCATTCCGCAGCCTCAGCAGACGACGTATATGCCTCGCACGGCGCAGTCTCGCTACGAGTCGCGCGAGCCGTATCGCGAGTACCCCAAGTCGATTCCGCAATATGGCGAGGACGAGGAGAAGAAGCCGTCGCGTTCGTCGAGCGTGATCAAGAAGATCCTCATCGTGCTGGCGATCTTCTTTGCGCTGTCGGTTGTGTTTGCCATTGTGTCGGGCATGCTCAACAAGCGAGGGAGTTCAACGGCTGATACCGCTGCCGAGCAAACCGAGTCCGCCTCGTCTAGCACCGTCGATCTGAGCGATATCCCGGGGCAGTACTGGTCCAACGCCAAGAAGCTCCTCAAGTCGCGCGGCGCCAATCTTTCGAATGCCGTGGTCCTGACTGATGATGGCTCAACGCCCGTCATCGATGCCAACTGGATCGTTTCTTCTGCTTACTATAACGACAGCGGCAACCTCGAAATTCAGCTCACGCACAAGAACAGCTCGGGCAACTCGTCCGGCGGCCAAAGCGGTACCGACAGCTCGAGCTCCAATACGCTGGAGGACTTGAGCAACAAGGCACAGGAGTTGGGAGACAAAGCGCAAGAGCTGGGCGACACGGCGCAGAACCTGGGCGACACCGCTCAGAACCTGGGTGATATGGCGACGGATGCCTGGAACGCACTGCAAAACGGCATCTCGGGCGCGCAGGGAAACTAGCTGTTAAGCGGGCTACAGTTGCTCGGCCGGACGCTCGGGCGAGCTAAAGCCCGAATCAAACGTGACGACGCACGAGACGTCGGGCCGGCGCTCGTGCACGATGCGCGTGACGAGCTCCAGCAGCTCCTCGTCGGATATGTCAAAGCCGTCGGGACGCACCAGGTCAAACGAAACGAACCCGTCGTGCTCGTGCAGGTCGTGGATGGAGAGCGCGGGGTCGATCTGCATGACGCCGCGCTTGACCCAGCCGCGTAGGTCGTCGCCGGTGGTGGCGATGGGGTCGCAGTGCAGCGTGATACCGATGCCCATCTGCCGTTTGATATCGTGCTCGATGGTGTCCAAAATCTCGTGGTGCTCAAATGCGTCGCCCTCGCCGGGCATCTCCACGTGGGCGCTGGCAAACTGACGACCGGGGCCGTAGTCGTGCACCATGAGGTCGTGTGTGCCCAAGACCTGGGGGTACGACATAATCCTGTCGCGGATTTCCTGGACGAGTTTGGGGTCGGGCGCTTGTCCTAACAGCGGGCTGATGGCGTCGCGCACCAGGCCCAGGCCGCTGATGCAGATGAAGATGCCCACACCCAGGCCTGCCCAGCCATCGAGGTCAAAGCCGGTCGTCTGCGAAATAAGCGCCGCCACCAGGACCGAGCCCGAGGTGATGACGTCGTTTTTGGAGTCCTGTGCTGTGGCGATGAGCGTCTCCGAGTCGATGCGGTCGCCCAACGTGCGGTTGAACGCGGCCATCCAGAGCTTAACGAGCATGGACAAGACGAGGGCGGCTAAGGAGAGCACCGAATATGCAGTGGGGGAAGGCTTGATGATCTTAGTGACCGACTCGAGGATCAGGTTGATGCCGACGGCGCAAACCAGGACGGCGACGAACAGACCGGCTAGGTACTCGTAGCGGCCGTGGCCATAGGGGTGGCCTTCGTCTGCCGGGCGGCTGGCAAGGCGGAACCCGAGCAGGCTTACGATGTTGCTCGAGGCATCGGAGAGGTTGTTGAAAGCGTCGGCGATGAGGGAGACGGAGCCGGCGAGCAGGCCCGCGATGCCCTTGGCCAGGCACAGCGTGATGTTGAGGCCAATGCAGACGAGGCTTGCGGAAAAGCCCGCGTTGGTGCGGCAAGATGCATCGACCGGCTCGCTCTCGCTGCCGGGAACAAGCGTATGTACCAGCCGATTTACAAATAGCATAGCGGTCGTCCTCACAATCATGTTTAAGGGGATAGTGTAGCTCGCGCGGGGGCGCCGTGCACCGATGCTCAGAAAATGCAGCAATAGTCTGCCGGTGCTAACGAGCGAGCCTTCTCGTCTGCCTGGGTGGTCCATTTTGGGCCACATGGGTATGGGCATGTGCCTGTTTGCTCGACATACTTAATGTCGACAGCTTTGTGCAAAGGAGGACGTTTCCATGGACGAGATGTTTGCCATTAAATGTCAAAACTGCGGCGGCCCTATGTACTCGCACCAAGC
Source organism: uncultured Collinsella sp. (assembly GCA_900541685.1). Taxonomy (GTDB): domain Bacteria; phylum Actinomycetota; class Coriobacteriia; order Coriobacteriales; family Coriobacteriaceae; genus Collinsella. The sequence continues at coordinate 197,397 of UQKM01000001.1, forward strand.
TAAGCGCAGCTTTGAGTGCGCTTATTGCGGTGCGGTCATTCCGTGGCAGGCTGATGCGGGGGAGCCCAAGAGCGCCCTGGGCATTCGCCATACGCCGTTGACGGTGGTGGATGGACTGCTCAAGCTCACGCATGTGTCGCAACTCGAGCGCCCGGAGGACCCGGACTGGTATTTCTTCAATTCGCACTGGCGCAATCAGTCGGTCCTGGAACATCTGCTGTGGGAGGATCGCGGCACGGCGCAGGAGTTCCAAGAGGCCACGCATGTGAGCATTCCTTGCCCCTTCTGTGGTGCGTCCTTTGAGGGCGAGTCGACCCAGCGCGTGTTTGAGTGCCCGTCCTGCGGCAACAAGATCGGCATTGCCGACCTGCTCAAGCCGGGGACGTTTAGCAAGCGCCTGACCATGGGCGTAGGTGCGGAGTATGTGCCTGAGCAGGGTATTCCTTGCGAAATCTCGCCGCAGCAGGCACGTGCCAACGCGCTGCAGCTGGTGCGTCAGTATCCGGATGCCTTTGCCGGGCACGATGTAGAAGATGCGATCCAAAACGACATGATGCTCTTCTACTTCCCCATGGCGCTGGCGGACCTGCGCATGATGGCGAGCTTCCCGGGCAAGGGCCTGAGCAAGGAGACCCTGGTGTACTACGAGGTGCTCGACTGGGCATATCCCAGGGCAAACTACCTGGACGTTCGCCTCATGGGCATTTTGGAGCCGTGGGACTTTGCCAAGGTCGGCCCGTTCGATCCCGCCATGCAGGAAGGCGACTTCCGCGTTGTCTCCGTCGATGCGTCTACCAAGGACCAGGTGGTCATTGATAAGTTGGCGCTCGACGTTGCGGGCAACGACGCCGAGGCGATACTGGGGCTCAATAAAAAGAGCATCCGCACCTGGGCGCGCAAGGCCCGCAAGCATAAGGACGGCCTGGTGATGGTGCCGGTCTACTTTGTCGATCGTCCGGCGACGGATGGCCGCGATGGCGAGCAGGTGCGCATTGCCGTAAACGGCCAGACGGGTCGTGCGGCCGCGGTGGTGTTTAGCGACAAGCGCGAAACGCATATCGTGGCGCCGCTCAGTCCGAGCCTGCATCTGTCCGGTGAGAGCACCGTACACGCCACACCCGTCGAGGTCAAATATGTTAAATCGCCGTTCCTATACCAGATCGTGCGCCGTGGAGACGGCGAGCAACCGCGCCAGGTTGCAGCCGCCGTCGAGGGTTCCTACCGAGAGGAGAAGCCCAAACGCAAGGGCTTGTTCGCTGCGATCTTTGGTAAGTAGGGGAGTGGTGCCGGTTGGCTCGCGAGAGTGCGCAACATCCCGCCCGTGATGGCAGATGTAAATAAACGGTGGAACGGCTGTAAAAGAGTCTTGCCACTGGGTAAAATCAGGATGTGCCGCGGAACCCGCTCCTCAGCTACTCAAACTTCGGAGACGCGGGCAACGCAGGTATTATCGTCAAAAGGGTCGGTTGCAGCCGGCCCTTTGCATGACTCCCTTCGCTATCCGTTACTGCTTATATTCCCGCCAGATCGAGTAGAGGTTCCGGACGATGCCGGTTACATACATCGAGAGGCGCAGGATTTCAAGAAACAAGTTCATAGGCTTCACCCCAATCGGAGATCGGAGCGTTGCCCGCAGGTGGATTCCGCGGCAGGCATAATTCTACCTCACGGGCCGCGGTGGAGGATAGCCGGCCCACTGGTTTTGAGCAGTGTCGATCTAACGGGCAATCAAGCCTCTAGTTCTCTTTGAATTGGGCAAGCATCTGCCCGAAGAAGCTTAGTTCGGATGGCTCATAAATGAGCGAGCCGCCATCTTCGGTCCGGTAGACCCCGCAGGGGAGGTGACGCCCGTCGGGGAGGACATAAAGGTTTTCTTCCTCCCTCAGTCCCGTTGGGAGTATCGGGGTCTCGTTTTCGTCCATTTGGAACTCATCGATATTCGCGATCTTCCTATCCATGATGCCTCCTACCTTATTTCTTGAATGGCGCCCTAAAACAAGCAGTTCTCAATCAGCTCTTTTCCGCGTAGGGCGTCGACCCACTCCTGCGGAATTGCATCGATGCCGTAGGCCGTGCCGGCGAGCGCACCTGCGACAGCTGCGGTGGTGTCGGTGTCGTCGCCCAGGTTGACGGCGGCAAGTGCGCACTCTTCGTAGCTGTTAGTGTTGACGAAGCACCAGGTGGCTGCCTTAAGCGTGTCACGCACGAAGCCGCCGGACCTGATTCCCTGCTCCGGTATGCTTTTCAGCTGGAGCGCCCACGAGGGAAGTGTGCCATTCAGCACGTCTCTCATCAGCTCGACAAATATGACGCATGCGTCGGTCGACGTTCTGTGGGCGTGCGTAATGGCGGAGACCTCGCAGATCTCCTCGTCTGTTGCATCGGTGAACGCCAGGGGAGCGATGCGCATGAGCGATCCGTTGCCATTGTCGCGCTCGCCGGAGCCTCCTTTGCCGGTGCGCAGGGCGCGGGCGGTCGTACCGCCGTAATCGAAAACGCCGTCGATCGTATACTCGCCACGGGCAATCCAGCTTACGAACTTGTCGCGCATGTCCGCGGTGTCGATGTGCCCGAGCTCCCTAATCGAGTCGCAGGTAGCAAGCGTCATAGATGTGTCGTCGCTCCAGGTGCCGGCGGGTTGCCCATGCGTGCCGTAGCCGATCATGTCCGTGCATTCGAACGTACCGCGGGGCCTGAACTCGTAGGGAACGCCCAGCGCGTCACCGACGGCAAGCCCATAGATGCAGTCGCGCAGTGTTGTTTTCGGTCTGTCTGTCATGGAAAGCTCCTCTTATCCCGGGTGATGTGGAGCGCCGTCGGGGGTATCGGTCGCAACGTGCCGCTACCCTTGCGCTTCGCCATTAGTCGCTTCGTTGATGGCGCGGTACTCGGCACTCAGCTCGCGCGCCAGCTCTTCCTTGCTTGGAAGATACGGCAGGTATTTGGCGGCAAACACCTGGTCGTTGTCTTCGGGCAGCGTGTACTCGACGATCGAATCGCTTTTGTCCGCGCAGAGCACGATGCCTATGGGCGGATTGTCGCCTTCGTTCATGAGCTCGCGCGTGTAGTAGTTCACATACATTTGCATCTGGCCCAGGTCCTGGTGCGTAAGATCGTCCGTCTTAAGGTCGATGAGCACGAAACAGCGCATCAGATAGTTGTAAAACACAAGGTCAATATAGAAATGGCGCCCATCAAAGGTGATGCGCCTTTGGCGCGCCTCGAAAGCGAAACCACGGCCAAGCTCCAGCAGGAACTTCTGAAGATGCGTGATGAGCGCCTGCTCTAGATCGCTCTCGCGAAACGCAGTATCGTCCGAGAAACCTAAAAACTCCAGTACATATGGGTCGCGGATGATATCCTCGGGGAGACGAGCCGGGGCGCTCTTTTGGATTTCCTGGGTGACGGCCTCCTTGTCCTTGCTGGCAAGCAGGCGCTCGCGGAACATGGTGTTGATCTGGCGCTCGAGCTGACGCGTGCTCCAGCGAGAATCGGCACATTCGTTCATGTACCATGTTCGAGCATCAGGGTCGGTTATACGCGATAACCTGCGGTAATGTGTCCAATTCAATTCAGAACGCAAGATAAAACTGACGCATGTATCTTAAGCTTCTGGCGTTGAAGCCTCTGCCAAAATCCTTAGTCAATCTAACGGCAAGTTCGTCGATCAGTGCATCGCCATACTTGGCGCGCTCCTCTCCGCCCTGTTCATCAACAATACTCTTGCCGATCTCCCAATATGCCTCAACCATCGCAAAGTTAACGGCGGTATAGGCCTTGTCGCGAGCGGCGTTGAGAATCGAGGAAACCTGCTTGTAAAAAACTTCTGGCACGATTGCCGATTCCCCGCGGTTTGCCAGTTCACTCATCAATATCGCCCGACTTTCCTCTTGAGGACGCATCTTTATTGCATTTAGTTTAAAGACTCGTACGGACACGAATCGCTGCGCTGTCTGGCAACTTCGCATGGGGGCCTTGCGGTGACTAAAATTTGGCAATAGAGACAGTTTTCACGAACCCCATGGGAGTGACATACATGGACAACAACACCTTGCTGTTTCAGGACAAGGGCTCGGGTAGGTTTAAAGACGTCAAGATCTACCCCAACCGTATCGAGGTGCTCAGGAAGGGCACTTTCGGCGGCAAGCACACCGAGATTGTCTATCTTAAGGACATCACGGGCGTCAATAGAATCAAAGGCCGTGATGTTTTTCTGCGCAATCGACTGTTGACCGCTTGCGTCTTTAGCCTGAGTAGCCGTGCGAAGGCCCAGGAATTTGTGAACGCGCTGAACATGGTGATGTAGCCGATAACGGCGTTCGGTCCAAGGTAAAAATCGGGGCGCAGAACGGTATTCTGCGCCCCGATTGAGTTGATGCGCCCAAAAAACTGGCTTGCCTATTCGTTAACGTCCTCGGTATTGTCGCGGTCACTGGCAAGCATTGCTGCGCCGGCGACCGTCGTCGCTACGGCGGCGGCAGCGAGCCCGGCGGCAACGCCAGAACCGTCGCCCGTGTTGGCGAGCTTTCCGCCCGAGCTCTTGCCCTGGTCTCTCTTGTTGCCCTTGCCGTTCTTGTCGGCGCTGCCTGCGTTGGAACCCGTGCCGCTGCCGTTGCCGCCCGCACTGCCCGAGGCCGCTACGGTAAAGCTTGCGGCTCCGTCGCTGGCGAGCGTGTAGTTCTGCGCCGCGTCGCCCAAAAGGCCTTTCGCGCGCACCCAGTACGTCCCTGCGGTAAATGCCTCGCCCTCGACCATTGCCGTGCCCGGAGCGCCGTCCGCGTCGTGCGCAAACTCGAGCTGGGCCGTGCAGGCATCGGTTTCGAGCTTGCCCTCGAGTGATGCCGCAATCTTGGCGCGCACGTCTTCGCCGGCCTTAAGGCCTTCGAGCCCCTCAAAATGGGGCGTCAACGCGCGCGGATCGATATCGATGGGCACGGAGCCCCGCAGCTCCGTAACGGTCTCGTTGCCCAAGGCGTCGACATCAACGTATTCGATGGCAAATGCACGGCCCGAAGCCGCCACGTTGAGTACGTTGCTGCTGTCGACGAGACGGAAATGACCCTCGCCAACGGTCTTGCCATCCTGGAGTGAGGCATCGCTCAGCGAGTCGCCGTATGTCATGCGCATACGGGTCGGGAGGTAGTACGAAGCCGACTGCGTGTGCTTCGTATCGTAATTGTAATTGCGCTGGTAGATGCTCCGTGCCAGTGCCGCATCAACAAAGTCGGATGCGATGATGCCAATGTGCTTGAGGTAATCTGACTTTGTGTTCCTCGTTGCCGCTGGGGTTGATGTACGGGCTCTTATTCAGATGCTCGTTGACTACTCGTGCCGAGGTAAAAGGATTGCCTCCGTGCGACAAGCCCGTGCAGCTGGTGTAGTTGATAGACCAGCAACGCTCCTGCGCTTGCACCTTGGCCCCGCCATCGTCCACGACGTCCACCTTGTTGCGCGTGCGCCCGGTCGTTTCCTTCAGTGCATTATCGACCCAGCTGAGCTTGTCGGTTCCCGTGAGTTTGTACTTGTCCTGGGCGTATACCTTGGTGCAATAGGGCTCTTTGTCGCCTGTTTCCCCCGCGGCTTCAAAGCCCCGCGCGTCTTGGACGAGACACATAGTGGTGCTGTCGGAGTGAGTCTTGATCTTGTCATCCCATTCGGTAAGGTCGAGGCCCCACGTATGGCCGCTTACACTGTTGCCGGCGAGCCTAAATCGACGCAGCAGAACAATCTTTCCGCGCACCTCGTGTAGCGTGGGAACGCGGCTCGATGTGTAGAACAGGTTGGGGTTATCGGCCATAACCTTGGCGAAGGCCGTCGTTATGCTTTCGTCGGTAGCCTCATCGTTGCCGCGCGATGCGAGCATGATGAGCGCTTCTGACGGGTTTTCGTTCAAAAACGTTTTGAAGTACCCGATGACATCGGAGAGATGCAGATAGTTCCCGTCTTTTTTGAGTAGGTAGAAAATCCCGTGGTCGATACCGGGGTCGTCGCCCTTTCCGAGTCGGATATCAAAATAGCGGATTCCCTCGAGCAACTGCGTGGGAATGTAATCCTGCTGGCATTTTACTTGCGAGGATTGGGGCTCAGTGTCGTTGTCCACGCTGCAGGTGCCCGAATCGTGCGTACCCGGGATGCTCAGCTCGTCGAGGAACTTGTTGTCGTCGACGTATTTCATCCACATGGCCCATCGACGTAGCTGCTGTACGTGATCCAGTCGAGGCTGCTAACCGTGGCATCGTTCTTTTTCATGTCGTAACCGATAAGTTCGAGCTCCCACGGAATGCTCTTACTCTTATGGCAGATCTTATTGTTGTCCTGGTCTTTGCCGTTCGATTCTATTGCCAAGTACTTAATGTCTTTTTTCTCGGTTTCTTTCTCGACCGTGCGGTCTCGGATGATATAGGTTCCGTTTGATTGGCGCTCGAACGCAAAAGCGCGGCTGGGCTTGTTGTCATACTCGCCGCCCCATACGTGGATGACCTTTCCATCTTTGTCCGAGTCGTCGTCGACCGACCAAATGCTGTAGCCCGTCTTTTTATGCTCTTCGAAATTGAGCAAGGTGCGGATAGCATACCAGTTTGTATCGTCATTCTTGGTCGTTACGTTCTCAAGGATGAGCTTGCTGGACGTGCCGTCGTTAAACAGGTGGCAGACGTTGCCGCGAACGTTGCCGTCTTGGTTGACGCTCGCGGTGCGAAAATAGCCCGCGGGGCGAAGGCGAATGACGAAATTACCGAGGTGCTCCGCCGGTTTGGGCGTGTCGTCTGCAAATGCCGCTCGCAGGGGAATGCCCGGTGCCGCGGTTTCTGGCAGGCTTGCAAGCGGCGACAGCGCCGCAAGACCTAAGCCCAGCGTAAATGCTCGGCGGCTGATGGCATGGTGTTCGGTCATAACTCCTCCATTCGCAGCGTGCGGTTATGCGATAGTTTTGGTCACTATACTGCCCAGATGTTTAAAGATGCTGGTTTAATTGTCTGCGCGGCGCAATAAATCGGTGGGCGGACGTGTTGAGGTGTTTGTCGTTTTCGTACTGTTGCCACATTTGGGGCGGTTCCGGCGTCCGGCACCCTCGCGTTCGCCGGCTACCGGCATAAGAAAGGGAGGGCCGGTTTACCGGCCCTCCCTGGGTACGAAGCGCTGGGGCACCGCCGCTTGTTAGCGCTGCGCCCGTGTTTCCCGTTGCGCTCGCCAGTCGCTTAGCGCTTGATCTCGATATCGTCGAGCTTGACGTCCATGGCCTCAGTCTTGGCCTTGGCGATGTCATCGGCAAATTCCAGGGACTTCATCATGGCTTCGACGGCGTCCTTGTGCTCCTCGACGTTGTCGATGCGCACGTAGACGCTGCCGCCCTCAACGTCGGTGAAGTACTCAGTCGTTACGCCGCCCGAGTGCGTGAAGTAAGCACTGCGCCAGGTCTTGCCGTTGTATTTAACGGGGTCGCTTTCGGTCCATCCGGAGTTGGCCTTCCACTTTGCCTCGTAGTCGAACAGCTCGTCGGCGTTCTTGTCGGGGTCGAAGACAGGAATGAAGCGGTCGCTCGCGTGCTCGCTTTCGGTGAACTTAAACTGGGCCCTGTCGGCCGTGTCGCCGGCAACGTCGGTAATCTCGACGCCCTCGGGGACCTCGACCTTAAACCAAATGAAGTCGGTCCTCATATCCACGGCTGACTTTTCTGCTCCGCCGCCACCGCTGCTGCCGGTAGCGCCACCGCTTCCGCCACAGCCCACCAGGGCAACCGCGGCAAAGAGGCTGATGCAGAGGGTGAGAATCGCTAAGGCCTTCTTTTTCATGGTCGTGTCCTCCTCGATCTGTAACCGCCCATGGATTACCTGCCTTTACTGTACGCGTGGGCGGCTCGCTAGGGTGGGCCATGTGTCCCATTCTGAGGGCCGGATTTGCGCCGTTAAGTGGCAATATGCGCGGGCGCAAAAGAGGGGAGGGCCGGCCGATCCGATCCTCCCCTGGCTGGGCGTCCGATCATGTAATGACTGCGCATGCGATGCTGCGTGCGAGCCCCTAATGCTTGATCTCGATGCTCGAAATCTCGACTTCGCGTGCCTCGGAAACTGCCTCTGCCATGTCATCGGGGAACTCGATGGAGTTGAGGAGCGCCTCGGCTTCTTTCTTGTGCTGGTCGAAGTTCGAGATGAGGACGTAGACGCTTCCTGGTTCAACGTCGGTAAAAAGGATGGTTGAGATGCCGCTGTTGTCTTCGTACGTTCCGACGAGCCACGTCCTGCCGTTATATTCGACGGACCCGCCATCCTTCCACTGGAACGTATCCCCCTTCTTTTCTGCCTGGTCGGCGTGGGACTCCTCGGCCGTCAGCGCTTTTTTCCAAACGGGGATAAAACGATCGGCCGAGGCGTTCTCGTCTTCGGGGAAGGTGAGCTGGACCCTGTCGGCATTCTTGCCGGCGGAGTCGCTTACGCCGACGCCCTCGGGCATCTCGACCTTAAACCAGATAAAGTCGGTCTTCTTGGCGACGGGGGCCTTTTCCCTGCTCTCGCTCTTGGGGGCGCTGCCGCCGCCCGATGCGCTCCCGCCGCAGCCGACAAGGGCAAACGCGGCAAAGAGGGCGATGCAAAGGGAAAGGATCGATAGGCTCTTTTTCTTCATGGTGGCGTCCTCCTTGTCTGCCAGGGACATCGTGTGCCGCGGATCGCTGGGGCGGCGGTTGCGCATGCACATGATGCCTTTGTTTACTGTGCGGTTATTCCTCCATTCGTCGTCCGGTGCCGTGATGAGCTTGCCCCAACATAGGGCTCCTTACCTATATGTATGCCCCAGTTGCCGCTGCCCGGGAGTCTCGAAACGTGGGCCATGTGTCCCATATTTGCGTTGGCATGGCCTATCGTTCGTCATAGAAATCCGCGATGGCCAGGTGCGCTGACGCCCATGTGCTTATGGGCTAGACTTAGCACCATTACGTGTTCGATGCGGTTGGTCGGCGGTTGCCGCCTGACCGATGTATATGACTTGAAGGTGCGTGCGTATGAGCCAAGAGATGATGGATAAAACCTGTCGAGAGTTTGCCGAGGCACTTGCCGCACGCGAGCCGGTTCCCGGCGGTGGCAGCGCGAGCGCCTTTGTGGGCGCGCTGGGCGCCTCGCTGTGCGGAATGGTTGCCCGCTACGGTGCGACCAATCCCGCGCTTGCTGATCGTGCGGATGACCTGACGCGTGCGTTTGCCCATGCTGATGGGCTGGCCCAGGAGCTTGTCGAGTTGGTTGCCGAGGACGTTCGTGCCTATGGGCAGGTGTCCGCGGCATACGGTATTCCGCGTGACGATCCGGCTCGAGCGACCGCGATTCAGGATGCGCTGCATGTGGCCGCTATGCCGCCGTATCGCATTATGGATGCCTGCGGGCGTGCACTGGCGCTGCTCGAGGACATGGCCGACAAGGGTTCGCGTCAGCTGCTGTCCGATGTGGCGTGCGGCGCCGTGTTCTGCCGTTCTGCTATGCAGGGCGCGAGCTTGACGCTCTTTGCGAACACCACGTCTATGAAGGATCGTGCACGCGCCGAGGAGCTCGAGGCAGCGTGCGATGAGCTGCTGGATACGTGGCTGCCGCGCGCCGATGCGCTGGCGCGCCGCGCCGCCGACGCTGCAAGGAAGAGAGGATAGCCATGGCTGAACTGCTGAAGGGTGCTCCCGTTGCTCGCGCTTTGACTGAGGAACTTGCTGCTCTCTGCGCAGTCCTGCGCGAGCGGGGCGTTGTTCCGACGTTGGCTATCGTGCGTGTAGGCGAACGCGAGGACGACCTGTCCTACGAGCGCGGTGCGCTCAAGCGCTGCGAGAAGGTTGGCATTGAAGCTCGCCGCGTTTTGCTTCCCGCCGATGTTTCGCAGGACGAGCTGTTGGCGGCCATCGAGGACATCAATTCCGACCCCGCTGTTCATGGCTGCCTGATGTTCCGCCCGCTGCCCGCCGGCCTTGACGAGGACGCGGTTGCCTCGGCACTCGATCCCGCCAAGGACGTTGACTCCATGACGCCGGCTTCGCTGCTCACCACGCTTTCGGGGCGCGGCGAGGGTTTTGCCCCCTGCACAGCCGAAGCCGTGCTTGCTTTGCTGGATCATTACGGCGTTGAGCTGGATGGAGCTAAGGTTGCTGTGGTCGGTCGGTCTCTGGTGATTGGCCGTCCCGTTGCCGCCATGCTTACGGCTCGCAATGCCACTGTGACGACGTGCCATACGCATACGCATGACTTGGCCGCTGAGTGCCGTGCTGCCGACATTGTGGTTGCGGCCGTTGGACGCGCGCGTACGATTGGCGTGGATGCCGTTCGCGAGGACCAGACGATCATCGATGTTGGCATTAACTGGGATGAGGACGCTGGCAAGCTGGTGGGTGACGTCGATTTTGTTGCCGCGGAGCCGGTCGTTAACGCCATCACGCCCGTGCCGGGCGGCGTGGGCGCCGTGACGACGGCGATCCTCGCCAAACACGTGATCGAAGCGGCCGAGCGCGCATCGAAATAGGCGTTTTGGGCTGTTTGAGGGGTTAGTTCTATACCCCGTGGACAAAAAATGCCAAATATGAGTAGTGTTGCCAAGATACTCACATATATTTTAGGCTAATTTGGCTCTCTAACGATATTTATTATCGATAGAGAGCCTATTTTATTGGACCTATGAGGAATTACATCATCTAATTTTTGAACAAATGTAGACTTTCGACACCCATGCGTAGCAAAATTGCTGTTACTAAATTGGTGACAGTACTCATATTTGGCATTTTTTGACCACAGAGGTCTCGAGGGGGCTCGAGGGGTCGCGGTTTCGCCCTTTTTGCGCCGAAGCGATACACTGTTACCGTTTGATTTCTTCGCTCAAGGAGGATGCGCATGCCGTGCACAACGATTTTGGTTGGTAAGAACGCGAGCTACGACGGGTCGACCCTGGTCGCGCGTAACGAGGACTCGTCCAACGGGGTGTTTGAGCCCAAGCGTATGCGCGTGGTGCATCCCGACGAACAGCCGCGCGTCTACACGAGCGTCCTGAGTCACCTAACCGTTGAGCTGTCCGACAATCCCATGCGCTACACGAGCGTCCCCGATGTTGTCCCGGGCCACGGCATCTGGGCCGAGGCCGGTTTCAACGAGCTCAATGTCGGCATGTCCGCAACCGAGACGCTCACCACCAACGAGCGCGTCCGCGGCGCCGACCCGCTTGTGGACTACCTGCCCGCCAAGGGCAACGAAGGCGAGGATGGATACGTTCCGGCGCAGCCCGGTGGCTTGGGCGAGGAGGACATGGTGACCCTGGTCCTGCCGTATGCCAAGTCCGCTCGCGACGGCGTTCGTATCCTGGGTGATCTGCTCGAGCGCTACGGCACCTACGAGAACAACGGCATCGCCTTTAGCGACGTGGACGAGATCTGGTGGCTCGAGACCATCGGCGGCCACCACTGGATCGCCAAGCGCGTGCCCGATGACGCCTATGTGACCATGCCCAACCAGCTGGGTATCGACAGCTTTGACCTGGACGATGCCGAGGGCGCCCAGACCGACCACATGTGCTCCGCCGACCTGCGCTCCTGGATGGCCGAGTGGCATCTGGACCTGACGCTGGGTGTCGAGGGCGACGGCCCGGCGACGGTATTCAACCCGCGCGAGGCCTTTGGCTCGCACAGCGACAGCGATCATGTCTACAACACGCCGCGCGCCTGGTACATGCAGCGCTGCCTCAACCCCAGCGATGTGTGGGACGGCCCCGACGCCGACTACACGCCCGAGAGCGACGATATCCCCTGGAGCCGCGTGCCCGAGCGCAAGGTGACCATCGAGGACATCAAGTACGTGCTTTCGAGCCACTACCAGGGCACGGAGTACGACTGCTACGGCAGCAAGGGCACGCCCGCTACGCGTGGCGCCTATCGCCCCATCGGCATCAACCGCAACAGCCAGCTCGCCGTGTTGCAGCTGCGCCCCTATGCGCAGCCGGCCTACCGCGCCGTGCAGTGGATGGCCTTTGGCTCCAACTCGTTTAACGCGCTGGTTCCGCTGTACGCTAACGTCGAGACCATGCCCGAGTACTATGCCGACACGCAGGCTCGCGTGACGTCCGAAAACTTCTACTGGGCCAACCGCCTGATTGGCGCGCTGGCTGACGTCCGCTTCCATGAGTGCGGTCGCGCTGTGGAGGATTATCAGGAGAAGGTCGGTGGCATGGGCCACAAGCAGATCCATGACGTCGACGCTGCCGTAGCCGTTCTGCCCGAGGCCGAAGTGCCTGCCGAACTTGCACGCGCCAACGAGGCCTTTGCCGAGCGTGTTCGCGTGGAAACCGATGCTCTACTGGGCAAGGTGCTCTACACCACGAGCTGCGCTATGAAGAACTCTTTCGCGATGAACGACAACGTGAGGTAGGGATTTCCCGTCGATCGAATAGCGCTAAAACGCTTTGTCGCTTTCACTCGATCTTGGGTACAAGAACGCCAATGCAGTTGTTTATGATTGGAGACAACCATGGTTATGAAACTCGATCAGCTTGTTAACGGCGCCATCAACGTTGGCTTTGGCGCTGCCGCCGTTGCCGTCGAAGGCGGCAAAAAGGTCCTCGACGACCTTAATACCAAGGGCGAACAGGTCCGCAAGGACACCGCCACCCCCGATATCGCCCGCAGTGTGTCCGACATGTTTGAGCAGGCCGGTGGCACCATCTCCGACCTGACCGAGCGTCTGGGCACGCAGGGCGAGACCGCGGCCCAGCGCGTGCTTGACGAGCTCATCCTTGCCCGCGTCCGCGTCATGACCGCCCCCGAGCGTACGGCCTTCCTGGCCCATGTGCGCGACATCGTCGATTCGGTCGAGGACAACGTGACCTCGGTGCCCGTCGAGTCCGTTGAGCCCGACGATGCGAAGGACACCGAAGAGGCCGAGTAGCAGCGCAGATGGCAGATTCCACCACCGATTACAACAATCTAGATCCCTTGGGTGACGAGGCGGCGGTTGTCGATGAGGTCGACGCCGCCGTCTCGGGCGCTCGCAAGAAGCCGCGCGCTGTCGATATGGTCCCCGAGGAGCCCGACGCGATGGCGCCGGACGAGGAATATCAGCTCACGCCGGCGGGTCGCCGCGAGCGCATCGGGCAGATTGTTCGCCTGGTCAAAAAGTACCGCGTGTGGGATAACCTCACGCCGGTTCGTTTGCGCCGCCTGCTCGAGGAACTCGGCCCCATGTTCGTCAAGATGGGGCAGATTCTGGCCAACCGGTCCGAGATTTTGCCGCAACGCTTTTGCGACGAGCTACGTCGTCTGCGCTCCGACGTGGAGCCGGTGCCGTACGAGGTCGTACTCAGTTGTCTGGAAGAAGAATACGGCCTGCGCCTGGGGGAGATGTTCGATGCGATCGACCCCAATCCGCTTGGTAGCGCATCGCTCGCGCAGGTGCACCGCGCTCGTCTGGTGACGGGCGAGGACGTGGCCGTCAAGGTGCAGCGCCCCGGTGCGCAGCAGGTTATGGCACAGGACATCGATATCATCCGCTCGGTGGTGCGTATCGTTTCCAAGTTCGTCAACACCGATCAATTCGTTGACCTGCACGGCGTAGTCGAGGAGTTGTGGACCTCGTTTCGCGAGGAGACCAACTTTTTGGCCGAGGCCAAAAACCTCAACGACTTCTACGAGTTCCATAAGAGCGTTCATGGCGTGACGTGTCCTAAATCCTATCTGGACCTGTGCACCGAGCACGTGGTGGTTATGGACTACGTCGACGGCATTTCGATCGCCGATCCTGAACGCTTGGTGGCCGAGGGCTATGACTTGGAAAAGATCGGTGCCGCAATCGTCGAGGATTACTCGACGCAGGTGCTCGATGACGGCTTTTTCCATGCCGACCCGCATGCGGGAAACATTATTCTCAAGGACGGCATCGTTTACTTTATCGACTTGGGCATGGTCGGACGCATGTCGAGTCACGATCGCGGTATCGTCAAGGACATGATTTTCGCCGTGGCCGAGGGTGACGTGCCCAAGCTCAAGGATTCGCTCATGCGCTTTGCCGTGACGCGCGGCGACTCGGCCGAGCTCGACCATTCGGCCTTTTTGTCCGACTTGGACTTTATCGTCGCCGACTTTGCGGGTCTTGATCTTAAGGACCTGGATATCGGCGAGTTTTTGACCTCGCTGCTCAATCTGGCACGCAAATATGACGTTGAGCTGCCGAGTGTGGTGACGATGTTCGCCCGTGGCATGGTGACGCTCGAGGGCCTGCTGACCGAGTACATGCCCAACGTCAACATGATCCAGATCATCCAGACGCACATCAAAAACGAGAAGAGCACCTATGTGCGCGTCCGCGAAATGGGGCGCGATCTTGCCGCGAGCAGCTATCGCGCAGCAAAAGGCTCGCTCGAGGCGGCCGAGTATCTGGGCTTGGCGTCGCGCATGCTCACGCGCGGCCAGCTTAAGGTGAACACGCAGATCATGAGCAGCGATAAGGCGCTGCGACAGCTGGGTGGAATTATCGACCGCATGTCGATGGCAATTGTGATCGCCGGTCTGTTTATCGGTTCGTCGGTGGTGTACTACGCGCGCATCGAGCCGGTTGTCCTCGGCATTCCGGTCATCGGCTTCTTTGGCTACGTGAGCGCGCTGGTGCTGGCGCTTATGCTGGGTCGCAATATCTGGCTCAACAGCCACGGCGGCAAGCACTAGAGGCTGCGGCCGTCACCGCATTCTCCTATCGCAAACAATAGCTTTTACCTTGGGCTTCGCCTGCGTGCGAGGCCCTTTTGCGTGATACCATACTGACGGTAATAATCGATGGCCTAGATGGTGGTGCGGAGACGCACGAATGCGCGGTTTTCCTGCGCGTTTGGGAGAATCGGGGTGCAAGTCCCCGGCTGTACCAGTAACCGTAATTCCTCTTGGCTCGGGATGTTCGCGTCGCAGATCGGACGGCGCGCCTGAGCCGTTAAGGTTAAGTCGGATCGCCTCCCATCTTGCATGCGGCTGCGGCGTATGCTGCCGGTGTGCATAGGGCTCTGGAGGGAAGAGAGATCCCAATGGGGGAACTCGAGCGCAACATGCGCGATGACGTGGGGCAGCCTCAAGGCAACGCTCCAAGTACAGACAATGGGGGACAAATGGATATGTTTGAGGACGAGCGCGAGCGCGCCTCGTTGCATCGCCGTGGCGCGATTGCACGCGGTGTAGCCAAGCGCGGCCTGGTGGCATTCCTGACCTTCGCGATGGCCTTTGGCACCACGCCGGCTCAGTTGTGGGCCGAGGGCGCCGAGGGCATTGCCGAGGCTGTGGCTCAGGCTGCGACGTCGGGCGAGGACGCAGCGCTTGCGGGCGGTGCCGCTGAGCAGAGCGGCGCCGAGGTTTCGGATTCCGAGGACGCGCCTGCAGCTAGTGCAGCCATAACAGAGGCAGCAACTGGCGACGAAGGCTCGGCGACGGGGGAGAGCCCTGCTACGAGCGAGCAGTCTTCGACGGCATCCGCTGGCCAAGCAGGATCTGCCGCCGCGGCTGCCGTTCAGACGGAGAACCCGACAGAAACTGGCGATGTCGCCAAGAAGCAAGTCGAGGTCTCGTTCTCGATTATCGGCACCGATGCCGACGGCAAGGCTCAGACCTGGGTGGCACCTACGCAGCTTAAGCTCGACGAGGGCTCGACGGCTGCGGACGCCTTCGTTAAGCTGCAGGAGAAGACGGGCTTTAAGGCGAAATACGATCCGAACACGGCATACGGTTTCTACCTCGAAAGCATCACGTCCCCGAGCGATGGCCGCACGCTTGCCTTCGATCCGGCGACTTATGCCTACTGGCAGCTGTTTGTCGACGGCGCGTCTTCCTCGGTTGGCGCGAGCGGCGTCAAGCTCACCCAGGGGCAGAAGATTGAGTTTGCCTATACGGCTGGTAGCTCGTCCCCTGTCGTTAAGGACCAGGTTGCCGCAAATGTGACCGTCATTGGTCGCGATGCCCAGGGCAAGACTCAGACTTGGGTCGATAACGCGCAGTATGTGGTGACGTCCGGCTCGAACGCACTTGACCTTACGAAGGTCGCGCTCGAGGCGAATGATATTGACGCCGTTGTTGCGGGCTCCTTCATTCTGAGCCTTAAGTACAATGGCGTTGAGCTGGGTACGCCGCTCGATTATTCGACCTCTTGGCAGCTGTTCATCAACGGCAAGTCGAGCGACTACACGGCGGACAATGTCACCATTCATGCCGGCGATACCGTTACGTGGTTCTACGGTGGCTGGGGCGACCAGTTGCCCTCTGATTCCGTCCATGCTTCCGTTCAGGTGCTTGGCAAGGACAAGGACGGCAAGCAGCAGGTGTGGGCCTCGACGGGCCAGACGAGTCTCAAGGCGGGCTCTACTGCCAAGGACCTGTTGGAGCAGACTGGTCTTGATCTCGTTACTAGTGAAGAGTCTTGGGGCTGGTACCTCAGCGGCATTAAATCGCCGCTTGACGGTAAGACCTATAAGTCTGATCCTGCGACCCGCAGTTATTGGCAATTCTATGTAAATGGCAAGTCCGCCACGGTCGGTGCCGGCAACTACGAACTCCAAGATGGTGACGCCGTCACCTTTATGTATGCTGGCGACAGCGATGCCCTTCCTGGTCAGGTTCTTGGGTCTGTCGATGTTATCGGTCCCGATGTCAACGGCAACAATACTTGCTGGGGCTCGGCAAGCAGTGTTTCTTTGCCCGAAGGCTCTACTGCCCAGAACCTTATTGAGACGGTCCTGAAGGCCAAGGGCGTTACGTACAACGGCTCCCAGAGTGGTGAGTACTGGTCCCTCAATTCCATCAACTCGCCGTTCGATCACAAGCCGTATGCCTGGGATGCTGCGACCAATAAATCTTGGCACCTGTATATCAATGGAGAGCCCTCCTTACTCTGCGCCAACCAGATTACGCTCAAGAGCGGCGATAAGGTCACGCTTGCCTATACCACCGACGATTCGCCCATGCCCGATCCCGACAAGATTGTCGTGGACCCGAGTGCGACGACTCCTGATTGGGATGCCGAGTGGGCCGGCTACGGTAACAGCGGCAACGGTACGTCCGTTACGGACGCCAAGACGCCTGCGCAGGCCGCCGGTCTTAAGTGGGCCTTCGATTGGAAGGCCGAGTCTGGTCAGCAGTATGCCAACTGCAGCGAGCCTGTCATTGCTAACGGTTTTGTGTACATCGCGACCGAGAACGAGCTCATTAAGATCGATTCGTCCACGGGCAAAAAGGTTGCCTCTGCGCCGCTTGCCTCCAAGGTGAGCTATACCTCTCGTCCGATCTATACCAATGGCCTTATCATCGTTCCGCTCAACGGCGGTGCGGTCCAGGCGATTACTGCAGACAAGCTGATCTGCAAGTGGCTGACGCCTGGTTTGACGGACTTGACGCAGAGCTCCTGCACCGTCGTTTCGGACGGCGAGTACGTCTATGTAGGCTCGGTCGATATTTCGTATGACGAGAATTACAGCGCGACCTACGGCAACGGCTCCTTTGCGCGCATTAAGATTGCCACGGGCGAAGTTTCTTGGCAGAACATCGACCCTGCCGAGGGCTATTACTGGACTGGTGCGGCTTTGACGGATAAGTATGCCATCGTTCCTACGAGCGCGGGTACGCTTAAGTGCATTGATAAGACGACGGGCGATGTCGTTTCGACCATGAAGCTCGGCGCTCTCGCAAATGCCGATTGCATTGCCGATCCGTCCAATGGTTCGACCTTCTATCAGATGACGCACGACGGAAAGCTCCATGTGATTTCGCTTTCGGCGAAGGGCGTGTTGAGTGAACAGAAGACGGTTGATCTGGGCCTTACGAATAACATGAGCGCTCCGGCGGTGGCTGGTGAAAACTTGATTGTCGGCGGACAGACGGCTACTGGCTCTGCTCTGGTTCTCTATAACCTGAAGACGGGCAAGACCACGATGGTCGCTGCTGCCGACGGCAAGGCGCTGCCGGCTGGTCTCAACGGTATTGCTGCTACTCCGCTGGTGAGTGTTCAGGGCGGCAAGACCTATGTGTACTTCACCGTTAACAGCGCGGATAGCAAGGATTACGTCAACTACTCTGCTGGTGGTGGCGTGTATCGCTATACGCTTGGCGACGCAGAGGCGACGCAGATTTATGATGCGGCTGGCCATTACCAGTACTGTGACTCTCCGGTCATTGCCGATGCATCTGGCAACCTGTACTACATCAATGATTCGGGTACGCTGTTCAAGCTCGGGGCTGTTGAGTCTTGGACGGTTGCCTTTAATTCCAACGGCGGGTCTGCTTGCGACACTAAGTTTGTTGCTACGGCCGACGGCAAGCTGGTCAAGCCGGCCGATCCGACGCGCGATGGCTACACTTTCGGCGGTTGGTTCACCGATGAGGCTTGCACGCAGGCGTATGACTTCAGTACGCCGGTGACGGCCGATCTGACGCTGTATGCCAAGTGGACCAAGAATGCTGTTAACCCTGGCGGCAATGGCGGTTCTGGCACTAATGGTGGCAACGGTGGCGCTGGCAACGGTTCCGGTGCTGGCACGGGCACGGGCTCCGGCTCCGGCACGAAGGGCCAGCAGGCTGGCGGCGCTGTCGCCCCGGGTCAGAAGCCGGTGACCAAGACGACGGTGTCGACCAAGACCGAGACCAAGGACAACAAGTCCGACAAGAAGGACTCCGATAAGTCCGATAAGAAGGACGAGAAGAAGCCTGACAAGAAGGACGGCAAGTCCGACAAGAAGTCCGATTCCAAGTCCGATACGGGTGCTGCTTCCACGACCACTGCTAAGAAGTCCTCTAGTGCTTCCGAGCAGGAGATTGGCACCAACCCGCTCGCCATTGTTGGCGTTGCCGCCGGCGTCATCGGTCTCGCCATCGTCGGCGTGTTCGTGTTCACCAAACGTCGGTAGGTGAGGGCTGTGTCCAATAAATCCAAGGACGCTGAACCCAAGCAACCAAATTCCTCGTTCATTCAGTTCGACGATGCAAAGCAACAGGGCGCCGCTTCGGCGGCGTCCGCCCCTCGACGGAAGGCGCTTCTTGGCGTTCTGATTGCCGCGTGCGTTGCGCTGATTGTCATATCGCTGGGCTTCGTCCATCCTTCCGAGAGCGGCGCCTGGTCCGTTGATTGGATCGTTCAGACCGTGACGGGGGAGAGCGTTGTCACCAAGGACACCAAGGCATCTGGCTCGACTACGACTTCGGGCGAGGCCAGTTCTAAGGATTCCAAGTCATCGAATGACGCAAAAGATGGGTCCAAGTCCAAGGACGATTCCGAGTCTTCAAACAAGGAATCGGATAAAAGCTCGGATAGCAAGAAGTCCGATAGTCAGGACGGCAAGAAGTCTGGAGATAAATCCGCTGCCCAGAATACGGGAGCCGGCGATACTTCCAATGTGTCTGGCGGTGCTTCTTCGGGCGGCGGTCAGTCGTCTGATGGAGTCTCCAGCTCTAATGGCGGAAGCGCTCCCTCGGGCGGCCAGAGCGGCTCACAGGAGTCCAACTGCGTAACGGTAACGGTTTCGGTCACATCGAGCGCCGTGGGCAATCCTGTGTCCTCTGGTGGCACCTTTACCTTTAACGAAGGTGCTACCGTCTACGATGCCCTGTGCGCGCTGGGCCTTTCTGTCAACGCACATGGCTCGTCGTACGGCACGTATGTCTCCGCGATTGGTGGTTTGGCCGAGAAACAGTACGGCGGCACGAGTGGCTGGATGTACTCCGTCAACGGCACAACGCCCATGACGGCGTGCAGCAACTACGTTCTCTCCAACGGCGACAACGTGGTCTGGTATTACGTAACGGGCTAGAGACCTCGACATATCGCACCAAGCGGGCGGTTCGGACAAACATCCGGGCCGCCCGCTTTTCATGTGTAGAGGACTTGGTCGCCGGGGACCTCGGCAAACAAAAAACCGGTTGGAACGGGAATTCCAACCGGTTATACATTCAAGCAAATAGTGAATCGACTACGACCGTGCGCCCTCGAGGAAGAAGCGGCGGCTGAAGTAGTTGTACCAGGTGACGAGGAACGTAGCGATCGCTTTCATGGCCTGGTAGCCGATGCTCAAAAACGTGACGCCCACAAACATGTACAGGTCGTTGAGACCCAGACCAATTACCGACAGGATGGTGAAGATCGTAAACTCGCGCTTGCGGCTCATGCCCTCGCGATGGTCGAACACGTACTTCATGCTGAGCCAGTAGTTAACCACGACGGAGGTGGTAAACGAGACTGTGGTGCTCATCAAAAAGTCGAGATGGAACAGCTCGACGAGCGCAATCAGCATGCCCCAGTCGATGCCAAAGGAGATAAGGCCCACGACAGCGAACTTGAGGAATTGCTTAGTATGAGGTTGTGCCAGTGCCTTGCGCACGTAATCACATCCAATGCGTTGACGAATCGAGCAGAGGATACTTTAGAGCTTTTGCATGGGAAACGTAAGGTCTTTGCCAAGAACTATACGAACTCGCCAAATTTGCAAGAGACAATCCGCAAACGTGCCAAATTTGCCCGTAAACGAACAAGGCCCACGAACAACGCAGCGCTCGACGCACGTCGTTCGTGGGCCCCGTAGTGCAACGAGGAGGCCGAGCTATTTGGTCTCCTCGCCCTCCAGGAAGATCTTTCGGGTCACAAAGTTGTAGACCATGACCAGTGCGGTGGCGCAAATCTTGGCGATATTGGCCTCGAGCCCCAGACCGGCGTTGAGCGCCAGCACGATACCGTCGTTGAGCGCCAAGCCGATCACGGACAGCACGACAAAGATAATGAACTCGCGGCGGCGACTCATGCCCTCCTTGTGTGCAAACACGTACTTCATGCTCGCGACGTAGTTAAAGATGAGCGAGACGATAAAGCCGCTGGTGTTGGCGATCAGGATGTTAAGGCCCAGACCGTAGTGGAGCAGATTCATGATGCCAAAGTCGATGACCGTGGCGACGACGCCGACGACGCCAAACTTCATGATCTGCGCAAGGAGCTTTTGCATGGTACCTGCCTTAGGATTGCGCCGACGCGCCGCGGGGATGATGAACTCAGCAAGTTTAGCCAATCCCCACGGGTGGAGCTAGGCGCGCTCCTCGATAGCACCGTTTCTATATGCATCGAGCAGTTGGCGTAGGTCCTGGATCTGGCTGCGGATCTTGGCACCCGTATCGGTGTCGCTTACCATGCGGCGGCGGTCGGCCTCGTCAAAGCGGTTGGTCTCGCTCTCGATATCGATATTGCGGGTGAGCGCCTCGGCAACGGTGGTAAAGGCCTGGTGCGACTTGAGGCGGCATCCGCGCGAGCTCGAGATGAGCGTGTAGCCGGCGATGCCCGTCTTGGGGTGGTAGGCGCGGCAGAAACCGCCATCGATGACCAGCAGCTTGCCGTTGGCGCGGATGGGCTGCTCGCCCTTGGTAGTCTTGACGGGCGTATGGCCATTGATGATGTGACCGGTCGGCGAACAGGCCATGGGGGCAACGCCGAACTCGCGCATGATGTCGTCGCAGACCGAGGGCGACTTGGTTAGCGTAAAGTACGGGTCCATCGGCTCGACCCAGGTGCTCTTATCGGCGATATAGGCGCGCTCAAAGGTACGCACCAGGCGTCCGCTGGCGGGTGAGTTAAAGCCGATCCACAGGTACCACATCCAGTCGAGGGCATCGCGGTCGCCGACGCGCCAGGCTCGGCGGGCGATATGGTCGCAAAAATCGAGATAATCGCGGCCTGCGTGCCAGGTGCCCAGGCAGTTCATGCTGCTAAAGGTACCATCCTCGTTGAGCGGCACGCAGCCATGGAACAGCAGATTGCCGTTGGCGACCTTATACATCGAGCCGTGGGTGTAGAGGAAATCGATATGGCGATGCAGGTGGTCGGCGGTGACAAACTCGGACACGAGCTTGTCGATGATGTGTTGCTCCTGGAGCGTGAGCATGTAGGGGTCCGTCGGGTCGACGGTGGGGAAGTCGCTGGTCGTGAGCGGCCACACGCTGCCGTCGGCAAGCGTGACTGTGCCGGCGTCGTGATCGATTTTGTCGAGCAGCAGGCGGTTGGTCATGTCGAACTCGGGGTGGCGCTGGATAATCTGGCCCTCGAGCTTAAAGAGCAGGACGTTGATGGCTTTAATCAGCGGGCTGATGGGCTCACCGGCGGTATAGGTGGCATCGGCAAAGGCGACAAGCTCGCGCAGCGAGATGCCATAGTCGTTCTCGAGGATCTCGTAATTGTCGTAGCGCAGGTTGTTGCGCAGCACCGTGGCGATGCAGGCAGGCTCACCGGCCGCAGCGCCCATCCACAGTAGGTCGTGGTTACCCCACTGAATGTCGATCGAATGGTAGGTGAGCAGGCGGTCCATAATCTTGGCAGCGCCGCCGCCACGGTCGAAGATATCGCCCACCAGGTGCAGGTGGTCGACGGCCAGGCGCTTGATGAGCGAGGCGAGCGACTCGATAAAGTCGTCGGCGCTTGCGGTCTCTAGGATGGACCCAACGATGCGCTCGTGATAGCGCACGCGATAGTTGTTCTCGTCCGGATGCGTGTGCAGCAACTCGTCGATGATGTAGGCGTAATCGCGCGGGATGGCCTTACGCACCTTGGAGCGCGTATAGCGGCTCGAAAGCGAGCGGGCAACCACAATGAGTTGGTCGAGCATGGTCTTGTACCAGGTGGGCGAGTCCTCGCGCTTGCTGCGGACCAGCTCGATCTTCTCGCGCGGGTAGTAGATGAGCGTGCACAGCTCGCCCTTTTCGTCAAACGTGAGCGTGTCGCCAAAAATCTCGTCGACATGTTCGCGCACGACGCCCGAACAGTTGTTGAGGATGTGCATAAAGGCTTCGTACTCGCCATGCACGTCGCTCATAAAATGCTCGGTGCCTTTGGGCAGGTTGAGGATGGCCGAGAGATTGATGATCTCGGTAAACGCGGATTGCTCGGTGGGAAATTGTTTCGACAGCAGACGCAGATACTTGAAGTCTTGCGGATTGCGATCGAATGCGACCATGAAACACCTTCCGATGGGGTTGGTAAAACTGATAAACAGCGTCAAACGTTTATCAGTATGCGCCGCTTTTGTTTCGATTGGGGGTGGGAGGTCGAATTGTTGGCCGAACGGTTTGGTAAATCGATTTAGTTGAGGTAGATATGGCGGTTGGGTGGAGACGTAGGGTCGTTTTTACAGACGTATGCCTCCGGGATCGATAGAGATGATGACGGTAAAGATGTTCACCACCTTTGGCTCTATTTGGTAAATAGTGGACATTTGTACCGTATTTATGCTTGCTGTGCGATAATTTTTATAACTATACGTAAGGAGCCTCATATGAGTGATTTTGTCCTGACCTGTGAATCCGCCGCCGATCGAACTCGGGAGTTCTTTGAATCGCGCAATATCCCTGTCGTGTGTTTTCATTACGAGATCGACGATGTTGTCTATGCGGACGATCTGTATCAGTCGATTACGCCGGACGAGTTTTTTGCCCAGATATCCGCGGGCGCCATGCCCAAGACGTCTCAGGTGAGCGTGGGTGAGTACGAGGAGTTTTGGGAGCCGCTTGTTGCCGAGGGCAAAGACGTGCTGCACCTGACGTTGTCGTCGGGTATTTCGGGCACGTATGGATCGGCCTGCGTTGCGGCACAGATGCTCGCGGATCGCTATCCCCGGGGCGGCAAGGTGCGCGTCATCGATTCGCTGGGGGCGTCTTCGGGCTTTGGCCTGTTGCTGGAATATGCCGCCGATGTGCGCGATAGCGGGGCTTCACTCGACGAGACGGCTGCCTGGATCGAGGAGCACAAGCTCAACCTGCACCACTGGTTCTTCTCGACCGATCTGTCGAGCTACCTGCGCGGCGGGCGCATTTCGGCTGCGAGCGCGATCATCGGCACGGCGCTTAAGATTTGCCCGCTTATGACGGTCGATTGCGAAGGTGGGCTGTCGCCACGTGAGAAGATTCGCACTAAGAAGCGCGCGATTTCCGAGATGGCTAAGACCATGGTGGCACATGTGCAGGACGGTGCGGATTATTCGGGTAAGTGCATCATGTCGCACTCGGCGTGTCGCGAGGATGCCGAGGCAGTTGCGGCGCTGATTGAGGAACAGGTTCCGCAGCTTAAAGGCAAGATTGAGATCAATGACATCGGTACTCTGATTGGCTCGCATACTGGACCTGGTACGGTGGCGCTCTTCTTTATGGGCGACAAGCGCGTGGATTAATTGCCCCATCACATCGCTGCATGATTGCTCAAACGAAAACGGCCCGCCTCACGTTTGTGGGGCGGGCCAAGATGTTTTGCTAGCGTTTCTTTCCTCGGAAGAAAAAGCCGTGCAGTGAGGGCTTGAGCCCGCGGTTGGCGCGACGCTCCTCGACGCGCTCGTGGATCGAAGCGACGCGCTCGATGACCTCGTCGGGAATCGGCACGTCGGGATTCATGTTCTCGACCTGGCTGACCTCGGCGGCGGCGACCTGGTCGATAATGGGCACATCGTCGCGCGAGATGACAGGTGTGGCGTCTTCCTTCATCTTGCGATAACGCTGCATCATGTCGGTCTGTAGCTGCTGGGCCGAAGGCGGCGTCCAGATGATGGCGTTGGCGCCGGCGGCGATAGTCTCACGGATGCTCTCGGGCGTCTTGCCGCCCGGTGCGATGAGCGGCAGGTTGGGATAGTGCTCGCGCAGCTCGCGCAGGACCTGCGGCGTGTTCTTTCCGGCCGCGATGTTGAGGATCTTGGCGCCGGCGCGCACTTTGGCATGCGCATCATCGTCGCAACGTACGACCGTGGCGATGACGGGGATATCGGCGATGTTGGTGATGTGCTCGACCATCTCGGCGGTGGCAGGGGAGTTGACCACACAGCCCGCCGCGCCCTGCATCTCGGAGACGGCTGCCATCTGCACGGAGCGCTTACCAGTGGTGGTGCCACCGCCCACACCTACAAAGACCGGGCACTCGGCAACGGTCAACAACGCCTGCGTAATGGCCGGCTGTGGCGTGAAGGGGTAAACGGCAAAGACGGCATCGGCGTTGGAGTTGCGGATGACCGCGACGTCGGTGGTGTAGATAAGCGATTTGATACGACGACCGAAGAGCGTAAAGCCGCTAGCCTCTTCGATCTCGTCGGGCATACGGAGGGCCGCCTTTCGCAAGCGCCCGTCGATGGGCAGCGGCTCCATGGGAAGCAGTCCGTTGGGGGTCACGGCTACCTGGGGTTCGGTGAACTCGTCTGCGAGCTCGACCTCGGAGAAATCGACCGAGGCGACGATGTCCTCGTGAACCTCGGCGGGCACATCGATGGGGGCTTGGTCGTTTGCCGCGGCAGGCGTGTCGAAGGAGCTGGTGCCGACGAAGGCGTCGACGCGCTCATTTAGATCGTTGAGGGTATCCATGGAGGCTCGATTCTATGTGATGACGGCCGGCAGGGTGCCGGCAGCGTTGTGCTTGCTAAATCGTTTGACGAGTTGATTTTTCCCCGCCGCGTCCTCCGTTAGACCGAAGGGCGGCGAACGTGAAGGAGCTGTGGTGGCGGGGATCGAGGTGCTATCTTGAAAGTCCCGTTTAAAAGAGAGGTGACGCGGTATGGAATTTTCGGCAATGTTGGGCTCGATTGGCCTATGCGTGGGCGCAATCGTAGCCGCCGCGGTCATCTACTTTGTGGTCACGGCCATTAAGGGAAAAAGGGCCGAACGCAAGGAGCGCACGATGCTTAAACAGCATCGCGACCAGCAGGGCAAACGCGCACAGAGATAGCTTGTTGAGTTTTGGATCCGTGCGCTAGCTGCGTTTTCGGATCAGGGCAATGTAGAAGCCCTCAAAGTCGCGGCTAGGCGGAATGGTCAGCGTGCCGGGCATACCGTTGGCGACGGACGAGACGTGGCTGGCGGCGATGGCCTCGGTGAGGGCGTTGCACTCGATGCGTGGCTCTTCGCCAACTTCCTGAGCACGGCGCGTTTCACTTTCGCTCGGCGTGCCGTCGAGGGGGATAAGCTCGCAATCCATGTGCTTGTCGAGGGCCTCTTGCAGGGCGTCCTCGTTTTCCTGCGGCAAGATCGAACAAGTCGAATAGACGAGCGTGCCGCCCGGTTTGAGGGCTCCCATGGCGCGGTCCAGAAGTGCTCGCTGCGAGCGGGCGCACCTGCTCAGCAACTGCTCGGTGAGGCCGCGCAGGCTCTTCTCGTTGCCGCTGACGACTGTGCCCGTGCCGGTGCAGGGAGCGTCGAGCAGGATACGGTCAAAGCGGAAGAACTCGTCGAGCTCGCGTGCGTCGATGCGCATGACGGGCACGTTTTTTGCGCCTTGGCGGTGGAGGTTGGCTTCGAGCTTCTCGGCGCGGGGAATGCTCATCTCGCAGGCGGTGAGGTGTGCCTGGCCCTGGGTGAGGGCGGCGATCTGCGTCGTCTTGCCGCCGGGGGCCGCGCACATGTCCAGGATGTCCTCGCCGGCCTGGGCGCCCAAGACCAACGGCGGCATCATGGACGACAGACTTTGCAAGTAGATCTTGCCGTCGCGGTAGATGTCGAGGTCCCACAGGTCGGAAACCTGGGCCTCGGGCAGGATGGAAGCGTCCGGGTACCATGCGACGGGGCGGTGGGCGATGCCGGCGGCATCGAGCGCCGCGGCGATGTCCTCGGCGGTTGCCTTGAGCGTGTTGGCGCGCAGCGTGACCGGGCGTGTGGCCGCGGCGCCGAAGCCCTCGATCATAAGCTCGGCATCGGCGGGCACATAGGCGCCGGCGACCGTGTCGACCATAAAGCGCGGCAGGTCGGCGGCGCAGGGAAGGGCGGCAAGCTGGTCGGAAAGCTCGGTGGCGGCAAACTGCCTGAGCTTGAGCTCGGCCTTGACCTGCTTTTTCTGCTTACGACGACGCGGCTTGGACATCCGTCTTTCCTTCCCATTCCATTACATGTCGAGTGTTTAGTACTGGCTCTCGTGCTTGCTAAAGAAGTCGAAGCGCGGGGGCAGCGGCTTCACGCGGTGCTCGCCGGGCTTCTCGCCCAGGATCTCCACGAACTCGTCCGTGGAGGCAAAGATGTTATCCCAGCTAAAGAAAGCGACCGGGTCGACGTCGAAGTACTCGCAGATGAGCTCGCAGCCGGCAGGGACGATGCCGTGCATGAGCACGGTCGCCACGCGCAGCTCGGTAAAGGCGTCGACGAGGGCCTGCGTCATCGCGGCGTTTGCTGGCTTGCCTTCGAGCTTGTTGGCGGCCTTGGAAGCGTCGCTCCAGCGCTTGTTGGCGGCGCGCAGGTAGTCGTCGCACACGGCAAGCGCGCGGTGCGTCTCGAACTTGTACATAGCCTGCTCAAAGGCGAGAGCTGCCTGCTCGGCGGCTTCGACCACGGCGGCAGAGGCCGCACCGGCGGGGATGCAGCCGTTGCGATAGGGGCTCTCGTCGCCTTCCTTGACGGCGACGCCGTAGAAGCAGCTGCGGGCCAGGCGGTTGAAGACGCCGGTCAGCAGCGCGCTCTCCTTAAGGGCCGGATCGATAACGCGCTTGTCGTCGCAGGCACGCACCTCGTTGCCGTCCTTGTCCTTGCCGGTCACACGCGTGTCGTATGCCTTGGGGCTAAAGCTCACCGGCTTCTCGGATAGGCCGAGCGACAGCCAGTGCGCGCGCATCTGCTCGCAGGTGTAGTGGTTGAGCAGGTCGTCTGCCGGCGGGGGAGGGGTCTGCGAGGACGAGCTCGCCTTTTTGCCCATGTAGAGCAGGTGATAGCAGGCGCTGACGGTGCTCTGCGTAAGGTCCCAACCCAGGGCCTCCCACATGGCGGTTTGCGCGATGCAGTAGAAATAGATGTTGTCCTGACCGATGAACTGGTAGATCTGCGCGTCGTCCGAGCACCACCAGTCGCGCCAGTCGAGCGAGCTGTGCTGGTAGGTGGGCACGGGGACCTGCGTGGAATCGGCGGCGGGCTCGCCCATGAGGGCGGCATCCTGGGCGGCGACGCCCTCGGTCACGCCGGCGGCCTTGGCATCGCGTGCGAGCACGGTGCGAGTGTAGCTGATGGGCGCCCACAGGCTCTCGGGCCAGCACCAGCAGGTGACGTCGGTTACGCCGTCAACCTCGGGCACCGGAACGCCCCAGTCGATGTTGCCGGTGATGCGGAAGGGCACGAGCGCCTTGCCGCTGCGGAAGCGCACGCCGCCGTTGGCGAGCACCGCGTGGGCGTCGTCGCGCTCCTTCCAGCTGGGGAAGGTGACGGTAAAGCTGCTCTTGTTGCCCTCGGGCTCCAGCACGGTGTGCTCGGGGAGCTGGTCCTCGACGGCATCGAAGGCCTCGCGGAACTTGTTCTGGATGTAGAGCTGAGCCGGCAGCAGCCACTCCTCCATGGTCTTGGAGACCACGGAGCGAACCTGCGGGTTCTGGGCGAGCTTGGCGGTGTAGGTCTTCATAAAGTCGAGGTAGGCCGGCAGGTCAAAGTAGAGATTGTCGACCGGGCGCAGCTCGGGCACCTCGCCGGTGAGCTGGCTCTTGGGCGCGATGAGCTCCTCGGGCTCAAACTGGTGGCCCAGATCGCACTCGTCGGCATAAGCCTTCTCGGACTTGCAGCCCTGGATGGGGCAGCGGCCGATGACCTGGCGGCCGTTGAGGAACGTGCCGGCCTTGGCATCGTAGAACTGCAGCGTGGAGCGCTTGGAGATGGTGCCCTGCTCGTGCAGGCGCTCGATAATCTCGGCAGTCACCTCGTTGTGGATCTGGGCCGCCGGCTCAAGGCCCGAGCCGCCGTAGATGTCGCAGCTGATGTTGTAGTTGTTGAGGGTCGCGGCCTGGCGGGAGTGATTGGACTCGACATACTCGCCGATGGACTTGTCGTAGCCCTCGTTCTCCTTGAGCTTGCGGTAGCTCTCCATGATGGGCGAACCGTAGCAGTCGGTGCCCGAGGTGAAGATGACGTTTTCGCGGCCCAGGCGGTCGCGCAGGAAGCGGGCGAAGAAGTCGGCCGGGACAAAGACGCCGCCGACGTGGCCAAAGTGCAGACCCTTGTTGCCGTAGGGCTCGCCGGCGGTAACGATGGCGCGGCGCGGCCAGCTGGGACGGTCGTTCATGGAGTATTTGGATGCCATGGGACTCCTTCGCATATAGGTAAGAGCGCGGCCGGGCACGGGGTTCGGCGGCGCGGTGGTCAATTCGTGCATATCGTTCGACATTATCGCACATGCGGGCGGGTGCGTGGCAGGGGCGCTATCCTAAGATGCTATGAATGAGATTTCCAACATACATGCGTTTGAGGACGAGGTTTTTCTGCACGCTTGCTTCGTGTGGGGGATGGCCGTGATCGCGGTGTTTGCCGTGTGCCTGGTGCCGGTGTTTATGCTGTTGGGCGGGCCTGCGGACTTGGACGCGGCTGAGGCGGGCGGCTGGACCACCGTCGTGGGCTGGATGGTCGGTGTGGCTGCGGTTTCTGCAGCGTCGTTTGCCGTGCACGAGCTGGTGCATGCGGTGTTTTTTAAGCTGCTGGCGCCTGCGGGCGCGCATGTGACCTTTGGCGCGAATCGTGAGACGGCGATGATCTATGCCTGCGCCGAGGGCGTCGTGTATTCGCGTCGGCGGTACATGGCGGTTTGCCTGGCGCCGACGGTTGTTTTGACGGTGGCGTTTGCCCTGGGGTTTGCGTTCTCGGGCTATCCGCTGCTGTGCTACCTGGCGGCTGGTCTGCACTTGTCGGGCTGCGTGGGCGATTGGTATTACGTGCGGACCATCCTGCGCGACCGCCGCATTGTCGCCTGCGAGGATACGTCCTTTGGCGTGCGCTTTTTCGGGTGAGGAGATGTTGATGAGGCCGTTGTTGTTGCACGCTTGCTGTGCGCCGTGCTCACTTGAGCCGGTTCGCTTGCTGCGCGAAGAGGGGTTTGAACCCACGATTTGCTGGACCAACCCCAATATTCAGCCGCGCGATGAATGGCAGCGCCGCTTGGACGAGCTACGCCGGTGGTGTGCCGATGGCGACATCGAGCTCATCGAAGCGGGGGAGGACCGCGAGCGCTGGGAGGCCGGCGTGGCCCCGCTGGGCGCCGATCGACCCCGTCGCTGTCGCGCGTGCTATGCCCTGCGCTTGGCCGAGGCGTGCCGCGTGGCCCAGGAGCGCGGGTTTGAGTTTGTGGGCACGACGCTCGCCGTCTCGCCGTATCAGCTGTTCGATACCTGCAATGATGTTTTGGAGCGTCTGGCTGTCGCCCGCGGTCTCACCCCGGTGATTCGCGATTTTCGCCCGTATTACCCCGAGGCGACACGTCGTTCGCGCGAGCTTGGCATGTATCGGCAGAACTACTGTGGTTGCCGCTTCTCGGCTGTCGAGGCGGCCATGGACCGCGCCCGCATCCGCGACGAGCGCAAAGCCGCCAAAAAGTAGTTCGTTTGGGACGTCAGCCTGCTAGGATGTAGAGCGGACTTTAGCTATATAAGGAGTATCCGACGTGTCTATGCGTACCGATGATTTTGACTACAACCTTCCTGAGGAACTGATTGCCCAGGCTCCTGCCGAGCCGCGCGACTCCTGCCGCCTGCTGGTGGTTGATCGCAAAGGCTCCGAGACAGGAACGCCGCTAGAGCATGGCGGTACCGTTGAGCACCGCATCTTCCGCGACATCATCGACTATATCGAGCCGGGCGATGTGCTCGTCATCAACCAGACGCGCGTGATGCCGGCCCGTCTTATCGGTCGCAAGGCTGGCTCGGGCGGTGTGGTCGAGACGCTGCTGCTCAAGCGCCGCGAGGATGTTGACCCGCTGGGTCACGTTTGGGAGTGCCTGGTCAAGCCGGGCAAGCGCCTGAAGCCCGGTGCTCAGATTGAGTATCGCGCCGGTGGCGCCCATGCGCCCGAGGGGGCTCCCGTGGTGCTGATGGCCGAGGTCATCGACTTTGTCACCGATAGCCGCGGCGGTCGTCTGGTGCGTTTTGAGCCGGCCGGTTGCAATGCCGCCGGTGACCCGCGCACGCTCGACGAGGCCATCCATGCTGCCGGCCACGTGCCGCTGCCGCCTTACATTACCGATTACGAGGGCGATCCCGAGAAGTACCAGACCGTCTACGCCATGAAGGAGGAGCACTCGGCTGCCGCTCCTACGGCGGGTCTGCATTTTACGCCCGAGCTTATGGCTGCCATTGAGGCCAAGGGCGCGAAGTTTGCCGCCGTCGAGCTCGAGGTGGGCATCGATACCTTCCGTTTGGTGGAGGAGGACGATCCCACGCAGCATGTGATGCACACCGAGCGCTACCACGTGTCGCAGGAGGTTGTCGACGCTGTGCATAAGGCTAAGGCCGAGGGGCATCGCGTGATCGCCGTCGGCACCACTGCAGTGCGCTCGCTCGAGAGCGCCTTTGACGCGGATGCCCCGGTGTCCGATCCGGCCGTGACAGCGCGTTATTTTGAAGGCCGTGAGGACGGCGCCGACACGCTCGGCCGCGGTGACATCGTGGTGCGCGAGAACGCGACGACGCAGCTCTACCTCATGCCTGGCTCGACCTATCACGTGGTCGACGCGCTGATCACGAACTTCCACGTGCCGCGCTCTACGCTCATGATGCTCGTGAGCGCGCTGGCCACCCGCGACCAGATCATGGATGCCTACGCCGCTGCTATCGAGGAGCGCTATCGCTTCTTCAGCTTTGGCGACGCGATGCTCATTTGTTAGTTACGCGGTTCTACGAACCGCGTAACCAGTTGACGCTGCAAACGCCCCTAAGCGGCAATCTGACGTTCAATCGTCGGGCATGACCAGAAGGTCAATGCCCTCCTCTTTCACGTCACCTTGCTCGCTTAGGGGCGTTTTCGCTGACTTTGCCAAAGCATCGGCAGGTACTCATTGGGGACGTACTTAAATGAGTGCCTGCAGAATGAGAGTGGATAATCTCCCGTTTTTGGCCTGCTTGGGGGCTCAAAGTGGGAGATTATCCACTCTCGTCATTGGGCTAGTCGTTGGGGACGTTCTTGTTTGACTAGTCGTTTAAGAACGTCCCCAATGACTACTTGCTTGCGAACAGCCAGACTAGGATGATCGCCAGGATTGCGGCGACGATGCAGACGATGGCGCCGGTGAATTTGATGCGTGAGTCGCGGGTGCGCTCTCGTACGTCATCCTCGGTAGCCTCGAGCTGGGCCACTTCGCGCTCGGTTTCGGCGTGTTCGGCTTTGTCTCGGGCCAAGGATCCTGCAAGCGACTCAGTGATCTCTGGGTGGTCGTGCACCTCGGTCGCCTGTTCGATGATCGACTGTGCATGTGCGGCATCTGCTTGGGCGTTGGCGATGGTCTGCTCCTGGTCGCGGCGTGCCTTGTCCTCCGCGGCGATCTTCTCGCGCAGTTCGCGCTGACGAGTCGCGGCGGCAGTCTTCGCCGTCTGCAACTCGTCGCGCGCGGCATCGGCTTCGGTCGTCACGGCTTGGTGCGCGCGTTTTGCGTCGGCGATAGGGGCTTGAGCCTGCTCGACGGCCTGCTCGGCGGCGGCAAGTGAATGCTCAAGATCGGCGGTCACGCGCGGAATGTCTTCCTCGGCCTTGCGGAGGGCGTCGGCAGCGTCGGAGATTTGCATAGACAGCTCGCTGGTGCGCACGGTGTAATTGGCGGGATTTGCCGAAGGGTTGCGCTGCAGCTCGGCATACTCGCGACGCAAGGTCTCGAGCTGTGCGCGCGTAGCATCGGCAGTTTGTCGTGCGGCGGCGACACCGGTATCGCGCTCAGCCTTCACTTTGTCGCGGATGCGCTTGGAATCCTCAAGGCGACGAACCAGGCGGTTGCCGGTCTCGCGCGAACTCGCCTCGCGGGCTTCCACGGCGTCGAGTGCAGCCTTCAGGCGGAGCTCGGTCGCATCGTCCTCTGCCTTCATTTGCTCGAGCTGGCCCTTGAGCTCAGTCGCTTTGGCGGCATGGGCGTCGCGGTCAATCTCGGCGGCCGCAGCGGTCTTTTGTGCCGTGGCGATTGCCTGGCGCTGGTCGGCGATGATCTGATCGTAGCGGCCTGCGATGTCCTGGCGCGTCTCGAGCTCCTCTGCCTGGTCGGCGATGCGCTGCTCAAGCTCGGACAGGTGGGCGCGGGCATCGGCGAGTGCCTTCTTGGCGGCGTTCATCTCGCGCATGGCCGACGCGCCCTGGGCGATAAAAGTGCCCACGGCGTTCGCGGTGTTCGAGACGGCGGTCCCCAGATCGCGGCTCGCGGCGGGGGAGTGCGGGGCGGTCGGGCGAGCGGTGTCGGCAGCGTCCGCATCGGTAGCCTGCGGCGCGGCGATATTGCCGGTGCCGCCTTCGATCACGGAAAAGCCCGCTGCGTGTGGGTCGACCGCGTCGGTGCCGATCGTGGGGTGCTCGAGTTGCAGGAACGAGGGCATGGTGCTGCCCTGGTCGGCAACCGGGGTCTCGCCGGGCACAAACGTCGAGGCGGCCTCGGCAGCTTCCTCTTCCTCGGCGTCGACATCGGCATCGGCGACAGCGTCTTTCATCGCTTTGACGGCATCCATCATGGAGTCCATGACGGCGTCGAGCTCTTCTTCCGAAGACACCTCGATGGGGCCTGCTGCTTGCGGAGCGTTCTCAGCCTTGGGCTCAGTATCGCTCGGGTCCGGCTGCTCTAGTTGCTCTTCTTTGTCTTGCTCTGCGGCGACATTTGCGTCTGCGGCCTCGTCTGCGGCGGCAGGAGCCTCCTCGACAGCGGCATCAATGCCGCCATCGCTTCTGGTGGAAGTATCGCAGTCGTCAATGGTGTCTGCGGAATTATCAATATGCTGTTGAGTCTGGGGGTCCAGCTCGTCTGTCATAGGCATGTGCTCCTCATCGTTGTTTGTCACCCTATGATAAAGTCTCGCGCCGACATCCCGCGCGCTGCAGCAAAGTTTCAAAACGTGTTCGATGGCTCGCGTCGATAGCAAAAACTCGGCCACTTTATCCAGTTTGTACTTGACATTCCCTTCGCCGAAAGACGTTGCGCCGTTCGCCTGCCATGGGCTTTATTTTTCGCTTGAACCCGCTAAAGTTGCATTTCAGCTTTTGGCGCGTGAAGTTGGATGCGCGCAGTCGACGGGCAGGCCCGTCGCGATTTGAAAGGACTTTGTATGGGACTTTTCACTGGTAAGACCGTGATCGTTACCGGCGGCGGCAAGGCCACGCTTAAGGACGGCTCCGCTGGTTCCATCGGCTACGGCATCGATATCGCTTTTGCCAAGGAGGGCGCAAACCTCGTCATCACCGGCCGCAACGTCGCCAAGCTCGAGGCCGCCAAGGAATCCCTCGAGGCCGAGTACGGTGTCAAGGTTCTGCCTGTTCAGGCCGATGTTTCTGCTGGTCAGGACAACGAGGCTGTCGTCCAGAACGTCATCGACAAGGCCATTGAGGAGTTCGGTCGCATCGACGCCGTCGTCAACAACGCTCAGGCCAGCGCCTCGGGCGTGACCATTGCCGATCACACCATGGATCAGTTTAACCTGGCCATTTACTCTGGCCTGTATGCCACCTACCTGTACATGCAGAAGGCCTATCCGCACCTGAAGGAGACCAAGGGCTCCGTGGTCAACTTTGCTTCGGGCGCCGGCCTGTTTGGCAACTACGGCCAGTGCAGCTATGCCGCCGCCAAGGAAGGCATCCGTGGTCTGACTCGCGTTGCCGCCAACGAGTGGGGCAAGGACGGCATCAACGTCAATATCGTTTGCCCGCTTGCTTGGACCGCCGCGCTCGAGAACTTCCAGGATGCCTATCCCGAGGCGTTCAAGGCCAACGTCCACATGCCGCCGGCAGGCCACTACGGCGACGTCGAGAAGGAAATCGGCCGCGTTGTCGTTCAGCTCTGCGGTCCCGACTTTAAGTATATGAACGGCGAGACCGTCACCCTCGAGGGTGGCATGGGCCAGCGTCCGTAGGGTTACGCGGTTTTACCAAACCGCGTAACGGGTCGACGCTGCGCGGTCACCAGGGCGACAACTTGTCATTCAAAGAGGGCGGCATGACCAGAAGGTCAATGCCGCCCTCTTTTCATGCCAATTTGTTCGCCCTGGTGACCGCTCGCTGACGTTGTCAAAACATCGGCGTTGCCAAAATATCGGCGTTGCCGTGGCTGGTAAATAGCTCCACTCATCGGGGACGTACTTAAATGAGTGCCCGCAGAATGAAAGTGGATAATCTCCCGTTTTTGGGCTGTGCTTTGGGCAAAAGTGGGAGATTATCCACGCTCATCCGGTAAGCGTCCAAAAATCCACGCTCACTTGCCGTGTCCCTGCCGTATCCTCCTCGCGCCAGTTTCTGTCGAGTCGGTGCTTCTTGCGGGTTGCCCGTATAATGGTTTGCGTATGAACCGCAACCAAGGAGTTCCAGTTTATGGACCAGAGCCTCTTTAAATTCGACCTTATCGCCGAGGACCCGACCACGCACGCGCGCGCCGGCGTGCTGCATACTCCGCACGGCGACATCGAGACGCCGATCTTTATGCCCGTGGGCACCAAGGCAAACGTCAAGGGTATTCCCACCGAGACCGTCAAGCAGCTCGGTGCCCAGATCGTGCTTGCCAATACCTATCACCTGTCCATGCGTCCCGGCGAGGACACCATCGCCGAGCTGGGCGGACTGCACAAGTTCATGAACTGGCACGGCCCCATCCTCACCGACTCGGGCGGTTTCCAGGTCTTCAGCCACAACGACGCCGTCAAGCTCACCGACGAGGGCGTGCGCTTTATCGTCAACGATTACGACGGCCGCCACGTGTTCTGGACGCCCGAGGACAACATGGAAATCGCCATGAAGCTCGGCTCCGACATCTGCATGCAGCTCGACCAATGCCCCGGCTATCCTGCCACGCGTGCCTATGTCGAGCGCGCCGTGGAGCTGTCGAGTATGTGGGCCGAGCGCTGCTACAAGGCTCATACCCGTGATGACCAGGCACTTTTTGGCATCGTTCAGGGTGGCATGCATCTGGATCTGCGCCTGCGATCGCTGCGCCACCTGGAGGAGTGCGGCGACTTCCCCGGCTACGGCATCGGCGGCTACTCGGTGGGCGAGGACCATGAGACCATGTTCGAGACGCTGGCGCCGCTGGTTTCCGAGTACATGCCTAAGCACAAGCCGCGCTACCTCATGGGCGTCGGCAACCCTACCACGCTCGTGCGCGGCGTTGGCGTGGGCATCGACATGTTCGACTGCGTGCTGCCGACGCGCACTGGCCGCATGGGTACCGCGTTTTCGAGCGAGGGTCGCCTCAACTTCCGCAACGCGCGCTTTGCGCGCGACGACGGCCCCATCGACCCCACCTGCACCTGCCCGGTGTGCACGGGCGGCTACAGCCGCGCGCTCATCCGTCACATGGTCACGCAGAAGGAGATGCTCGGCGGTATTCTGCTGTCGATGCACAACATCTACTACCTGCTCAACCTTATGCAGCGTGCCCGTCAGGCCATTATCGAGGGCCGCTACGGCGCGTTTGTGAGCGACTGGATGAACAGCCCTGCGGCGGTGGACTACTAAGAGCCGCGACCGCTGACCGATGCCTTGCAAGCGCATGATGCATCGTGGATACCATACCGAATAGTTGATGTTCGGGCGGGTGTTTGACGCATGGCGTCGACCCCGCTCGCTTTTCTTTTTCTCGATAGGAGTACCCTTGATTAAGAATGAGAACGTCGAGGGCGAGCCGGCCTACGACGAGACGTACCGACGCGGCCCCGTGGTCATGCGCGGCCCCATGATTCCTAAGGACAACACCTACGCCAACCTGCTGGCGCCCGAGGACTCGACCGACTGGTTGCATGCCGACCCCTGGCGCGTGCTGCGCATTCAGGCCGAGTTTGTCGATGGCTTTGGCGCGCTTGCCGAGCTTGGTCCTGCGGTGACCATCTTCGGCAGTGCCCGCACGCCCAAGACCGATCCGCTCTACAAGGCGGCGCGTACGGTCGGTCGTAAAATCGCCCAGCGCGGCGTGGCGGTTATCACCGGCGGTGGTCCCGGCGTCATGGAGGCGGCCAACAGGGGAGCGGCGAGCGCGAACGGCAAGTCGGTCGGCTTGGGTATCGAGCTTCCGCACGAGCACGGGCTCAACAAATACGTGAACCTCGGTATGGACTTCCGTTACTTCTTTGTGCGCAAGACCATGTTCGTCAAATACAGCTCGGGCGCCATCGTGTTTCCCGGTGGTTTTGGTACGCTCGACGAGATGTTCGAGGTGCTCACGCTGGTGCAGACGCACAAGGTTAAGCGCATGCCGCTCGTTTTGGTGGGCACCGAGTACTGGCGGGGCCTGTTCGACTGGCTTAATGGCCCGGTGATGGACACCGGTATGATCAGCCCGCTCGATCCGGAGCTGGTGCACATTACCGACGACCTCAACGAGGCCGTCGATATCGCCCTGAGCGGGCTGATGTAGGGCGAGCGTGCCTGTCGTTGTAGTGATGAGAAGGCAGGCTGATGCTATTTAGCATCAGCCTGCCTTCTAAATTGGGTATACTGATGCAAAAGACGAGAGCGAGGAGGTCGCGTATGTCTACTGCAACGGTTAAGCCTACGACGGTTCGCATCGAAGAGGGGCTCAAGGAACAGGCGACTGAGTTCTTGGATACGGTTGGTCTGAGTCTCAATTCGTATCTGAACCTTGCTGTTCGGCAGCTGGTAAATCAGCGAAAGATTCCGTTTGAGATTGTGGGTCGGCCCGAAGTTCCCAACGAGGCGACGAGGCGCGCCATGGTGATTGCCGAGGCTCATGAGTTGGGGATTCTGCCAGACGACAGCCCGTCATTCAATAACGCTGATGAGCTTATATCATTCCTCGATGAGGACTAGCGATGTTTGAGATTAAAGTCGAGGCTCAGTTTAAGGCGGATTACAAACGGACGATGCGCATCCATCCGCAGCTAAAAACCGAGTTTAAGGCAGCAGTCGCAGAGCTTGCAGCTCGCGGCTCGCTTCCCGCGGAATATGGCGCCCATGAGCTTTCAAACCCGGGCGGCAATTACAACGGCCACATCGATTTCCATCTATCCGATGGCTTGGTCGATGTGGTCGTTCTGTACTTGCCGCATAAGACTAATCCTGTGATCCGACTGGTGAGAATGGGCTCGCATGAGGAGTTATTTCAGGGCCCGCAGGGCTGATTGCTCGCTTATGTTTCGCGGGGAAATAGGGATTGATTCGCGGCCGATTGGCTAAAACAGCCCCTATTCCACCGTAACTGTTGGAGACGTCCCGTTCGTGGCTGCGACCTCCAGTTCTCCTCTTCGCTGGATTTCGCTTAAAAGCTCGGCTGCAACTTCGCTGCTTTTGAAACGGATGCTGCAGTCCTCTTTCTTAGGAAAGGCCAGTAACGGGATAGTTCCGTACCAGACGGTTTCCTCGTCAATTACTGACGCGCGCAGGCGCCCTTCGGCTTTGATGGAATAGTCGACGTTCATCTCGGTAAAACTCGCTTTCACGTCATTGTGCGGAGTCGAGGCAATTGAAATCTCAAGGGCAATCCCACGGGCGGCGGCGCCTGTGAGTACGGCAGCGAGCTTTGCGAGGCATGCAGCGGATGCGTAGGGCGCGGCAATAAAAATGCTTTTCGTTGCGCGCTCGATGTCATCCGCTAAGGCCTCCACGGCCCTTGCCGGCCTAACGAGGATGTTTTGATCGGCCCGTTTGTTGTCATTTGCTGCAAAGACTTCATACCCCAGCTTGGCGTAGGTCTTGAGTCTCTTCTGGTACATGTGCGCGAGCATGGGTATCGACAAATCAACATAGTCGAATATCTCAACCCGCTGCTTGCCCTCGTGACTTCTATGTAGCCTGCCTGCCTGCTGCGTTATGCTGCCGTCCCAAGATATCGGTGTGGCAATGAGCAGAGTGTCAAGGTAAGACAGGTCGAAACCCTCGCCCAGAAGGCCTTCGGTTGCGATGATAATTCGATGCTCATGCTCGAAGCCGGGAAGGCTGTTCAGTATTGCCTTTCTTTCTTTGGCGTCGATTTCTCCGGTTAAGAGTATAGGTTCGTGTCCGCGGCTTTGAAGCAGCCTACATAGCTCTTCGGCATGTTTTTTCCTTTTGGATAGCACAAGCGGATGTCGACCGTTTGACGCGGTCTCGAGGGCATCGTCGACAATTGCTTCGTTTCTCGCTGTGTGCGCACACAGGAGATCGAGAACTTGATTAAAGGACGCCCCTGGTTCGTAGGCGGGTAGTCGAACTCCGGTAAAACGCGGCCTAACAACGCGCTGAATTCCCTGTTGGATTGCTTGCGTTTTTGGATCAATGACATGGCGAAGCGGGCCGCAGAGCATTGAGAGTGCTCGCGTGAGTCCGTCCGAGCGTTCGGGCGTCGCGGAAAGGCCGTATACATATTTGGCTGGAGCGGATTTGAGGACGAGCTCAAGCTGTGGTGCGGCTGCATGGTGACATTCATCACAGATGATGAGGCCGTAATCACGAACGAACTCCTTGGCTATTGGTTCTCCGGTCTGGGGGTCCTTGCTGGACAGAGACTGGAATGAAGCAATGTCGATGAGATGGCTTATGGTGGTTTTGCCTCCTCCGATTTGGCCAATGAGCGGAGGCTGCCTTTTACTGATTCGTCCTTTTGGGGTTCGAACTGGCTTTCTGTTATCCGTAATGTCGATAAACCGTTCGAGCTGGGATTTCCATTGGGCAATGAGCGCAGTCTTGGGAACGATGACAAGCGTTGGAAGACCGATGGCAGCAATAAGATAGGCCCCAATGACGGTTTTCCCGAAACCCGTCGGCGCGGACATGATCCCGTCTTCATAGTTGAGCATCTGTTCGGCGGCAATTTGCTGTTCAGGGCGAAGAGCCCCTTTAAATGTCATCACAATTGGATTGCCCGACATGCGCTTGTCTGAATAGTGAGCAGAAGCGCCGGCTTCTTGAAGCAGCCGCTCGAGTTGAGCTTTACAGCCTCTGGGAATCGCAACGCAGCCATCTCTAAGTTCACTGAGGTCTATGTACCGCGGTTTGCCAAATACTGATTGGTGCATTGATTGGGCACGGAAGAATTCCGGGTTGGCAAATGTTGCAAGCCTGCGAACCTCCATCTGGGCGGCCGGGCTCAGAGATCTTTCGGTTATGTAGAGCATATCGGCTTGCGTGACGGGTAGCGATGACGGGAAGTCCTGCAGCGTGAGCGGAAGCCGCTTTCGCGGCCTCTGAGAATGTGGCGCGGCGGTGTTTCCCGCCACTGCAGCTGATATTCCATGCGGTTTATTGTCGATGCTTTCGATTAGATTTTGCACCGTTGCATGTGGAACCAGCTGAATTTGTGAAAGGTAAAGCCATTGATCGGGAAAGGGCTCAAATTGCTCGTCAACAAATACACTGTTCCCTTTTCGCTGCGCTTTTCCTTGAAAAGGCAGTGCTATGAGATTTCCGAAGCCGCCCTCAGGAATGGTGGACTGCGCGGGCAGCATCCGGTCAAAAGCTTCAAAGGTGATTGTCTTGTTGAGCGCCGCCGCTTCGGTGATAAGGCTGCTTCCAAATTCTCGTGCGATCTTTGCGCTGGTGAGCTCTAGGAAGAAAAACCAGACATGTGCGCCGTTACCTGATCTCGATCGCTCGACTGCAGCATCGATCCCATGGTTTTTTGCGACAAGCCGAATGGCGTTTGTCGCTTCTTTCCAATCGGCTCCGTCAAAGTCGATGACCAGGACTTTTGTGTTACTGTCACTATCGAGAACGTATTGACCTATGACGTCTCGGAGCCTGTCGTCGTTGCCTTTGAAATGGGCGATGATCGCGGCATCGCTCAGCTTGGGGAAGATGCGGTTGCCGCATTCCGCGCATTTGGTTTTCTGACGATTTACTTTGGGGCAAATGCTTGCCTTCCATTCATTTGCGCAGGCGGGTGTATAGCCGATGCCCCCGTCTTTTCTGCGGTACCCATGAGCGTAAACATCTTTGCGGCCAGTAAAGAGATTGCGAAAGAGTTCCAGTTTGTCGCGCGCTGGGCTCGCACTGGTGACGATTCCTTCGACCTGTGCCCGTCTATCGAAAGATTCGCCAGCTTTCTCCCATTCTTCCAGTGTTGCGTAACGGATGTCTGGACCGTTGCCGCAGATGACGATTTGGCTGTGCGGCTCCGATACATGGGCGACGGTTTTCTTGAATTGGAATAGCGTACCCCCGATGAGGGCGTATTGATGCGTGACGGTGCTCATGTAAATGCCGTTCTTGTCGGAGTTCATTGAAATGAGGGTACGTTATTTTGATTTTTAAGGGACTCGACTCTGATTTTGGTTCGGTGATAGCGGAGTACAGCTCCGTGAGTGGTGTTTGGCTGATGTCAAAATGTGCGGTAGCTGTTGCTGAATGGGTTTTGGCGGCCATGAGGTGGGCTGGAGGCGCAGGAAACTATCCTCGAATAGACCCTGTGGGCAAAAAATGGCAAATATGAGTACTGTGGTTTGAGCAGTAACATATCATCTGGAAAGTATTTAAGACCAATCGATTCGGATTGGATAGAATCAACCCTCTAAACATGGCGATTCGGGACTTTATGACGCTCGGAATTGGCGGAAGATGGCAAATTCAGCCAGATTTCGCTGTTACTAAACTGGTAACAGTACTCATATTTGCCATTTTTTGCCCAGAGGGTATCGCAAGGGGGTTGGACAAAGCATCGATCGCCGCCAATTTCTCGATTAGCTGGTTGGGCGGCAATGAAGTTGCGGCGTAATGGGAAGCGTTTCGCGGCCTTTTGGCTAAAACGGCCCCTTTTCCGCCGCGACTCCTAAAAAGACGCCGGCGCGCCTTGAGTTGCGGCGCGTCGGCGTGATGGCTTTGTTGTGGCTGGGTGTACTTCGGTTGTTCGACGGCTTTGGCATGTCCGATCTTGCCAGGCAAGCCTTTGTTACCGTTTAACGTTTGCCCAGATAAAACCTGCCAAAATAAACCTGTCCCTAATTGGCAGGTTGGTAGCGGGGACAGTAGCTGATGGCGATGGCGTCGACGCCTACGTGGGTGGCGATGGTGCAGCCGATGGGGCCGGTGCCGGCGTCTACGTAGTTCTGGCCTGCGAGCGCTTGGTTAACGAGCTCCTGCTCCTCGGCAGCACCGGTCGTGAGCACGCGCACGCTGGAGCCCGGGTGCTCGGTCAAAAATTCGAGGCAGTCAGCCATGGTGTTCGCAACGATGCGCTTGGCACCGCGGCCCTTCTTGATGGCCTTGATTTCGCCTGACTTCCACTCCGGCGAAACGGCCAGGCGAATGTTGAACATCTGCGTGAGCTGGCCGGCGAGTTTGGGCGCGCGGCCGTTCTTAACGAGGTTCTCGAGTGTGCGGGGAATCAGTAGCAGGTGTGCATCGGGCAGCGTCGCGCGGATCTGCGCCTCGGTCTCGTCCAGGCTGCGGCCGTCCTCGCGCATGGCGAGCGCGTACTCCACCAGCAGACCCTCGGCGCCCGAACCGGTGCGCGAATCGATGCAGCGCACGTCGAGCTCGTGGGTCTCGGCCGTCAGGCTGGCGTTGGCATAGCAGGCAGACCACTCGCTGCATAGCGAGATAAAGATGGCGCTATCATGGCCGTCGGCGCGCACGCGGTCAAAGAGCGCCTTGAACTCGCCGGCGCTCGGCTGCGATGTGTGCGGCAACTGCTCGGAACCAGCCATGCGGGCGATGTATTCCTCGGCGGTAATCTGCACCTGGTCGAGCAGGTCCTCGCCCTCGATAATCACATGCAGCGGAATCACGTAAATGCCGAGCTCTTGAGCACGAGCGGGGGAGATGTCCGACGTGGAGTCGGTTATGATGGCAAAAGACATAATTGCACCTTTCGTTGGGGCGCTTGCGCGCCGCCTTCTGAGAGCAAAGTGCGACAAGTATAGTAGAGTCGTTCCACATTACTAGGTTCAATTGTTGAATAGTCAACAGTTTGAAGTGTCGGTGTGGAAATCGTCAACTGGGGAAGAGAGGGTGCCAGTGGAGCAGCTGGAGATATGCAAGCGGTCGGTTGTGCTGTTTGATTTCGATGGCACGGTGGCCGATACAGGCCGGGCGGTGATGACCTCGACGCGCAAGACGCTGGCTGTGCGCGGGTTTTCGGAGGCGCAGATGGGTGATCTGCGCCGCATGATTGGGCCGCCCCTGTGGAAGAGCTTTCACGACTTTTATGGCTTCTCGCGCGAGGAGTCGCTTGTGGTGGCCGACGAGTACCGTGCCTTTTTTGATGAGCTGGGACCGGAAGAGTACCCTGTGTTCGATGGAATTTCCGAGCTGCTGGATGGGTTGGCCGCCCAGGGGCATCGCTTGGCCGTGGCGACGTCGCGCATGGAGGCAAAGTGCATCGACATGGTGGGCGAGCTGGGGCTTTCTCAGTTTAAGGCAGTGGTTGGCATGAATCCGCCGCAGGGACGCGAGACCAAGGCCGATTCGGTCCGCGATGCCCTGGCGGCGCTCGGTGCGACGGAGGACGATGCCGTGATGATCGGCGATCGCTTTAACGATGTGGAGGGCGCGCACGCAATGGGCGTGCCGTGCATCGGCATCTATTCGGGCGCGGCGGCGCCGGGTGAGCATGAGGCCGCGGGCGCCGATGCGGTGGTGCACTCGGTGGCCGAGCTTGCTAAACTTTTCGCTATATAAGTATGTGATGTGAGGGGCGGGCACGCTCGCCGCTCATTGGTAAGGAGGTCGTCCATGAATCAGGTGGAGCAGAGCGTTGCCGAGTATGTCGACGAGGTTTGGGAAGATGTCGTCGCCGATATCGAGCGTCTGGTGAGCTATCCGTCCGTGGCGGTTTCTGCCAATGCGGAGCCCGGCGCGCCGTTTGGCCGTCCAGTCCGTGACGCGCTCGATTGCGCGCTCGGCATTGCGCAAAAGCTCGGCTACCAGACGAGCGACGACGAGGGTTATGTGGGCATTGCCGATATCCCTGGCCGCGGCGACAAGCAGCTCGCGACCATTTGCCATGTGGACGTGGTGCCCGCAGGCCCCGGCTGGAACACCGACCCGTTTGCGATGGAGCGTCGCGAGGGCTGGCTGCTCGGCCGCGGCGTTATCGACGACAAGGGTCCTGCCGTGCTGTCGCTCTACGCCGGCGCCTATCTGCTCAAGCACGGTATTACCCCGCGCTACACCTTCCGCGCGCTGCTGGGCTGCGATGAGGAGGTGGGCATGTCCGACGTTCACCATTATCTGGAGAACCACGCAGACCCCGATTTTTTGTTTACACCCGATGCCGAGTTCCCGGTCTGTAATGCCGAGAAGGGCCAGTTTGGGGCGACGTTTGTGAGTTCCAAGATCGACGGCGGGCGCATTGTGTCCTGGAGCGGTGCCGAGGCGAGCAACGCCATTCCGTCGCAGTCTATCTGCGAGCTTGCGATTGCCGCCGATGAACTGCCGGCGCCCGTTGAGAATGCCGGCCGCCTGGAGATCACGGCGCTCGATAACGGGCATGCGCAGATTTTTGCCCACGGCATTGGCGGTCATGCCTCGATGCCCGAGGGAACGATCAATGCCGTCGGCCTCATCGTGGCGTATCTGCGCGAGGCCGAGGATGCGTTTGGTGCCCGTGACGAGCGCCTGCTGACGCCTGCCGAGCACGAGTTCGTCAAGTTCCTGGCCTTTGTGCATGCGGATGCCTATGGCCGCGGCCTGGGTATCGATGCGACGAACGCGGCGTTTGGCCCGCTCACGTGCAACCCCGGCGTCATCCGCGTGGTGGATGGCCACATTGAGCAGGTCATTGACGTGCGTTTCCCCGACAGCACGAGC
Source organism: uncultured Collinsella sp. (assembly GCA_900541685.1). Taxonomy (GTDB): domain Bacteria; phylum Actinomycetota; class Coriobacteriia; order Coriobacteriales; family Coriobacteriaceae; genus Collinsella. The sequence continues at coordinate 241,990 of UQKM01000001.1, forward strand.
GCCGATACCATCCGCGAGCAGCTCGAGCCACTTGTGGGCCGCTTTGGCGTGACGTATCGCGTGGATCGCGCAAAGGTGCCGTTCTCGGTCTCTGCCGACGATCCGGCTGTGAAGGCGCTTATCGATACCTATAACGAGTTTACGGGCAAGCATGTCGAGCCCTTCGCCATGGGCGGTGGCACGTACGCACGCAACTTTGCCCGCGCCGTCTCGTTTGGCCCCGAGGAGACCGGCCTGGAGCTGCCCCCATGGGGCGGCCAGATGCACGGCCCCAACGAGTGCGCCAACGAAGAGCAGCTCAAGCAGGCGCTCAAGATTTATATCGTCGCAATCCTGCGCTTGAACGAGCTGGAGCTTTAAGGTTACGCGAACGCCAGGGTGACAACCTGTCTTTCGAAGAGGACGGCATGACCAGAAGGTCTATGCCGTCCTCTTTCTGAAAATGATCCCTTGGGGACGGAGGAAAACGGATCATTTGGTGTAAAAGGCGGGTCATGCTTGTCGGCGGGATTGTTATTCGTTTGTAAAGCCCTGCCGCGCTTGCGGTAAGGGTCTATCAGATGCCCGTAATAAAGCGCAGCTGACGCGGGCGCTGCCCGATCGAGACCGTATCTTTCCAAACAGCAAAGCGGGCAGGGTGCCCGCGAGTCGCTTGTATGAAAGGAAGATCATGCTCGATCAGGCTTATTCTCGTCGTCAGTTCCTCGGCCTCGCTGGTGGTCTCGCCAGCATCGTGGGCCTCGGCCTCGTTGGTTGCGGCGGCGCAGGCGCTTCCGACGCCGCCGACAAGGGTAGCGCCGCTGCCGCCGAGTCCGTCTCCGGTGAGGTGACCTACGACGGTGCCTCCTCGTTCCAGGCTCTCGTCGAGGCCGCTGCCGAGAAGTTCATGGATGCCAATCCGGACGTCTCCGTCTCCGGTTCGGGTAACGGTTCGGGTAAGGGCCTGACCGCTGTCGCCGCCGGCACCGTCACCATCGGTAACTCTGACGTCTTCGCCGAGACCAAGCTCGAGGCCGATCAGGTCAAGAACCTCGTCGACCACGAGGTCGCCGTCGTGGGCATGGGCCCCGTCGTCTCCAAGAACGTTACGGTCGACGACCTGTCCCTCGAGCAGCTCAAGGGCATCTTCTCCGGCCAGATCACCAACTGGAAGGAGGTCGGTGGCGACGACGCCACCATCGTCGTCCTCAACCGCAAGGCCGGCTCCGGTACCCGCGCCACCTTTGAGGCTGCCGTCTTTGGCGACGAGGCCAACGACTTTAAGGGCGACGCCGAGCTCGACAAGTCCGGCGACGTCCAGACCCAGATGGCCAGCACCGACAACGCCATCTCCTACCTCGACTTCTCGCACTTCGACGACTCCAAGTTCAACGCCATCAAGGTCGAGGGCGTCGAGCCCAAGAGCGCAAACGTTACCGACGACTCCTTTAAGATCTGGGCGACCGAGCACATGTACTGCTCCAAGGACGCCGACGAGGCCACCACGGCCTTCCTGGAGTTCATGCTTTCCGACGACGTCCAGGGCAAGCTCGTCGAGGAGCAGGGCTTTATCCCAGTCTCTGCCATGAAGGTCGTCAAGGACGCCAGCGGCAAGGTATCCGCTAAATAAGTAATCGCCCCGGAAAGGTTTGCAATGGCAAAACAGCTGCCAAAGCGCGACCTTGAGAACGTGGGCCTGGGCGTCACGGGCGCGTGCGTAGCGCTCGTGACGCTTGTCGTTGCCGCGCTCATCTTTATGGTCGCCCAAAAGGGCCTCTCGGCTTTTCTCAAGGACGGCGTCTCGGTCGTAGAGTTCTTCGCCGGCACCAAGTGGGATCTGGCCAACACAGCCGAAAACGGCCTGCCCTACACCGGCGCCCTGCCCCTGATCGTCACCTCGTTTGCGGTCATGGTGCTCTCCACGCTCATCGCGCTGCCCATCGCCATCGGCTCTGCCATCTTTGCGGTCGAGATCCAGCCTAAGTTTGGCTCCAAGGTCTTTCAGCCGCTTATTGAGCTTTTGACCGGCATTCCCTCGGTCGTCTTTGGCCTGATCGGTTTTCACGTGGTCGTCGGCCTTATGAAGAGCGTTCTCCACGTGAGCACAGGCCTGGGCATCTTGCCCGGCGCCATCGTGCTGGCCGTCATGATCCTGCCGACCATGACCACGCTTTCGGTCGATGGCCTGCGTGCCGTGCCCGACAGCTACCGTCAGGGTTCGCTCGCGCTGGGCTACACCCGCTGGCAGACCATCTGGCACGTGGTGCTCAAGAGCGCCATGTCCTCGCTCATGACCGCGGTCATCCTTGGCATGACCCGCGCCTTTGGCGAGACGCTCGCCGTGCGCATGGTTATCGGCGGTATCGAGGCCATGCCGACGTCGCTGCTGTCGCCGGCCTCCACCATCACCACCACGCTCACCACGTCCATGGCGGTCTATGCCGAGGGCTCGGCCCAGGACGACGTCCTGTGGGCGCTCGGTCTTCTGCTGATGGGCATGAGCCTCATCTTTATCCTGATCATCCATCTCATTGGCCGCAAGGGGGCGAAGGCTCGTGGCTAGCACGCGCATCCATATCGACGAGGCGAGACTCGGGCGTGTCCAAAGGCAGGACCGCATCGCCACGGGCGTGCTGACGGCGATCGTCTCCATCGTCATGCTCATCGTCGTCTCCATGGTGGCCTACATCCTGTTCGAGGGCATCTCGACGCTGTTCCAGCCGGGCTTCCTCACGCAGCCTGCGCGCGCCAACGGAACCCAGGGCGGCGTGCTCTACCAGCTGTTCGACTCGTTCTACCTGCTGCTGATCACTCTAGTCATCTCGGTGCCCATCAGCCTGGGCGGAGCGGTCTTCCTGGTTGAGTACGCGCCGAACGGCCCTATCCGCGACATCGCCTCCACCGCTATCGAGACCTTGTCCTCGTTGCCTTCCATCGTCGTCGGCATGTTCGGCTTTCTGGTGTTCTCGGTGCAGCTGGGCTGGAAGTACTCCATCATCTCCGGCGCCGTCGCGCTCACCATGTTCAACATCCCCATCCTGGTGCGCGTGATTCAGCAGGCGCTCGAGGACGTGCCGCAGGCCCAGCGCGATGCGTGCCTGGCCATGGGCCTCACTCGCTGGGAGGCCACACTGCACATCCTGATTCCCGAGGCCATGCCCGCCATCGTGACCGGCATCGTGCTTTCGGCCGGCCGCGTGTTTGGCGAGGCCGCGGCGCTGCTCTTTACCTCGGGCATGAGCTCGCCGGTTCGTCTGAACTTCTTGAGCTTTAACCTGTCGAGCCCCACCTGCGCCTGGAACGTGTTCCGTCCCGGCGAGTCGCTGGCCGTGCACATCTACAAGATCTATGGCGAGGGCAGCCCCGAGGCCCAGCAGATCGTCTGGGGCATCGCGGCACTGCTGATGATTTGCGTGCTGCTGTTTAACGTAGTCGCCCGTATCGTGGGCAAGCAACTGGCAAGGAAGATGACGGCCGAATGAGCGAGATGAACACAACGCCCGCAACCGAGGCGGCATCGTCCGACACCCAGGACTTTTTGTCGAGCGTGGGGGAGAGCGAGAAACGTGTTCGCGTGAGCGGCAAGGCCGTGAGCGACGAGGTCGTGGTCTCCACCAAGGACGTCAACGTGTACTATGGCGACCACCATGCGCTGCACGATGCGTCGCTCGACTTTCACAAGGACGAGATCACGGCGCTCATCGGGCCTTCGGGCTGCGGCAAGTCGACCATTTTGCGCAGCCTCAACCTTATGAATCGCGAGATTCGCGGCTGTCGCGTGGAGGGCGAGATCAACTACCGCGGCCGCAACGTGAACACCAAGACCGAGAACACCTACGAGCTGCGTCGGTCCATTGGCATGGTGTTCCAGCAGCCAAACCCGTTCCGCAAGTCCATTCGCGACAACATTACGTTTGCGCCCAAGCGCCACGGCATCACCGACCGCGACGAGCTCGACCGCATGGTCGAGGAAAGCCTGCGCGGTGCGGCGTTGTGGGACGAGGTCAAGGACAAGCTCGACAAGAGCGCCTACGCGCTTTCGGGCGGCCAGCAGCAGCGTCTGTGCATTGCGCGCACGCTGGCGCTCAACCCCGACGTGATCCTGTTTGACGAGCCCTGTTCGGCGCTCGACCCCATCTCGACGCTGGCGATCGAGGATTTGATGTCGTCGATCGTGGCCGACCGCGCCATCGTCATCGTGACGCACAACATGGAGCAGGCGTCGCGCGTGTCCAACCGCACGGCGTTTTTCTACATGGGCGATATGGTCGAGTACGACGAAACCGACGAGATTTTCCAACGGCCCAAGGATAAGCGGCTGAATGATTACCTCACCGGCATGTTCTCCTAGTCCGGGACATGCTTGAGGCCCGCGGCGGCCATGGTTGCCGCGGGACTGATTGGAGAGGCGGGTCATCTCTTGCGGGAGATGGCCCGCCTTTTTGTGTCGTGTGCTGGTGCGCTTGCCCAAAACCACCACGAAGGCGCCCGTCCCCTTTGTGGTGGTTTTCGCTATCATGGAGAACGTTGAATTTCTACGAAGGAGCAGGGCATATGGCGATTCTTTTGGGATGCGATTCCGTCAGCCTAGAGTTTCCCACCAAGCATATTTTCGATAGCGTGACGCTCGGCGTGGACGAGGGCGACCGTATTGGTATTGTCGGCAAAAACGGCGACGGCAAGTCGACGCTGCTGAGCGTGCTCGCCGGCGCGCTGGAGCCCGACGACGGCCGCGTGACGCACCGCCGCGACACCACGATCGGATTGCTCGGCCAAAAGGACAACCTGGTCGATACCGACACCGTGCATCATGCCGTCGTGGGCGACACGCCCGAGTATGAGTGGGCGTCGAGCCCCCGTACGCGCCAGATCCTCGCCGGCCTCATTAGCGATGTGCCCTGGGAGGGCATGGTAGGCGAGCTCTCGGGCGGTCAGCGCCGCCGCGTGGACCTCGCGCGCCTGCTGATCGGCGACTATGACGTGCTCATGCTCGATGAGCCCACCAACCATCTGGACATGCGCACCATCAACTGGCTTGCGCGTCACTTAAAGGCCCGCTGGCAGCGCGGTCAGGGCGCGATGCTCGTGGTCACGCACGATCGCTGGTTCTTGGACGAGGTCTGCACCAGCATGTGGGAGGTTCACGACGGCCAGGTCGATCCCTTCGAGGGCGGCTATTCGGCATATATCCTGCAGCGCGTGGAACGCGACCGCATGGCCGCGGTTACCGAGGAACGCCGTCGCAACATGGCACGTAAGGAGCTCGCGTGGCTGAGCCGCGGTGCCCAGGCGCGCTCCACCAAGCCCAAGTTTCGCGTGGATGCCGCTCGCGAGCTGATCGCCGACGTGCCGCCCGTGCGTGACGAGCTGGAGCTCAAGCGCCTGGCCGTGAGCCGCCTGGGCAAGCAGGTTATCGATGTGGTCGACGTGGACGCCGGCTATGCGGATACCGATGGCGCGCCCAAGCAGGTGCTCAACGACGTGACCTGGCTCATTGGTGCGGGCGACCGCTATGGTCTTTTGGGCGAGAACGGCGCCGGCAAGTCGACTTTGCTCGACGTGATCCAGGGCAAGATCGCGCCCCTGCGCGGCCGCGTGAAGATCGGCCAGACGGTGCGCTTTGGCGTGCTGTCGCAGCAGCTCGAGGAGCTCGAACCCTACATGGGCGACACGATCCGCGAGGTGCTCAGCCACTATAAGAAGTACTACGTCATTGACGGCAAGGAGACTTCACCCGAGAAGCTCTGCGAGCGTCTGGGCTTTACGACGCAGCAGCTCTGGAGCCGCATCGGCGATCTTTCGGGCGGCCAGCGCCGTCGCCTGTCGCTGCTGCTGACGATCCTGGACGAGCCCAACGTGCTCATCCTGGACGAGCCCGGCAACGACCTGGATACCGACATGCTGGCGATTGTCGAGGACTTGCTGGACGGCTGGCCCGGCACGCTGATTCTGGTGACGCACGACCGCTTTTTGATGGAGCGCGTGACCGACCTGCAGTGGGCGCTGCTCGACGGCCACCTGACGCATATGCCCGGCGGCGTCGACCAGTACCTGCGCCTGTGCAACGCCACCGCCGAGGGCGAGCCCGTGGGTGCACCGAGCGCCAAGACCGGTACGTTCGACACCGGTGCCGCGGCGGCTGCGGCCGAAAAGCCCAAGTCGAGCGGTCAGCCCAACGGCCTTTCCAATGCCGAGCGCCAAAAGCTCCGTCGTGAGGTGAGCTCGCTCGAGCGCAAGATGGAAACGCAGCGCGCTCGCGTGGAGGAGGCCGAGGCCGCCATGGCCCAGGTCGATCCCACCAACTACACGGCGCTGGGCGAGCAGCAGGCAAAGATCGACGAGGCCCACGCCGCCATGGACGAGCTGGAGATGGCGTGGCTCGAGGCGAGCGAGAAGCTCGAGGGCGAGGAGTAGGCGAGGATGATCAAGGCCGCGTTTTTTGATATCGACGGCACGCTGCTGAGCTTTGAGACGCACCGGATTCCGGCGTCGGCGCAGCAGGTGCTCGACAGCTTTCACGAGCAGGGGATTGCGTGCGTCATTGCCACGGGTCGCCCGACCTACCAGATGCCCGATTGGCTGTTCGATCTTGGTTGGGATGCGTACATTACGCTTTCGGGCCAGCACTGTTTTGATGCCGAGGGCGTTTACCGTAGCTGCCCGATCGATCCGGACGACGTTGCGGTGATTGTGGACCAGGTGGCCGAGGGGCGCTACGACTCGCTGTGCATGCAGGGCGAGAACTCGTTTGTGAACCGCCTGTCCGAGCGCGTGGTGACGGCCGGCAGCAACGCGGGAATTGTCTACCACGAGGAGCCGTTTGAGCACGCCTTTGACGCGCCGGTCTACCAGTTTTGCGCCTTTGTGGATCCGGCCGACGAGCATATCGTGACCGACGCCGTGTCGCATTCGCTCACCACGCGCTGGTGCGACCTGTTCTGCGACATTATTCCCGCTAACGGCGGCAAGGACCTGGGTGTGGCAGCGACGCTGGAGCGCCTGGGTGTCGACGCGAGCGAGGCGATCGCCTTTGGCGACGGCGAGAACGACCTGTCGATGTTCTCGGCCGTGGGCACAAGTGTGGCCATGGGCAACGCGCAGGATACCGTGAAGGCCGCAGCGACCTACGTGACGACCGCCGTAGACGACGACGGCATCTACAACGCCGCCGAGCACTTTGGCCTGCTATAGCTACGGATTCGGCACTTGGGGACGTTCCTTTTGCGCCGGCAGTCGGGGGCACTCCTTGCGGGGCGTGTCCCCGCTTTGTTTTCGTCCCGTGCGTTTTGTGAAACACGGTTAACTTTTTAGACAACGTAGTAAGACATAGGCAACTTTTGCGGTAAAGTAAATCAAGCAAAAGTATCCAAAGGCTAACTAGAAGCCATCGCGAAAGGCGGCCCATGGCCCTGCGTGAATCCGGAGAAGACTATCTCGAATCGATCTACGTTCTGTCGGAACGTCAGGGCACCGTGCGCTCGATCGACGTTGCGGAGTACCTCGGCGTAACCAAGGCGAGCGTTTCCAAGGCCATGGCGACGCTGGAAAGCAACGGCTATGTCGAAATGGGCAAACGCGACGTGCATCTGACGGAACGCGGTCTTGAGGTTGCCCGTCAAATGTGGGAGCGCCACTGCTTTTTTGTAGGTCTGCTAGAGGACGCAGGCGTAACGCCCGAGGTTGCCTCGCAAGAGGGCTGTCACATGGAGCACTGCCTGAGCGAGGAGAGTTTCGAGAAGCTAAGGTCGATGCTGAGGCGGGAAGATGTAGCGGGTCCAAAAACAGAAGCCTAACTGACCCACAGTAGCGCGGAGTTCACGCAAAGCGCGAACCAGCGACCGGGACCAGCGGCCCTTTCGGCCAAGTCCATTTCAGCAAAGGAACCCCGCCAGCAAGCGATGCCCAAGAACCGCCAGCTGTGTCAATGCAGGCCGGGGCCGGGCTTGGTTTTGAAAACACTCCGCAGCGCGAGGCCCGCCTTTCCGTTGCTCCGCAGGAGCAGGAAAGACGGGCCTCATGCGCGAGGACGTTTTCAAAACCAAGCCCGGCCCCGGCCGGAGGGACCACGAGCGCTACAGGTTCTTGACACCCATCGCGCGCATGGCGTTCAGGATGGCGATGATCGCCACGCCCACGTCACCAAAGACGGCAAGCCACATATTGGCGATGCCCAGCGCTGCCAGCACAAGGATCAGCAGCTTAATGCCCAGCGCAAAGATGATGTTCTGCCAAACAATCGACATGGTCTTGCGCGCCACGCGAATAGCGCGGGAAATGTCGGACGGCTTGTCGTCCATCAGCACCACGTCGGCGGCCTCGATCGCGGCGTCGGAACCCATGGCGCCCATGGCAATGCCCACATCAGCGCGCGTAAGCACAGGCGCGTCGTTGATACCGTCGCCGACAAAGGCGAGCTTGCCCTTGCCACTTTCGGCCGCGAGCAGCGCTTCAACACGCTCGACCTTGTCGCCCGGCAGCAGCTGCGCGTGGAACTCGTCGAGGCCGAGCTGCTTGGCCACAGACGCCGCAACCTCCTCGCGGTCGCCCGTGAGCATGACGGTGCGCTTGACGCCGGCGGCGTGCAGGTCGAGAATCGTTTGCTCCGCATCGACCTTGATGGTGTCGGCAATTACGATGTGGCCGGCATAGGTGCCGTCGACGAGCACGTGGAGGATCGTACCGACGACCTCGCAATTGGGAGCGTCGATACCGGCCGCAGCAAGCATCTTGGCGTTGCCGACGACGACATGTTTGCTGTCGATAGTCGCCGTCACGCCATGGCCCGCGTCGTTGGTGGAGTCGCTTACGCGCTTGGGATCGAGCTCGCCCTGGAAGGCGGTGCGCACCGACTGCGCGATGGGATGGTCGGAGAACGACTCGGCGAGGGCTGCGACCTCGAGTAGCGACTGCTCGGTATAGCCTGCCTCGGGGTGCACCGCGACGACCGAGAACGTGCCGTTGGTGAGGGTGCCCGTCTTGTCAAAGACGACGGTGTCCACATCGGCGAGCGTCTCGAGGTAGTTGGAACCCTTGATGAGAACGCCCAGCTTGGACGCGCCGCCGATGCCGCCAAAGAAACTGAGCGGCACGCTGATCACGAGCGCACACGGGCAGCTGACGACCAGGAAGGTCAGGCCGCGCAGGATCCAGTCGGACCAGGCGCCGGTGACCAAACCGCCGCCGAGCGCGAGTACCGCGGCCGCGCCGGTGACGGCGGGCGTGTAGACGCGGGCGAAGCGCGTGATGAAGTTCTCGGTGCGCGCCTTCTTTTCGCTGGCATTCTCCACGAGTTCCAGGACGCGCGCGACGGTGGACTCGCCAAAGGGCTTGGTGGTGCGCACGTGGATGAGGCCCGTCATGTTGATGCAACCGCTGATGATATCGTCTCCGGTTTTGGCCGGACGGGGGACTGACTCGCCAGTAAGGGCGGCGGTATCGAGCTGTGTCTCGCCTTCGACGATGATGCCGTCGATGGGCACGCGCTCGCCAGGCTTGACGACGATGACGGTGCCGACGGCGATGTCATCGGGGAAGACTTGCTCGAGCGTGCCGTCGGGCTGCTCGACGTTAGCGTAGTCGGGCGCGATGTCCATCATGGCACTGATCGACTTGCGGCTCTTGCCCACAGCGTATGCCTGGAACAGCTCGCCGACCTGGTAGAACAGCATGACGGCGGCGCCTTCGGCCATGTGCGGGTCGGTATCGGGGAAGAGCACCATGGCAAACGCGCCGATGGTCGCGACTGCCATAAGGAAACTCTCGTCGAAGGCCTTGCCGCGGCGGATGTTATTGAATGCCTTTTGCAGTACGTCGTATCCGGCAATCAAAAACGGCACGAGGAACAGCGCGAAGCTGGCGTAGATGTTGCCAGGCTCCCCAAATGCGATAGTGAGGGCGCCGAGCTCGTCGAGGGCATAAACAACGGCAAAAATGCCCAGTGCTACCAGGATGCGGTTGCGCTTGTGCTCAAGGGACTCTTTCTTCTTGCGCTTCTTCTTTTTCTTTTTGGGATCGGCGGCTGCCATGATTCAAACCTCCCATTTGAGTGTATGAACACTTGCTCATATAATTTCGCGAGCAAAGGCCGCGGCAAGCGCGGCCTTACAGGTCAACGTATGCGCGGGTTAGAGAATGATTTCGCAGTCCGGCTCGGCGTCGGCGGTGAACTCAACGACGCGGTCCAGGACCTCGTCGAACTCGGCGTCGTCAGCCTCGAGCGTCAGCTTCTGGGTCATAAAGTTGACCGAAACGGACTTGACGCCATCGAGCTTAGCCAGCTCGTCCTGAAGTTCACGCGCGCAGTTGGCGCAATCGATCTCGTCGAGCTTGAACTGCTTTTTCATGGTGGGTTCCTTTCCCTGTGTTAGCGGTCTGGGTGCCGGCCGCGCTGATACCGTGGTTGATTGCTATTCGCAGATATGGCTCATGCCCTGGTTAAGCATGGTGTAGACGTGATCGTCGGCGAGCGAGTAGAGAATGTTGCGGCCGTCGCGGCGGAACTTGACCAGGTGCGACTGCTTAAGCGTGCGCAGCTGGTGCGATACTGCCGACTGCGAGGTTGCGGTCGCTTCGGCGATGTCAGCCACGCAGAGCTCGCGGCCCATGAGGGCATAGAGGATCTTGATGCGTGTGGTGTCGCTGAAGACCTTGAACAGGTCGGCCAGGTCGTACAACAGCTCCTCGTCGGGAAGGTCCTCGGGCGAGCAGGTGGTGGGGACGATCGGCTCGGTGGCCTCGATGCCAGTCTTTGTTTCATCAGCGTGGCTGCTCATTGCAACATCCTTTCATATGAACATGCGCTCATATAACTTACTTCCGATTATATGAGCGCATGTTCATATGTCAATACTATTTACGTTAATTTCGATGACTGCTTGCCGCCTCTGCGATTTTCTGCGGGTTGGGAGACATCGACGCAATGCTCGCCAACATATTTCGAGATGTTCGGCCAGCATGCTAAGAAAGCCACCTTGAGAAGCATTAGAACTGTTCATATTTGTACTTTATCGTGTTAAATACCGCGAGAATCAGTTCTTCCTCTACGGGAGTTCCTGCAGAATCAGTTTTATCTAAAGTTATATTGAGCATTGCTGCAGCCAATCTGGCACATCGGTGGCCGAATAAGTCGAAAAATGTAGGTGGACATCCGCAGAGATCGCCTTTAGAAGAGCGAATTCTCAATTAGATCAATAATCGTGTCGTCTTCCGTGCGGTTTTCATCGATTTTTGCGAACATGTCGCATTCCCAAGGCCCATTGATTTCCTCAGCAAGGGCCCCGACGTGTTGCATGTCGTCGGGTTCTGGCACATCGTTGATGCTCGGGTCATCAGCTTGCGGATATTGGCTTGCAATTTCGCGCTTGGCGGCCTCTTCTTCTTTGAGTGTCTCCAGGACGCGGCGACCGTATTCGAAGTAGCGCCGCAAGACAAATTGACGAAGAGTTTCTTGCAGGATGGCGAAGTTATCCGGGAGTCGACCGGGCCATATCTTCTCGCGAATGCGAATCGCTTCCATGACCCGCCTAAAAGCGGACTGCTTGAAAAACGAATGACGACTAACTGTGATAACGGCATATCCCATGTTTCGCAGCGTGTTTCGGCGTTCCTCGTCAATTGATTGCTGTTCGGGCTCATCGTGGTAAAAGCCGTTGTATTCGATATCGGTCATCGAATTTTCGAGCAGCGCGTCGAGGTAGAAAACCGTCCGTCGCGTTAGGGCGGCGTATCTTTTGGGGACTGGGATCGGATAGTCCGTTTTGATAGCGCGTATGGCTAAGCCACCCATTGACTTGGGCATTGTCAGCATCATGACAAACGCCGTTTCGAGTGGGGAGCGACAGCCTTCGCGTACATAAGAAAGTGCCTTAAGTGCTTTATTAGATCCACGATACCCCGATGCCTCTGAAAAGAAGGCTCTGAGCTCTTCAACGCTGGTTAGGGCTGGGCGCTCGCGATATTGAGTTTCGTCGGACGTTCCAAGCGCGTAGGAGCCGCAGATTTCAAAGTAATACTCAACGAGCTCCGAAAGGTTGAGGTCGGCTGTTGCTTCTAACGCGCACAGCTTGATGTCGACGATGTAGACGTTCGGCTCGAGTTCTAGGTAGCTTTCTGCATCAAACGTATAGCGCGTGCAGTGGCAGATGCAGCCCTTGCGGTGCCTTTTGGCATTATTGGAAAACGTCAGCACATGGATGCTTTCAGAAGCGACATTCTTTCTGTTGAGCCATGCTCGCGCCGCTTCCAGGTTGGACGTGGTCGGCGCAGACACCTTGATCTTTTCCATAGATATGGGATCGGTCGCGTGGCTTGCGAGCGAGTTGACTGTTTGGTATACAGCGCGTGCCGTGGTATGTGACAGAACGATTCCCATATGCGCATGATGGCATAGCGGACGCCATATACGCTCGAAACTTCGGGCAACGGTATTGGGGCGCGGCTTATCTTCTGCGAACGGTGGGTTTTTGAGCTGTCGTATTGAGGGGGGGGCAGCTTCGGCTGGGGAGGTTTCTGTCGGCTGCCCCATTTTGGTGAACTTTAGTTGCGGATTCGTAGCTTCTAAGCGTTTTTGCCGACCGCTCAGATGCCTCACCAACATAATTTGAGTTATTCGGCCTTATCCTATACGAATGGTGTGATCGCAACGTCTTATTCGAATTGATTCAGGTAGATTTATAGGGCTTGGTTGCGAAATTGGGGCGACTATAGCGCTCGATTGCGGTTCAAGGGGCCTCGACTAGTGGTTCAGCTGGCCGAACAACTCGAAAAAAGTAGGTGGGCCAATCTGCCGACTATGTGAAGCATGCGTATTTGCTCGTTTTGATTAAAACTAGGGTGCAGCCATAAGACTGCGCCCTAGTTTACTGCGTGCCGGTGCGTCCAGACGGATTGCACTGTGCCTGGCAGGCGCTCCCGCAGATGGATCGGTTATTTCGCAAACAGGTTCTTGAGGTTGAACTCGGCCTGTACCGTGCGGAGCATGAGGTCGGTGTCGTCCAGACCCAGATGCTGCTCGTTGGCGTCGGGCGCGAGGGTGCCGCGACGGCGTGCCCAGTTCTCGAGCGCGGCGGGGGCGGACTCGCGGGGGAGCGAGCGCACGTCGGCGTCCAGGCTGCGGCAGATCTGGCGCGAGTCGATGACGATGATCTTACCCGCGCGGCGTGCCTCGGCGTAACCGTCCAGGTGAATCTTGAACCAGCTGTCCTCAAAGGCGGCGTTATGCGCCATGTACGGGTACTTCTTCATAAGCTTGAGCAGCTGCTTTTGCAGCTCCTTGTTCTCGCGGAAGGGCGTTTTGCCGTCGATGTCGTCCCAGGTAATGTGGTGGATATTCGACAGCGGCACATCTTCGCCGCGGTAGATGTCGGGCAGGCCGCAGTAGTGTGCCTCGGCGTCATGCGGGACGGCGTCGCTGGTGAGCTCCATGATCTCCCAGCCCACGTTGATGATATAGCCGCGCTCGGGTGCACGGCCGGTGGTCTCGATGTCGATACCGAGCACGGTGCCCTGGATGGGCTTGCGGGCGTAGGCCACGCCGAGCGCGTCGCGGTCGCCGCGGATTTCGCGCATAACGGACGCGGCGGTGCGCTTTTGCATCTTGCCGATGGCGGCGCAGGTGTCGGCATCGGACAGGCCGCGCGAGAGCGTCGCGGGCGTCACGTTGCGCAGACGCGCCTCGCCAATCTGGTCGCACAGGTCGCGGTTGCGGTCGGCCAGGTCGCGCACGGTGGCAAAGTCGAAGCCGGGGTCGCCCTCGGCGGTAAAGTACTCGGTCTCGAGCACCTTGAGGGCCTCCTCGCCCTTCTGGCGCTCGGACTCCATGGCGCCGTGGTCGCCGTAGATAAACATGGGGATAAACGGCTGGCGCTCGTATTCGAGTGCTTGCGATACGTTCATATGCTACTCCTTGGACGGGCCGCGTTGTGCGGCTCGAGGTTACTGAGTTATGGCGAGATGATAGTTTACCATAGGCAACTATTGGCACCGCGCCCGGGACAACTACAATACCCTAGTTGACCGCTAGGACTTTTACAATGCTGCCGAAAGACACGAAAGGTTCCATCCGTCATGGATTTACTGATTGATATTCTGCTCGACGCCGGCAAGGACACGCTGTCGCTGGTGCCGTTTTTGTTGGTGACGTATCTTGCTCTCGAGACACTTGAGCACGTTGCGGGCGACCGCGTCAACGGCGCTATCAAGCGCGCCGGCGCTGCGGGTCCCGTGGTTGGCTCGCTGCTGGGCATGGTGCCGCAGTGCGGATTTTCGGCCATGGCAGCAACGCTGTACGCCGGCCGTGTCGTGACCTTGGGCACGTTGGTGGCGGTGTTCCTTTCGACCTCCGATGAGATGCTGCCGCTGTTGCTTGCCGAGCAGGTTCCCGTGCAGACTATGGCGATGCTTTTGGCTTCGAAAGCGCTGATCGCACTGGTCACGGGTTTTATCGTGGACGCTGCCATTCGCGGCCTGCGCCGTAACGCCCGCGCGCACGCGGCGATTCGCCGTACCGTGCTGGGAACCGCGGCCAACCCGGCCCACGTGAACTGCGCGCACGACGACCACAGCGGCGGTGACATCATCGACGAGGTGGCCGAGGCAGGCGTGAGCGCCGACCACATCCACGAGCTGTGCGAGCGCGACCATTGCGGTTGTGATGAAGACGAGGACGAGCACGAACACGGACATGGCCACGATCACGGTCATGAGGGCGAACATGAACACCATGATGGTCACGGTCACTCTCACTCCCACGAAGGGACGCCTGTCCTGTCGATCATCCGCAGTGCGATCTCGCACACCGTGCAGGTCTCGGTATTCATTTTTCTGGTGACGCTGATTCTGGTCGCCGTGCTCGAGACGTTCGGCGAGTCCGCGATCGAGCAGTTCCTGCGCGGCAACGAGACACTCGCTGTCCTGGGTTCGGCGCTTGTCGGGCTGATTCCCAATTGCTCGGCGAGCGTGGTCATTACACAGCTGTATCTGGAAGGCGCGCTGCAACTGGCGCCGATGCTCGCCGGCACGCTCATTTCCGCCGGCGTGGGTTATCTGGTGCTGTTCCGCACCAACCGCAGCGCCCGCGAAAATGCCGTGTTCCTGATCATGATGTACGTCATCGGCGCTGGCTGGGGCCTCATCCTCTCCGCCGTTGGCCTCTAAGTGGGCCTAAAAAATGGGCTTCAAATAGCCATGCTCAGCGCCTGCGCAATGCGGCGACGCATGGCATTTTGAAGCCCGTTTTTTGTTGAGCCATGGATTCCGAGCGCTCACACCGCTCAAAACAAAAAGGTAGATTTCCGGACATGTCCCAAAAATCTACCTTGGTTAGCGCAGCAGCTCGGTGAGGTTGCGTTTAAAGCGGGCGCGGTCTTCGCTGGTAAATGCCGCCGGCCCGCGAGTGCGTCCGCCGGCGCGGCGCACCTTCTTTTCCTCGTGGCGAATAAACAGCTGCATGTCGATGGTTGCTTTGTCGTAGACGCGCCCGCGCACACCGATAGCGGCGGCATCGCGCCCGAGCACCATGCTCGCCAAGCCAATGTCCTGCGTCACGACCACGTCGCTCGCCTGCAGGCGTTCGACAATGGCAAAGTCGGCGCTGTCGGCGCCCACGCTCACGTCGAGCGTCGTGACCCAAAAGCCGCGTCGCGCGTGCTCGGCATCGCGCGGGTCGTCGCGGCGAATGTGCCGTTCCAGGTTTTGCGTGCTGTTGCCGGCGATAACAACGGCGACGCCCGCCCGCCGCGCGCAGTCAATCGACTCGCGCGTGACCGGGCAGGCGTCGGCATCAATAAAGAGCGTTCGCGGCATCTAGTGCACCAGTTTGCCAAATTGAATAGCGCGAACAATCAGCGTTACGCCAAACACCAGCAGCGCGGCGCCGCTAAAGATGACGAGCGTCTTGGCCGACCACAGCGGATAGATAAACACGAACATGCCGGCGATGATGGAAAGTGCGCCGCTCAGGATGGCGAGGGCGCGGTTGGACGAAAGCTCGGACTCCAGAATGGACATGACACCTTCGACAATCCAGCCAAAGCCGGCCACGATAACCACCATCGTGGTGAGCGTCGCGGTCGAGAAGGCCTGGTTGCGCAGGATTATGACGCCGCCCAAGATAATGAGTAGGTTGGAGATGATGCTCGTCACGCGCCAGCCGGTGGGCAGCAGCGGCTCAAAAATGGCAGTGAACAGTCTGATGGCAGCAGTGATTACAAAGTAAAAACCCAGGACGGTCGTCAAAAAGACGAGGGACTTGGCGGGTGCAAAAAGCAGCGCGATGCCAGCAATGAGTGCTAAGACGCCCGTGATGGCGTAGATCCAGCGTACGGCCTTGACGGCTTTGCCCGCCATGCTTTTCTCGTCAAATCCAAACTGGCTCGATTTTTGGTCATCGTTCTTAAAGATGCCCATAATGTCTCCTTTCCGTGCGGCGTAAGCCTTGATCGTTACAACCAGTATCCCCTAAGGGCGCTGACGTATGGGTCGGGGAGGGCGAAACGTAACCCAAAGGCCCCGAATTGTTTCCGTTGTTCCCCACGTCGCGATTTTCTATTCAACAGGTGTAGAACATTGCAGCCCTGTTCGTTATTGCCTACGTTTTAGGTTAGATTTTCCTAAGGACAATTGGCTTGTATTGGGGGTCCCTATGAACGAAGCAGTTCCCGAGGCACCGTCGAGTGTCGAATCGATGGCAAAGCAAGGTTGCGAAAAGCTCGGTCTGGAAGCGTTTGATGCGCTGGTCCGTCGTGCCCGTACGTGCCGCCGTTTTGACGAGTCCATGCGCGTGCCGCGCGAGTTTTTGCTCGAGCTGGCGGAACTGGCGCACCTGGCTCCCTGCGGCGCCAATGCTCAGCGTCTGCGCTTTCACGTGGTGAGCGGTGCAGAGGACTGCGCGCGTGTATTTGACGAGCTTGCATGGGCCGGTGCGCTCAAGGATTGGCCGGGTCCCGATGAGGGCGAGCGCCCGACCGGCTACATCGCGATTCTGGCTGAGCGCGCCGTTCCGGGCAAGCCTGCCGCTCCCATTACCGAGGTCGACACGGGCATTGCCGCGCAGACGATGATGCTCGCCGCCCGCAGCGCTACGCCCGAGGTGGCAGCCTGCATGTTCAAGGCCTTTACACCCCATGCGATCGATGCCATGGGGCTCGATAACGACAAGTATGAGCTCAAGCTGATCATGGCCTTTGGCGTTCCGGCCGAGATACAGGTGATCGATGCGATCGATTCCAACCCCGATGGCTCCATCAATTATTGGCGCGACGAGGCGCGGGTGCACCACGTACCCAAGCGTCCGCTTGCCGACGTGCTGCTGTAGTTGTGCGTCGTTGCGGTGCAATCCGGCGGCAAAATCACCACAAAGGCTCCTGTCCCCTTTGTGGTGGTACGAGGGGAGGGTGTGTGGCAGATCTGTATTTGGTGCGGCATGGGCAGACTGAGCTCAATGTGCAGAGCATTTTGCAGGGCTGGCACGATTCGCCGCTTACGGCGCGCGGGCGCGAGCAGGCGCTGACGGCGCGTACGGCGTTTGCGGCGCGTGGCGTGGCCTTTGATCATGTGTATTCCTCGCCGTTGGGCCGGGCGCGGCATACGGCCGAGCTTATCGTTGGCGAGGGCCGTTCCATTGAGCTGGTCGATGACCTGCGTGAGTGGCATTTTGGCTCGCTGGAGGGCACATCAAATCGCGAGATGCCGCCGCAGCCCTGGGGCGATTATCCGGTGGCCTTTGGCGGCGAGTCGGAAGTGCAGCTTCAGTCGCGCATGGTCGCGGCGCTGTCCCGCATCATGGCCAGGCCGCAGCACGACTGCGTGCTGGCGGTTTCCCACGGCTCAGCCTGCCAGGAGTTTCTTGAGTATGTGACTGGCGGGGGAGAGCTGCCCGACAACGGTGCCGTGCTTCATTTTGGCTATTGCGATGGGGCGTTTTCGCTCTTGGGTTGGTAACGAACGAAAGGACCCCTATGAATAAAGATCTGTATCTGGTCCGTCATGGACAGACGATATTCAACCTTAAGCGTATCATTCAGGGGTGGAGTGACTCGCCGCTCACACAGCTGGGCTGCGATCAGGCGGCGCGTGCCGGCATGTTCTTGCGTGCGCGCGGCATTGAGCCCGACCACGCCTACACCTCTACGCTGCACCGCACCGAACAGACCATCGCCAACCTGTGGTCGGGCATGACGTACGAGCGCCTGGACGGTCTGCGCGAGTGGTTCTTTGGCGACTTTGAGGCCGAGCGCGTGATGCTTATGCCCGAGCGCCCGTGGCGCGATTTCTATCGCCAGTTTGGCGGTGAGGGCCAGATGCAGGTGCGCGAGCGCATGGTGACGACGCTGACCGATCTTATGCGACGCCCGGACCATTCGTGCGTGCTCGCGGTGAGCCACGGGTCGGCCATCAAGGAGTTTTTGGATTACGTGAAGGGCACGGAGGCCGACGAGCGCGAGCGCGTGCCGGGCAACTGCTCGGTGCTGCATTTCGTGTTTGACGATACGACCGATACGTTTGAACTGGTTGAGATCTTTACGCAGGAAGACTACGCGCGCGAGCTGGGGCTTGAGCCGCTCGTGGCTGCCGCGGGTCCGCAGCGCGGGTAGTTTGGGCGTGGCGGTGCGGGTCGCCGACTTACTTCTCGACGCAAAAGGGGCGGAGATGCATGTACCTGCTGCATCTCCGCCCCCTGTTTGTTGAGCTGCCGATTTTTGTGCTGGGCGGTCTGGTCTTGCTAGAACCGCGCGACCTGGTGCGTGAGCAGACCTGTCGGAACTTGCGGCGCGGCGCCGTTGACCTGCGCGGCGGGGAAGAGCACGGCAACGGTAAAGTTGAACGGCTCCTTGCCGGTGTACGTTCCGGCGGCACGGGCCTCATCGGCCAGCAGCTGCGACGCCCCGGTCAGAGCGGCGGCGTAGGCGGGGTCGTCGGTCAGTGCCGGCTCCGGTGCTTGGTCGAGCATAGCGCGGATGGCCCCGACGGCGTCCTCGCGCTTGACCTCCCACGCGCGGTGCGTAATGCCCGCGGGGTCGGTGACGGCGTAGAGCGACGCGCCCTCTTTGGCGGCGCACAGGATGATATCCATGACGGGCGAGGCCTCGTAGGCGAGCGACACGGGGCGCGGCTGCACCTTGAGCTCGGCGATCGCGCGCGCGGCGGCGGCCACGTCGGCGCTGCCATCGCCCTTGCCGTCCGCAAGTACACTCGTCGGGCAGATCGCCACGACACCCGTCACGCGTCCCGGCTCGCCCGAGCATTCGTACACGTAATACGCCGCACCCGGGTCCTTGAGCATCAGGCCATCGGCAAGGGCTCCGCGCAGAGCATCGTTGCCGCTCAGGATGCTGCCCATTGCAGGCAGCGCCTCGAGTACGCGGTCCTGAGCCGGGCGGATGCAGGGAAACGGAAGTGCTTTCATGGGCGGTCCTAACGCACGAGTCGGTTTGTTCGCGGCTTATTATGCCCCAACTTGGCCGCTCGCGTCCCAGAGCACGTTATCGGCGAGCGCGATTAGCGCCTGCTGACAACGAACGATATCGGCATGGGGCACATATTCGTTGGGCTTGTGTGCGAGCGCGAGCGACCCGGGACCGTAGCTCATGCAATTGCGGTTGCCTGTCTTGCCGGCAATGACGGCGGTGTCGGTGTAGCCGGTAAAGAAGCCGACGGTCGTGTCCGCGTCCGTCACGTCATCGGCGGCACGCTTGAGCGCTGCTAGAAGGGGAGAGTTCGGGTCGCGCTCGATGGCGGGGCGGTCGCCCGTCACGGTGTAGCTGCCATGGCAACCGGGAACGGCTGCTTCGGCGACGGCGATGGCCTGCTCTACCATGCGCGTCGCGGCGGCCGTATCGGTCGGCGGGGTCAGACGCATGTCGACCCAGACTTTGTCGCGGTCGGGCACGACATTGGGGCGATATCCGCCCTCGATTTGGCCAAACGTGATGGTCGAAGACCCCAGCTCATCGTGCGCGGGCAGCGCCACAAACACGCGACGGAGCGAACACACGACCTCGGCCATGGCGGCGACGGCATCCGCGCCCTTCCACGGCTGGCTCGCATGCGCCGTTACGCCAGCCATTTCAATCTCGAACCACGTGCGCCCCTTGTGCGCCACCTGAATCTGTCCGTCGGTGGGTTCGGTGTCCAGCACCCATTCACGCGAGCCGACCCAGCCGGCATCGATCGCGGCCTCTGAGCCGCGCATAAAGTCTTCCTCGTCGACCGAGCAGATGAGCGAAAAGCCGCGGCGGGGCAACGCGCCATCCGCCGCCACGCGCTCGAGCGTATGGATCAGTGCGGCAATAGCGCAGGCCAGGCCACCCTTCATATCGCAGGCACCGCGGCCATAGAGTTTATCGTCGCGCACAACCGCCCCAAGCGGTGCGATGTCTGCGTCCCAGCCATCGCCCAAGGTGACGGTATCCATGTGGCAGATATAGATCAGCCGCGGCTCGACGCTTTGGCCCGGCACGGTGACTTTAAGGTTGCGGCGCCCGGGCAGCACTTCGAGCTCCTCAATCTGCACGGCATCGAGCGCAGAACTATCAAGTTGTGCCAGCTGCTGCTCAATGAGCCTCTTAATGAAGCGCTCAATTTCATCCTCATACGCGCCCGGGTCTGAGCTGTCGATCCGCACAAGCTCCTGCGCAAGCCGCCAGGCAAAGTCCTCATCAACCATATGCAACCTCACAATCAGTTTGCTTTCCAAACCGATTGTAAGCCTCCTGAGAGATCCGCGACGTGGGCGTGGCAGTATTTACCGTTCGCAGGCCGAGCCAGCGCGTTTGCCGTCCGAGCGGGTTCACAAGCGACGCAGCGGGTACGTACCCTTCATGGACGACATGCTGTGCGACATATCTGCCTTTCGGTATCACCGGATACCTCCACAGGTCTTGGCAATAATGCCGGACCTGCCCGATTCTGCGGACGATCCGCGCAGGGAGCACCTATGTGAGCATCCGCTCGTCACGCATTTCCTGGGCACCCCGTTACACGTGTTGGCGCAGGGCAGCTGCGGACGTAAGGGCGATCGCATTGTCAGGCATGTTTGGAACGGGGAGAGGCCGTTTGATTCCGTGCGGCAGACGGAGTTTGGCCTCGATGTTGCGTCCCCACTCTTTACCCTGCTGACTCTGGCTTCCTCGGTCTCAAACGAGCGTCTAATCATGTGCATGTATGAGATGTGCGGCACCTTTGCCGTGTGCAAGATTGCGCCTCAGGTAAAGTCGGCACTTGAGCAGGCATATGGGAGCCGATGGAGTGACGCACGGTCGGGCTGGGAAAACGTAAAGGATGTCTCGGGGAATCCAACGGACTTGTGGAAACGACCTCCCTTGATCGAGCTCTCTGAGCTTACAGAGTTCGTCGATAAGGTCCGGGGGCTCCGCGGCGCTAAAACGTTCATACGAGCCGCGAAATGCATTACGGGGGTGGCAGCATCGCCGCTCGAGGTCCAGGCTTCGATGCTGTTTGGCCTTACGAGGTTGCGCGGCGGCGAAGGGCTGAGCCTTACCAATAACGTTGAGATTCGTATGACGCGCAGCGCCCGCCTGATTTCGGGGCTTGATAGGCGCTATGCCGATATCCTGCTGGCAAATAAGGACGGCAGCCGAGAGTGTCTGGTTGAATGCCAGGGTAAAGCCATTCACGGATCCATTGAATCCAAGATTTCGGACTCCGATCGAACGACGGCCTTGCAAGCCATGGGATATCCCGTCGTTCTGATGACCTATGGTCAGCTGGCCGACTTCGATGCCTTCCGCGTGGTGATGGAGCTCATCATGTCCTATCTCGATGTGCCGCTGAAAGACAAGACGCCGCGACAGCAGGAGCTCGAACGGCGGCTTCGTGAGGAGATTTTTATCGATTGGGCGGGAATGTAGTCGCGCGGTGGGTAAACGGTAGCGCGAGCTAGAGTTCTGGTCGCAAAAAGGCTTCAATTTTGCCTTGGAGGGACCCTAAAAATGCTATCTAGAATAAGTTGTTTCGGAAAATAGACAGTCAACTTACATTCGGCACATAGAGACCGATTTTTACCTACTAAAGTCCCTGATAAAGCTGTTTATCAAAGCGGGCGTGCTTAGCGACTGGAGCCTCACTATCGATTATCTGAAAAAACTTGTTCTGGGTATCATTTTAAAGTCGTCCGGAGCAACAAAATCGCCCCCCGTTTCGTGAAAACGGGGGGCGAATGGGCTTCGTGGTCTGTCTGGCAGGTTTGGCGCCGGCGCTACTTAATCACGCGCACGCGATACATCGACGGAATCTGCTTGAGCGCCTCGATCGTGCTGCCGTCCAGGTGCTCATCGGTGTCGAACATGGTGTAGGCGTTCTCGCCAGCGGACTCGTTGGTCATGCGCTGCACATTGGCGTTGTCCTTGGCGAGAATGGCCGTGATCTGGCCGATCATGTTGGGCACGTTGGCATGCAGGCAGGCAATGCGGCTTGCGGCGCGCGCCTTGCCCATGCTGCAGGCGGGGTAGTTGACGCTGTGCGCGATGTTGCCGTTTTCCAGGTAATCCTTGAGCTCGCTGATGGCCATGTCGGCGCAGTTGGCCTCGGCCTCGCCGGTGCCGGCGCCCGAATGCGTGGTGATAAACGTATTGGGCATCTTGACGGTCTTGGGCGTGGCAAAGTCGCAGCTAAACCAGCTGAGCTTGCCCTCGCGCAGGGCGGCGTCGACGGCGTCCTCGTCAATGATGGTCTCGCGCGCGTAGTTGATGAGCACGGCGTCGGGCGCCAGCAGGTTAATCTGCTCGGTGCTGATCATACCGATGGTGTCGGCCTTGCTGGGCACGTGCACGGTGAGGTAGTCGCAGCCGCGGCACAGATCCTCGAGCGTGCCCACGCGCTGCACCTCGCGGCTCAGCACCCACGCGTGCTCGACGGAAATGAACGGATCGTAGCCGTAAACGTCCATGCCCAGGTCGACACAGGCGTTGGCGACCTTGGAGCCTACGTTGCCCAGGCCGATGACGCCGATGCGCTTGCCCTTGAGCTCGCGGCCCACAAAGGCCTTCTTGGCTTTTTCGGCATCGACCTGGATCTCGGGGTCGTCGGCGTTGTCGCGCACCCAGTTCATCGACTGTACCACGCCGCGGCTCGAGAGCACCAGCATGCCTAGGACGAGCTCCTTGACGGCGTTGCTGTTGGCGCCGGGGGAGTTAAAGACAACGACGCCCTTCTTGGCGTACTCCTCGACGGGAATGTTGTTGACGCCGGCGCCGCAGCGGGCGATGGCGCGAATGCCCTCGGGCAGCTCGTAGCCGTGCAGGTCGGTCGAGCGCATCAGGATGGCGTCGGCCTCCTCGGCGGTGCTTACAAACTCGTAGCCCTCGCCAAACTCGACTTTGCCGTCTTTAGTGATGTCGTCGATGGTCTTAATCTTACGCATGGAAAAACTCCTTAGCAGGTTTTGATCTAAGCAGGGTGGTTTGAAGTGGCTGGTCGGCCCGCGCGTTGCGGGCTAGTTAGATCGCGGGCTCAAACTATGCTGCGCTTCGAAGTCCTTCATGTACGAGGCCAGCGCCTGCACGTCTTCCATGGTGACGGCGTTGTACACGCTGGCACGCATGCCGCCCACCAGGCGATGGCCCTTGACGTTTTGAATCTGGTGCTCGGCCGCGCCTGCGACAAAGGCGGCGTCGAGGTCGGCATCGCCGGTGCGGAACGTGACGTTGGCGATGGAGCGGCTGTCGGCCTGCGTGGTGCCATGGAACAGTTCGCTTTGCTCGAGCAAGTCATAGAGCAGGTTGGCTTTGGCCCAGTTGCGCTCGGCCATGGCGGCAAGTCCGCCGGTCTGCTCAACCCAACGGAACACCTTGCCGCACACGTAGATACCAAAGGTGTTGGGCGTGTTGAGCATGGAGCCCTTGGCGGCCTGGGTCTTAAGGTCCATGTACTGCGGCGTCTGCGCAAAGGCTGGACCGTCGGCGATCAGGTCGTCGCGCACGATAACCACGGTGACGCCCGCGGCGCCGGCGTTTTTCTGAGCGCCGGCGTAGATGAGTCCGTAGCGCTCGACGTCGAGCGGCTGCGACAAAAAGCAGCTCGAGACATCGGCGACCAGCGGTACGTCGCCGAAGTTAGGCAGCTCGTGGTACATGGTGCCAAAGATGGTGTTGTTCTGGCAGATGTAGACGTAGTCGAGCCCGCCGCCCGCGGCCTCGGCGGCAATGCGCGCGTTGATGTCGGCCATGGCGGGAATGCGGTCGAAATTGGCGTCCTCGGAGCTCGCGAGCAGCACGGCCTCGCCGTACTTGGCGGCTTCCTTGTACGCCTTGTTGGCGAAGTTGCCGGTCACGACGTAGCCGGCGCGGCCGCGGCGCATGAGGTTCATCGGGATGCCCGCAAACTGCAGCGTGGCGCCGCCCTGCAAAAACAGAACACGGTAGTTATCGGGGATGCTCAGCAGGCGGCGCAGGGTTGCCTCGGCGTCGTCGATGATCTGCTGGTACATGCTAGATCGATGGCTCATCTCGAGCACGGACATGCCGCAACCGTGGTAGTCCATCATCTCGTCGGCGATCTCGGCGAGCACGCTGGTAGGCAGCGCGGCCGGGCCAGCTGAGAAGTTGTGCACACGTGCCATCTTCTAGTTCCCCTCGTAGTCGTTTGAACGTTCGGGATACTTTAGCACAGTGCAGCGTCAGGCGCGACCGCATCACGGTAAAACTCGAGTGCGCCGCTATGATTTACAGGATGGTTACATGGGGGAGGGGTGCTTTACTCCTCGGGCAAATCCAAATCTGCGAGCGAAGGCATGAGGTTCTCTAGGCGCTTGATTTCTTCGTCGCAAATTAGCTAACCCCTGGTCACTACGACGCCAGTGTGGCGATGACAGCTTCGTCGCCGGCGTGGACTTGGGTGTTGCCGTCGGGGATGATCGTTTGGCCTTCGCGCTTGAGCATCACCACGATAAACGGGTGCTTGCCCTGCGGCACGTCGCGCAGGCGCTGACCGGCCAGGCGACCGTGGGGCGTCACGGTGACCTCGCGCAGCGTAACCTCGGCACGCTCTTCAAACGTTGGCGCGGCCATAACCAGAAGGTCGCCTTCTTCAATTACGGTGTCGCCGTTGGGCAGCACGGGGTGTGCGCCGTCACGCAGCACCAGGACCACGAGCATGTCCGTCGCACTGCCAATATCCGCAAGCGAGCGACCGGCAAACGGATGGCCCGCGCCCACCTTGAGCTTGACGAACGACATGCCGTTTTCGTCGCGGTAATCGTTAAAGGTGCGGCGCACATCGCCTGCTGCATCGATCATGTCGAGCTTCTTCGCCACCGCCGGTAGCAGCGATCCCTGCACCACAATGCTTGACACGGCAATCACAAACACCAGGTCAAACAGGTCGTGACCACCGGGAACACCGGTTACCACGGCAAAGAGACTAAATACGACCGAAGCCGCGCCGCGCAGACCCGCCCAGCTTACGAGCGCAACCTGGCGAGGGTTGGTCTTAAAGGGCACCAGCAGCAGGCCCACGGCGATGGGGCGGCTCACGAAGAGCATAAACGCCATGAGCGCCAGGCCGGGTAGCAGCATTTGCGGCAGGCGCGCGGGCGTGACGAGTAGGCCCAGCAAAAAGAAGATGGTCATCTCGGCCATCTCGGTGAGGGTGTCAAAGAAGTGCGCCAGCTCGACCTTGCCGGTGATGTCGCTCGCGCCCAGCACAATGCCGGCCAGGTACACGGCCAAAAAGCCGTTGCCGCCCAGGTAGCTCGGCAGCGCGTAGGCGACGATTGCCACGGCGAACAAAAAGATGGTCTGCGCGCCCTCGGCTGTTGCGCGTGCGCGTTCAATCAGGTGGCCCGCCGCCCAGCCGATGGCAAGGCCCAGGCCCACGCCCAGGATAATCTGCTTGGCCAGCAGTGTGGGAATGTTGATGTCGCCGCCGGCTGCGAGTGTGGCGAGCACGGCGGTGAGCATGTAGGCGACGGGGTCGTTGGAGCCCGATTCGACCTCGAGCAGCGAGTCGGTGCCGCCCCTCAGCGAAAGGCTGTGCTCGCGCAGAACGCTAAAGACGCTGGCCGCGTCGGTGGACGCCACAACTGATCCCAGCAGCAGGCCGCCGATCCAGTCGAAGCCCAGTACAAAGTGCGCGAACACGCCGGTAATGCCGGCAGTGATGACGACGCCGAGCGTGCTCAGCAGCACCGCAGGCGCGGCGACGGGCTTGGCACGGTCGATGTTGGTGTTAAAACCGCCGTAGAACATGATGAACAGCAGCGCCGTGCTGCAGACGGTTTCGGTGAGCGCGTAGTCGCTAAAGTCGATGTGAGCCGGCCCGTTGACGCCCAACAGCATGCCGAGCGCGATAAAGATGAGCAGGGTGGGGAAGGGGAGTTTTTTGCCGACGGGCTTGATGGTCAGGCACAGAATAATAACGAGGCCGATAAAGAGAAGGATCTGGTTCATGGATGGTGTCCGCTCCTGGGTGGTTGGCGTGGCACGGTCAGTTGTCTGCGGTTATTTGTACCCAAAGATGGTGGGTTTATGGGGTTAGATTGCGGGCGTGCGCGATATCGTCATAGACGGCTGCCGTCTTTGCCTCTGCTCGGAAACCCTTTCCAGCTTTATTGCAACGGAGTACAATGGGTAACGTTTAAGTTCAACTTGAAGTTTTAGTTGCGGCACCGGGCTTCGGCCGCAATGCAAGGAGAGGCGTACCATGGCGATCTATGTGACATCTGATGCTCACGGGCACGTGCGTGCGCTTGACGAGGCCCTGTCTAAGATTTCGCTGGCGTCCGACGACACGCTGTACGTGCTGGGCGACATGATCGATCGCGGGCCCGATCCGGTCGGCGTTATTAAGCTCGTGCGCTCGCTGCCCAACGCCCGCGTGCTCAAGGGCAATCACGAGCAGATCATGCTCGATGCCATCATTGGCCAGGATCCGCTCGATGCCGAGACCTGGGATATCAACGGTGGCTGGACGACGCGCGAGCAGCTCAACGACATGGAATTTGACGCATACGAGGAGCTCGTGCGATGGATGGCCGCGCTGCCGCTCTACGCGGTGGCCGAGACCGAGGAGCGCCCGTATCTGCTGGTACATGCTGGAATCGAGATGAAGGCGGCGCGCGCGTTTTTGCTTGAGCATGGCGTCGATTGTGCCGATGGCGTTGGAGCGGTGGGTGCCGATCGCGAGCTGCTGCAGCAGATGCTCGCGGTGCAGTCGGCCGATGACCTGCTGTGGATTCGTCACGGCTATTGGGATGCGCCGACCGGGCTGCTTTCTGCCGAGGGCAAGGGTCCGGTCGTGGTGAGCGGTCACACGCCAACGGTGTCGCTCGGGCGTTATTGCGAGGTCGGTGGTCTTGCGGGGCTCGATGAGGAGTCGGGCCGCGGGCAGATCGTGCGCCTGGGCGGCGAGGATGCCGCCGGTGTGCCCGATCGCATCGATATCGACTGCGCCGCCGCCACCGGCTCCGAGTTCGGCCGCGTCGGTATCCTGCGCCTTGATGACGGCGCCGAGTTCTATGCGAACATCAACCCAGGCGAATAATCGGTGCAAAGGGTAGCTAATTTGGGACGGAGCTTTTTTGACTACTTTCGGAGAATAGCGCCTTCTTGCTCGGTAAGCGCGAGAAATGAGGAGCGTCTGCGTCCTCGGCAGTGCGAAAATGCTCGAAAAACCATCGCAACGGAGTCAAACGACGTTGCGACGGTTCTTTTTTGGCTGCCCGCTGGCTAAGTGAGTAGACTTTTTTGGAAATGCCGAGCAGCCGGCAAATTTGCCTCAACAAAACCGCAGGTCACTGACTTGTGTTTTGCCGGTGTGGTCAGGGATTCGGCAAAAGTCTACTCACTTAGTTTTGCGTGTCACAAATCGTCCGCAACGAGACCCCCCATTGCGCCAATTAGGCGCCGTACGGGTTGCGGTCGCGCTCGATGCGTTGGCGGATGTGGGCGTATTCGATAATCAGCAGCACCAGGAGTAGGGCCATGATGGCTAGGTAGCTCACCACGGCGCCCATCAGACCCAGCAGGTTGATCAGGATCACCGGCAGCACTACGCTTACGGCGAAGCAGATCAGGTAGATTTTGGTGACGTCGCCGGCATGGCGCAGCACCGTGATGATGGCGTAGATAAAGTCGATGGCCGCGGTGACGCCGCCGGCGACAACCATCAGCAGTGCCAGCGTGCGGTAGCGCTCAAAATTGAGGCCGTACATGAAGCTCATGAGGGGAATACCGGGACCTGCCATAAATGCGGCGCACACGCTGGTGATGACCACGATCAGTGCCATAACGGCAACAATAATCAGGTCAAAGCGGCGACGCTTGCGCGGATTCGTCCAAATGCTCGACAGACGCAGAAGCTGCGGTTTATAGACAAATCCGATGCTCAACAAAATGGCCTGCGCTGGAAAGAACAGGGCATTAAAGTACAGCTGATATTTGTATGCCAGCGTGCCTTCCATCACAAACTTGGGCATGCTCTCAATAAGGTTGAACAGGAACAGTGCACCAAAGAGCGGGGCGCACTGGACAAACAGGTGGCCGACCTCGCGCAGGCTCACGTGGCGCGATTTTTCGGTCTCGAGCAGGGCAAGCGGCGCGGTGACCAGCACGAGCGAGGCGATGGCGGTGACACCCATGGCCATGGCCGCGATGGGCATACTGCGCGTGAGGAACAGCGCCACGCTAAAGACCGCGATGACGCCGACGGATCGTAGCGTTTGGCTCATGCCGGCCAGGTAGAGTTTGTCGGCCTGCTGCAGGCGGCCCTCGTACACGTCGGCAATGCCGTCGATCACCTTATACAGGTAGACGCCCAGGCCGATTGTGGCCATCTGCGCATCGTAGCCGCGGGCGCTGCTGTATACCAGGCCGCATGCCAGCGCGAGCGCTCCGCAGATCAAGCGGTTGAGCTGGTAAGAGGCAAAGGACGTCTTTTCGTCGATATCCGAGACCTGGAAATTGCGCACGCCGTAGTTGCACGCGATCATGATGAGCGTGCCGGTGACAAAGGCGATGGAGAATTTGCCAGCCTCCTCGGCGCCCACGAGTTGTGTGGACACGATGGTGAGCAACGGAAACGCCATGCCCCACACGGCGGTGCCCAGGGTATTCCAAAGGTAGTCGCGACGGGTGGCGTGATCTTCGTACTCGGCTTCTTGCGTGGAGAAGCCGCCGCCGTAGACGGCTCCGAGCAGGCGGTTCCACCAGGCATTGACCATGCGGTGGATGGGGCCGGGCTGGCGATCGCGCTCGCGGCGACGGCGTGTGGCCTGGCTGCTGTCGGGACCGCCGGCGTTACGCTGGCTTAGCTCTTGGATTCGTGCGAGCTCCTCGGCGGTGTGCGATGCGGGGAACAGGCCGTTCTCGATGCGTCCGCCCTGCCCGTGCGCCCCGTCCGATACGGTGGGGTCGGCGACGCCATTGCGGCGGGCGATGGCGCGGCGAATGCTATCGATGGGCGTGATGCTCAAAGCGGAGTCCTTTCTATTGCTGCGCTCTAGTATAGACGCGACGGTGTTCGTTCGTGTTTTTGAACAGGTTGTTCGATAATTTCGGCGGCGCCATTCAGTAGACGGCATTTGGGGACGTTCCTTATGTGCCGGCACTTTGGGAACGTCCCTAAGTGCCGGCATCCGGGGACGCTCCTTGGTTGTTGCCTGTTCAAGAGTGTCCCCAACGAATAGTCGTTTAAAAACGTCTCCAATGACTAGGCCGCTTGCGTGCGATTTTTGACCGTTGGGCGGGCTTGCCGCCCTTGCCGCAAAAACGTTTTTGCATATCGGGTACAACGGGCTTTACGTGAGTAAAGTGCGCGTCGCGTCCACGTGTCGCGTTTTTAAAGGAGGCCCCATGCCTGGTGTTACCCCTGCAGATGTTTTGTCCAACTTTGGTATTACGCTGGTCGAAGATCCCGCCGAGAATCAGCCCCGTCTGCTGGTCGATCTACCCGCCGCGGAGCTCGTCGAGCACGCTATCCGCCGCGAAGAAGGCCGCATGGCATCCAACGGCGCGCTGGTGATCGAGACGGGGGAGCGCACTGGTCGTTCCCCCAATGACCGCTTTATCGTTGACACGCCCGACGTGCACGACAAGATCGCCTGGGGCGCCGTCAACCGACCGCTTTCGATCGAGAGCTACGAGACCATCAAGGCCGGCATCGTCGACTACCTCAACGAGCGCGACGTGTTCGTCACTCGCGGTATGGCCGGTGCCGACCGCAACCATACGCGTCGTCTGCTTGTCGCCTGCGAGCGTGCCAGCCAGGCGCTCTTTATTAAGCAGATGCTCGCCCGCCCGCTTGCCCGTGAAATCGCACGCACCGGCGAGCCGGACTTCTGCGTGCTCGCCGCGCCGGGCTACCAGTGCGATCCCGCCATCAAGGGCCTCAACTCCAGCGCCGCCGTGGTCATTAACTTCCAGGAGCGCGTGATTCTGGTCGCCGGCACCGGCTACTCCGGCGAGATCAAAAAGTCCATTTTCAGCGTCATGAATTACCTGCTGCCCGTCGAGGACGACGTGCTGCCCATGCATTGCTCGGCCAGTATGGACCCCGTCACGCATGAGACCGCCGTGTTCTTTGGCCTCTCCGGCACCGGCAAGACCACGCTTTCGGCCAACCCCACGCGCCTGCTGATCGGCGACGACGAACACGGTTGGTCCGACATGGGCATCTTCAACATCGAGGGTGGCTGCTACGCCAAATGCGAGGGCCTGGACGCGTTCCACGAGCCTGAGATCTTCAACGCCGTCCGCTTTGGCGCGATCTGCGAAAACGTGGTGCTCGACGAGAACCGCAAGCCCAACTACGACGACATCTCGATCACGCACAACACGCGCGTGGCATACCCTGTGGAGCACATTCCCAACGCGTGGACCAAGGGCATGGGCACCACTCCAAGCGTCGTGCTCTTCCTGACCTGCGATGCCTTTGGCGTGCTGCCGCCCATCTCGCGCCTGACGGCCGACTCCGCCATGTATCACTTTGTGACGGGCTTTACGGCCAAGATCCCCGGCACCGAGGTCGGCGTCACCGAGCCCACGCCCACGTTCTCTTCGCTGTTTGGCGAGCCGTTTATGCCGCTCGACCCCATGGTCTATGCCAAGATGCTCGGTGAGCGCATCGCCGACGGCCGCACGCGTGTGTACCTGGTCAACACCGGCTGGATCGGCGGCGGCTACGGCGTGGGTCATCGCATCGAGCTTGCCTACACGCGCGCCCTGGTGGCCCGCGCCCTCGACGGTACCATCGAGGACAGCGAGTTCGTGCACGACGACATCTTTAACGTCGACATTCCCACCACGTGCCACGGCGTACCCGACGGCATCCTGGTGCCGCGCCAGTATTGGCAGAGCACCGCTCGCTACGACGAGGCCGCGCACAACTTGGCCGTGATGTTCGAGGAGAACTTCGAGAAGAAGTACTCGCACCTGCCCGAATCCGTCAAGGCCGCCGGTCCGCATGCTCAGGTGCACGCCGACGCCCGTCATCGCGGCCACGGCCTGCTGGGACTTCGCCACTAGCGTCGCCTCAGACCCAAAACCACCATAAAGGGGGTTGATTTTCAATCTCAACGCAACAGCCTGAACGGACCCCGCGTTTCCGCAGCT
>UQKM01000002.1 GCA_900541685.1 uncultured Collinsella sp.
GGCCCGCGGGACTTCGCGCTCATGCGCGGTCCGGGCACGAGGATGCCCCCGAGTCACCTTTCCTATGCGCCATGCGGCCCCCAGGGCACGTAGATGAGACCCAGGACACCGTAACGGTGGGCGCCGCCCACCGGTCAGCGGCCAGAGCATGGGGGGCACGCCCGGTCCCGTTCCGAACCCGGAAGCTAAGCCCCATCGCGCCGAGAGTACTGCGGGGCCAGCCCGTGGGAGGCCAGGGCGCCGCTGACCGGTGGACGGCACCGAGCCGTCATCGAAACTGCAGAAGGGGGAGGCCTCGCGGCCTCCCCCTTTTTTGCGTTTGATGGAGAGTCGTAATACAAGAACTCGCCTTCTTTTAGCTTGTCTTACTGTTTGGCTGTATTTTGAGTCCTTCTTTTGTATTTGCGCGATAATAACTCCCATTGGCGTTAGGGAGGACTTGATGTTTACCGTTTTTGTCTTGGGCAATATTGCTTCGGGTAAGTCGACTGCCTGCCGCTATCTCGAATCTCATGGCGCCATGCTTATCGATCTGGACGAGCTTGCCAAATCGCTGTATGTGCCAGGCTCCGATATCGTCAATGCCCTCTCGGAAGAATTTGGCTGGGATATTTTGGATGAGGAGGGCGGCATTCGCCGCAGCATCCTCGCTTCTCGAGCTTTCGCTTCTCCTGATTCGGTCGCACGGCTCAATGACCTTGTGCACCCCGTTCTCATTGAACAGCTTTCGCTTAGGATTCTCGATCCGGTTTGTTGTACGGTTTCATCTCCCCGTTATCCCTTTGCGGTTGTCGAGGTTTCTGCCCCGACTGGTTTTGAGGATGCATTTGGCTTGGCTGATGAAATTCTGGTCATCAGCGCCCCTTTGTCAGTTCGTCGCGAGCGTGCTATTCAGCGTGGCATGGAGCCATCTGATTTCGATGCCCGTTCTGCTTGCCAACCTGATGAGGCTTCGCTTTGCAATCTCGCTACGACGGTAATCGATAATGCGGCGGGCGACAACTCGCTCTTTGAACAACTGGACGCTTGGCTTGTGCGCCATGGCTTCGGGGATGTAGTGGATAAGGAGGAGGCCGATGCCTAGGACACGTTTCTTTACGTGGTATCGCGTGGCGCCACTTGCCGTTGTGTTCGTCTTTGGCCTTATTTCGCTCGTCTACTCGTATGCTCCTGCCGCTTTCTTTAAGCCTTTGTATCCGATTGACTACGAGGCGTACGTAAAGCAATCGAGCATTTCGCACAATCTTGATCCGTATCTGGTGTGTGCTGTCATAAAGTCGGAATCGAATTGGGATCCCGAGGCCGAGTCGAATCAAGGCGCTCGGGGATTAATGCAGCTGATGCCCGAGACTGCCCAGGATATGATTGCCAAAGGTCTTGTCGATGGTAGCGAGTATTCAGCCGACAACCTTAACGATCCCGCTACGAACATCGAGTTTGGCTGTGCGTATCTTTCGTATCTTCTAACGTATTTCAACGGGTCGACGGATAGCGCTATTGCCGCATATAACGCCGGCATGGGCAATGTGGATGGTTGGGCGCAGCAGAGCACCTCGCTTCACAATGCGATTACCTTCCCCGAGACGCAGGCTTATCTGATTCGCGTCAATAATGCCTGGGTTCGCTATAAGACGCTCTATCCTGATCGGTTCGTATAGGACTAAGCCCACCTCCTGCGTATACTGCAGATGTATGAGTTAGGAGTATCCATGACGGAATTTGAAGTAGAACGCGTTGGTGGTGAACTTAAGCGCTTTGGCGTTGAGGGCGCTGAGGTGCCGTTTGAAGTCGTTTCTCCCTATGAGCCTGCAGGTTCTCAGCCTAAGGCCATTGAGTCGCTTGTGCAGGGTGTGAGGGACGGAGATCGCTATCAGGTTTTGCTGGGCGTGACTGGTTCGGGCAAGACCTTCACGATGGCTAAGACTATTGAGGCCCTGGGGAAGCCGACGCTGGTCATGGCTCCCAATAAAACGCTCGCCGCTCAGCTTGCGAGCGAGCTCAAAGAGTTCTTTCCCAACAACGCTGTGGTCTACTTTGTCTCGTACTACGACTACTATCAGCCCGAGGCGTATGTGCCGCAAAGCGATACATATATCGAGAAAGACTCCTCGATTAACGAAGAGGTCGAGATGCTGCGCCATCAGGCGACCGCGTCACTGCTCTCTCGACGCGATGTGATCGTTGTCGCATCGGTCTCGTGTATCTATGGCATTGGCTCTCCTGAGGACTATGCGGGTCTGGCTCCAAACGTCGACAAGAAGGTGCCGCTCGAGCGCGATGACTTTATCCATGCACTTATCGACATTCAATATGATCGCAATGACTATGACCTGGCGCGCGGCACGTTCCGCGTGCGCGGCGATGTTGTCGACGTGTATCCGCCTTATGCCGAGCATCCGTTGCGGTTTGAGTTCTTTGGCGACGAGGTCGAGCTGATTGCCGAGATCGATGAGGTTACCGGTGAGATGCTTCGTGAGTACGAGGCCATCCCCGTATGGCCGGCATCGCACTACGTGACCGAGAAGCCGAAGGTCAAGGCGGCTCTGAAATCGATCAGCGAAGAGTGCGAGAAGCGCGTGGCGGAGCTCAAGGCGACTGATAAGTTGCTCGAGGCGCAGCGTCTGCAGCAGCGCACCGATTATGATCTTGAGATGCTCGAGACGATGGGTTTTTGCAACGGCATCGAGAACTACTCGCGTCATCTGGACGGTCGCAAGCCGGGCGAGCCGCCGTTTACCCTAATCGATTACTTTCCCAAGGATATGCTCTGCATCATCGATGAGAGCCATGTGACGGTGCCGCAGATTCGCGGCATGCACGAAGGTGACCGCTCGCGTAAGGTGACGCTGGTGGAACACGGTTTTCGTCTGCCCTCGGCGCTCGATAACCGCCCGCTTCGTTTCGATGAGTTTGAGGCGAGGATTCCCCAGTTCATCTATGTTTCGGCCACGCCGGGCGACTATGAGCTGCGGGTGAGCCAAAACGATGTTGAGCAGATTATTCGTCCGACCGGTCTGCTCGACCCCAAGATTGATGTGCGTCCGGTTCGTGGGCAGATTGACGATCTTGAGGACGAGATTCGCGAGCGCGTGGTGCGCAAGGAGCGCGTACTGGTGACCACGCTCACCAAGCGCATGGCCGAGGACCTGACCGACCATCTGCTTGATGCCGGCATTAAGGTCAATTACATGCACTCCGATACAGCGACGATGGACCGTGTCGAGATCCTGCGAACGCTGCGCGAGGGAAAGATCGATGTTCTCGTTGGCATCAACCTGCTTCGCGAGGGCTTGGATCTCCCCGAGGTCTCACTGGTGGCAATTCTCGATGCCGATAAGGAAGGCTTCTTGCGCAACCGCCGTTCGCTGATTCAGACGATTGGCCGCGCGGCCCGTAACGCCGATGGCGAAGTCATCATGTATGCAGACGTTATGACCGATTCGATGAAAGAGGCCATCGAGGAGACGCAGCGCCGTCGCGAGATTCAGATGGCATATAACGAAGAGCATGGCATTGTGCCCAAGACGGTGCGCAAGGCCATCAACGACATCTCAAGTTTTATTGCCGAGGCCGAAAAAACCGTGGGTTCCAAGGGACGCTCGAAGGGCGACTCTCTTGGCCATGGCGCATTCTATACGCCCGATGAGTCGGGCGAGGGTGGCGTGCCGGAAACGGTGGCGCCCGAGCAGACACTTGCGGAGCAGTTGGAAGAACTGCCGCATGACGAGCTCGTGCGGATCGTCGAAACCATGGAAGAGGATATGCGTAACGCTTCTGCTGCCATGGACTTTGAGGAGGCGGCGCGCCTGCGCGATGCCATCGTTCAGATTCGGGCGATGCTCGAGGGTGCGTCTGAGGACGAGACGATCGAGCGCTTACGTTCGCAGGCCCGCAAGGGTTCCACGTTCGCATCGGGCAGAAAGCGCCAGGGTGCACGGTTTAAGAAATAGCGAACAGGCCCCGAGTTCCCTGTGGAGCTTGGGGCCTGTGTCTTTTGCGCGCTGGAATTCGTGCGTTAGAGGTCTGCGATCAGGGCTTCGGCACAACGTATGCCGTCGGTGGCCGCGCTCATGATGCCGCCGGCATATCCAGCTCCCTCACCGCAAGGGTAGAGGCCCGGGGTCGACACGGCATGGCACGTTCGGTCTCGGGTGACAGTGACCGGTGAGCTCGAACGAGTCTCCACGCCGGTAAGAACGGCATCGGGGCGGTCGTAGCCTCGTAGCTTTTTTCCGAGTAGGGGAAGTCCCAGGCGGAGCGACTCGACGATATGCTGCGGCAGGGCTTCGTCAATTGCCGTCCAGGTCACACCGAGCGGATAGGTGGGCTTTACCTTTCCGGGCGCCTTGCTGGCGCGTCCTGCGAGGAAATCTCCGACGAGCTGTGCCGGTGCGTTCCAGTTGGAACCGCCCAGGCGATAGGCGGCCGCCTCGCAGGCACGCTGGAGCTCGATGCCGGCGAGCGGGTCATCGTCGGGAAGGTCCTCTGGCGTGACGTTAACGAGCAGGGCGGCATTTGCGTTGTGTCCGTCGCGGGCATTGAGACTGGCGCCGTTGACGCACAGGTGGCCCTGCTCGGAAGAGGCAGCGACAACCTGCCCGCCGGGGCACATACAAAACGAGAACACGCTGCGGCCGTTGGGAAGATGGGCGACAAGCTTGTAGGGGGCTGCTCCGAGTGCCGGGTGCCCCGCCGAAGGGCCATATTGGGCACGGTCGATGTCGCGCTGTGGATGCTCGATGCGCACGCCCATGGCAAAGGTCTTTTGTGCGAGGGCCACGTTGTGGCCCTTAAGGAGCTCAAAAATATCGCGAGCAGAATGCCCGCAGGCGAGGATGAGGTGATTTGTCTCGATTGGCTCGCAAGCGGCGTCTTGGGACGATTGGACATCAATACCGGTGATGGCGCCAGACGCGTCGATGCGAATGTCGACGAGCTTCGTTCGATAACGGACGACACCTCCGAGCTGCTCGATGCGCTGGGATATAGCGGTGACAACCGTGGGAAGGATGTCGGAGCCAATGTGCGGCTTGGCATCCCATAGAATATCGCGGGGCGCGCCCGCCTCGACGAAGGTTTCGAGGATAAGGCGATGGGCGGGATTTTTGGTTCCCGTATTGAGTTTGCCGTCCGAGAAGGTTCCCGCGCCGCCCAGGCCAAACTGGATATTGCTCTCGGGGTCGAGGATGCGCTCCTTTAGAAAGAGGTCGATCGCCTGCGAGCGGCGAAATGCCGGGTCGCCGCGCTCGATGAGCAAGGGCTTAAGACCTGCTTCGGCGAGCGTAAGCGCAGCGAAAAGGCCGGCGCATCCGGCGCCGACAACGACAGGGCGTTCTTGAGGTGCGTCGGAGGTGGGGGAGGGGAATGAAGGCTCATCGTCTTCTATCGCGCGTACGCGCGAGCGGTCACGCTCGACAACGCTGTCGACTGCTTCTCGCTCGAGGTGGGGACTAGTCAGCTCAACACGAAAGCCCAGGATAAAATGGACGTCTCGTTTTTTGCGAGCGTCGATTGACTTGCGGTGGAGCTCGATGGACTTGATTTCGGAGTCCTTGCAACGTAGGACGCGCTTGGCGACTCGCTTGCCAACAATGAGACAGGCATTTTCATCGCCGGCTTCATCGAGCGACGCGTTGACTTGGGTGATTTCAATCATCGAGGTCTCCTTAGAGGCAAGAAAGAGGCCGTCCGGTATCCCAGACGGCCCGAATGCGTTTTTGATTATAGACTGCGCGGCTACAGGCTGCTTGCAGCGCGAATGCCCGAGATCCAGGCCCACGCAAGGTTAAAGCCTCCGCAATCGGCGTCGATGTCGAGCGCTTCACCGCAGACGTAAAGCGGGGCGTCGACAACGCTGCGCGCGCGTAGGCTGGGTGTTGAGATGCTCTCGACAGATATGCCACCACGCATGACCTGTGCTGAGCGCTCCTCGGCTGTTCCCTCGACGAGCAACTTAAAGTGTTTGAGGATCGAGACCAGGTGGATGACATCGTTGGAGCCTGGATGGCACTGCTCGAACGCTGTGCAGACGACGCGGGAGAGTTGCGGGGCGAGCATGCCGTCGAGCCAACGGGGATCACGGGGCGAAAAGCCGCCGAGCAGCTCAACACGCCGGTTGAGCATATCGAGCAACTCGTCTTTGGAGAGGTCGGGGAAAACGTCGAGCAGGATCGTATCGCCGTGCTGGATACGACGAGAGAGGTTGAAGACAGCGACGCCCGAGATACCGAAGGTTCGAAACAGCACTTCACCGTCTTCGTGCCAGAGCTCATTATGATTGCGGGCGAGCGTCAAGCGGGCGCGGACGCGCAGGCCATCCAACGTCTTGAGTGCCGCTCGATCGCCAACGACCGTTGCCGATACGGGGCAGAGGACGGGGCGTAGCGAAGTGAGGGGGAAGCGAAACATATCGGCGATACCGGTGGGGTTGCCGCCCGTGGCGATAATTACGGCATGTGCCTGCAGGGCCTCGTTCTTGCGAGGGACATCGGCGAGCGCCTTCCGAAGCGAGCGGAGCTCTGATTTTCGGTCGTCGTGCTTTTTTGCCTTGAGCGCCCGCGCTGGACGGTCTATTTGGAGTGCCCAGCCTTCGGAAGCTTTGCGCGCCGAGGCAACGTTGGCTCCGCAGATTAAGGTGATACCTAGGCGGTCGCAAACGTTGAGAAGCGCGTCGCGCACCGATTCGGCGCGAAGGGAGCGCGGGTACAGCCGGCCTTCCTCGGAGGTTGTCATGATACCCAGCGAGGAGAAGAAACCCATAAGCTCTTGTTCGGGCTGGGGGCCCATGACGGATTCGACGAATGCGGGGTGGTTATACCGCTGAGGATCAATCGATTCGTTGGAGAGATTGCAGCGGCCGTTACCGGTCGCAAGGAGCTTGAGGCCGCAGGCGACGTCGCACTCAACGATGCAGACGCTTTTGCCGGCGCGTGCGGCCGTAATGGCGGCGGCGAGGCCTGAAGCCCCGCCGCCGATTACCAAGACGTCATAGAGGGCGCTCGTGTTCACTTAGGCCTCGTCGGTCTCGTGCGGGGTAATAGCCTCGACGGCAGAGACTGCCTTGGGCAACATGCCATCGGGCAGCGCGGTCTCGACCTCGCCCTTATCGCAGGCCTCGGCGAGTGCCGGATTAATGGGGAGCTGGCCCAAGATGTCGAGGTTATAGCGCTCTGCGACCT
The DNA here is from genome assembly GCA_900541685.1 of uncultured Collinsella sp. GTDB lineage: Bacteria > Actinomycetota > Coriobacteriia > Coriobacteriales > Coriobacteriaceae > Collinsella. The sequence goes on from UQKM01000002.1 coordinate 7,179, forward strand.
CGGGGAGCTTGCTCTTGCCAAAGACCTCGATCTTCTTGCCGCAGTCGGGGCACTCAATATAGCTCATGTTCTCGACAATGCCCAGAATGGGGACGTTCATCTTCTCGGCCATGTTGACCGCCTTGGCGACGATCATCGAGACCAGATCCTGCGGGCTCGTGACGATGACGATTCCGTCGACCGGCAGCGACTGGAAGACGGTGAGCGCGACGTCGCCTGTTCCCGGAGGCATGTCGACCAGTAGGTAGTCGATGGGGCCCCACGAGGTCTCGCTCCAGAACTGCCTAATGGCGCCTGCGATGACCGGACCGCGCCAAAGGACGGGGTCGGTCTCGTTTTGGAGCAGCAGGTTGGAGCTCATGACCTTGACGCCGTGCTCGGAGATTTCGGGCAGCATAAGGTTGCCAAGCGCATGGACGTGGCGTCCACTCATACCGAACATCTTGGGGATAGAGGGACCGGTGATGTCGGCATCGAGGACGCCGACTTTGTGGCCGTGACGGGCAAGCTCGGTGGCGATGGCACCGGTGACAAATGACTTGCCGACACCGCCCTTGCCGGAAAGCACGGCGATGACGCGCTTGACCTCGGACAGCGTGTTCTCCTCAAATTGCGACGGCGACGTTTGTCCGCCGGCGGCCTGTGCGTGTTCGCAACCCATGTATGACTCCTTTGTATATGCTGGGGCCGGGGCCCCGCGATGTGACACGAGCGTCATTGTACCCTCGTTTGCGAGCGGGAGTCATTTGCGATGCGTTTGGGCCGAGCGTGCTTGCAATACGATGGGCCCAAGCGAATGGGCGGGCTTACTGAACTTTGCTGGCGAACTCGAGGTATTGCATGCGCTGCAGCTTGTCGATTGTCGAGGCGTAGGGGCTGTCTTTAGATTCCAAGTCGTAGCGCAGCCCGTCGGCACCGAGATAGCCGGCGACATTGATGGTGGGCACATCTGACCTTGTTGCAAGCAGGGCCTTTTGGTAATTGGTGAGCGGAGCGCCGATCTTATTAAGGGTAATGGCTGCAATCTCGTTTGCCCCGACGGTGTCGTAGACGTTGAGCTCGGTATTGCCGGCGATCTCATAGTTAGCCCAGACGAGATATGTCGACTGATAGATACGGAAAGCGTGGCTTGCCGTATCTTCCTGAGGGTACAGCTCGTCGTTGAGAGTCGTTGCGGCGCTCGGCTGATGGTCGCCAAAAAAGACAAGAACAACCGGTCTGCCGATATTGCGGAGCTCGTTGATAAAGTACTCGAGGTCCCGGTCGGATGCGTTGATGCAGGTGAGATGGGTGTTGAGCGCGTTGTTGGCGCCTTCGCTGGCTCCCTCGACCCAATAGTTTGTCAGCTCTTCGGCGGGAACGGTGCCATAGTCGTAGCCGCCGTGATTTTGCATCGTGACGTCTAAGATGAACTGCGGGGCTTCGTCGGTTCTGAGCAGGTCGAGTATCTTGTCGTAGGTGGCGTAGTCGCATACGCCGGCATGGTAATAGGGCGCACCTTCGAAATCGCCGATTGAAAGAAAGTCTCCAAAGCCAAGCTGCTGATAGATTTTATCTCGATGGTAGTTGACGGGGTTTTGCGGGTGCATAGCGGTAGTGGTATACCCAAGCTCTTTAAGGTCCTTTGCCAGGCTGTTGACGCCATTCATCTGATACAGCTGATAGGGGATTTTGCCTAATCCGACAAAGGCCGTTGTCGCTCCGGTCAAAAATTCGAATTCGGAGTTCGCCGTTCCGCCACCGGCGACCGAAGCGAGCATGGTGCCGCGAACAAGTGTGTCGGGAAGCGAGTTGTAGAATGCGGGGCCGGTGTACCCGGCCGCCTGGAGCTGCTCAAAGCACGAAAGGTCGCTAAAACTCTCGTTCATGACGGCAACAATCGTCGGCTTGATTTCATTGAACTGGGCAACGGCCGCCGCGCGCTGTTCGCTCGAGCCATATGTGCTGTCGTAGACGGCGGCGAGCTCCTGCTCGATGCTCTGCGCCTCATCGGGCGTATAGTCTTTGGGCTTCTCAATGGGCAACTCGTTGACCATTTCGGTGAACGAAGTGATAAAACCCTGAGACACATACGTGGTGATGGGCTGCCAACGGTCAAATCCAAAATCCAGCGCCTGCTCCAAGTCGATGTTGGAAAAGCCTGAGAGCCCCACAACGGTCACTAGCAGAAAAGCACAGAGGTTAGCGGCGATAGCGGGGAAGACATGGGTGGGCGTACGGGGCTTTCGCGGTCGGATGAGCGAAAGAAGCCCCAGGGAAATCTCCAGCAGGGCGAGAGAGGTTACGATTCCGGCGGTAAAGGTAAACTCGTATCCCTCGCTCACTTCCATTGCGGTGCCAAGGGCCAAGATATCGCTTGGCAGGATGGCTTCGCCTTTAAACGTTATGACGAAGTGCTCGGCAATGCCAAGGATGCAGCAGACGACGGGCACGAGAGCCATGACGCCTCCATGACGCTGTCCCAGCAAATAAAGGGAGAGCAGAACCGTCGCGAGCAGCCCGACGGAAAACCCGAATGAGTTGGCGGGAATGCGATAGAACGTTTCGTTGCAGGCAATTTCGAGTGAAACGAACGAGAGCGCTGAAACAGCGGCGATGACAAGGATGTCACGGCAAATACAGGCGACCGTTCCCGTCGCAAGATCGGTTTGGTCGATAAGTCCCGAAACCAAGGGCTCGACAAGAAGTATGACGGCGGCAGCACCGAGCGCCGAATAAGAAAGGACCCATAGGGAGCTGCCCTCATTTACGAGCAATTGATTCGTAACCCATGCAGCTACCACGCCGAGTGGGATGAGGAGCGTCGCGCACCAAAAGACGCGGGCAATGGGTGGCTTTTCGTTGCGTTTGATTGAAAAATACACGCGCACGACGACGGCGGCCACGATAAGGACGGCGATGAATATGGGCAGATTGGCCATGTCGCTCGAAGTGATTTCAAGGGGGATATCTTCGGTCATGGACGTTCCTCTGGTACAGCAAATTAAGTTCAGTATTAGATTACTGTAACCTTTCCACGGTATTTCGAGAAACAAAGCACCCGATACGCAAAGCTAAAGGTCTGCGAATCTTGTATTACGAACATCTGTGCGCGTCGAGTGCGCTAAACTCATCGGCAGTATGATTCGATGCAATAGGAGGCAAGGAGCTTCCATGTCTGATTCTTCTATCGTTATTCGCGGCGCTCGTGAGCATAACCTCCGGGATATCGATGTTTCCATTCCGCGTGACCAACTCGTGGTCATTACCGGTCTTTCTGGCTCGGGCAAGAGTTCGCTGGCATTCGACACTATCTATGCCGAGGGCCAGCGTCGATACGTCGAGAGCCTTTCGAGTTATGCGCGCCAGTTCTTGGGCCAGATGGACAAACCCGACTTGGATTCAATCGACGGCCTTTCGCCGGCGGTGTCGATCGACCAAAAGACGACGTCTAAAAACCCTCGCTCGACGGTTGGCACCGTAACCGAGATTTATGACTATCTGCGCCTGCTGTTCGCCCGTGTGGGCACCCCGCACTGTCCCGAATGCGGCCGTGTCATTGAGCGCCAAACCACCGACCAGGTCGCCGATAAGGTCCTGGCGGCGGGAGAGGGTCGTCGCGCGTTTGTGCTGGCACCGGTGGTGCGCGGGCGAAAAGGCGAGTACACCAAACTGTTTGAGGATCTTCGCGCCGAGGGCTTTAGTCGCGTGCGTGTCGACGGTGAAGTGCGCTCGCTCGACGATCCGATCGATCTGGACAAGAAGTTCAAGCACGATATCGAGGTCGTGGTCGACCGCATCGTGATTCGCGAGAACTCTCTGGGCCGTATCGCCGAGTCTGTTGAGCAGGCGACCGCGCTGGCGCACGGCAATGTGAACGTATACTTGCTGCCCGACCGCGACGCTCCCGAGGGGACCGAAGGCGAGTTGCTGGAGTATTCGCTGGCGTTAGCGTGCCCGGAGCATGGGCACTCCATCGATGACCTGCAGCCGCGTGATTTCTCGTTCAACGCGCCCTATGGCGCGTGCCCAGAGTGCGATGGCCTGGGCTTTAAGAAGACGGTCGATGCCGAGGCCCTAATCGAAGACCCCTCGAAGTCGATCGCCGACGGGGTCTTTGGCAGCCTGTTTGGCAACTCTAACTACTATCCGCAGATTTTCGCTGCGGTCTGCAAACACTTTAAGGTGAGCGTCGATACGCCGTGGGAGGATCTGCCTCCGCGGGTGCGTCGCGCGTTTTTAGACGGCATGGGCGACCAGAAGATTTCGGTCGACTATCAAAAGCTCGATGGGCGCCGCAGCCAGTGGGACACCAAGTTCTCGGGCGTGCGCAATATCCTGTACGAGCGCTATACCGAGACGACGAATGAGAACACCAAGGCGCGCTTGGAGAAGTACATCCGCGAGGAGCCGTGCTCGAGCTGCCACGGCGCTCGTTTGCGCCCCGAGATGCTCGCTGTTACCGTAGGCGGTAAGTCCATTTACGAGGTCTGTTGCCTATCGTGCCGCGAGTCGCTCGAGTTTTTTGAGGGCTTGGAACTCACCGAGCGCCAACAGTTTATCGGCGGGCGCATCGTCAAGGAAATCCTGGAGCGCTTGCGTTTTCTGGTCGATGTCGGACTCGACTATCTGACCCTCGATCGTGCCTCGGCGACGCTTTCCGGAGGCGAGGCCCAGCGCATTCGCCTGGCAACGCAGATCGGCGCCGGCCTCATGGGTGTCCTGTACATTTTGGACGAGCCATCGATTGGCCTCCATCAGCGCGATAACGAGCGCCTGATCAAGACGCTTGAGCGCCTACGCGATATCGGCAATACCGTCATCGTCGTCGAGCATGATGAGGATACGATTCGTGCTGCCGACTATGTGATCGACATGGGCCCCGGCGCGGGCGTGAACGGCGGACACGTGGTCGCCGCGGGAACGCCTGCCGATATCATGGCGTGCCCCGATTCGATGACGGGTGCCTACCTGACCGGCAAGCGAATGATTCGGGTTCCCGATGAACGCCGCAAGCCCGGTCGCGGCTGCCTTAAGATTACGGGCGCCCGCGCCAACAACCTCAAAAACGTTACCGCCAAGATCGAGTTTGGTACGCTTACGGTCGTTACCGGCGTGTCGGGATCGGGTAAGAGCTCCCTGGTTACCGACACCATCGCACCTGCGCTTACGAATGCCATTCATCGCTCGACGCGTCCTGTGGGCCCGTACAAAAAGCTCGAGGGTATCGAGTGCATCGATAAGGTGATCGACATCGACCAGTCGCCGATTGGTCGCACGCCGCGTTCCAACCCTGCTACGTACATTGGCCTGTGGGATGATCTTCGCGCGCTGTTTGCGAGTACGCCGGAGTCGAAGGCGCGTGGCTACTCGCCGGGACGTTTCTCCTTTAACGTGAGCGGCGGTCGCTGCGAAGCATGCAAGGGCGACGGACAAATTAAGATCGAGATGCACTTCCTTCCCGATATCTATGTCCCCTGTGAGGTCTGCGGCGGCAAACGCTATAACCGCGAGACGCTTGAGGTTACCTACCGTGGTAAGACCATCTCGGACGTGCTCGACATGAGCGTCACCGAGGCACTGGCCTTCTTTGGGAATATCCCGCAGATTAAGCGCAAGCTCCAGACGCTGTACGATGTAGGCTTGGGCTACGTGAGCCTGGGCCAGCCCGCAACGACGCTCTCGGGCGGCGAGGCGCAGCGTGTGAAGCTCGCCAAGGAGCTTCATCGACGCCAGACGGGCAAGACGTTCTATATTTTGGATGAGCCGACGACCGGCCTTCATTTTGAGGACGTCCGCCAGCTGCTCGATGTGCTGCAGCGCTTGGTCGATGCGGGCAACACGGTGCTGGTGATTGAACACAACCTTGATGTCATCAAGGTTGCCGACCGCCTGATCGATATGGGCCCCGAGGGCGGTAACGGCGGCGGAACCGTCGTGGTTTCGGGCACACCGGAGCAGGTCGCGGACTGTCCGCAAAGTTATACGGGCAAGTTTTTGGCGCCGTTGCTCAGGCGTGACCGGGAGCGTCAGGCTCAACTTGATGCTCAATAAATAGGCGATTCAGTTTATGGGCGCCATCGACTCCTTGTGATTCGATGGCGCTTGCTGTGTCGAAGTGACGTATGCAGCCGAATTGGACATATACTTAATCCTTGCGTCCGAATGCGAGGGAAAGGATATGCCATGGCAAAGGCTGTAAAGACGCCAAAAACCAATGCGATGCGCGAGCTGGAAAGCGCCGGCATTTCCTATGTTCTACATACGTACGAAGACGATGGTGATGAGTCGGCGGGCCTGGGGGTCGCGATTTCGGAGCAGCTTGGCGAGGAGCCCGGACAAGGATTTAAGACCTTGGTCTGCGTGACGCCGTCCAACGACCATGTCGTGTGCTGCATCCCTGTTGCCGACGAGCTCGATCTAAAGTCCGCCGCGCGTGCCGCGGGGGAGAAGTCCTTGGCCATGATGCATGTGAAGGATTTGCTTGCGGCGACTGGCTACGTTCGCGGCGGCTGCAGTCCGGTCGGTATGAAAAAACGCTACCGGACGCTCATTGATGAGACATGTGTCCTTTGGGATACCATTTTTATTTCGGGAGGCAAGCGTGGTTATCAGCTTGAGCTTGCACCCGATGATTTAATTGCATTTTGCGGGGCGACGGTCGCCCCGATTACGAGAGAGGACTGAGCGATGCCGCAGGAAGAATTGAAGTGCGGAGCTCATTTTGCAAAAGAATCTGCGCCTCAGACACCCTCATCCGAAGCTTCTTCGTCGCGAGATGGCACTGATGATATGGGCTCGTCGGACTACTCCACGGTTGGTCGTTCCGCCGGGCTTATGACCATCCTGACCATCGTGTCTCGCGTCACCGGCTTTATCCGCACATGGGCAATGGCGGCCGCTATCGGCATGTCGCTGCTCTCGTCCTCCTATCAGGTCGCCAACAACCTGCCCAATATGCTCTACGAACTCGTGATGGGCGGCATGCTCGTGACGGCGTTTTTGCCCGTGTACATGGGCGTGAGGCGTGAGCAGGGTCGCGAGGCCTCGAACGAGTACGTGGGCAACCTGCTCGGTATTCTGCTATTGGTGCTGGGTGGCATTTCGTTGCTGGGGACCGTGTTCGCTCCGGGCTTTATTTGGACGCAATCGTTCCTTTCGGGTGGCGGCGGCAGCATGGATACCGCTGCGTTCATGTTCCGTTTCTTCGCCATCCAGATTCTGTTTTATGGTTTGGGCTCGGTGTTCTCGGGCGTTCTCAACGCACACCGCGACTACTTCTGGTCGACGTTTGCCCCGGTCCTCAACAATGTGATCGTCATTGCGAGCTTTATGGGCTTTGCGCCCGTGTCCGCACAGTTTGGCGAACGTGCCGGCATCATCTTGATTGCGGCCGGTACGACCCTCGGTGTCTTTGTTCAGATGGCTTGTCAGATCCCCGCGCTTGGCAAGCACGGCGTGCATCCCCATATCCATATCGACTTTAAGGACCCCGCACTGCGCCAGACGATTGCGCTCGGTATCCCGACGCTGCTCGCTACGGTGTGCATGTTTGTCTCGACTTCTATCACGAACGCTGCCGCGCTGGTGGTCCAGCCCGAGACCGGTCCTTCCGTCATCGCCTATGCGCGCCTGTGGTACACGCTGCCCTACGCGCTGATTGCCGCCTCGCTTTCGACGGCGCTCTATACCGAGCTCTCTCACGACGCACAGGAGAAGGATTACGACAGCGTTCGCACGGGCATTTCGCGTGGCGTCGCCCAGATGCTGTTCTTCCTGGTTCCGTTCGCGCTGTACCTGATTGTCTTCGCGCGTCCGCTCAACATGATCTACTGCGCTGGCAAGTTCGATGAGTCCGGCGTGGCGCTGGTGTCCGAGTTCCTTGTCTACCTGGCGTTCTCGCTGCCGCTCTACGGCGTGGTCGTGCTGATGCAGAAGAGCTTCTCTGCCTTGCTCGACATGAAGCCCTATAGCCGCTATTGCCTGTATTCCGCCATCGGCCAGGCCGGCTCGGTTCTGCTGTTTGGCGTTGTGCTGGGCTTCGGTATGCCGGCAATCGCGCTTTCGTATGTCGTCGACCACGTGATCTTGGTCGGCTGTTCGCTGTGGTGGCTGCGTCGCCGCCTGCGTGGTCTTCAGGTTAAATCCATCCTGCATGGCGGTTTCTTTGGCCTTTTGCTCGGTGGCCTGGGTGCTGCCGCAGGCGCCGGCGTCATGTGGGCGCTTGAACGCTTTGTCGGGGCACTTGGCGGCTCGATTCTGATTACTCTTGGCTACGTTTGCGTTGCGGGTGTCGTCTCGCTTGCTGTTACCTTTGGCCTTGCCGTCATCCTTAAGATGCCCGAGGTCTCGGCGCTGCTTCGTCGCAAGTAGGTGCGCGTGGCCGGTCACGACAACATTCCAACGCTTGCCGAGCAGGTTTCGCGCGTTCCCACGCAGCCCGGCTGCTACCTTTGGAAAGACGCCAAGGGCGATGTCATCTACGTGGGCAAGGCGAAAAACCTGCGCGCCCGTATGCGTCAGTACGTGACGCTGCAGGACGAGCGCCAGAAGATCCCGCTTATGATGCAGCTGGTGGCGAGCTTTGACTATATCGTGGTGGAGACCGAGCACGAGGCGTTGGTGCTCGAGCGCAATTTGATTGGTCAGTACCATCCGTACTTTAACGTCGACCTCAAGGATGACAAGAGCTACCCCTTTATCGCCATTACAAAGGGCGACCTGTATCCCGCTATCAAATACACGCGTGAGCGTCATAAGCCGGGAACGCGCTATTTTGGACCTTATACCGATAGCCGCGCGGCACGTGAGACGATAGATACGCTGCGCAAGGTTATCCCCATCTGCTCCGCATCCTGTGCGGAGTGGCGTCGTTGTCGCCGTATCGTCGAGTCCCACAAGGGCGAGGAAGACATCGTCAATATGATTTGCGCGCAAAACGGGCGCCCCTGCTTTGACTACCATGTCGGGCGCGGCCCGGGTGCGTGTGTCGGCGCGATTTCCCCGGCAGACTATGCCAAGAACGTCAAGCGCGTCGAGCGCTTTTTGTCGGGCCATCGCAAGGATGTCGTCGATGAGCTGACCTCCGAGATGACGGATGCCGCTGAGGCGCTCGACTTTGAGCGCGCGGCACGCGTCAAACGTCGTTTGGAGGTCATCAGGGGTCTGGACGATCGTCAGCAAGTCGTTTTTCCCTCCAGTGTCGATATAGATGTCATCGGTTTCTATCGCGAGGAGACCATCTCCGCCGCTTGCGTCTTCGTCGTTCGCGAGGGCCGAACAGTTCGCACCTGCGAGTTCATTCTCGACAAGGGTCTTGATGTTGACGAGGAAGAGCTCCAGTCGGGCTTTCTTAAGCGCTATTACGACGAGACGGCTGATATTCCAGCTGAGGTCAACCTTTCCGTCGAGCTTGAGGATGCGGAGGCGCTGGGGGAGTGGCTTGCGGGCAAGCGTGAGCGTTCCTGCCATCTCCATAGGCCGCAGCGTGGCGAAAAGCACCGTCTGCTCGATATGGCATCCAAAAATGCGCGCCATGCTCTCATGCGCTACATGATGCGAACGGGGTACGCTGACGACCGCACCAATCAAGCGCTCCTGGAGCTCGAAAGTGCGTTGGCGCTGCCATCGCCGCCGTTGCGTATCGAGTGCTTCGATATCTCTACACTGCATGGCACCTTTACGGTCGCCTCGATGGTGGTGTTTACCAACGGGCGCGCCGACAAGAGTCAGTATCGTCGTTTTAAAATTCAGGCCGAATTGGACGAGGCAAACGACTTCGTGTCGATGTCCGAGGTTTTGGGACGACGTTATGCTCCCGAGCGTATGGCCGACGAGCGCTTTGGCTCGCGCCCCGATTTGCTCGTTGTCGATGGCGGTAAGCCGCAATTGACCGCTGCGATCAAGCAACTTGAGGCTCTTGGGCTCGATATACCAGTTTGTGGCTTGGCAAAGGCCGATGAGGAGGTTTTCGTGCCTTGGGACGAGACTCCCGTCGTGCTGCCGACCGGGTCCGCGTCGCTCTATCTAATTAAACAGGTGCGCGATGAATCGCACCGTTTTGCCATCACGTTCCATCGCGAATTGCGCGATAAAGCCATGACGGTTTCGGTACTCGATGACGTTCCAGGCGTGGGACCCACCAGAAAACGTGCCCTTATGCGCCATTTTGGCTCGATGAAGCGTTTGCGCGCGGCGAGCGAGCAAGAGATCGCGGAAGTTCGAGGCATTCCTGCCGATGTCGCCAAAGCGGTTCACGAGGCGCTCGTTGCATGGAATGCCGAGCGCGCCGAGGCGGCGGCAAAGCAATCCGAAAACTAAACACGCCTCTAAACAACTGATATACATGATTGCGTGATTTTCAATCATTTATTTCACGGCGATTACCAGCCGATTTCGGGTTTAATTAACGCTAAAACGTTTGACTAGCCATGGTGAACAACCCTGCTATCCTGCGGGTTGACGAAGACTGATATCTCACCTCGTCGATACATACTGTCTGGCGAATCGTTTGTCAATGAATTCGGTGAACGGTAGCAAATACCGTTCAAGCGTATGTATGTATCGGTCGCCGAGCGCGGCACCTCAGTTGGGTTCGTCGGTAGGTAAGGTATATATCGTCCGCAAGTTGCGCGGGGGCACGTCTAGGCGCTCCCGGGTAAGATTCTCTATTGATAGGAGAAGACATGGCCATCATCAACAAGGGTATGTCCAGGCGTTCGTTCCTCGGCCTCACCGGCAGCGTCGCTGCTGTCGCAGGGCTTGGTCTCACCGGCTGCGGTGGCAGCTCTAGCGACGAGGGTTCCGCTTCCGGTTCCACCGATTCCGCCAACCGTGGCGGCGGCGTGATCACCGCTGGTTCCGCTTACGCTCCGTCCAGCTTCGATCCCGCCAGCACCGGCTCCGCTGTGGGCCTGGGTGCTAACTGGCACGTCGTCGAGGGCCTCTACGGCATCGATTACCACGACTACAGCACCTTCAACGAGCTCGCCACCGACGATCCCAAGTCTGTGGACGACACCACTTTCGAGGTCACCATCCGCAAGGGCGCCAAGTTCTCCGATGGCACCGAGGTCACCGCTGACGATGTCGTTGCCTCCTACACCGCTTGCGCCGCTTCCGCTACCTATGCTCCGTTCTTCCAGCCCTTCGAGTCCATCGAGGCCAAGGACGCCAGCACCGTGACGGTCAAGACCAAGGTCCCCAACTTCTCCCTGCTCAAGGATCGTCTGGCCATCGTCCGCGTTACCCCGGCCACCCAGACCGAGGAGGATCGCGCCAAGCAGCCGATCGGCTCCGGCCCCTGGATGTACGACTCTATCTCCGATACCGAGATCACCCTGGTTCCCAACCCCGAGTACAACGGTGAGTATGCTGCCGAGGATAAGAAGATCCAGTACAGCATCCTGACCGACCCCACCGCTCGCGTTACCGCTCAGCAGGAGGGCTCCACGCTCGTTATGGAGCTCGTTACCGCTGACGCCGTCGACCAGCTCGAGAGCGCCGGCTGCAAGATCGATAACGTTCAGGGTTTCGGCACCCGCTTCATCATGTTCAACGTCGCCAAGGAGCCTTGGAACAACGTCAAGGTCCGTCAGGCTGTCATGTATGCGCTCGACACCGAGAAGATGGTCAGCAACACCTTCGCCGGCCTTGCCACCGCTGCCAGCTGCTACCTGCCCAAGAGCTTCACCAACTATCATGAGGCTTCCACGGTGTACAAGACCGACGCCAAGAAGGCTAAGAAGCTCATCGAGGAGTCTGGCATCACCCCGGGTGCCATCACCCTGCGCACCACCGACAACGAGCAGATTAAGGGCATGGCCGCCCAGGTCAAGAACGACCTCGACGCTCTCGGCTTCGATGTGACCATCCAGACCGATACCTCGCCGGCCACCTACGCCGCCATCGACGGCGGCGAGGCCTACGATATCCTCCTTGCCCCTGGCGATCCTTCCTGCTTCGGCGCCGACCCCGACCTGCTGCTCAACTGGTGGTACGGCGACAACGTCTGGATGCAGACCCGTTGCCCGTGGAAGGAGTCCGCTGAGTGGCAGAAGCTCCACGGTCTCATGGACGAGGCTCTTGCCGCTGAGGGCGATGAGCAGCAGAAGAAGTGGAACGAGTGCTTCGACATCATTGCCGACAACGCCGTTCTGTACCCCGTTGTCCACGTCAAGACCGTCTCCGCTTCCTGGGACGATCCGTCCACTGCGCCCAACGGCGAGGCCCTCGATGGCTTCAAGGGCATCGGTACGACGAGCATGTCCTTCAGGGGCGTTGCGACCGTCAAGGCGTAAGACTCGCTTGAGTCTGTATGCAGGATGTCGGTCGTTGGGACCGTATCCTCATAGTTGAAACAAAGACCCGGGCGACCTCGATGTCGCTCGGGTCTTGTAATGAGTATCCGTACTCATATACCAGTTGGTCCTACCGACAAAAGAAAGGGGAGAGAACGTGAACAACTTGCTACGTTTGATTGGAAGGCGTCTTGTGGCGCTGCCGATCATGGCATTGGGCGTCACCGTCCTGGTGTTCTTCCTTATGTCGTTCTCCAAGACCGACCCCGCCTACACGGCGTTGGGTGACGGTGCCTCGCCCGAGGCGGTTGCCGAGTACCATGAGAAGTATGGTCTGGACGACCCCTGGCCCGTGCGCTACGTGCGCTATATGGGCGATTTGATCCATGGCGACATGGGCACCTATGGTGCTGCTCGCAACTCCGTTGCCAAGCGCATCTCCACGGCCCTGCCCGTCACGATGCAGCTGACCTTCATCGGCCTTGCCATCGGTGCGGTCGTTTCGTTTTTGCTCGGCGTCATCGCGGCACTGTATCGCGACAAATGGCCGGACCAAGTGATCCGCGTCTTTTCCATCGCCGGCTTGGCAACCCCGTCGTTCTGGCTTGCCGTTCTGTTGATCCTGCTGTTCTCTTCCTACCTTAAGGTGCTCCCGGCATCGGGTGCTCTGCCTCACTTCACCACGAATCCGGCTGGTTATCTGGGCCGCATGATTATGCCCGCCATCGCCTTGGCATTTCCGCTGACGGGCCAGATGACTCGTATCGTGCGTACCGCCATGGTCGAGGAGCTCGACAAGGACTATGTCCGTATGGCTCGCGGTGCCGGCGTTCCCGAGAAGGTCGTCGTCGGTATCAACGTTCTTCGCAATGCGCTGATCACCCCGGTCACCACCCTCGGTCTTAAGATCGGTTACCTCATGGGCGGCGCCGTCGTCATCGAGGTTATCTTCAACCTCCCCGGCATGGGCACCGCGATTCTGCAGGGCGTTCAGGGCAACGAGGCGAACCTGGTTCAGGGCGTCGTTATCGTCGTTGCTCTTGCCTTCATCATCATCAACATCGTGGTTGACATGCTCTACCTGCTCATCAACCCGCGCATCAGGACGGTGTAGATTATGGTAAAGATTCGAGAGAAGCAAACCGAGCAGCTCGAGAAGGCTGCCTCCAAGGGGCTCAAGCTCGGTGGCTGGAAGAAGATGACGCTGTCTTCTAAGATTGCCGCCGTCGTGCTGGTGCTGGTCGCCCTGACTGCGATTCTGGCGCCCCTTCTTGCCCCCTATAGCCCGGTCGAGATCTTTACGGCTCGCCAGGCTCCCGGCAACGGATTTATCTTCGGTACCGACGATAAGGGTCGCGATATTCTGTCGCGTATGCTCTACGGTGGTCGTTACTCGCTGATTATCGGCTTTGGCGCCACTGCCATGGCTCTGGTCTGCGGCTCGGTCGTGGGCGCCCTTGCAGCGGTTTCGCGCAAGGCCGTCTCCGAGACGATCATGCGTATCTTGGACATCATCATGTCCATCCCGGGCATCGCCCTCGCGGCCGTCTTCGTCTCCATCCTGGGCAACTCCGTGCCGTCGATCATCTTCGCCATCGGCTTTATGTACACTCCGCAGATTGCCCGTATCGTGCGCGCCAACATCGTGTCCGAGTACGGCGAGGACTATGTCCGCGCGGTCATCGTTTCCGGCGCCAAGGCTCCGTGGATTTTGATCAAGCATGTTCTGCGTAACTGCATCGCCCCGATCATGGTCTTCACCGTTACCCTGGTCGCCGACGCCATCATCTTCGAGGCTTCGCTGACCTTCATCGGCGCTGGTATCCAGGAGCCCACCGCTACCTGGGGCAACATCCTCGCCGACGCCCGCGGCGGCGTGCTCGCCGGCCGTTGGTGGCAGGCGTTGTTCCCGGGCCTGGCCATCATGATCACCTGCCTGGCGCTCAACATCCTCTCCGAGGGCATTACCGACGCCATGGCCGCTGCTCCCTCCGCCGCCCTGGATCCGACCGATTCCTCCAAGCGTCGCGAGGCCGACCTGCTGGTCTCCGACCCCGTTCGCGCCTACAAGGAGCAGGCCCAGTCCCTCTCCGCTCGCCTTGGCGCCCTGCGCGATGTCGAGCTCAAGCGTGACGATCGCCATGTGCCCGACGAGTCTGTCGAACCGATTCTCTCGGTCCGTGACTTCTGCATTCAGTTTGAGCATCACGGTGATATCAACGTCGTCGACCATGTCAACTTTGACGTCCGTCCTGGTCAGACCATGGGCCTGGTGGGCGAGTCCGGTTGCGGTAAGTCCATCACCACGCTGGCCATCATGGGCCTGACCGACGACGATGAGCACCTTTCCGGCGAGGTCCTCTGGGAGGGCCGTGACCTGCTCAAGATGAGCAAGAAGGAGTGGTTCGGCCTGCGCGGTACCGATATCGCTATGGTCTATCAGGACGCCCTGTCCTCGCTCAACCCCTCCATGCTCATCTCTGCCCAGATGAAGCAGCTCACCAAGCGCGGCGGCACCCGCAGCGCTGAGGAACTCCTGGAGCTCGTGGGCCTCGACCCCAAGCGTACGCTCGAGAGCTACCCGCATGAGCTTTCCGGTGGCCAGCGTCAGCGTGTCCTGATCGCTATGGCCCTTACCCGCGACCCCAAGCTGGTCATCTGCGACGAGCCCACGACCGCTCTGGACGTTACCGTCCAGAAGCAGGTCATCAAGCTGCTCAACGACCTTCAGGCCAAGCTCGGCTTTGCCATGATCTTCGTCTCGCATGACCTGGCGCTGGTCGCCGAGGTCGCCCATAACATCACGGTTATGTACGCCGGTCAGGTTATCGAGCAGGCGCCCACCAAGGAGCTGCTCACCAACCCGATTCACGAGTACACCCGCGGTCTTCTGGGCTCCGTTCTGTCCATCGAGAGCGGTTCGGGCCGCCTGCACCAGGTGCCCGGCGCCGTTCCGAGCCCGCGCGATTTCCCCAAGGGCGATCGCTTCGCGCCCCGCTCGAGCCATCCGCGTATTGGCCTGGACACCCGTCCGGTCTTCAAGCGCGTGCCCGGCACCGAGCACTTCTATTCCGAGCTCCCCGACGAGGTGCTCAAGGCAAATGGTTTGACCCCTCACGCGGAGGTGATGTAGATGAGCGAGACCGCAGTCAACGGCGTCGAGCCGATCATCTTCCTTGATGACGTCCACGTCACCTTTAGGACCCGTACCGGCTCGATTCTGCACCCTAACCTGGTTCACGCCGTCCAGGGTGTAACGATTAAGCTCATGCCCGGTCAGACGATCGGCATCGTCGGCGAGTCCGGTTGCGGTAAGTCCACCACCGCCAACGTCATGTGCGGCCTGCAGGCCCCCACGAGCGGCAAGGTCTACTTTAAGGGCAAGGACGTTACCAAGCGTACCGCCGAGGACCGTCGTCACATGGGCCGCGTCATCTCGGTCGTGTTCCAGAATCCGGCTACGGCGCTCAACCCCCGCATGGTCGTTCGCGAGCAGCTGCTCGACCCCATGCGCGTTCACAACCTGGGTACCGAGGCCGAGCAGGAGAAGCGCGTCAAGGAGCTCTTGGAGCTCACCGGTCTGCCCAGTTCCGCCGCCGAGGTTCTTCCCGGCCAGCTTTCGGGCGGCCAGCGCCAGCGCGTCGCAATTGCCCGTGCCCTGTCGCTGAACCCCGATGCCATCATCGCCGACGAGCCCACCTCGGCTCTGGACGTTTCGGTCCGCGCGCAGATTCTGAACCTGCTGACCGACCTTAAGAAGGAGCTCGGCCTGGCCATGGTGTTCATCAGCCATGACATCCAGACGGTCCGCTATATCTCTGACGACATCATCGTTATGAATGGCGGCAAGATCGTCGAGCAGGGCGAGGCCAAGCAGGTCTTCCAGCACCCTCAGGACCCCTACACCAAGATGCTGCTCGGCGCTGCACCGTCGCTGCTGCATCCCAAGCTCGGCGAGTAGCCTCGCTTTCCCTCCCGTGCGCCCGGTTCCCTTGCCGGGCGCACCTCCGTTGCGATTTCGAAAGGTTGGGTTCACGAGCCATGCCAAGTGCTCAGGAGCTACAACATCAATTTGGTGAATATCGAGGCGCCATGCCCCGTCCATCAGATTTCGATCTCTTTTGGAAGGATCGCATGGCCGAGGCCGACGCGGTCGGGCTTGACTATGCGATCGAGACGTCATCGGTCACAGATGCCGTGACCTGCCAGTTTTTCGACCTCTGGTATACCGGCATGTGTGGCGCTCGCCTGCATGCCAAGTACCTTAAACCCGTCTCGGACGAGCCCGTGCCATTGGTACTTCAGTTCCATGGATATCCGGGTGCAAGCCGCAGCTGGTTTGAGCAGGCGTCGTTTGCGGGCATGGGCATGGCACTCATCGCCCTCGACTGCCCCGGTCAAGGAGGTCCCTCCGAGGACATTGGTGGATTTGAGGGCACAACGGTCGCGGGCCATATCGTCGCCGGTATCGACGGCGACCCGGCCAACCTCTACTATGTCCGCTTGCACCAAGATATTCGCATCCTGTGTCGCATCGTTCGCGAGCTCGAGGGCATCAATCTTGCCCGTGTGTTTGTGAACGGCGCGTCGCAGGGCGGCGGTTTGGGCATTGCGACCTGTGCACTTAACAGCGAGCTTATCAATCGCGCCGCCATCCTCTATCCCTTCCTGTCGGATTTCCGCCTGGTCTGGGACTTGGATGCCGACGACATTGCCTACGAGGGCCTGCGCTATTGGTCTCGCTGGTTTGACGAGGACTCGACTCGTATCGAGGAAGCCTATGCCAAGCTGGCGTACTTCGATTCCAAGAATTTTGCCCCCATGGTCAAGTGCCCCGTGCTGTTTGGCACGGGCACGGCTGATATCGTCTGTCCGCCGGCAACGCAGTTTGCGGTGTACAACAACCTGTCCTGCGATAAGCGTCATGAGTTCTTTGAGGGCTTTGGCCACGAGGAGATTCAGGATTTTGACGATATGATCATTCCGTTTTTCTGTGAGGGAGGGGAGGCTCATGTCTAAGTGCGAGAGCAATGTTGATGAGCTGATAGTCCCCGGGCTCGTGGGAATTCCTGGAACGGTTTCGTCAAGGCTCGCAGAATATCGGGACTGGCACGGTGATGTCCAAGCAGATGTTTCTGATTTAGAGACATGCGCTTCGAATCTTGAGGTTCAAGGTCTGGCCATTACGGCGATTGACTTTGTTAACCCCTGCGCTCGTTGCTCGGAGGTTTCCTTTGAGCTCGGTGACGATGCAGTCCACGCTCGCTTGATTGAGCCTGTTGGTCGTGCCCGAGTATCTAAGCGCGTGCCGCTGTGCCTGATGTTCCACGACATCGATCGGCCTGTGCGCGGCTGGCATCACATGACGAGATTTGCCGCCATGGGGTATGCCGTCCTCGCGCTGGATGACGATGTCGCTGGTGCGGACGACCTGCAGCGGGGGATTGCTTCGCCCGCTTTTGTCAAGCGCGTCCGTTGGGGTTGCGCGATGGCGAAGGTGGCGCGCAATCTAGATGGCATGGACCCCGACCGCATCTTTGCATGGGGCGAGGGTCTTGGCGGCGGAGTCGCGCTGGCGGTTTCTGCTCTGGACGAGCGGGGCCTCGCCTGCACGGCGGTTGCCAATCCGCTTCCTGGCGGCCTCGAGGCGCTGTCGTCTCGGGTGCGCGGATCGGTGCTCATGGGCACATCGCTTATGGATACCGTGAGCGATCCCAAGGATCAGTTTGCCGTATTCAACGGTCTTGAGTGTGACCGGAGGCATATCATCTATGCCAAATACGCTCATGAGCGTATCAATGCGTTCGAAAACGAAGTCGTCGACTTCTTTAACCAAACGTTCTACCCGTGTTCTTTGGCCTAGACGGCCTGGACACTGCCAACAAGAGTGGGTGGCATAGGGCCGCCCGCCAGACAACTAAGGAGATTCTTGTGGCAACTCAGAAATTCACCGGTGTTATCCCTCCCGTCGTTGTTCCCGATACCGAAGACCACCAGCTCGACGTTGCCTCCTTTGAGCGCAGCATCAACCGCATGATCGATGCCGGCGTCGATGGCCTGTTCTTCCTGGGCTCTTCGGGCGAGGTCGTTTTCTCCACCGATGAGCGTCGTCGCCAGATCATCGCCGAGGCCGTTCGTATCGTCGACCACCGCGTGCCCGTCCTGGTCGGCATCATCGATACCGAGACCGAGCGCATGATCGAGCACGGTAAGGTCGCTCAGGAGCTGGGCGCCGATGCGCTTGTCGCCACCTGCCCGTTCTATGCCCTGCAGGGCATGACCGAGGTCGAGGAGCACTTCCGCATCCTGCACGAGGAGCTCGACCTGCCCATCTTTGCCTATGACATTCCCGTCTGCGTTCACACCAAGCTCCCCTGGAAGCTCCTTGCCAAGCTCGGCGCCGAGGGCGTCCTTGCTGGCGTCAAGGATTCCTCGGGTGATGACATCTCGTTCCGCTATCTCGTTCAGGAGAACGAGAAGAACGGCCATCCGATGAGCATCCTCACCGGTCACGAGGTTGTTGTCGACGGCGCTTACCTCGGTGGCGCCGACGGTTCTGTCCCGGGCCTTGCCAACGTTGAGCCCGAGGGCTACGTGCGCCAGTGGAAGGCCGCTCAGGCCGGTGACTGGGCTACCGTCAAGGCCGAGCAGGATCGCCTCAACGAGATCTCCCACATCTGGGATGTCACCTCGGGCGTCCAGGGCTATGCCGGTGGCGTCGGCGCCTTCAAGACCGCTATGAACCTCATGGGCATCTTCGACAGCCCGACCATGCCGCGCCCGGTGAAGGCCATGACTGGCGAGAACGTCGAGGCGATTAGGAAGGTCCTTCAGGACAACGGTCTCCTGTAAAGCTTCCCAGGCACCCGACCTCGCCGTTCAACCGTGTGGCCATGACCCATTAGGTCAATGGCCACACGGTTTCTCGGCGATCTCGGACACCTGGAAAACCTTTACTGCGCTGTGACGGCTAGCCTGACGGCGCATTTCCTGTAGTTGTTTTTATCTCCGAAGGAGAGCGACATGGAGAACAAGTACGTCTGCTCTGTCGATATCGGCGGAACTAAAATTGCGACTGCCATCATGGAGTACCCGGCTGACGGTAGTGTGCCCCATCCCGTTTTTGAGGCCGAGGTTCCTACCGAGGCCCAGGAGGGCGGCGAGGCCGTCTTCCAGCGTATCGAGGCGTCTATCAAGGCCGCTCTTGAGGCGAATCCCGATGTCGAGGTTCTCGGTGTCGGTATCGGTGCCGCAGGCGTCGTCGATCCCAAGACGGGCGCCATTGCTTATGCCAATGAGATCATGCCCGGCTGGTCCGGCGTTCAGTTGGGGCCGCGTCTGCGCGAGGACCTTGGTCTTCCCGTTGCCGTTGTGGGCGACGTGCAGGCTCATGCTCTGGGCGAGGCCCACTGGGGCGTCGGCAAGGGCAAGTTCTCCGTCTTGTGCCTGGGAATCGGTACGGGCATCGGTGGCGCATATGTCGAGAACGGCCGCGTGATGCAGGGCTTCCATGGTGCTGCCGGTCATATGGGCCACATCGAGTGCTCGGCTGCCGCCGGCATTCCCTGCGCCTGCGGGCGTTCCGGCCATCTTGAGTCTGTTGCTTCGGGCACCTCGATTGGCCGTATGTACGACGAACGCTTCGGTCGAGTTGACCCCAGCCGTCCTTCGGTCGGTCGCGACGTGAACGACCTGTGTCGTGCTGGCGACGCAAAGGCGACCGAGGTCATCCATGACGCCGGCTTTGCGCTGGGCGCCAGCTTGGGCTCGCTCGCTAACATCCTGGACCCTGAGGTCATCGTGCTTTCGGGCGGCGTGATTCACCAAGGTCCCGATTGGCGTTCGCAGACGTGGAAGGATTCGGTGCACGAGGGCTATGCCAGCCAGGCGCTCGATCCGCTTCAGGACACGCCGATCCTCATCGGTTCTCTGGAGGGCGATGCTCCGCTCATCGGTGCCGCTGAGCATCTTCTTGCCTCGTTGAAGTAAACGTATCTGCTGTAGGAGCCTCCCGAGACAACACGCCTCGGGAGGCTGTTCTGAGAAAGGTTGCAGCCTTATGACCGTCGGTCCTTTGATTCAATCCCTGAAGGGCAAGCTCGTCGTGAGCGTTCAGGCGTATATGGGCGAGCCGCTTCGTACGCCCGAGACCATGGCTCAAATGTCTCGCGCTTGCGAGCTTGGCGGCGCCGCCGCCATTCGCTGCCAGGGCCTTGCCGACATTGCCGCTATTAAGGGTCGCTGTGAGGTTCCCGTCATCGGCCTGTGGAAGGATGGACACGAGGGCGTTTACATCACGCCGACGCTGCGTCACGCTCGCGCCTGCGTTGCTGCCGGTGCCGATATCGTGGCGATCGACGCCACCGATCGTCCGCGTCCCGATGGCAAGACCGTCGAGGATACCTTCCGCCCGCTGCACGAGGAGGGCGTGCTCCTGATGGCGGATTGTGCCACCATCGAGGACATTCGCCGTGCGGTTGATATGGGCTTTGACCTGGTATCCACCACGCTTTCTCACGGCGTCGCCGCCATCGACTGCACCATGGCCGATGGCCCCGACCTGCCACTCCTGCGTCAGGCGACCGAGGAATTCCCCGGTCTTCCCATCATCTGCGAGGGCCGCGTGCACACGCCCGAGGAGGCTCGCGCTGCGATCGATGCTGGCGCCTGGGCCGTTGTCGTCGGCACCGCCATCACGCACCCCACGAGTATTACGAGTTGGTTCAAGGCTGCGCTTGAGGCGTAAGACAGGCCTCGTATCCGCTCGGGGCGGTATACTCAATATAGGCAATTGACCGCGCGGGATCCGGGTTGCTGGGTCCCGCGCTTGTTTTTGGGAGGCAGCACATGCAAAAGGGAGATGCCATGGATGCGGCGGAGCGCTCGGAGCGCATCCCCGATATCGTCATCATCACCGGAATGTCCGGATCGGGCCGCACACAGGCCATGCACGTGTTCGAGGACATGGGCTATTTTTGCATTGATAACCTACCTCCGCGTCTCATCGCCCAGCTTGCCGAGCTCGTCGGCATCAATACGGGCGTGGGCAGGCATCTCGCCGTCACCTGCGATTTGCGTAGCCAGGGACTGTTTGACGAGTTGCTCGATGCGGTCGCCGCGCTCGAAGAGCGCGAGATGAGCTGCGACATCGTGTTCCTGGAGGCTTCTGACGAGGTGCTGATTCGTCGCTACAGCGAAAATCGCCGCCGTCATCCCATTGCCAAGCCGGGGGAGACTACGGCCGATGCCATTCAGCGCGAGCGCCTTCAGCTGCAGGGCGTGCGCGATCGAGCCGATATGATTATCGACACGAGCCGCCTGCGCACCTCTGCCCTGCGCAACAAATTGCGCATGGCGTTCTCCGAGTTGTCCGACCAGCAGCTCATGGACGTTCACGTGTTCTCGTTTGGCTTTAAGCACGGTATGCCCGTCGAGGCGGACATTATGATCGACGTTCGCTTCCTGCCCAATCCGTTTTACGATCCCGAGATGCGCACGATGACCGGTCTCGATAAAAAGGTCTCCGATTTTGTTCTGGACCACCCCAAGACGCAGGAGTTTTGGAAGGCTTGGACACAGCTGCTCGATACGGTGATGCCGGGCTATATCGCGGAGGGTAAGCCGCAGCTTTCTATCGCCATCGGCTGCACGGGCGGACAGCACCGTAGCGTCGCCATTGCCGAGGCCACGGCCCGTTACCTGGAAGGCGCCCAGTATCACGTGAGCATCTCCCACCGCGACCTGTCGCGCGCCAACACGAAGGCATAGGCCTGCATGTCGTTTACCGCTGAGGTGCGCGACGAGCTTGCGCGCTGCGAACCCGAATGTGAATACTGCGATTTGTCGACGCTTGCCGCCCTGACGCGTGTGAGCGGTACGCTTTCGTTGGCCGGCTCCGGACGGTATCGTTTGACGGTCGCGACCGAGACGGGAGCCGTCGCGCGCACGATGATCACGCTGACGCATCGCATCCTTAAGCTCAAAACGGAATTCACCGTTCGTAAATCGGTCTTGCATAAGGTCCGTAACTATCTCATTACCCTGCCCGATCAACCCGACCTGGACAAGGCTCTGGTGCTGCTGGGCATTCTAGACCGCAGAGGAGGGCTCGTCGCTGGTGTTCCCCGACACATCGTTGCCCGTCCCTGCTGCAGGCTTGCCTACATCCGCGGCGCGCTCATCGCGGGCGGCTTCGTGGCCGATCCACGCGGCGATTTCCATTTGGAGATCGCGGTGCAGGGTGAGCAATATGCCAAGGGGCTTTGCGACCTGTTGGGGCAGATTGGGGTCCATGCTCGTGTTAATGCGCGGCGGGGGTCATATGCCGTGTACATTAAGAGCGCCGAGGAAATCGAGCATCTATTAAAGCTGATTGGTGCCAAGCGCAGCGTTGCCGAGATTGAGGAGGCGCGCGCGGTCAAGTTGGTTAAGAACGATGTGAACCGTCGCGTGAACGCCGAGCTCGCCAACCAGACCAGAAGCGCCGGTGCTGCCCAGCATCAGCTTGCGCTTATCGATGAGCTCGAGCAGCGCGGCCTTCGCGATGCGCTTCCGGATGCCTTGGCGGTCTTTTGCGACCTGCGCGAGCGCTATCCCGATCTGTCGCTGCGTGATTTAGGGGAGATGGCTGACCCTCCCTTGTCGAAGTCGGCCCTCTACCATCGAGTTTTGAGGCTTGAAAAGCTCATTGAAGCAAACAGGTAGTTTATAGTATCGACTTATATACGGATTTAGCTGCTATTTTATTCTTTAAAACGTTTTAACGTAAATTTGATTTTCAATTTCGACTATTCTCGTGAAATTCAAGTCAAAAAAAAGGTATATTAGGCGAGTGGTTAGTTTGTGGGCCTCAACGGCGGGCGCTGTAGCTTGCGGGGGCCTTACGAAAGGAGACACAATGGCAGTAAAGGTTGCTATTAACGGCTTCGGTCGCATCGGTCGTCTGGCTTTCCGTCAGATGTTCGGTCATGAGGGCTCCGAGATCGTCGCTATCAACGACCTCACCTCTCCCGATATGCTCGCTTACCTGCTGAAGTACGACTCCACGCAGGGCAACTACGCTCGCGATCACGAGGTCGTTGCTGGCGAGGATTCCATCACCGTTGACGGCAAGGAGATCAAGATCTACAAGGAGGCCGACGCCAACAACCTGCCTTGGGGCGACCTCGACGTCGACGTCGTTCTCGAGTGCACCGGCTTCTACACCAGCAAGGCTAAGGCTCAGGCCCACATCAACGCTGGCGCCAAGAAGGTCGTCATCTCTGCTCCGGCCGGCAGCGATCTGCCCACCATCGTGTACAACGTCAACCACGAGACGCTGACCGCTGAGGACAACATCATCTCCGCTGCTTCCTGCACCACCAACTGCCTCGCCCCGATGGCCAAGGGTCTGAACGACTTCGCTCCCATCGTGTCCGGCATCATGACCACCATTCACGCCTGGACCGGCGACCAGATGCCGCTCGACGGCCCGCAGCGCAAGGGCAACAAGCGTCGTAGCCGCGCCTGCGCCGTCAACATCGTCCCCAACACCACCGGTGCTGCCAAGGCTATCGGCCTGGTTCTCCCCGAGCTCAACGGTAAGCTCATCGGTGCCGCCCAGCGCGTCCCGACGCCGACCGGCTCCATCACCAACCTCTACGCTGTCGTTGACAAGAAGGTCACCGTCGACGAGGTCAACGCCGCTATGAAGGCCTACGCTTCCACCATCTCCGAGACCTTCGGTTACAACGAGGACGACATCGTCTCCACCGACATCATCGGCGAGACCCACGGCTCCATCTTCGACGCCACTCAGACCATGTGCTCTGACCTCGGCAACGGCCAGACCCTCGTTCAGGTCACCTCTTGGTACGACAACGAGAACTCCTACACCTCTCAGATGGTCCGCACCATCAAGTACTTCGAGAAGTTCGTTGCTTAATTTAGCTTTTAGCGAATAGCTCGTTGAGCGTCTAAAGAAGGGCGCGGCCTCATAGGGCTTACACCCTAGGGTCGCGCCCTTTTTATAGGAAATCGTCTGCCGTAATGGGAGGCAGACACGTACGAAAGGTAGAAGCAAACATGGCCTTTACCAAGAAGACCGTCCGCGACATCGATGTCGACGGCAAGCGCGTTCTCGTCCGCGTTGACTTCAACGTGCCTATCAAGGATGGCGTCGTTGGCGATACCACCCGCATCAAGGCTGCCCTGCCCACCATCAACTACCTCGTTGAGCACAACGCTCGCGTCATCCTCATGAGCCACCTCGGCCGTCCCGATGGCACCGGCTTCCAGCCCGAGCTCTCCCTTGAGCCTGTCGCCAAGAAGCTCGCTGAGCTCTCTGGTCTCGATGTTGCCTTTGTCGCCGACACCTACGGCGAGAAGGCTGCTGAGGCTGTTGCCGCCGTCGAGCCGGGCAAGGTCCTCGTTCTCGAGAACGTCCGTTTTGACAAGCGCGAGAAGAAGAACGATCCCGAGATCGCCAAGATCCTCGCTTCCTATGGTGACGTCTTCGTTCTCGATGCTTTCGGTACCGCTCACCGCGCCCAGGGTTCCGTCGTGGGTCCCGCCGCTTACCTGCCTGCCGTCGCCGGCTTCCTGCTCGAGAAGGAGGTCGACACGCTGACCGGCATCTTCGCCGAGCCCGAGCGCCCCTTCGTTGCTATCGTCGGCGGTTCCAAGGTTTCCTCCAAGATCGGCGTTCTCGATCACCTCATCGACTCCGCTGACACCCTGATCATCGGTGGCGGCATGGCCTACACCTTCTTCCTGGCTCAGGGCCTGACCGTCGGTCAGTCCCTCAAGGAAGAGGACTGGGTCGAGCGCGCCGGCGAGATGCTCAAGAAGGCCGAGGAGAAGGGCGTCAAGATCCTGCTCCCCATCGACAACCGCGTTGCCGATCACTTTGGCGAGGACGCTGTCCCCGAGGTTGTCGCTTCCGACGCTATCCCCGACGATCGTGAGGGCATGGACATCGGCCCCAAGACCGAGGAGCTCTACGCCGAGGCCGTCAAGGGCGCCAAGACCGTGTTCTGGAACGGCCCCATGGGTGTATTCGAGTTCGACAACTTCGCTCACGGCACCCAGGCTATCGCCGAGGCCGTCGCCGAGGCCGACTGCACCTCAATCATCGGCGGTGGCGACTCTGTCGCGGCTGTCAACAAGTTCAACCTGGCCGACAAGATGAGCTGGATCTCCACCGGTGGTGGCGCTTCCATGGAGCTCGTCGAGGGTAAGGCCCTGCCCGGAGTGGAGGCGCTTCTCGATGCCTAATCGCACCCTTCTTATCGCTGGTAACTGGAAGATGAACAACGACGTCGCCGAGGCCGCCAAGCTCGCCGATGAGCTGGCTCAGGCTCTGCCCGAGGTTCCGGCTGGCGTCGAGGTGCTCGTCTGCCCTCCGACCATTGACATCACCACGGTTCATGACCGCATTCAGGCTGCCCCCATCGCCCTCGGTGCACAGAACGTGTACTGGGAGGCCAAGGGTGCCTTCACCGGTGAGTCCTCTTGCGACATGCTCAAGTCCGCTGGCTGCACCTACTGCATCATCGGTCACTCCGAGCGTCGCGACTACTTCCACGAGACCGACGAGGATCAGAACAAGAAGGCCAAGGCCCTCGTTGCCGCCGGTCTTGTTCCCGTCTTCTGCTGCGGCGAGTCCCTCGAGGTCCGCGAGGCTGGCACCTATGTCGAGCACGTCGTGAACCAGGTCAAGGCTGGCCTTGCCGGTCTTGAGATCACCTGCCCCAAGCAGGTCGTCGTCGCCTACGAGCCCATCTGGGCCATCGGCACCGGCAAGACCGCTACCGCTGAGGACGCCCAGGAGGTCTGCGGCGCTATCCGTGAGACCCTCAAGGAGATGTTTGGCGAGGAGCTCGCTAACGGCATCCGCGTTCTCTATGGTGGCTCTGCCAAGCCCGGCAACATCGCCGAGCTCGTCGCTAAGCCTGACGTTGACGGCGCCCTCGTGGGCGGCGCTTCGCTCAAGGCTGCCGACTTCGCCTCTATGGTCGTCAAGGCAGGCGAGTAGGACATATGGCACAGCGTCATCTTCCTGCACTCCTGATCATCATGGATGGCTGCGGCCTTGCTCCGGCTGATGGCGAGAACGCCGTCGCCGCTGCCAAGACGCCCTTCCTTGATAGCCTGTACGAGAAGTATCCTCACACCACGCTCGGTGCTTCGGGCGAGGACGTGGGCCTTCCCGACGGCCAGATGGGCAACTCCGAGGTGGGTCACCTCAACATCGGTGCCGGCCGCATCGTGTTCCAGGAGCTTTCGCGCATCAACAACGCCATCAAGGATGGCTCCATCGCCAAGAACGAGGTCTTCGTCAAGGCTATGGACGACGTCAAGGCTGACGGCAAGACTCTCCACCTCATGGGCCTTATGAGCCCTGGCGGTGTTCATTCTCACATGAACCACGTCGAGGCTCTGGTCAAGATGGCTGCCGAGCATGGTGTCAAGACCGTTCGCGTCCACGCCTTCATGGATGGCCGCGACGTCGACCCGCAGTCCGGTGCCGGCTACATGAGCGAGTTCTGCGCCTTCCTGGCTAAGATCTCCGAGGAGACCGGTTGCGACGCTCGCGTCGCCACCGTCTCGGGCCGTTATTGGGCCATGGACCGCGATAATCGTTGGGAGCGCATCCAGCGCGCCTACGACGTCATGGTCAATGCATCCGATGCCGATACCGACCCCGTTGCCGGTATAAAGGCCTACTACGAGAAGGATCCGCGCGGCGACGAGTTCGTCGAGCCCTTCGCTGCCCACAACGAGGGTATCCACGAGGGCGACGCGGCCATCTTCTTCAACTTCCGTCCCGACCGCGCCCGTCAGATGACTCGTGTGTTCACGGACAAGGAGTTCGACGGCTTTGAGCGCGAGCAGATTAAGCTCTCGCACTTTGTGACGATGACCGAGTACGATCCGACGTTTGACGTCGAGGTCGCCTTCCCCAAGACGTTCCCCGAGAACGTCCTGGCCGACGTTATCGCCGCCAATGGCCTGAAGCAGCTGCATACCGCCGAGACCGAGAAGTACGCCCACGTGACGTTCTTCCTCAACGGCGGCATCGAGGAGCCCAAGGAGGGCGAGGAGCGCGTGCTCGTCGCTTCCCCCAAGGTTGCTACCTACGATCTGCAGCCTGAGATGAGCGCTCCCGAGGTTACCGAGAAGCTCGTCGCCGCCATCAATGAGGATCGCGCTGATTTCTACATCGTGAACTTCGCGAACTGCGACATGGTT
Organism: uncultured Collinsella sp.; assembly: GCA_900541685.1. GTDB lineage: Bacteria > Actinomycetota > Coriobacteriia > Coriobacteriales > Coriobacteriaceae > Collinsella. The sequence goes on from UQKM01000002.1 coordinate 34,688, forward strand.
GGTCACACCGGTGTCTTCGACGCCGCCGTTAAGGCCGTCGAGGCTGTTGACGATGCCCTGTCCAAGGTTGTCCCGGCGATTCTCGCTAAGGGCGGCTTTGCGCTGATCACCGCCGACCACGGCAACGCCGACCACATGTTTGACGTTGCTTCCGGCGGTTCCAAGCATCCGTTCACGGCTCACACCACCAACCGCGTGCCGTTCATCATCGTTGATGAGAAGGCGCAGCTCACCGGTATCGAGGACGGCCGTCTTTCCGATATCGCTCCGACCATGCTCACCATGGCTGGTATTGAGCCTTCCGCCGAGATGACGGGCCGCGTGCTCGCAACCGAGGCCTAAGAGAAAACTCCAAGCGTTTTCATGCGAGGGGGTTGCCCATATTCGGGCAACCCCCTTTTGGTATTTCTGCCATTTCTACCCCGTCCCTAAATGGCAGGTGGGGGAGTGTTGGAGGTTGTGGTACAGTACTGGAGTTTAAATTGTTCTATTAAGGAGCTTATCTATGGGTCCGTTCCAGATTCTTCTGTTTGTCGTTTGGGCTGTTTCTGCCGTGGCGCTGACGATTCTCGTCCTGATGCACTCCGGTAAGGGTACCGGCGTTTCGGATATGATCGCTAGCTCGCTGTATAACTCCAGCTCTGCCACGGGCGTCATGGAGCAGAACCTCGATCGCCTGACGGTAATTATGGCCGTCGTTTTTGCTGTGTGTGTCGTTCTGTGCATGTTCTTCTTCCCGCAGGGCATCGTCGGCTACTAAGCATCGGCGTACATACGTTTGTAAAGGGTCCCGCATGTGCGGGGCCCTTTTTGTTTACAGACTTGTAATAGAGTCAAAATATCCCCACATACTTCGCCTAACTAAAGAAATTCTCGACCGTTAACCGGAATTAGCGCCATATTGTGCATAAAATGCGCTACTGTATTGCGAAACGTTGGTCCGCACTGCATAACCAGCCATAACGGCGGACCGCGTTTGAATGGTTCGATTGGGCTGTCTCGACGTTGCCCGGCCGAATTCACTTTGTCCTATCTCATAAGGAGGATGGCATGGCTGATTCTATGTTCCACCAGCCCGTTATGGGTCGTCGCGCCTTTGTTGGCGGCACCCTCGCTGCGAGCTCCATGGCTTTTCTTGCCGCATGCGGCAAGAAGGGCGGCGACGCTTCCGGATCTGACTCCGGTTCGACGCTGAACTTCTACATCAACAACCCGGTCTGCATCGACCCCTACAACGTCCAGGAGGACCAGGGCACTCAGGTCGAGTACCAGCTCTTCGACGCTCTGACGGAGTACGACCCCGAGAAGGGCGAGATCGTTCCGCTGGCTTGCGAGTCCTTTGAGGCTAACGACGACGCCACCGAGTTCACCTTCAAGATCAAGAAGGCTAAGTTCCACAACGGCGACGACGTTACCTCCAAGTCCTTCAAGCTCGGTTGGGAGCGTCTAGTCAACACCAAGTCGGCCATCGCCACCGAGTATGGTCCTTCCGAGGTCTCCTATCACCTTTCCATGGTTGAGGGCTATGACGATCTGCTTGCCGGCAACGCTACCGAGCTCAGCGGTGTTACTTGCCCCGACGATGAGACCCTCGTCGTCAAGCTGTCTTCCGCTTACGCCGACTTCCCCTTCGTCGCCTCTCACCCGGCTCTGTCCCCGGTTCCCGAGTGCGCCGAGTCCGATGTCAAGAGCTTCTACCTTGCCCCGGTCGGTAACGGCCCGTTCATGATGGACGGTAAGTGGGAGGATGGCCAGGAGATCAACCTCAAGAAGTTTGACGATTACTATGGCGACAAGGCCAAGATCGATGGCATCCACTTCCAGGTCATCAAGGACATGGAGACCGCTTACAAGGAGTTCCAGGCCGGTAACCTCGATGTCTGCGACGTTCCCGTTGCTCAGATCGACGCCGCCAAGAAGGACCGTGGCGAGTCCAAGGACGGCTACACCATGGGTGACGGCGAGCATATGCTGCTCGGTGCCGAGCCTTCCACGTACTATCTGACCTGCAACACCACGGCCGAGCCGTTCAATAACGCCGACCTGCGCAAGGGCATCTCCCTGGCCATCAACCGTGAGGCCATCTGCAAGACCATCTTCAAGGGCACCCGTACCCCCGCCGACGGTATTGTTCCTCCGGGAATCGCCGGCTACAAGGAGGGCGCATGGGAGTTCTGCGCCTATGACGTCGACAAGGCTAACGAGTACCTCGACAAGGTCGCTCCCGCTGGCGCTAACGGCGATCGTGGCATTAGCGTGACCCTTTCCTACAACCAGGACGGTGGTCACAAGGAGATCATGGAGTCCATCATCGGCGACCTCGCCAAGGTTGGCGTTACCGCTGTCTCCGATACCCCTGAGTGGTCTGCCCTGCTCGAGCAGTATCAGAACTTCAACTATCAGTTCGGCCGTCTGGGCTGGATCGCCGATTACCCGATCATGGACAACTTCCTGTACCCGCTGTTCCACTCCGACTCCCTCGGTGGCGACAACCGCTCCGGTTACAGCAACCCCGAGTTCGATGCCAAGGTCGACGAGGCCCGCACCACGGTTGATGACGAGGAGCGCATCGCCAAGATGCGGGAGGCCGACGCCATGGTCGCTGCTGACTGCCCGGTTATCCCGGTGATGTTCTACACGCACACCATCGCTGGCTCTGACCGCGTCAAGCATCTCTATGTTGATCCGCAGAAGCACGCCGATCTGGGTACCGCCGAGCTCGCCTAAGGGTTTTGCAGCTTCCGTGAGGGTCAAGTATTTACGTAGACCTCATGGGAAACATACAGTTCTCCCTAACCTGGGGTAAACTGGCTGATGGTAATTTTGGGATGCCGGTCTGGCGATCGGCATCCCATTTAGGTTAATCCCTAGATAGGGGAGTGGTATGGGTAAGTACATCGTTAAACGTGTGCTTCAGTTCATCCCGGTGTTTTTGGGCGTTACGCTGATTCTGTTCGCCCTCCAGAATATCGTGCCGGGAGATCCGATCAAGCTGATCGGTGGAGACAAGGCTCTGTCCCCCGAGGTGGAGCTTCAGCTTCGCGTTCGCTATCACCTGGTCCAGACGGACGAGGACGGCAACGCGATTCTTGACGAGAACGGCGACCCCGTTCAAACGTCGCTCGTGGACCGTTACTTGTATTACATGAACGGCCTGCTTCATGGCGATCTGGGCAATTCGTACCAGCGCAAGCTGCCGGTTACGGAAATCTTTGCCCAGAAGTATCCGTATACGGTCAAACTTGCCGCGTGCGCCATCGTGCTCGAGGCAATCATGGGTATCGGTGCGGGTATCATTTCGGCGGTTAAGCGTTATTCCTTCTGGGATATTTTGGTAACGCTCACCACGTCGATTCTCGTTGCCGTCCCGGCCTTCTGGCTCGGTATGTTGCTGCAGCTGTTCTTTGGCGTCATTCTCAAGGACGCCACGGGCGGTGCATTCTCCATGCCGATCTCGGGTGCCGGCGGTTCCAGCTCTCAGTATCAGGATTGGATGCACTATGTGCTTCCGACCATTACGCTGGCTTCGGTTTCGACCGCTTATGCCGCCCGCATTATGCGCTCGCAGCTGCTTGACGTCATGAACCAGGATTACATCCGTACGGCAAAGGCCAAGGGTCTCTCCAATCGCGCGATCATTATCAAGCATGCGCTTAAGAATGCACTCATCCCCGTCGTTACCTATATTGGTGTCGACTTCGGCGGCATGCTTTCGGGCGCCATCCTGACCGAGACGGTCTTTAACTGGCCCGGCATCGGCTTCGAGGTCTACCGCGCCATTAGCATGCGCGACTGGCCCATCGTTATGGGCGGCGTTACGCTCATTGTTGTCGTCGTTATGGTGATCAACCTGCTCGTCGACATTAGCTATGCATTCCTCGACCCGCGCATCCGCCTTGGCGGTCCGTCGGATAAGGCCTAAGGGAGGTACGTCTCATGCAGGAAACTGATTCTCAGTCTCAGGAGCAGGCTACCGCCACCAAGGCCGCATCTGCTCCCGCCAAGTCCCGCACGCTGTGGGGCGACGCTTTTAAGCGTCTTCGTAAGAACAAGCTCGCCGTTATCGGTGTCTGCTGGATCATCATCGTTGTTGTGGTCGCCCTGACCGCCGATCTGTGGGCTAAGCCCTGGCTCGGCTCTCCTACGGCTTCTGACTCGACCACCATGGCCGAGACGTCGCTGCTGGCTCCGTGTGCCGAGCACCCGTTTGGCACCGACTCTCTTGGTCGTGACATTCTCGTCCGTGTTATCTACGGTGCACGCGTTTCGCTTTCCGTCGGTATTATGGCCACCGCCATCTCCACGGTGATCGGTCTGGTCATGGGCGCCCTGGCCGGTTTCTATGGCGGCATCTGGGATACGATCATCATGCGCTGTGCGGACATCTTCCTGGCGTTCCCGTACGTGCTGTTCGTTGTTGCCATGATTGCCGTTATCGGTCGTGGTCTTCAGAATGTCTTTATCGCCATCGGCATTCTCGGCTGGCCTTCGATTGCGCGCGTCTTCCGATCCGCGATCCTGACGGTCAAAGAGAACGACTATGTTGACGCCGCTCGCGCTATGGGTGCATCCGATGCGCGTATCGTTATGCGCCATATCTTCCCGAACTCCGTTGCTTCTATCGTGGTCTATGCGACCATGAACATTGGTGGCGCTATTCTGACCGAGTCTGCCCTGTCCTTCCTCGGCATGGGCGTTATCCCGCCTACGCCTTCGTGGGGCTCCATGATTCAGGACGGTCAGCAGTATCTTCTGACTGCTCCCTGGATGATGATCATGCCCGGTCTGGCAATTCTCTCGACGGTGCTCGCCTTCACCCTGCTGGGTGACGGTCTGCGCGACGCCCTCGACGTCAAGATGAAGGACGCATAAGGATGAAGAAGAACAAGAACTATGTGGACCTGAAGGACCAGCCGGTTCCCGAGGGCCAGCATCTGCTCGAGGTCGATGACCTTAAGATGTATTTCCATACCGAAGATGGTGTCGTTCGCGCTGTCGACGGTGTGTCCTACACACTCGATCGCGGCGAGACCCTGGGTGTCGTCGGTGAGTCCGGCTCCGGTAAGTCCGTGACCGCCATGACCATCATGGGTCTTATCTCGATGCCTCCGGGAAAGATTGAGGGCGGCGACGTTCGCTATCGCGGTCGTTCTATCCTCGAGATGACCGAGGAAGAGATGCAGCACATTCGCGGTAACGATATCGCGATGATCTTCCAGGATCCTATGACCTCCTTGAACCCGGTCTATAAGATCGGCAAGCAGGTGGGCGAGGGCCTTCGTCTGCATCGTGGCTACTCCAAGCAGGAGGCGCTCAAGCGCGCCACCGAGCTTTTGGACCTCGTTGGCATTCCCGAGCCCGAGAAGCGCGTCAATGAGTATCCGCACCAGTTCTCTGGTGGCATGCGTCAGCGCGTCATGATTGCTATGGCCCTTGCCTGCGATCCCGATATTCTGATTGCCGACGAGCCCACGACCGCCCTGGACGTTACCATTCAGGCTCAGATTATTGAGCTTATGCAGGAAATGCAGGAGAAGAACGGCAACGCCATCATCATGATTACCCATGACCTGGGCGTTGTCGCCGATATGGCCGACAAAATCATGGTTATGTATGCCGGCCGTCCTGTCGAGTTCGGTACTGCTGAGGAAATCTTCTACGAGAGCCGCCACCCCTACACCTGGGGCCTTATCCGCTCCATCCCGGAGCAGGCCATCGAAGAGAAGAAGCCGCTGACGCCGATTCACGGCAACCCGCCTTCGCTCATGAACTTGCCTGAGGGCTGCGTCTTCTCTCCTCGTTGCCCCTATGCGACGGACAAGTGCCGCAAGCAGCGCCCCGAGCGCGTTGTCACCGAGTCTGGTCATTACTCTGCGTGCCACTACTCCGGTGACCCCGAGTTCCTCAAGAACGCTCCTGAGACGTCCCGTACGCGCAAGGATTCCAAGAAGGGAGGCGAGGCGTAATGGCAGATACCAACGAGCGTACTCCGCTGCTGAAGGTCGAGCACCTCTCTAAGGAGTTTCCCGCTGAGTCCGGCATGTTCGCCAAGCGCTTCTCCAAGCGTGTCGTCTCTGCTGTGAACGACATTTCGTTCGAAATCTATCCTGGCGAGACCTTTGGTCTGGTCGGCGAGTCTGGTTGCGGTAAGTCCACCACGGGCCGTACCATCATGCGCCTCACCAAGCCGACGGCCGGTAAGGTGTTCTTCCAGGGCAAAGATGTTGCCGAGATGAGCAAGCATGAGATCAAGGACATGCGTCGTGAGATGCAGTTTATCTTCCAGGATCCTTATGCTTCGCTCAATCCTCGTATGACAATCGGTGAGATCGTCTCCGAGCCCATGACCATTCACGGCGTGGGCACCAAGGAGGAGCGCATTGAGCGTGTCCGCGAGCTTCTCGACGTTGTCGGACTGAACCCCGAGCACATTAACCGCTATCCTCATGAGTTTTCCGGCGGCCAGCGTCAGCGTGTCGGCATTGCCCGTGCATTTGCGCTTAAGCCCAAGCTGATTATCTGCGACGAGCCGGTTTCCGCTCTGGATGTGTCCATTCAGGCCCAGGTTCTGAACCTGCTGAAGGAGCTCCAGGACAAGTTCGGTACGGCTTATCTCTTCATTGCTCATGACCTCTCTGTCGTACAGCATATTTCCGACCGTGTTGCCGTTATGTACCTGGGCAAGATGGTTGAGGTTTCGGACTGGAAGACGCTCTACAGTGAGCCGCACCACCCGTACACGCAGTCGCTGCTGTCTGCTGTGCCGGTGCCCGATCCGGATATCCAGAAGACCCGCAAGCGTATCATCCTCGCCGGCGATCCGCCGTCGCCGCTGGATCCGCCGACCGGCTGCCGTTTCCACACGCGTTGCCCGATCGCGCAGGGTATCTGCTCAGAGAAGCTTCCTGAGTTTAAGGAAGTTGCACCGGGTCACCGCTGCGCCTGCCACTTCGCGGAGCCGTTCCCGATCAAGGAATCGCACATCGACCTGTAGTCGGTTGTTCTCGTCCGGGCCCGCCTGGTGTTACTTTTCAGAACGTCCTCGGACATGTCGGAAGCCCCGCTGCGCGCTACGCGCTGCGGGGCTTCCTCCGTCCTGCGGAATGTTCTGAAAAGCAACACCAGGGCGGGCCCTGCGTTAACGCGGCAGAGGGGAGTGAGATTCCTTGATCGCTCACTTAATCTAATAGGAAAGTTAGTGAGGCCGGAGCTTTGGCTCCGGCCTCCCCATATAAGGGCTCGGCTTTGCCGAGCCACCAAATTTGCATCAGCCCCAGAACATGTTTGAGAACTGTGCCTGGAGTATGTGTTGGTAGGCCCCGGATCGGTGTTGCCTCCCGGCGCATTCCGCAGGGGGAGCGATATTTTGCAGCAAGAAGTGCGTAGCAAAATATCGCTCATGCCCGAGGACGCGCCGGGAGGCAACACCGATCCGGGACCGAACATATAGATCTACCAGCGCATTTACAAATTCGTAAACTTTTTTCAAAAAAGTGCTTGCACAGTTCTCGAATCATAGGTTATTATCTTCCTCGTTGAACGCGCGGGTCCAACAAAACGAACTGCGAATCAACAACATAGCATGTCGGAGTGGCGGAATTGGCAGACGCGCTAGCTTGAGGTGCTAGTGACCGCTTTTTGGTCATGCGGGTTCAAGTCCCGCCTCCGACACCATCGCATTTGAGAAGCCTCTTCGGAGGCTTTTTTGTTACCGATAGACGGTGAGGTCCACGATGGAAACGCTTGAGCGCAACGAGTGGGCAGACGTTGCCCAACTGGTCGAGATCACGAGCGATGCTGTCATCATTTGTGAGCTCGATGGAACCATCCTGCATGTGAATAATCGTTTGCTCGATCTGATGTGCGAGGAGCGCGCTGACGTCATCAACGGTGATGTCAAGGACGTTCTGTACTCGTCTGCCTTTGAGCGCGCGACCGAACATCGTCTGCCGTTTGAGACCGATGGCTGCGAGAGCGAGCTGATGCTCAAGCTGAGCGACGGGTCCTTTATTCCCGTCTTGGTTCGCGCAGGTTCCGTTACGCCTCCGCGTATCTTTGGACGCCGCGCGCCGCGCGTCCTGGTGGCGCTTCACAGCATCGAAGAGCAGTATTCCCACGATCGTCAGCTCAAACGTGCGCTATCGGAGCTTAGGGTGGCGAATAAACGCCTTTCGGGTACCCTTTCGGTCATTATGAGTACCGTGGGCTCCGATGAGCTCCCCAGCTTGCTCGATACCGTTTTGAATCAGCTCGTCGGAACGCTCGATGCCTCTGGAGCTGCGATTTATTTTTCTGAGAGCGGCGGTTTTAAGCTCCGCGGTGTTTCCAAGGAGCTGCATGATAGCTACCTTCCCGAATTTATGCCGTACGGCGCGGGCATTCCGACCTACGTGCTTCGTGAGTCGCGTGCCTGTCGTCTGTCGATCCAGCAGGACCTTGAGGGCGACCGGGTTGCTTCGGGTATGTTCATTGATTTGGACAATCGTTCCAAACACTTGCTGCGCGTGCAGGATATGCCTCCGTATCGCAGTGAGATCTGTCTTCCCGTGTTTTACGGCACGCAGGTGCTCGGTGTGTTGGAGGTCGGTTGGAAACGTCCACAGGCGCCACTTGCCTATGACCTTAACGTGCTCGAGGTCATCTGCGATTACCTGTCTATTCAGATGGTCGGCATGGCGTCGAGCTTACGTTCGCGCCGCACGGCAGAACTTGGTCGTTCGCTCAACGTGCTGCGCGATGAGCTTTTTACCTATCTTGATGATCCCGTCGTCGCTTCGCGCGCGGTATCGTCGGAAATTTGCGCCGTGCTCAACTGTCATTTTTGCCCCGTGGAGTATGATGCGGGCCTCGAAACCTATGTCATCGATTTTGAGGGCGGCAGCCGCGTAGCGTTGCCGGGCGATCCGGAGTCGCTCTTCTTTTCTGTCACGACGCCGGCAGCGCGCCTGGGATCAGCTTCCGATGGGTTCGAGACGTCGGTGCTGGGCGGGACGAGCGCTGACGATCTCAAGCACGTGCGCCTAACGCGCGTGGATGAATCCACGCCTATGGGTGCATGGCTGAGAGCCCACGGCCTGCCGTGTCAGGGACTGTATGTCGACTCCGGTATCGAGGCGGGGCGCTATCGCTCGGAGGCGGATGACAAGCGAAACAACGATGCGATCGTTCACGCTGATGTCGCAAAGGGGCCGACAACGCGCGCCTTGCTGCTCCGTGATGGCAGCCAGGAACCAATCGACGACCTTGAATACGACTACATGGTGCATTTGGCTCACGATTTTGAGCTGATCTATGAGGGTGAGTCTCAAAAGCGCGAGGAGCGTCATATCGCTCAGACGCTTCAGATCGGCATGAGAAATTCGCTTGGTGACGTTCCGGGAATCGCCGCCGATTCGGTGTACCTATCGGCAACGAATTCGGCGCTGGTCGGCGGTGACTTCTATACGCTTGTTCGTCTTCCCGACGATTGCGCCGTTATGATTTTGGGAGATGTGTCCGGCAAGGGAATCGAGGCGGCGTCGATGTCGGCGCTCGTCAAGACGGCGCTGACGGCCTATGCCTGGGAGGGTGCGGGGCCCGCCCGCATGGCTCGCTCGCTCAATAGCATGCTCATGGGCTTTTCGAGAGTCGAGACGTTTGTGACGGCGTTTATCGCCAAGATCGATCTTAAGGCGGGTCGCGCTACCTATTGCTCTGCGGGACATCCTCCCACTATGGTCATTCGGCCGTCGTCGACGCCGCTTGGTGGCGGCGAGACCTGCGGGGGAGAAGTGGAGCGCCTTGGGTGTCAATCGGGCGTGATCGGTGCCTTTGAGAGCATGGTGTACGAGACGGGCGTCTTTACGTTCGCTCCTGGTGACATGCTCTTTATGTATACCGACGGAACGATCGAAGCGCGCGATCGCTCTGGTGCTTTCTTTGGCGAGCAACGCCTTCGCGATCTTTTGCTCTCTGTTTCGGGTGAGGGCGTATCGGGAATCTGCGGTAAGGTCTTGAGCGAGCTTGACCGCTTTACCGAGTCGGCGCTGGACGATGATATCGCGTTGGTGTCCCTTGAGTTTTTACGGGGCCGATCGTAGGCTGCGACGCTTGAGGGGCGAAACCTACGCGGTTGTAGATATGTGTGCATCGAGCGAGCTCTTTTGGGGAACCATGGTCGTATGAATGAGTGGAATGACATAGCGGTTTTGACGCCACCGGGTGATGTCGACATCGCCTCGGTGCCCGCGCTGCGCCGACGGTTGGATAATTTGATCGACCGGGGCGTGCGCCGCGTTGTCATCAATTGCCAGGCCGTGGGCTTTATCGACTCGACGGGTTTGGCGTTTTTGCTTACACGCGCCAGAGAGCTCATGAGGCGAGAGGGCCTGCTTTCGCTCGTTAACGCCTCCGATGAGGTCATTCGCTTTTTGGAGATTGCCCGACTTGTCGACATCCTCCATGTTGCGGGCTTCGCTCGGGAGTCGATTCCTGCCATTCCGGTGGGGGAATTGCCTCGCTGGAGCAAGAGTGTCGAGGTACGCCAGGGTATCGAGAACCTTCCATACTATCGTCATCGTATTGCCGAGCTACTCGAATCGCTTCCCCTGAGGCGTGATGAGCGCTATGACGTCGCATTGGCATCGGGCGAGGCGCTGGGCAACGCGTATGACCATGCGGGTGGTATCGGATGCATTCTGACGGTTCAGGCCTATGGCGATCGTGTCGTGATTGAGGTTGTCGACCGTGGGGCGGGCTATTCGATCGACGGGTCGAGTGAACCGGTTACGACTGAGGAACGCGGGCGTGGAATCAAGCTCATGCGCATGTTGGTCGACAACGTGGAGGTTACCCGTCGTACTGATGGTGCCGGTACGCGCGTTCGGATGGTAAAGCTGTTTAGCGGAACGTTGGAATCGTGCGCCTAGTAAATCGTTTTGGCATGTTTATCTGCCAAGAGCATGTGGCGAACAACTTTTTTGAAAAAAGTACTTGCGTCTTTTGGGTAACTCGCGTAAATTAATAACCCGCAAGCGGACATGGCTCAGTTGGTAGAGCACAACCTTGCCAAGGTTGGGGTCGCGGGTTCGAGCCCCGTTGTCCGCTCCATTGCATTTCCGGACCGTTTAGGCGGTCCTTTTTCGGCGAAGTGGCCAAGTGGTAAGGCAGAGGCCTGCAAAGCCTTTACCCCCGGTTCGAATCCGGGCTTCGCCTCCAGGCAACATCCGGGCGCTCCGGCGCCCGTTTTGTTTTACATATGCGGACATGGCTCAGTTGGTAGAGCACAACCTTGCCAAGGTTGGGGTCGCGGGTTCGAGCCCCGTTGTCCGCTCCAAACGCAGCAGCCCGACTACTACGGTAGCCGGGCTTTTTCGTACCCATCGCTTGGGCTCGAACCCGAGGGGGAGCGAGCGTTTTGGGTCGTGGCCGTGGCGTTGTTTGCCGCGAATGTTCGCTTTGGGCGTATCATCGTGGGCATCTCGCAAAACCTCGTTGCAAGGGAGACTCGTCCCATGGCTACAGAAAAGTCTTCTTCGCGCTCATGGATGTCCGACGCCGCGATCTATCAGATCTACCCGCGCTCGTTTAAGGATTCGACTGGTTCGGGTCTGGGCGATATCGCGGGCATTACCCAGCAGATGGACTATCTTGAGCAGCTGGGTATCGAGGCCATCTGGCTGAGCCCGTTTTACCCATCGCCTCTTGTCGATGGTGGCTATGATGTGGCGGACTACTGCGATGTCGACCCACGTCTCGGCTCGCTTGACGACTTCGATGACATGATCGCTGCGGCTCATGCGCGCGGCATCAAGGTCATCGTCGACATCGTGCCTAACCATTCATCCAACCAGCACCCCTGGTTCAAAGCCGCTCTTGCCGCCGGCCCCGGATCGCCCGAGCGCGCCCGTTATATCTTCCGCGATGGTCGCGGCGAGCACGGCGAGCTGCCTCCCACCAATTGGAATGCCAACTTTGGCGGCCCCGCCTGGACGCGTGTTGCGGACGGTCAGTGGTATCTGCACATGTTTACGCCCGAGCAGCCGGACTTTGACTGGTCATGCCCCGAGGTTCACGCGTTCTTTTGCGACGTCCTGGCGTTTTGGAGCGATCGAGGCGTCGATGGCTTTCGCATTGATGTGGCGCACGGTCTCGCCAAGGACCTCGACCGCGATGACCTCGACCGGTGGCATCTCGCCGAGGGCGATGACATGGTTGACGACGGCGCCCATCCGCTGTGGGACCGCAACGAGGTCCACGAGATCTATCGCGAGTGGCGCCGCGTGTTCGACCGCTATAATCCGCCGCGCAGCGCCGTTGCCGAGGCGTGGGTGCTGCCCGAGCGCCAGTATCTCTACGCGCGCCCCAGCGAGCTTGGCCAGACATTCAACTTTGAGTTCGCCAAGGCTACTTGGACCTATGATGACATGCACGCTGCAATCGAGGAGGGCTTGAAGGCGGCCATCGAATCCGATTCCGCCTCGACCTGGGTACTCTCCAACCACGACGTGCCGCGCGTGGCGACACGCTATGCCCTGCCGCAAATCAATGCGACGCGCTACCATCAGATTGCGCTCGACTGGCTCTTACGCGACGGGTCGTCTTATGACGAGGACCGTGAACTCGGTGAGCGCCGCGCGCGGGCGGCCCTTTTGCTTGAGTTGGCGCTTCCGGGCTCGGCATACGTGTATCAGGGTGAGGAGCTCGGCCTTTTTGAGGTGGCTGACATCCCATGGGCTGCACTCGAAGATCCCACTGCGACCAATACGCACGGACCGAAGCGCGAGAAGGGGCGCGACGGCTGTCGTGTGCCCCTGCCGTGGGTGGCAGCGGACGATCCCGCGCAAGGCGGATCGTTTGGGTTTTCGCCGGCGGACGCCGATGCGGCGCCCCATCTGCCGCAGCCTGCATGGTTTTCCGATTACGCTGCCGATAGGGAAGAAGCGGACCCGACATCGATGCTTGCGCTCTATCGTGACGCCCTCTGGCTGCGGCGCAAGCTGCGCGGGTGCGCCAACGATCTTGCGTGGCTCGATCTTGACGGGCGCACCGGCCTTGCGGATGGCGCCGAGGGCGCTGAGGGCGGCGTCATCGCCTATCGCCGCGACAACGGCTGGGCGTGTGTGACGAACTTCGGTGCAGCACCCGTGGAGCTGCCGGCGGGCAGGGTCCTGCTCACCTCATCACCGCTTGCAGACGGCAGGCTCGCGCAGGACAGTTCTGCCTGGATCATGCTCGCTGAGTTGTAGGGGCCTCTTGCGGCGAGTTTGCGTTTGCCTGCGCTTTCCGTGGTGGCTGATGTCTTTGCGAGGTTCGCGAGGGCGTCGCAAAACTTTTCAAAAAAAGTTCTTGCATTTGGGTGGATCATCCCGTATATTAAATCCTCGCAGGCGGACATGGCTCAGTTGGTAGAGCACAACCTTGCCAAGGTTGGGGTCGCGGGTTCGAGCCCCGTTGTCCGCTCCATTTGGGCGTTTAGCTCAGGGGGAGAGCGCTTCCCTGACACGGAAGAGGTCAGAAGTTCAAATCTTCTAACGCCCACCAAATGTTCGCAGCTCAGAGGCTATGTCCTCTGGGCTGTTTTGTTTTGGTCGCCAAATGGGTCCCCAAATACGTCACCAAATTTCGAGTTTTTGATCTTCCGGGATGCTTCTCAGTAGTCATCCGAGGAAACTCTCGTCTTCTCCGTTTGCATACACATATCTTTCAAGGATTCGTGCCGCGGTTGCATGAGGCTCGGCAAGGCACGACCGCAACATGTTGGTCAAGCATAATCTTTTGGATTCTTTTGGCGTGAGTGGCTTGGTTTTGGTAGGATTTGTCAGCGGCCTAACTAAGGGGGTTTTATAACTGCCATGCAGGTAGCCGTGCTGGTAACGTTTTACCGACTTGCCAAGAACCCCTCATTTTTAATGCGTCTGCAAAATGACCAATTGCTTTGACCTGCTGAAACACTATATGTTGTGTTTGACCTAAAAAAAGAATACAGGATATAGATGCCTCTTTGTCGTATGATAGATGGCGGACAGAGAACGAAGACCTTAACTGCCTCTTTTGAACGTGTCCTTGAGCCGCTTGATCGGCTCCTGGGAGTGTCCGCATTGAGGCTTATGGTTTATCGAGAACACAGATTGCGCGACGGCGCCGCAAGACGGGGGTAAGCCCTGCCGGGCATCGTTTGGCTCTGAAACGCAATGAGGCTACGACGTGAAAGAGGCAAGAGGATGAAGATCATCAAGCGCAGCGGCACCGAGGTTGTCTTTGACATCGATAAGATCGTCAATGCCATCCGCGCCGCAAACTTGGAGGTCGAGGAGAGCTCTCGTCTAACCGACCGTCAGGTGGTTTATGCGGCACAAAACGTCGCCGAGGCATGTGAGAATGCCGGACACACCGTTTCGGTCGAGGAGATTCAGGATTTGGTCGAGGACGAGATCATGCGTCTCGACTGCTACGAGGTTGCCCGCCACTACATCATCTATCGCTATGTTCAGAGCCTGAAGCGCCAAAAGAACACGACCGATGACAAGATCCTATCGTTGATCGAGTGCAACAACGAAGAGGTCAAGCAGGAGAACTCCAACAAGAACCCGACCGTCAACTCCGTTCAGCGCGACTACATGGCCGGCGAGATTTCCAAGGACCTGACCCAGCGCGTGCTGCTGCCCCAGGAGATCGTGGATGCCCACAATGAGGGTCTGATCCACTTCCACGATTCGGATTACTTTGCCCAGCACATGCACAACTGCGATCTGGTGAACCTGGAGGACATGCTCCAGAACGGCACCGTTATCTCGGGCACGCTGATCGAGAAGCCGCACAGCTTCTCGACCGCCTGCAACATCGCGACGCAGATCATCGCCCAGGTTGCTTCCTCCCAGTACGGCGGCCAGTCTATTTCGCTGACCCATCTCGCCCCGTTCGTTGAGGTGAGTCGTCAAAAGATTCGCGGCGAGGTCGCCCGCGAGCTCGAGGAGCTCGGCGTTTCCGCATCCCCCGAAAAGGTCCGCGAGGTTGTTGAGGACCGTCTGCGTGACGAGATCCGTCGCGGCGTCCAGACGATTCAGTATCAGGTCGTGACCCTTATGACCACCAACGGTCAGGCGCCGTTCGTGACGGTCTTCATGTATCTCAACGAGGCTCGCTCAGCGCAGGAGAAGCACGACCTTGCCATGATCGTAGAGGAGACGCTCCGTCAGCGCTATGAGGGCGTTAAGAACGAAGCCGGCGTGTGGATTACCCCGGCGTTCCCCAAGCTCATCTACGTGCTCGAGGACGATAACGTTTACGAGGATTCGCCGTACTTCTACCTGACCCAGCTAGCTGCGAAGTGCACTGCCAAGCGCATGGTGCCCGACTACATCTCCGAGAAGAAGATGCGCGAGCTCAAGCTGTCTAAGGGCGAGACCGCCGGCAACGGCGACTGCTACACCTGCATGGGTTGCCGCAGCTTCCTGACGCCCGACCGTTCGGGTAACGGCTTTAACAATGTTGCCAACGCGCTGAACTATGACCCGACCAAGCCCAAGTACTATGGTCGCTTTAACCAGGGTGTTGTGACCATTAACCTGCCTGATGTCGCGCTGAGCTCGCATCAGGACATGGACAAGTTCTGGAAGATCTTCGACGAGCGCCTTGAGCTGTGCCATCGTGCCCTGCTGTGCCGTCATGAGCGTCTGATGGGCACGCTTTCGGATGCCGCGCCGATTCTTTGGCAGTACGGCGCCCTGGCGCGTCTGAAGAAGGGCGAGACGATCGATAAGCTGCTCGTGGGCGGATACTCCACCATCAGCCTGGGGTATGCCGGTCTGTATGAGTGCGTCAAGTACATGACGGGTCACAGCCACACCGAGAAGGAGGGCACGCCGTTTGCAATGGCCGTCATGCAGCGCATGAACGACAAGTGCGCGGAGTGGAAGGCTGCGAGCGACATCGATTTCTCGCTGTACGGCACGCCGTTGGAGTCGACGACCTACAAGTTCGCCAAGTGCCTGCAGCGCCGTTTTGGCATTATCCCGGGCGTAACGGACAAGGGCTACATCACTAACAGCTATCACGTCCACGTGTCCGAGGAGATCGATGCCTTCGATAAGCTCAAGTTCGAGGGCATGTTCCAGCAGCTTTCGCCGGGCGGTGCTATCTCCTACGTCGAGGTTCCCAACATGCAGGACAACCTCAAGGCTGTCATCCGCGTGATGCAGTACATCTACGACAACATCATGTACGCCGAGCTCAACACCAAGAGCGATTATTGCCAGGTGTGCGGCTACGACGGCGAGATCAAGATTGTCGAGGATGACGGCAAGCTGGTGTGGGAGTGTCCCAACTGCGGCAATCGCGACCAGGAGAAGATGAACGTCGCTCGTCGTACGTGCGGCTACATCGGTACCCAATTCTGGAACCAGGGTCGAACCGAGGAGATCCGCGACCGCGTGCTGCATCTCTAATAACCATCCCTGGCCGCCCCGTAGCGAGGCCCCGGACCTTTACTCGCTATTTCGGACAGTCCTGGCTCACGACGGAGGCGCCACTGGCGCCTCCTGTTCGTGCGGAACTCATATCGAGCAAAAGCCCAAGCGGCCCTCTCGGCTCAGCCAAGTTGACGTAGCTGAGATGCGGCGCGCAGCCTACTCACTCCTCGAAGTTCTTAGCGGAAATGAGTTGAGCTGCAGCAGCGATTTGCTTGCAGCAACGGTTGAGCTGCAACTCAGTATTTATCAGACCTCGAACCCTATGCTCGATGTTCGCTTCGTTCACCGAGTATCGCTCGCGAGGGGTCTGGAGTATATCGTCCCGCCCGCAGTTCTGCAGCGAGCGCAGCGAGCGAAGCTGTTTGAGGACGGGATGATATACTCCAGACCCCCAGGAAGGTTACCTATGAACTACGCGAACATTAAGTATTTCGACATTGCTGATGGGGAAGGCGTTCGTACTTCTCTGTTTGTGAGCGGGTGCCGTCGTGGGTGCAAGAACTGCTTTAACTCTGTCGCGTGGGACTTTGCTGCGGGCGAGCCGTTCGATCGTGCCGTCGAGGACAAGATTATCGAGAGCCTCGACCATCCCTTTATTGACGGCCTGACGATTCTGGGCGGCGAGCCTATGGAGCCCGAGAATCAGGCGGGGCTCGTTGAGTTTGTCGAGCGTGTTCGTGCCGCGTATCCTGCGGGGTCAGGAAAAACCATTTGGTGTTTTACCGGCGACGTGCTCGAGGAGCTTATGCCGGGTGGTCGTCACCATACCGAGGCGACGGACCGTATCCTTGCCTGCCTCGATATGTTGGTGGATGGCCCGTTTGTTCAGGATCTGTACGATATCTCATTGCGCTTTAGGGGCTCGAGTAACCAGCGTGTGATCGATATGAACGCTACGCGCGACCGTGCTGAGCGCGAGGGCGTTGCGCTTTGTGATGCGGTTGAACTTTGGCGTGATGATCCGGTCTATTCGACCCATACTATGTAGCTTGTGGTCGATGCCGAAGGGCGTGGTACCATAGCGCGAACGTGAAATCGGAAAAGTGAGGCCCAGATGGTCGATCAGGAAAAAGTCGAGGCCGCCATTAAGCTGTTGCTTGAGGGCATAGGCGAGGACCCAACTCGTGAGGGCCTGCTGGAGACCCCGGCGCGCGTTGCCCGTATGTATGGTGAGATCGCCGGCGGCATGGACCAGAGTGCCGAGGAGCACCTGTCCAAAACCTTTGCCGTCGCTTCGAACGATTTGGTTATCGAGCGCGACATTACGTTCTACTCGCTGTGCGAACATCATCTGCTGCCGTTTTATGGCAAGGCCGCCATTGGTTATATCCCTAACGGTCGGGTGGCTGGGCTTTCCAAGCTCGCCCGCACGGTTGAGGTTTATGCCCGCCGTCTTCAGCTGCAGGAGCAACTGTGCGCACAGGTTGCCGATGCCCTCATGGATTATCTCGCTCCCCAGGGAGCGATTGTGCTCATGGAGGCTGAGCATATGTGCATGACCATGCGCGGCGTGCAAAAGCCCGGCACCAAGACTGTGACGCTCGCTCGCCGCGGCGTCTTTGAGACCGATCCAGCGCTCGAGGAGCGGTTCTTTAGGATGCTGGGCCGTTAGCATGAGGGTCGTCAACGACTTTACATCGAAGACCGATGAGGGGACGCCGCGTCGCGGCTTTATGGCTTCGGGCCTGACTCCCTTTGGTGCCATGCCTCGCATTGATTACATTTGTGCCAACGGGCTGTTTCGGCGGCACCTGGGCAACATTGCACAGTTGGAATCGGGGCGCATCTTCTGCCGCCACGGTATTGACCATCTTCTCGATGTCGCTCGCATTATGTGGATCAAGAATCTCGAGGAACAGCTCGAATTTGACCGCGAGGTCATCTATGCCACGGCACTTCTTCACGATATCGGCAAAGATGAACAGTATGAATCGGGTATATCCCATGATGTTGCAAGCGAACGCGTCGCTGATGCGATTCTCGGCGGCATGCCCGATGACGTGGCGTTTGAGCCGGCCGATGCCGCAGCCATTAAGACGGCCATTCTGGGCCATCGAAAGCTGCGCGTGAGCAGCCAACCGCTTGAGCGTCTGCTCTATGCAGCCGACAAAGCGTCGCGCGCCTGCTTTGCATGCCCCGCGCGCAATGCTTGCAACTGGAGCGATGATAAAAAGAACCTGTCGATTCGCGTGTAGTTAGTTGCGCGGTCGGGGTTCTAAACGAAGGAGACGATCGCGATGAGCAACAAGAAACTGCCCGAGAATGCAACCAAGACTGAAGGCGCCGAGCTCGCCCGCCGTGGAAGGGGCGAAATATCCACTGCAACGGCGGTGCCCCACGTGAGCTATGACGATCTTCGCCATGCCGATCGCATTACCATCGACGGCCTCGAGGTTTTTGCTAACCACGGCGTGTATCCCGAAGAGAACGCGCTGGGCCAGAAGTTCATCGTGTCCTTGGTGCTCTATGCCGACCTGCGTGCAGCGGGGGAGCACGATAACCTGGACGCCTCGATTGACTATGGCTCGGTGTGCCACGATGTCGATGGCTATCTGCGCGAGCATACGTTTAAGCTCATCGAGGCTGCAGCCGAGGGTGTGGCCTCGATGCTGCTACGTCGTTACCCCCTGCTGCTTGGCGTGCGCGTTAAGCTCGATAAGCCTTGGGCGCCCGTCGGTCTTCCCCTGGCAAGCTGCGGTGTCGAGATCGAGCGCGTGCGCTAACCGGTTCTAATACATCTCTATGGGTGGCTGCTTGAGCCGCTGTGACAGCGCTCTATTGTTGGGGCAGTACGTGTCGAGCAGGGCGTGAAACCGCTGATTGTGGCTTGGCTCGAGCAAGTGGACGAGCTCGTGGGCGACAACCATGTCGAGGCATTCGACGGGATAGGCGGCAAGTTCTCGTGCGATGCGAACGGCGCCGGATTTGGGCGTGCATGAGCCCCAACGCGTTTTCATGCTGCGTACGGAAACGCGGGAAACGGCGACACCCATTGCGATTTCGTATGCGTGCACCATATCGCGTAGCGCCGATGTGACTTCGGACGTATAGAGCTGGTCGATGTGGGCTTGGAGCTCATCGGACGTTAGGCCGTCGAGGATTGCGTGCCGCTTTGCCTGTGGGCTTTCGTCCGATTCATCGGTACCCATAAAACTTGCGAAGGTGGCCTGTTTGGGTCGCGGTGCGGGTGATGCAAAGTTGTGATCGAGCGCATCCTGTACCGTGACGGGCTTGCCCCAAAGTGCAATGATGGACGAGGGACTGAGCGGCTCTCGCGCCGTCGCCTGACGTCGCTCACGCTGGGCAAGTCGGTTGACAATCCAGGCACTGTTGCGCTTTACAAACGCTTCGATGCGCTCGCGGCTGGCGCCGAGCGGTGCACTGGCGTGGACCTCACCACTCGATGTGACGCGTAGGTTGAAGTTCTTGACGCGCTTTTTGGTAACTACGACGGGGATGGGCGTCCCATCCGGTCGGGATACGGAAATCGTAAACTGCTGCGTCAAAAGCGGTCCTTCAGATTGGGGACGGGCCGGCATGTCGACCGTTCGGCATGCCGGTCCGCTCAAGGGATGTGGAATTAATAACGCTCGAAGAAGGCAAGCGCGTTGTCGCTGCAGAGCTTTTGCATCACGGTCTTGCCAAAATGCTTGGAAAGCATGTTCTGGAACTCGGGCATCTTGCTGGCATCGGAGAGGAAAGCGGGCACCGTGGCGCCGTCCCAGTCGCCGCCGAGCGCGATGACGTCCTCGCCGCCCAGGTCGAGCCAGTGCTCGATATGTGCCGCCAGCTGGTCGAAGGTGACGTCTGCGGCGGTCTTGTCGGTTGCGTCGTTGGAAAGGAACTCGCTGCAGTAGTTGAGGCCGACGATGCCACCCATGTCGCGAATGGTACGGAACTGGTCGTCGGTAAGGTTGCGTTTGGCGCCGCAAACCGCACGGGAGTTGGAGTGGCTGGCGACGAAGGGACGCGTGGCGCGGGCGGCGACCTCGTCAAAGCACTCATCGTTGAGGTGGGAGACGTCGAGTGCCATGCCGGCGTGCTCCATCTGCGTAAGTGCCTCGATGCCGGCGGCGGTGAGGCCGGCGTGGGTGTCGTGGCCGCTCGCGAGCGGTCCCTGCGCGTTCCAGCTGAGTGACGACATAAGCACGCCCAGGCTCTTAAGCACCTCGATCAGCGCGGGGTCCTCGGCAAAGAACGTGGCGTTTTCGATGGTGTGGATGCAGGCGACCTTGCCGTCTTTGAGCGCGGGGCGAATGTCTGCCGCGCTGCGTACGTTGACCATGCGGTCGTGGTTGAGCATTGCCTGGCCGCTCATGTGCGCCATGATCTGCGCCTGGAAGCGCGCGGCGTGGGCGGTGGGAATCTCGTCGGGGACAAACGTGGCGAAGCACTGTGCCCACGGCGTGTTGCCGATCTTTGCGAGCGAGATGGCGCAGGCGTTGCCCTCGATGAGGTCGAAATCTTGCGGATGCGTTTCGTCGCCGGGGAAATAACCGTCGGTGCCGGCGGTAAAGCGCAGGTCGAGATCGAGCGTGGCCCAGCCGATGCGGTCGGCGGTGTCGCAGTGTAGGTCAAATACGGGATATGCCATGGTTCCTCCGGTTGCAGCGTTTCTTTGCAAACTGTCTTTGAATTGTATGACTAGGGTATAGTTAGCGCCATATGTTCACGGCGGCCCGCGTTGTGCGCCGCCCTTATCACGGAGGTTTCCATGTCCAACCAGGGCAAGAAGGTCAAGACTCATTATCGCGGCACGCTCGACGACGGCACGCAGTTCGATAGCTCCTACGATCGCGGCGAGCCGCTGGAGTTCACCTGCGGCGCCGGTCAGATGATCAAGGGCTTCGACGCCGTCGTTGTCGACATGCAGGTGGGCGAGAAGAAGACCGTGCACATCCCGGCTGCCGATGCCTATGGCGAGCACAATCCCGAGATGGTTTTGACCTTCCCGGCCGAACAGGTTCCCAACATCGAGCAGATCGAGAAGGGCATGAAGCTTTTCCTGTCCACGCCGAGCGGTATGCCCGTCCCCGCCGTGGTCATCGACGTAACGCCCGAGGCCGTGACGCTCGACGCCAACCACGAGTTGGCCGGCAAGGACCTCAACTTTGATATCGAGCTCGTCGAGGTCGAGGGTTAGAGTATGCCTGAACGCTTGGTTTCGACGACATGCTTGGGAAATCTCAACGATCCGTCCTATGAACTCCTGCTTCGCCGGAAGTTGGGCGGCGTCTTTGAAGTTGACGAGCTACTGCTCGATTGGGACCGGGCTGATGTATGCGCGTTTGCGGGCGTGACGGAGCTGGGGCGCACGGTCGATGTTCGGCTGGATGCTACCGACGGCGGTCGTCTTGCCGATGGCGACGTGCTCTCCATCGACCGTTCGGGCATGGTGCCCGTGGCGGTTGTCGTGCGCCTGCGCAGCGCCGAGGTTTATTTGGTCGAAGTCGACCGCATGGACCCGATTGCGCTCGCGCATGCGTGCTGGGAGATCGGCAATATGCACGCGCCGCTTTTCCGAGGCGATTCGGACGAGTATACCGTGCGCATGTATACGCCGGTGCAGCCTGTTTTGGGCCGCATGCTCCGGGGCGTCGAGGGCGTTCGGCTCTCGGTGGTTACCCGTGAACTCGATGCGGATCGGCGCTTTGCGTCGAGTGCGGCGGATGCCGTTGTGAGTATGGCTCCAGACTTTACGATCGTAAAGAAGGCGCGCTGTTAACGTGCGTATAAGTAAGACGGACTTTGAGAGGCAACTATTCAAAGTCCGTCTTTCTGTTGATGAGATGCTGTGGGGGAAAGCATATGGGTCTTGAAGGAATCAAGCTGATTGCATGCGATTTGGACGGCACGTTGCTGCATCCGGGGGAGCGCGAGCCGCGTTCCGAGGCCTTTGAGCTCATCGATGAGCTGCATCGTCGCGGTATCGTGTTTATGCCGGCGAGCGGCCGTCAATATGCGAGCTTGCGCTATCTGTTTGCCCCGGTGGCCGATGAGCTCGCCTATGTATGCGAAAACGGAGCTCTGGTGATGAGCGAGGGGCGTGCCGTTGTCAAGCGTTCCATGGAGCGTAGCCTTGCTATGGATATCGCGAATGCCGTGGTTGCGTATCCCCATGCCGACGTGACCCTTTCGTGTGAGGGGCACCTCTACACCATGAGCGGCAACGATGCGTTCGTCGATCATTTGCGCTATGAGGTCCACTGCGATGTGGCGGTGGTCGACCGTCCCGAGGACATCGAAGAGGACGTCATTAAGATTGCCTTCCAGACGCCCGAGGTGAATCAGCCGGCGGCCCTGGAGTATTTCGAGCGTCTCTTTAGCGACCGTGTCGACGTGATGACGTCGGGAACCGAATGGACGGACTTTATCGGCTTTGATTCGGGTAAGGGTTCCGCGCTTGCCGATTACGGTCGTGCCCTGGGTATTTCGCCCGATGAGATGATGGCGTTTGGCGATAACGAAAACGACCGTGACATGCTCAACGTAGTGGGCCATCCTTATCTAATGGAGAGCTGCAATCCCTCTATGCGTGGCATCAACGACCGCGTCCGTTACGTGCACACGGTCGAAGAAGAACTGCGCCGTCTGCTCGCCGAGTAGGTTTTCGGGACATACCTAGAAATCTACTTTTTGCTGCAAAGTGCGAAAAGGTGGATTTAAGGCATGTCCCAAACATCTACCGGCAGTCGGGGCAGAGACCCTCGAAGATGGTGTAGTGCGACGTGACGTGCCAGCCGATTTGCTCGGACGCCTTGGCGTCGAGCTGGGCATCGAAGGGGAGCGGTACGTCGATGACGCGGCTGCACGAGGTGCAGATGATATGTGCGTGCGGCTCGATGGTGCGATCGAAACGACTTCCGCCCGGCGTCTTGATGGAGAGAATCTCGCCGGCGTCGGCCAAGAGATTGAGGTTGCGGTAGACCGTACCGCGGCTGATTTTGTCATCCTGCGCGCGCACGACGTTGTAGATTTCGTCGGCGGTGGGATGGTTATAGCTTTGGCGCACGGCGTCAAGAACCAGCTTTCGCTGCCTGGTATTCCTTCTTTGCACCGCCATGCGCCTCGCCTCTTTTCTATCAACGGTCGTAGGTAAATGATACCGTATTTAGCACACAATACTAATAACGAGGAATGAAACCGTCTTCATTGGCAAGTGGGGCTCGGGTCTGGGCGTCTACGAGGCGAAAACGCGTTCCCATGCGCTCATAGGAGGCATGAAGCGCCTCGAGATGAGACAGGATGTTTGCCGGAGCTCCCTGTATCTCCATCTCGACTGACCCGTCTTCCATGTTGCTCACCCAGCCGGTGAGTGCGCGTGCCTGTGCGAGGTTGGTGTTGGTAAAGCGGAAACCGACGCCCTGGACCTGCCCCTCCCACCGCAGGAAATAGCGCAGGGGAGTGTCTTGAGTGGCCTCGTCGCTTGCGAGCACAGCAAGCCTGCGACGCAGCTCGAGCTCGACGTTTGATGGTTTTTGAGGCTCTCGACTGCCGCCGGTGACGCTGGAGAAGAACGTATCGAGGAAGCCCATCGCTAGGCCAGCTTGTCTGCGTCGGCCGGGAAGGTAATGCCGGCCTGCTGGCGCACGGCATCCATGATGCGCAGCGAGACGAGCGTGACATCGCGGTAGTGGCCAAGCTCGTGGCGTCCCGCCGGGGTCTCCCAAATCTCTTCCTTAACGTTATCGATGCCGCCGATGGCGGTGATAAAGTCTGTGAGCTCGTATTCCATAGTGTTGCTCGATTTGGGCAGGTCGAGCACGCGGCCGTTATCTCCCTGTTCGCGCAGTGCCTCGGTCGCCGAGCCGCGTACGACGTCGCCGCGATAGTCGATGCGGACGTTGCGGGGCGTGGACAGATGGTCGATCTGGATAGTGCCACGCTCGCCTTCGATCTGCGAGGGCAGCAGGTCATTCGTAGTTTTGGAGTGCGCGAGCTCGACGGAGATCCGGCCACCGCCGTAGCTGGCGAGGATGGAACCGCAGCCGTCGATGGGGCCGTGCGTGAGCTGTCGCGTGGTGGGATCGAGCAGAGTGGTCATGCTCGTAAGGCCGGAGGGCATGCCGAAAATCTCGACCATGGGCTCGACGGCGTAGACGCCAATGTCCATGAGGGAACCCGATGCCATATTGCAGTCGAAGATATTGGTGGCGCGTCCCGCGAGAATCTCGTTGTAGCGCGAGGAATACTTGCCAAAGCGCAATGAGGCGCGGCGGATGGGGGCGATCTCGCCCAGGGCGTCCTCGATGGCGTGGAAGGCGGGATCGTGGAGGGGACGCATGGCCTCGAGGGCCACGACACCTGCTGCCTCGGCAGCGCGGAAGACTTCCAGCGCCTGCGCTTCGGTGACGCAGAAGGGTTTCTCGACGATGACGTGCTTGCCACCGGCGATGCAGGCAAGGGCCTGCTCGTAGTGGAGCGCATTGGGGCTGCCGATGTAGACGGCGTCGACGTCGTCGGCGGACGCAAGCTCGTCAAGTGCGGTGAAGTTACGCTCGCCGCCGTGTTCGGTGGTAAAGGCGGCGCCGCGCTCGGCATCGCGCGAGAGCGTGCCCACAAACGCGGCTTGGTCGTTGGCGTTGACGACCTGGATAAAGTCGTCGGTAATCATGGATGTGCCGATGGTCGCTATACGCAGCATGTATCCCCCTCGTGCCGTTCGGTTTACAGGATGAGTGTAGCGCGAGGGGGCAGGAAATAGCGTGCGAAAACGCCGTTACAGGTCGCTCTCGTTAAAGCCGGTATCGATATCGAGGTTGCTGCCGTCGGCCGCCGTGGTGGCAAGCTCATCGCAGCGCTCGTTGAGCTCGTGGCCGGCGTGACCCTTAACCCAGATGAACTCAACCTTGTGCTTGCTTTTGGCGGCAAGCAGGCGCTCCCACAGGTCGCGGTTCTTGACGGGCTGCTTGTTGGCAGTTTTCCACGCGCGCTTTTTCCAGCCGTCGATCCAGTGTTTGTTGAAGGCGTTGACGACGTACTGCGAATCGGAATGGACCTCGACCTCGCAGGGGCGGTTGAGTGCCTCGAGCGCCACGATAACGGCCATGAGCTCCATGCGGTTGTTGGTGGTCTTGGCGTAACCGCGCGAAAGCTCGGAGGTGAAGGTCTTGCCGGCGGGGTTGGTGTATTTGAGCACGGCGCCGTAGCCGCCGCGTCCCGGATTTGATCGGGCCGAGCCGTCGGTATAGATGATGACCTTCACATGGTTCCTTTCATTGGGTACGTTTCGTGTGAGTGACCATTGTAGCGCCATGCCCGCCGGGGGCTAGCAATCTACGATTTCTACCCCGTCTTCCGACAGTTAGTTGGCATGGATGATGCGGTTGAGCTCGTCGAGGTATTGCTGCAAGAGGGGAGAGGGCTTGCGCTCGTCGTGCATGATATAGCCTACGTGCATCGTTGGGGCGTCTGCTAACGGGATCGATGCCATACCCCATTGCATTTCATTGGAGAGGACACCGGTCGACAGGGTGTAACCGTTCGACGTGATAAGTAAGTTAGTAAGTGTTCCGCGGTCCGAGATTCGTATGTTGCGGTCGCAAGGGATATAGCTAAAAGGTTCCTCGGCGTAATAGAAGGAGTTTGAGGTTCCCTGCTCAAAGCTATAACGCGTATAGGGTGTGAGGTCGGCAAGGGACAGCTGCGGGCGGCGGGCAAGCGGGTGGCGCTCGCTAACGAAGACGTGGACCGTCGCGTCGAATAGGGGATGGAAGCTCGCACGGGCATCGGCGAAGGCCTTTTGCAGAACGCGGGCGTTAAAGCCGTCCAGATACAGAATGCCGATGTCGCTGCGAAACGCGCGGACGTCATCGATGATCTGCGATGTGGTGGTCTCGCGCATGATGAACTCGAACTTGCTGTCGCGGCAGCGCTCGACCACGTTGACAAAGGCCTCGACCGAAAAGGCGTAGTGCTGGGCGGAAATGGCGAGGCGGGCTTGCGGGGTGCCGCCGTCCTCGTAGCGGGCCTCGAGCATGTCGGCCTGCTCTACGACCTGGCGCGCATAGCCCAAAAGCTCGGTGCCGTCGTTGGTGAGCGTGACGCCGCGGCTGGAGCGCGTAAAGATCTCCAGATGGAGTTCCTGTTCCAGGCTTTTGACGGCGTTTGAGATGTTGGACTGAGCGGTATAGAGGCGCTGAGCTGCGGCGTTGATTGAGCCGGACTCTGCCACGGCAATCAGAAAACGAAGCTGCTGAAGGGTCATCGGCGCCCGTCCTTTCGATAGCTATCTAAAAAACCGATAACAGGTTAGCGCTTTTAAGTGATTGACCGAGCGATGCAACGCTCGTACTATTCAAAACACACAAAGGCGGTAGGTAATAAGGCCCACCACGTGAACGGGATGTCGAAAGGAGATCCGCACATGAATTGCTTGCCAAGACGAATGCCGGGCTCCTGTTTGCGCCCGTTGGCGTAATCAGGAGACAGCGACTTACTTCTCTTACTCTTATTTACTTCTATTTGATCAAGGAGATCATCATGAGCCAGTTCATCAACAACCCCGAGCACGCCTTTGGTTTCGATACCCTGCAGCTGCACGTTGGCCAGGAGAGCGCCGATCCCGCATCCGACTCCCGCGCCGTGCCTATCTACCAGACCACGAGCTATGTGTTCCGCAACTCCCAGCACGCCGCCGACCGCTTTGGTCTTGCCGACGCCGGCAACATCTACGGCCGTCTGACCAACTCCACCCAGGGCGTCTTCGAGGACCGTATCGCCGCACTCGAGGGTGGCGTGGCGGGTCTTGCCGTCGCCTCCGGTGCTGCTGCCATCACCTATACCCTGCAGGCTCTTGCCCAGGCCGGTGACCACGTGGTAGCTCAGAAGACCATCTACGGTGGCTCCTACAACCTGCTGGAGCACACGCTCTCCCAGTTTGGTGTCGAGACCACGTTTGTCGATGCCCACAACCTGGAAGAGGTCGAGGGTGCCATCAAGGACAACACTACGGTCATCTATCTCGAGACGCTCGGCAACCCCAACTCCGACATCCCCAACATCGACGCCATCTCCGAGGTCGCCAAGAAGCACGGCCTGCCGGTCGTCGTCGATAACACCTTCGGCACCCCGTATCTGTTCCGTCCGCTGGAGCATGGCGCCAACATCGTCGTCCACTCCGCGACCAAGTTCATCGGCGGTCACGGCACCTCGCTGGGCGGTGTGATCGTCGACGGCGGTAACTTCGATTGGAAGGCGAGCGGAAAGTACGCCCAGATCGCTGAGCCCAACCCCTCCTACCACGGTGTTTCGTTTGCCGAGGCCGCCGGTCCCGCCGCCTTCGCAACCTATGTCCGCGCAATCCTGCTGCGTGACGAGGGCGCCTGCATCAGCCCGTTCAACGCCTGGGTCCTGCTCCAGGGCACCGAGACTCTGTCGCTGCGCGTCGACCGCCATGTCGAGAACACCAAGAAGGTCGTTGAGTTCCTGGCTGGTGACAGCCACGTCGCCAAGGTGAACCACCCGAGCCTGCCTGAGCACCCCGATCACGAGCTCTATCAGAAGTACTTCCCACGTGGCGGTGCCTCGATCTTTACCTTTGAGATTAAGGGTGGCCAGGAGGCAGCTTGGAAGTTCATCGATCATCTGCAGGTGTTCTCGCTGCTCGCCAACGTGGCCGACGTCAAGTCGCTCGTCGTGCACCCGGCTACCACCACGCACTCCCAGCTCTCTGCCGAGGAGCTCGCCGAGCAGAACATCACGCCCTCCACGATCCGTCTTTCCATCGGTACCGAGAACGCCGAGGATATCATTTGGGATC
The DNA here is from genome assembly GCA_900541685.1 of uncultured Collinsella sp. Taxonomy (GTDB): domain Bacteria; phylum Actinomycetota; class Coriobacteriia; order Coriobacteriales; family Coriobacteriaceae; genus Collinsella. The sequence continues at coordinate 62,897 of UQKM01000002.1, forward strand.
TGAAGCAGGCCTTCGCCGCGCTGGACGAGTAAGGCGACTTGTGCAAGGACCCCTTGCGACTCGATAGGTATAACTGCATAAAATGCCTGCTCAAGGCGCCTGCGCGAACAATGGTTGCACGGGCGCTTTTTTGCATAGAGAGGGTGCTAAAACAGGGCTTTTGGCACGCTTTATGCATTCGAGTTGTGGAAAACTCCTGTTAAGAGGATGTGAGTTTTACGCAATTGACGTGCGCCTTTTGAGTAAAACCGCAGGTCGCGATTTGCTCGGGGTACTATGCAGCGCGATCGAATCACACGCAGCTCAAACGCAGCAAAAACACACTACGGAGGTTTCCAGCTACATGAGGATCGATTCACGAAAACCGAAAGCCGCCGCCCTTTCCGCCGCTCTGACTGTGGCACTTTTGGCGGGCGCCGGCGCAACTGATGCCCACGCGGCAACACTATCCGATACGGTCGGATCTGCGCCGTCCGAGGCGACGCTGGTGCAGCCCGTCGACTACCGCGGCGACGGTTATGGCTCTATGCAGGAGTGGAACGCCTCGATGGGGGCAAAGCGCGACTCCCTGGAGATGCGCGCTCAGATCATTATGAATATGTATGGCGACTATGCTACCGATGACGAGCGTGCTGTGTTGCAGGGTTGCATCGACGGTGCGGGTAGCCTGTTGACGATGGGGGAGGTCGACGCCAAGTCGACCGAGCTCGACGAGCTTCGCTCCACGCTTGAGGATGCCAAGCGCGAGGCGCTCGAGGCTGCCGCCGAGGCGGAGGCTGCCGCCGCCCAGGCTTCGTACTACAACGCCGGTTACACTCCGTCCTACGCGTCTGCCGCGTCCTACGCGAACGGATCGGGCCTGACGCGCTCTGCGGGTGTCAATAACTACAACGGGCGCCGCGAGACCTATTACAGCAGCAATGTGCTTTATCACTATCGCACGGGCGAATGGACTCAGGATTCTGAGGGCTTCTGGCGCGATTCCGACGGCTATTACGTTGTTGCCGCGGGCGATATGGCCCAGGGCTCGACCTTTACGGGCTCCAAGGGTGATTGCAAGGTCTATGACTCCGGCTGTGCTGCCGGAACCACCGACTACTACACCGGTTGGTAATTTTTCTGCATCACGGATATTTGGCGGACGGGCGTCTTTACCGAGCTTTAGGGCAACGTAAGGACGCCCGTTCTATGTATGCGTTTGAGCTAACAGAGCCCTTACCGTGACGGTACGTCGCGCATATGGGCGCGGGGCACACTGGTTCTTGAGAAATAAGGTCTTTCTCTTGGAGGAAGTGGTCTTGTGAATGCTCGAGATATTGCCGTTGCCGCCGTCGCGTTGATGCTTGGCTGCCTTGGTCCTACGGCCGCGCTCGTCGCGGGCATGCAGGGGACATGCGGGGCTGCTCCTATCGTGGCCGGCGCGCTGATCGCGGCCACACTGCTGGGAAGCGCCGGTGTTGTCCTTTGTCGCGACGATGAGGACGAGGTGCCGGGGTCGCAACGCTAACTGTTGTGAGATCGGCCGCCGGTCATAGACGAAGATGAAGGCCGCCGCAGGGGGAAAGGTTCCCTTTCGGCGGTTTTGCTGTTAAGGCTGTTGAATGCGGCGCGTTGGCACTACCAGCTTTTCTCGATATCGCGGATGCGCCGATAGAGCCACTCGTTTTGCGGCGCCTGGATATCGTGTTTGGCTGCGAGACGGCAGATGGTACCCGCGAACTCATCAACCTCGGTTTTGCGCCTTGCGATGCGGTCTTGAGCCATCGAGGGCATACCAGCGGGGTCGATTCCCTCGATGAGGTGCACCATTTGCGTCAGGTCTGCCTCGGTCAGCTCAACGCCCTCGGCGTTGGCGACCGCAAGCGTTTCGCGCATGGCGGAAACAAAGCAGCGACGCTGCTCGGAGCCCGGCTCCGTGGCGCTTCCGTAGGTCCCGCCGTAGGCCATGCAGGTCTGGTTGATGCCGTCGTTGAGCATGAGTTTGGCCCACATGCGGTGAGCGATGTCGTCCTCGACGGTATGGGCGATGCCGCAGCGCGTATAGAGCTCGTCGATAGCGGCGACGGTCGCGGGGTCGGTGCCGGCGGCTGCACCAAAGCGGATTTCGCCCGCATTGGTAAAGGTGAGCGCGCCGTCGAGGAATACGGCGTCCATGCCCTGGCAGATACCCAGGACGGTATGCTCCCAGCCAAAGCGTTCGGCAATCTTTTGCTCGCTCGTAATGCCGTTGCACTGCGAGGCGATGAGCGTGTTGGGTCCCACGACACGCTCCATAGTCTTGAGTGCTTGGTCGAGACCGGTGGTCTTGACCGTCAGGATGACCAGATCGGCGGGCGCTGCCTCGCTGGCGCGGACGGACGTGAGATCGCAAGGCTTTCCGTTGACGGTGAGCGTATCGCCCGCGTGACGCTCAAAACGGGCGCCATCCATAACGTATTCGACGGCGTCATTGCCGAGGGCCTTGGCAATCATGCTGCCGTAGAGCAGGCCGACGCCGCCCTTGCCGATAAAGGCGACCTTGTTGATCTGCATGTGAATCATCTCCTCACAAAAAGGCGCCCGCGTGCGGGGCGCCTGATGGATTGTATGCCGCTGGGGCGTGTAGCGTGCACCGGAGGCTGAATTTAGAAGAACAAACGCATGGGAACTTATGCCGTGGGGCAGATGGCAAAAACGCGGGCGGGGTATCCGACGCCATCGCGGACCTTGGGGAAGGTGCAGAAGATGACGGCACCCGTGGCGGGAAGCTCGTCCAGATGGTCCATGACTTCGATCTGATAGCGGTCGACCGAGAGGATGTATTGCTCGCCGGGGTAGGGGTAGGCGTCCTCGCGCGTGGTCACGCTCGCCGGGTCGGTGTCTGCCGGTTCGTGGCCGATGGCGCCGATATTGCGCTCTTCTACAAGCCATTTAATGGCATCGAGATCCCAGCCGGGGTAGTGGGGCTGGCCGTCCTCGTCCTTGTTTTCCAGATCGGCGAGCTTGGACCAGTCGGAGCGGAAGGCGACGAAAGCGTCCTCGGGAATGCGACCGTGCTCGTCCTCCCAAGTTTTGAGGTCATCGACGGTTAGGATAAAGTCGGGGTTTGCGGCGCACTCCTCGTGCTTGTCGATCACACAGAGCGGATGCATAAACTCGATGGGTTCGATCTCGCCAAGGGAACGGCCGTCAACATGGAAGTGGCGCGGCGCATCGACGTGGGTGCCGTATTGCGAGGCGACCGAATATTGGAAGCAACGCATGGGCGCGAGCATGTCCTCGGGCGTACCGGGCAGGTAGTCGAAGAGCTTGGTGGACTCAAATGGCTTAAAGCCAAACCAGTGCGGGGTGTCGCACGAGAGCGTATGGGTGAGGTCGACCCAGCGATAATCGGTGCTTTTGAGCTGGGAAGCAAGGTTCCAAAGGTCGAGCGCGGGCATGGTCGGCTCCTTTCATCGGGCTTTTTGCTGATGTTAAAGCGGTGCCGTGACGGCCTGATTTCTGCTGCGTTACGATACGTTCTCAATTGCGATTCCGATGTGTTTCGATGACGTGACGGGTTTGTTTCGCCTTGTCAGGGCTTCGATGGGAGGGGAGGGGCCGTGCAATATCGCGTTGACCCCAAAAGCGGCAACCGTATCTCGGCGTTGGGGCTGGGCTGCATGAGGTTTCCCGGTGCGCCGGGACGCCCGGATGCGAAGACAGCCGACGCCATCATCTCCCGTGCGGTGGAGCAGGGGATTAACTACCTGGACACGGCCTATCTCTATCCCGGCAACGAGGCTTGTGTAGGTGCGTCGCTTGAGCGCCTGGGCTTGCGCGACCAGGTTTTGCTCGCAACCAAGCTGCCGCATGCTTCGTGCAAATGCGCGGAGGATTTCGATCGGTTCTTCGACGAGCAGCTGCGTCGCCTGCGGACCGACCGTATCGACTATTACCTCATGCACAACATTACCTCGCCCGCCCAGTGGGAACGTGTGGTGGCGTTGGGCATCGAGGACTGGATCGCGCATCAAAAGGCGGCGAGGGGCATTCGCCAGATTGGTTTTTCGTACCACGGCAGCGCGGCGGACTTCCTTACGATGCTTGACGCATATGACTGGGATTTTTGCCAGATCCAGTACAACTATGCCGGCGAGCATTACCAAGCGGGAACGGCGGGGCTCATGGCCGCCGCCGAGCGAGGCCTCGCGGTGTTTGTGATGGAGCCGCTGCTGGGCGGGCGTTTAGCGGGCAAGCTGCCGCCACGGGCCCGCGCTGTGCTCGATAGTGCCCGTGACCCGCATTTGCGCACTCCTGCCGCCTGGGGTCTTTCGTGGGTGTGGAATCATCCTCAGGTGACGATGCTGCTTTCGGGTATGACCGATACCGCGCAGGTAGATGAGAACGCGGTGTTGGCCGATCGGGCCCTGCCGGATTCGATGACAGCTACTCAGCTCGACACGATCGCGCACGTGCTGGATGAGTTTGAAAAATCGAATCGCGTGCCCTGCACGGGATGCGGCTATTGCATGCCGTGCCCTAAAGGCATCAACATCTCTGGGTGTTTTGGCGCCTACAACGCGAGTTATGCGCACAGCTGGTTTACGGGTCTATCGCAGTACTTTACGGCGAGCGCGGTGCGTACAAGCGAGGCCAAGCTGGTGAGCAATTGCGTCAAGTGCGGCAAATGCGCGCGCCACTGCCCACAGCATATCGATATCCCCGAGCGTCTCGATGACGTGCGCCGACGCTTCCAGCCTGGACCCGTGACGGCAGTGCTTAAGGCCTTCGGCAAAACGCGCTCCTCGTGACCCTTTTATATCTTGTGATGGAATAGTTTCTGTTTGCTGCAGAATAGGGCGATAGCAGGAACTATTTCGCCGCAACTGATGGGAGGCTATCGTGGGTGACCGAGGTTTACGTGATGATTCGCGTGAGGTTCGTTGGGGCATTTTGGGCGCTGGGCGCATTTCTCATCGATTTGCATCGTCGCTCAAGAAGGTCGACGGGGCACGGCTGGTGGCTGCGGCCGGCCGCACTCCTGCACATGTCGAGGAATTTTGCCGAGCGTTTTCGATCGATGCTGCGCATGGCCATGCCTCGGTCGACGATAACGGCAATGCGGCTTATGACGCGCTGATTGCCGACCCCGATGTCGACGCAATCTACTTGGCGCTTCCGCATGGCATGCATACGCGTTGGGCCTGTCGCGCGCTGTGCGCCGGAAAGGCCGTGCTGTGCGAAAAGCCAGCCGTTTTGAGTGAGGAAGAGGCTCTCTCGATCGCCTCCACCTCTCGCGAGCGCGGCGTGCTGTTTATGGAGGCGATGAAGAATCGGTTTTGCCCGATGCGCACTCGCGTGAAAGACTTTCTTGCGTCGGGTGAGCTTGGCCGTATTGTCTCGATTGAAAGCGTGCAAAAGCTCGATTACGGCGAGTCTCCTTCGGGCTATCTGCTTGATTCGCTGCAGGGCGGCTGTCTATATGACATGGGCTGTTATGCGGTCGGTTGGTTTGAGGATTTGCTCGCGGGCGCGTGCGAGGTTTCGTCCCGTGAAGTTCGCTGGCGTGACGTATCAGGCGGCCGTGTCGATTGGGCCGACGAGATCCATATGAGCGTCGGAGGTATACCCATTCATATGGTGTGCGACGGCAAAGCAGCATATGAAAGCCGCTTAACGATTGCCTGTGAGCGGGGCTCGTTGGAAATCGAGCGTCTCCATCGCCCCGAGCTCGCCCATGTGAAGTACTCCGACGGTCGAGTACTCGAAATCGATGCACCATTTGAGGTCGATGATTTTTACGGTGAGACATCGCATGCGACGCAGCTCATTCAGGCGGGGAAACTCGAAAGCCCCATCATGTCCCTAGCCGCTACACAGCGCTGTGCGCACATCATCGATGCGATTCGCTTGAAACTTTAGGGCGTGGGGCTCGGCGGACCGTGCCCCTGATGCCCCTTTTATAACTTGCGGTGGAATACGGTCTGTTTGCGCCAAAATAAGGCACCAATAGACCGTATTTCATCGCAACTGATGAAGAGGGAGTTGGAGATGCTGACGATCGGGTGTCATCTTTCGACGACGAAGGGCTATCGGGCAATGGGGGAGACGGCGCTGTCCATTGGTGCCAATACCTTTGCGTTCTTTACGCGCAACCCGCGCGGTGGCAAGGCAAAAGAACTTGACGTGGATGACGTGGCGGCTCTGCGCGAGCTTATGGCGCAAAACGACTTTGGACCGCTGGTGGCGCATGCCCCGTATACCTACAACCCCTGCTCTGCCAAAGAGCGGGCGCGCGAGTTTGCCTTGGAGGCAATGGCCGAGGACTTGCAGCGTCTGGAAGCACTGCCCGGCAACTACTACAACTTCCATCCCGGTGCGCATGTGGGGCAGGGCTCCGACGTCGGCATTCAGATGATTGTCGACACGCTGTGCCAGGTGATGTTTGAGGGGCAGCAGACGACGGTATTACTCGAGACCATGGCAGGAAAGGGCACCGAGGTGGGCCGTAGCTTTGAAGAACTGGCGTGCATTATCGAGGGCGTTGCCGCCAAGCGCCCAGAGCTGTCCGATAAGCTGGGCGTTTGTTTGGACACCTGCCATGTGAGCGATGCCGGCTACGACATCATCCATGATCTGGACGACGTACTCGACGAGTTCGACCGCGTGGTGGGTATCGATCGCTTGCATGCCGTACACATCAACGATTCGAAGAACCCTTGTGGCGCCCATAAAGACCGTCACGAGTGCATCGGCAAGGGATACCTTGGCAGCGAGGAATTTGGTGGCGGTATGCAGGTTATGCAGAATATTGTATCGAATGGCCGTTTGCGTTCGCTGCCGTTTATTTTGGAGACTCCGAACGAACTTGCAGGTTATGCAGCTGAAATTAGACTATTAAGGTCATTGCAGCAGTAATGACTGTCATAAAGTAGAGTATTCCATTCACGTTATGGGTTTGTTTCAATCAGTTTTCTCGTTGCAGATTCGTAATTCCAGGTGCATAATAGCCAACAGTTTTTGCAGACCTCTGAATCAAACGAGGTCACCGGAAGGAGACTGATTATGAAGCTCAAGAAGCTTGGCGCATTTGCCGCCACGGGTGCCATGGCGCTCGCCCTCGCACTGACGGGCTGCGGCTCGTCCAACGCCACCTCTGGTTCTGATGCCGGTTCCAGCAGCTCTGACGACGCTAAGGTCGAGAAAGTCGACGGCTCCAAGGAGTACGCGCTCGTCAAGGACGGTACGCTGACTGTCGGCACCTCTGCCGAGTACGCTCCGTTTGAGTACAAGGATGACAACGGCGATTATCAGGGCTTTGACCTTGAGCTCATCAAGGCTATCGGCGACAAGCTGGGCCTGGATGTCGAGTATGTCAACAATGACTTTGACACGCTGGTTCCGGGCGTCGCTTCGGGCGCCAAGTATGACGTTTCCATCGCGGCTATCACCGACACGCCCGAGCGTGAGAAGGAAGTCACTTTCTCTGATTCCTACTACATGGATGATCAGGCTATCGTGACCAAGGTCGATAACACCGACATCACGGCCGATAACTTTAGCGAGAAGCTCAACAATTCCGACGCTACCATCATCGTCCAGTCTGGCTCGACCGCCGAGGCCTTTGCCCAGGAGAACTTCCCCAAGGCCAAGATCGTCCCCTACAAGGACGCTACCGAGTGCTTCAGCGCCCTGCAGTCCGATAAGGGCGACGCCGTAGTCACCAACCGCTCCGTTGCCAGCCAGCTGACCGCCGAGCAGTTCAACACCTGCCAGACCATCAAGCAGATCAGCACCGGCGAGGAGTACGCCATCGCCATCAACCAGGGCAACACCAAGCTCAAGGACGACATCAACCAGGCCATCAAGGACCTGACTGATGACGGTACCGTTGACGCCCTCATGGCTAAGTACAACATCAAGTAAAATAGCTACTTGATTGCGCGCGGGCCCTTTCCGTTTTGGCGGAGAGGGCCTTTGCGCTTCTCTTGATGGAGAGCTTTTCCGTCTCGTTTTGCCGGCAACTTCTACGATAGGAGCCACCTTGTCTCGACTGAACAAAGGGGCCGCGGAGCAGCGTTTTCCACTGCCCTCGATGCTCCAAAAGCTGGCCTGTGCCCTGGCTGTGGCGCTCGCCCTGGTATGCGCGGGGGCCTGCGTGCCCACGACCGCCCAGGCGCTTGAGACCGCAAAGATTACCGCCCGACCCAATACCGGTTCGGGTAGCGATGTGGTCGGCGGCACCGAGACGCGCATCACTTGGGAAGTTCAGGCCGATGCCGACGAGGAGCTGAGCGGTCTTTCGCTGACGTTTGTCGACGGCACGACGTTTGGTACCGATGACACGCGATTGACGATGCTCTCGGGCGAGGACCTCATGGATCGTACGCCCATGAAGCCCACGTGCAAGGCTGACGGCCAGACGCTCAAGATTGACTTTGGCGAGACGGCGCCTGCCGGCGGTTTTTTCCGTGTCGAGGTTTACGGTGTGACGTTTCCCGTCGAGGGCGGCGATGAGGCCTTTAGCGGCACCTATACGCTCGCCGACGGGTCGACCAAGAAGATCTCCAAGATTCCGTCGGTGGAGATCAAGGGCGTGACGGCCTTCGATAGCTTCTTGGCTGACCTTAAAGAGCAGCCGTGGGTCGAGGCCTGGAACTCCAATATGTTTCTGCGCCTGTTCTTAAACCCGGTCATTTTGGTCCAAAGCCTGCCGATCGTCTTTAAGGGCTTCCTCATGTCGCTCTCGATCGTGCTCGTGGCGTTTCCGCTGGCAATCCCCTTTGGCTTTGCCTTGTCGCTCATGCGCATCTCCAAGTCGCGCATCCTGCGTTGCCTTGCCGGCATCTATGTGAATATCATTCGCGGTACGCCGGCGTTCCTACAGATCTATATCGCGTTCTTCGGTCTGCCGTTGGCCGGCGTCAAGGTGGACGACTATGTCTTGGGCGTCATCGTCATGGCCATGAACTCGTCTGCGTACCTGTGCGAGATCTTCCGTGCCGGTATTCAATCGATCCCCAAGGGCCAAAACGAGGCTGCTCGCTCTCTGGGCATGAATGCCTTCCAGACGCTGCTCTACGTTATGATTCCGCAGACGTTCCGCAATGTTTTGCCTACGCTGACCAGCGAGTTTATCTTGCTTTACAAGGATACGTCGCTGCTTGCCGCCGTGGGTGTGGTCGAGATCGTCATGAACGCCCGCACCATCGTGGCCACGACGGGCTCCATTACACCGTACGTGGTTGCCGCCCTGTTCTATCTGGTCATCACCCTGCCGCTTGCGCGCTTGGTGAGCGGTCTTGAGGCGAGACTGCTGGGTACGGCCGAAACCAAAAAGAAGCGTCCCACCAAGAGCGCCGGGCAGGTTGTCGCGACGCCTGCCGATCACATCGCCGGTCTGTAAGGAGGTCCTATCATGAGCGAAACGAATTCCAACGAGGTCGTTGTCAGCATCAAGAACCTCCAGAAGGCTTTTGGCGATAACGTGGTTCTGCGTGATATCGATCTGGACGTGCACAAGGGTGAGGTCGTTGTGGTCCTGGGCCCCTCGGGCTCGGGCAAGTCGACGATGCTTCGCTGCATCAATCGCCTGGAGCATCCCACGAGCGGCTCGATTGTCGTTGAGGGCGTGGATGTGTGTGCCAAGGGCGTCGACCTCAATAAGGTACGTACGCACTTGGGCATGGTGTTTCAGCAGTTCAACCTGTTCCCGCACCTGTCGGTCAAAAAGAACGTCATGCTTGCGCAGCAAAAGGTGCTCAAGCGCAGTAAGGAAGAGGCCGAGAAGATCGCCATCGAGGAGCTGACCAAGGTCGGCCTGGCCGAGCGCATCGACTTTATGCCGAGCCAGCTGTCGGGCGGTCAGCAGCAGCGCGTGGCGATCGCCCGCGCCCTGTCGATGAACCCGCACGTGATGCTCTTTGATGAGGCCACGTCGGCACTCGATCCCGAGCTTGTCCGCGACGTTCTGGGTGTCATGCGCGACCTGGCACGCGATGGCATGACCATGATCGTCGTGACTCACGAGATGGGCTTTGCCCGCGACGTCGCCGACCGCGTGGTCTTTATGGACGGTGGCGTTATCGTGGAAGAGGGCACGCCGAGCGAGGTCTTCGACCATCCTAAGAGCGAGCGCACCAAGGCGTTCTTGGGCAATATCTCGTAGCCGCTTTATATGACTGACATAGCAGAAAACGGGAGCTGGATGTGATTCAGCTCCCGTTTTTGTTGGGACGCGAATGTGTTTTGGTGCAGAGCGCGTTACGGGCGGAGCTCATTGCCGCTAGGCGAGCTCCGCTCCCAGGGCCTTGCAGGCCGCTTCGCCCTCGTCGTCGGGTGCGTCGTAGCAGATGACGGAATCTACGACGTTGACGCCGGCCTCGTCGGCGTCGGCCTTCCAGTTGTCCATCCACTCGCCCTCGGCCCACGAGTAGGAGCCAAAAAGGACGACCTTCTTATCGCCGAGGGTCTCCTTGACCTCGTCCCACATAGGCTGGAACTCGTCATACTCAAGCTCTTCGGAACCCATGGCGGGGCAGCCGAAGGCAATGGCGTCATAGCTGGCGGCCTTGTCTGCGGAGAAGTCGGCGCAGGAGATGACCTCTGCCTCGGCGCCGGCACCGGTTGCGCCTTCGGCAACGAAGTTTGCCATGGCCTCGGTGTTGCCTGTACCGCTCCAGTAGACGACTGCGATCTTGCTCATATGTTTTCCTTTCGGTTGTGCGGCGTGCGGCCGCGTTTTGTATGTTCTATCGGGTTGCCTGGACAAGTTGTCCCAGGGTGCAGCCCTGTTGATAGATATAGGTAAGGTATTGCGTGCATGCGCGATAGGAATCGAAGGTCGTGAGCGCCTGCTCAACGTTTGTGTATACCTTCCATGCGCCAAAGACCTTATAGTTTTCGCCGTGCTGGACGATAAACTGACGGACATCTTCGTAGGGATAGCCCAAAAAATAGCCAATTTCGTGGGGGAACTCGCACATGCACCCCGTATCGCAGTGCCTATTTCGCGCGAGTGCGCAGATGCTGCCGTCATAGGCGCTTTCTGCGGCATTGCTGCTTGCCAGCGTGATGCGCGCGGCGAGATGCACCAGGGATGCGGGCAGGTTGTGGACATCGTAACCTTCGGCGGCAAGCGCCGTCGTGGCGCGGGGGTCGGAGAGGTATCGCATGAGGTCCGCAGGGCGGTACACATAGATGAGCGCTCCGCAGGGGCGCCAGACCAAAACGCTCATATGGATTCCGAGTGGCTGGAGCTCGCGGTTGCATTGGGCTATGACGGCGAGCAGGCGAGAGCGTCGCTCTTCGATATGGGCGGCGCTGGGTTTTCCGTTTTGGTTGGCGTAAACGCCGGGATAGGTAAAGAGCGAAGCCGGCTTGATACCTGCGAGCGTAGGGGAGCAGTTGCGCACGACAGCCGTTTGGTATGTTGGGATGTCAATGGTTCGAGTCATGATGCTCCTTTCGGGTCCTCAGTTGTTAGCCTAGGAAAACTTATACACGAAAGTAAGCCTTGGTCAACAAAAAAGTTTGAAGAGGGAAACTAATTGACCGAAGAGACATGATTTTAGGTTAAGATGGGGACACCCCATGGGGGTATCTAGATAGTGCTACTTGAAAGGGGAACGCATGAGTGACTTGCTCAACCCTGCAAACATCATCGTGCTGGCCGTCATTGCCGTCGGCATGTTTTTTGGACTGCGTCGCATTGCCGCTTCGACACACGGGAAGAGTTGTTGCAGCGATGGCGCGAGCGGCAAGAAGGCCAAGAAGGTAGTGGTTGCGGATACCGATCCGTCTCACTACCCCTATAGCGATGAGCTGATTATCGGCGGCATGAGCTGTGACGGCTGCGCTCAGAACGTTGAGAATGCCCTCAATGCGCTGGACGGCGTGTGGGCAACGGTGACGTATGCGGACCACACGGCACGCGTGCGCTCTAAGCAGCCGATCGACCGCGGCGCTCTCGTGGCGGCCGTGAGAGATGCGGGTTACTACGTTATGACGCTGTAGGCCTTGCCTTGGATGCGCGTCCTTGTCTAGGCTCGTCCGCGTAGCTCAATGTCCTGGATGTCGTCGAAGTCGATGGCGATATCCCTGAGTTTGAGCAGCTTGAATGCGGGTAACACTTCGTCGAGAATGCCCGTGCGGCTACGATAGCCGTACATATCGTAATAGGTGACGCGCACCAGGTCGCCGCGTTTGAGGCCCTCGAGCTTTTTCGAAAGCTCGAGGGCTTTTTCTTCCGTGAGTTCGCATTTGGGCTCAACAGTGATCTCTTGTTTGCGCACGAGCTCGTAGTATCCCGTGAGGGCGGCAAAGGGCATAAACTGCGCGGCACGGCCGGCGCGGACGGAGCCGTTGGCGGTGAGCTTGGGGTCGGCGGATCGACGTCTTCCCTCGGGGTCCGCTAGACGTTCAAAAGGCGTCGGTGGCCGCATCGGCTGCTGTTGGGACTTAGGCACGATGCCCTCCTACCTGATCGTTGCGTTCGCGCGCGGTGGCGCCGGCGGTAAAGCTTAATCCCTTGACGAGCGCGTTCTTGCCGTACTTGCCCTTCACGGCCAGGACGGCGCGCGCCAGGTCGCGCTCGCGCTCATCGGCCTTAACATCGCTGAACAGGTCGATAGTGGCAAATTCCTCGGGCATGAGGTTGCCAAATCCCAGGTTGATGCGCTTGACCGGTCGTTTGGGATCGACAGCCTGCGCCCAGAGCTCATCGAAATAGCCCATGATCTTCTTAAACGAATTGGTACGCTCGGGCAGCTTTCGCGAGGCGTTAGAGTGCGCAAAGAGTGCGGTATAGCCACCGCGCGGTTTGCCGCCATGCTCTCCCACAAAGATGCCATCGATTGCCTGCGCTTCGCGCACCAGGCGACGCCGTTCGTCATCGCGCTGGACGGGCTTGGGCGCACGGGGCGCGAGCTCGGGGCCGGCGGTTGCGGTGGGTTCGATACTCGATGTGCTCGAGCGCAGGTGCCCGCATCCGTCCACATACTGCGCTGTACCGCTGGCGTCGAGGCGGCGTATGTCGGCGCGTTCGCTCGCGTAGCCCACAAAGAGCGAGATGCTGTCACAGACCACGTGCTTATCGACCAAGTCTAAAACGGCGTTGTCGACCATCTCGCGCAAGACGGTATAGGCCTGTTCGTAGGCATAACCCTTCGAGAGCACCTGTCCTGTGGTGGTCGAAGTTGCTTGCGGGCGATAGGCTTGGATATCGGCGATGGTTGTCGGCTCGCGCCCGAAGGCATGGTCGATGAGATATTCGGCATTGACGCCGAGCTCGTCGTAAAGCAGGTTTTCGTCGAGCGCCGCGACGCCCATCAGATCGTAGATGCCGTATTTCTCGAGGCGGGCTGCCACGCCGGGACCGATGCCCCAGATATCGGTGATGGGACGATGGGGCCAGATCTCCTTGCGAAAGGTCTCGTCGTCGAGTATGCCGATGCGGCTGGGTGCGTGCTTGGCGGTAATGTCGAGCGCTACCTTGGCCTGGAATAGGTTGGGGCCGATGCCGACCGTTGCCGTGATGCCGGTGCGCCCCAGGACCTCGTCACGCAGCATACAGGCGAAGCCTTCAGCGTCGGTATGGTAGAGGTCCAGATAGGGCGTCACGTCGATAAAGCACTCATCGATGGAGTAGACGTGCACGTCCTGGGGGCTGACGTATTCCAGATAGATACCGTAGATTTTCGCCGACACCTCCATGTAATGCTGCATGCGCGGTACGGCCGTGATGTAGTCGATGCCATCGGGAATTTCGAACAGACGGCAGCGATTGTGTATCCCGAGGTCCTTCATAGCCTGTGTGATGGCGAGGCAGATGGTCGTGCGCCCGCGCGATTCGTCGGCAACGACCAGGTTGGTGGTGAGCGGATCGAGCCCACGGTCGACGCACTCGACGCTGGCATAAAACGTCTTGAGGTCGATGCAGATATAGGTGTGCTGCTCGTGCGTCATCCGTGTCCTTTCATCAAACACATGTTCTTATCGAATACCTGTTCGATAATACCCGCTCATCCGGACATCGTCAAAACCTGTCAAAAAGGGACTGGTTTGTTTTGGTAGGTATGGTCGTGCGGCTGCATCGGGTTTTTAACGCAGCTCTAAAGAGTGCGAAACAGCTCGGAAAACCTCGCTTCGTAGCATGGGCCTAACGATTGATACCGCCTATACGCACGGAAAGGTTGTGGAAAAGATGGTCAATTATGGGTTTGGTATGCCGACGCGCCTTGTTGCGGATGGAGACGTGGCTCGCTGGTGCGGACGATTGGTCGCTCACTACGGAGGCACCAAGGCGCTGGTTGTGCTGGGCGGTGACAAGCATACGCGCGATGAGCTTGTTTCGGCGGCACTCGGCTCGCTCGACCGGGCCCTGCTCGAACGCGTGCTCTTTCGCTGTGGCTCGGTTGGAGGCGACGGGGGAGACGAGCTGATCGACGAAGCCGTGGCCCTGGCGACCGACGAAGGCGTGGACTTTGTCCTGGCGATTGGCGATGCCGATACGGCGAGCTTTGCGCGTGAACTCGCTCGTTGCATGGCCGTGCTTGATGCCGGCGAGGACGGCTTTGTTCCCTACGGATGCATCGTCTCCGAGGGAAAAGTGCCCGCCGTTGTGGGTACCGGCGAGGTTCCCGTTTTTGCCATTATCGCGCCCGAACTGCTGGAGGGCATCGGGTCTCCTCTGCGTGAGTTACTCGGTAGCGTCTGCGCCGCGGCCTAATATTTGCCATAAAAGGACGGGTTATTTTTGGTTGGTAAAGCGTTTGACCTGCCAAAATAAGCCTGTCCCTTTTTGATCGGTTGCCGTTTGGGGGCCGATTGGCAACGCTCGCTGATTGTAGTCTTGACCTGCGCTAGAATAGTGGCATCTGAATGTCCGGGCGCATGGAGGCGTGCGCCCGTATGCTGAGGAGGACTCTATGGCAACTGTTGCCGCACCTATCGATGCTACGTCGACTGCCGCTTGGAAGGCACTCGAGGCTCATCAGGAGAAGCTCGAGGCCGAAGGTATCGACCTCAAGGCCTGGTTCGCCGCCGATGCCGAGCGCGTGAACAAGCTGAGCTTTGACGCCGGTGACCTGCACTTCGATCTGTCGAAGAACCTGGTGACCGATGAGACCGTCAAGCTGCTGTGCGATCTTGCCCGCGAGGTGAAGCTCGAGGAGCGCCGCGACGCCATGTTCTCCGGCGAGCATATTAACACCACCGAGGACCGCGCCGTCCTGCACACCGCGCTTCGCCGCCCGGCAACCGAGAAGGGTCAGCTCATCGTCGACGGCCAGGACGTCGTCGCCGACGTGCACGAGGTCCTCGACCGCATGTATGCCTTCGCCGAGCGCGTGCGCTCCGGTGAGTGGAAGGGCGTTACCGGCAAGAAGATCGAGCACCTGGTGTCCATCGGCATCGGCGGCTCCGATTTGGGCCCGGTCATGGCTTACGAGGCTCTGCGTCCCTATGCCGACGCCGGTATCGACTGCCGCTATATCTCCAACATCGACCCCAACGACCAGGCCGAGAAGCTTAAGGGCCTGGATCCCGAGACCACGCTCGTGATCATCGTCTCCAAGACCTTCACCACGCTCGAGACCCTCACCAACGCCCGTGAGGTCAAGACCTGGATGCTCGAGCAGCTCAAGGCTCAGGGCGCCATCGACGGCTCCGATGAGCAGAACGCCGAGGCCGTGGCAAAGCACTTCGTCGCCGTCTCCACCGCACTCGAGAAGGTTGAGGCCTTCGGTATCGACCCCGCCAACGCCTTCGGTTTCTGGAACTGGGTCGGCGGCCGCTATTCCGTCGACTCCGCCGTGGGCCTGTCGCTGATCGTCGTGCTCGGCCCCGAGCGCTTCCAGCAGTTCCTCGAGGGCTTCCACGCCATCGACGAGTACTTCTGCAATACCCCGCTCGAGAACAACGCCGTCGCGCTGATGGGCCTGCTCAACGTCTGGTACGTCAACTTCTTCGGTTCCAAGAGCCACGCCGTACTGCCGTACTGCCAGTACCTGCACCGTTTCCCGGCCTACCTGCAGCAGCTCACCATGGAGTCCAACGGCAAGCACGTCCGCTGGGACGGCAGCGCCGTGACCTCCGACACCGGTGAGATCTTCTGGGGCGAGCCCGGCACCAACGGTCAGCACGCCTTCTACCAGTTGCTGCACCAGGGCACCGTGGTGGTCCCGGCCGACTTTATCGCTTTCGCCAACACTGCCAATCCCGCAACCGACAGCGGCCAGGATGTCCACGAGCTGTTCCTGGGCAACTTCCTGGCCCAGACCAAGGCGCTCGCCTTTGGTAAGACGGCCGATGAGGTGCGCGCCGAGGGCACGCCCGAGCAGATCGTCCCGGCCCGCTGCTTTGAGGGCAACCGTCCGACGACCTCGATCTTCGGCGACACGTTGACCCCGTTCGCGCTCGGCGAGCTCATCGCCCTGTACGAGCACATCACGTTTGTCGAGGGCACGGTCTGGGGCATCGACTCCTACGACCAGTGGGGCGTCGAGCTGGGCAAGCAGCTTGCCAAGCAGATCACCCCGGCCTTCCACGATGACGCCGCCAAGGCCGAGCAGGACGCTTCGACTCAGGCGCTTATCGAGTTCTATCGCGCGCATCGCAAGTAGTCGCTGCTGTTAACGCATCGCGTCTTATAGTCAGGGGCCCGTATCCTATCGGATGCGGGCCCCTTTGCTTTGCCGTGGTCCCGGGGCGCACGGCCTTTGTGGAACATCGCCGGGGCGCCGCGCGCTGCGAGAACCCTGCGCCTAGATCTCGGCCTCCGCATGGCCTCGCTGCGCTTCGCGTAGTTCCCCGTACAGCGGATGGTCTTCGAGCCTAAAGCGTTCGACCTGCTCGGGGGCGCGACCGCGCACAAAGAGCCATGAGCGATCGATCGGCGTCGCCATAAGCGTGCTGGGCAATGCGTCGGCTCGGTCGGAAAACACTCGGGCGCTCTCGGGGTCTTGGAACGCCAGCACCAGATGCGCGTCGCAGTTGCCCATGATGGAGCGTGCGCGTGCCTCGCCGTAGAGCGAATCGAGCTGATTGGTCGACTGCGGCAGCAGCGTTGCCCAGATGTTGCGGCTTCGGATAATCGAGAGCACGTTGTCGATCTGGGGAATCTGCAGGTTTGCAAAGTCGTCGAGCATAAAGCGCACGGGCACGGGCAGGCTGCCGTCGGGCTGCTTGTCGGCCTCGCGTATGAGACCCATAAACGCCTGCGTAATAAAGAGGCTGGTCAGTGGGTCGAGATTGCGGTCGATATCGCTCACGGTTACAAACAGGGCACAAGGGGCGTGTCCCATGGAGGCGAAGTCCACCTGGTGGCATTCCTGATAGAGCTGCGCCGCGCCGTCGAACCCCAGGCACATGACCTTTTCGGCAAGAATGCCGATGATACTCGCATGCATGCGCTCGGCGCTTTGCGTAATGGCGTAGCGGCGCCAGAGCGATAGGGCATAGCTTTGGGGGTCGGTCGTGATCAGGTCGTCAAGCAATCGACCCGTGGCGCCATCCTCCAGGTGCTCGATGAGCTTGATGACCGAGCAGATCGTCTGCTCGTCGGCGGGCAGCTGCTCTGTGACGTAGGCGATGAAGCACGACAACAGGTTTGCTGCCGCATGGTCCCAAAATGGCTGGTTGTTGTCCTCGATAGGGCAGATTGCCTTTGCCACCGAGAGGATGTCCTGCTGGTTGGGCCTGCCGTCCGCCTTGCGGCGAATATGCCTCAGGGGATTGTAGCCGCAGCGCTCGACACTGTCGGGAAGGGCCGGGGCGTTGTTGAGGTCGGCAAAGTTGAGGCATTGCACATGGTAGCCGTGGGCCGCCAGCACGGGACCCACTTCGCGACAGAGCGTGCCCTTGGTATCGAGCACGATATAGCTCGCGTTCATCTGCAGCAGGTTGGGCTTGAGGACGTTTCGGGTCTTGCCGGCTCCCGAGGGGCCGATCACGAGCGCGTTGTTGTTGAGCCCCGTTTGGCGGGTGTCGCAGGACAGCGAACGACCTTTGGCGAGGATGGTGGTCGATGCGGACTCGGGTGCGGTGAGTCGGCTGGCGAGGTTAGACATGGGCGACCTCCTTGGTGGCCGAGAGGATTCCGTGGGCAAAGCCGAGCTCAACGGCGCGCTCGGCCGAAAGGTAGGTGTCTTTTGCGGTGAGGGATTGGATGCGCTTGAGCGGGAGGCCGCTGCGGTCCGAGAGGATCTGCGTGAGGGTCTTGCGGGTCTGCATGAGGCGCCGACTGGTCTCCTGCATCGCGAGCGCCGAGCCGCCTGCCCCTTGGGGGATCAACGGGTCGTGAATCATGAGCTCTGCATGGGGAGCCATACGGCGATCGTCGCCGCCCATAAAGATCACGGCGCCCATGGATGCGGCAAATTCGAGGCAGACGGTGTGGACGGGGCACGATGCGAGCTGCATGGTGTCATAGATCGCAAGACCCGCTCGCACACTTCCTCCGGTGCTGGCGATGAATATGGTGATGGGACGGAAGGGGTCAGTGGCATCGAGCAGGCGGATCTGCTGGCAAAGGTCGTGGGCCATCGGGGTTTCGATGTTTCCCGTGACGGAGAGTTCGCGGCGGGCGAGCATCTCGTCATAGATGCTGGTGAGCGTGATGCCTCGGGCGGATTCGCGCATGGTGAGGGGGCTGATGATGGGGGATTGACAAGTGTCCATGAGGACTCCTTTCTGGTTGGTTGTGTTGTGGGATGGGTTGCTGCCCGCCGAGGGCGGGCGAGCTATCGGGTTCGTCCGAGCCTGCGATCGAGCTCGGTTTCGGGACATGCCGCCTGTTCGTGCGGCTCTCGGATGTCAAGGGCTCCAAAGCGATGGAGCGTTGCGATGGGCGTGGTGTATGCGAGTCGTAGCTGATACTCCACTGGGGCGCGTTCGCCGTTTGTGTAATGGGCCTTGTAGTACCGCACGATGCTGGCGTTCATTTCCTCGTCGTTGCGATGGCGCCCAAACTGGTGCCGGCAGGTCTCGATGATTTTTGCCACCGACTTGGGTGCCGTCGCGGGGACAAGGGCGAGATAGCCCTCAAATAGCTCGTTGATGCTCAGGAGGCACAGCAGGTCGACCAGCGTCCTTATGGCTGCTCCCTCGGCGGAAAAGTGCGCGGTCATGCGGTTATATCGGTTGCGGTCGACGATGGCCGCATGGGGTCTTGGAGTTTTCTGCCCCGTGGTCCCGGGCTTTTGCCGCGCCTGTGTATTGAGCTCGACGTTGCAGCGCTTGAGGCCGTCCAATGGAAGGAACAGTGCGGTGCGCAGGGTGTTCCGCTTGCTTTCGAGTTCATGACGCTCGTCGGGTTCCCATTCGAGCTTGAGTTTCGTGTCGAGCGCCGTGAGCATATGGGCTAAGCAGCCCATAGTAAGGACGCGAGGCTCGTTATCTCGATTTGGGGCATAGGGATCTGTCAGCCTGCGAATGTCGGGGTCGCCCATGATCTTTGTGCAGCGCTTCAGCAGTTGAGGGTGGTCGGCCAAGATCGTCGCGAGCGGTAGCGACGCGTAGTTCTTGATGGTCGCGGCGGCAAAGGCGGCGTCATATTCGTTTGCATATGCTCGCTCAATGCGGGCATCCAGAATGCTTTTCTTATCGCCGTCTTCAGCGTGGTGGTTTGTCATAGCTTCTCCAATCGGTTGATGTTCGTGCTGTTTGTTGATGTGTTGGTTGTCGTGTGTGATGTGCTTGCCGTGGGTGATGTGCTGACGTTGGGGTGCTATGCGGTTTTCAATGAGCCCATGAGGCGGTTGCTGCAGGGGCGGGATGGGACTGCCCATGCAAGGCGGAGTGCATCGTGCTCAAAATCGAGACAGCAATGCCCTGGGTGCCTCACATGTGGCAGTTACCTCATTAAGTTGTCATTGCGTTTGGGGTTGTACTTTGCCGATCTTCCTTCTCTTACACGCTAAAACTCAAACTGAATATGCTCGATCTACTTAAAACCGCAACGGCGGTCCTTCTTAACTTAAATGTCGGGATGCGTCTTTGCAAGCACTTTTTTACTTCTTTCAAATGGGGTGGTTTTGCAACCGTCATGCGCTGCGCCGTGCGAACGTGCCCCGGCTCGGATAAGATGGTGCACGGAAAAACGATGCAAGGAGGCGCATATGGCAATTAAAGCCATCGCAATGGATATCGACGGTACGCTCACCAACGACCAAAAGGTCATCAGCCCGCGTACGCGCGAGAAGCTGCTCGCGGCGCAGGAGTCGGGCATTAAGCTCATCTTGGCTTCGGGCCGTCCCGCATGGGGGCTGCACGCCTTGGCGCAGGAGCTCGACCTTCAAAACCATGACGGTCTGCTAGTCGCTTTCAATGGCGCGCATGTGGTCGACGCTCAGACCGATGAGGTCCTTTTTGACCAGGCCATGCCGGCTGACGAGCTGCACCGTCTGATTGATCATCTGCGCAATTTCGACGTGATCCCTATGATTTCGCTCGGTCGCGATTTGCACGTCGAGGACTCGTACCATTGCATGATCACGCTGCCTGACGGCTCGCAGAAGAATATCGTCAAGTATGAGCGCGATGCGTGCGATCTTAAGATTCGCGAGGTCGAGAGCTTGCATGAGGTCGTGGACGCTTATCCCGTGGACAAGCTGCTGACGGCGGGCGATCCGACCTACCTGCAGGCGCATTACGCGGAAATGTATGCGCCCTTTACCCAGACGCTTTCGGGCATGTTTACGGCTGACTGGTACTTTGAGTACACGGCGCCCGGTATCGACAAGGCCCGTGCGCTCGAGGGTGCCCTGCCCAAGCTCGGCATCGATGCCAGTGAGGTCGTATCGTTTGGCGACGGCCAGAACGACAAGTCCATGATTGAGTGGGCCGGCACCGGTGTTGCCATGGGCAACGCCGTCGATGAGGTTAAGGCTGTGGCCCAGATGGTGACCGCCAATAACAACGAAGACGGTATTGCGGTGGCGCTGGATAAGCTGCTGGGTTAGAATCGCCGATAATGCATGGTTCGGGCGCCTGCTTACAGGCGCCCTTTTGTTAGGGAGGGTGCCGTGTCCGCATTTCCGTTCGACGCCGTTATCTTTGACATGGACGGCGTCATCGTCGATACCGAGTATTACTACCTGGGGGAGACTGCCGCGTTTGCCAAGGAGCTTGGGTTGAATCTGACCCAAGAGGAGTTGAATGGGCAGGTCGGTACCTCGCATCAGTTCTTCCTGCATATGCTGGTCGATTGGTTTGAGCGCGCCGGTAAAGGGCACTTCACTGGCGAGGAAGCGTTGGCCCGTTGGGACGAGTGGGCGCATAAGCGTCCGCGTGACTACCAGGCTTTGATTAACCCGGGCGCTGTGGATACGATTCGAGAGTTGCCGCGCCGCGGCGTTCGCGTGGCACTGGCGAGCTCGTCTCCCATGGTTAGCATCGAGGAGGTGCTCAATGCATGCGGGCTGTCGGATGCCTTTGAGTACGTGGTGAGCGGCGAGCAGTTTAAGGAGAGCAAGCCCGAGCCCGACATCTACCTGCATGCGCTGGACCTGCTGGGGCTGCCCGCGAATCGCTGCTGCTGCGTTGAGGATTCCGTTCCGGGCATTACCGCGGGTAAGCGAGCCGGCCTGACGGTCATTGCCAAGCGCGAGGAGCGCTTTGGCTTTAGCCAGGATGCCGCGGACAAGATTATCGACCAGCTGCCGGAGCTGCTCACGCTTTCTTAGGAGCGCGGTAGTTGCGCGTTTTTCGGGTCTGATGAGTAAATAGCCGACATTTTGGTGCGACACCTAGCATACTTTATGCTAATGCGGGCTTAAGGACTTGTTGAATGCCCCTAAGCCCGTTTTAGACTTAATTGTGCTTGGAGAGGGTATATGCCACCGACTGAAGGGCTAACTGACGGTAAAGCAGCGATACCGCTGTACCAACAGGTTATCGATATCATCAAAAACGAAATCAACTCCGGTGCCTACAAGGCAGGCGCGCGGATACCCAACGAATTCGAATTGGCTGAGAGCTATAAAGTTGGCCGCGTTACCGTGCGACGCGCTATTGAGGAGCTCGTCCAACAGGGCTATCTAACGAAGCGACAGGGGAAAGGCACGTTTGTCAATGCCCCCAAGCTCAAGCGCAAGATTCGCCAGAAGGATGACGTCCAGAGTTTTTCGGACGCATGCCGCGTAAACGGAATGGAACCGGGGGCGCGTGTCATTTCGAGAAAGATACTGCCGGCGGATTCCACCGAAGCACAGTTCTTTGGTGTTCCCGTTGGAACTGACTTGATCTGCGTTGAGCGCGTGCGTACTGCCGATGGCGTCCCTGTCATGCTCGAGAACAACATATATGTTTACGAGGACAACGCCTATCTATCAACGGCACCTCTATCTAACCAATCCATTTTTGAGTTCGTACGCAACCGGACGGGCCGCACGCCCGCGTTTACCGACCCATGCACGCTTGAGATCGCGTGCGCGTCGCCCGAGGTCGCTCGGTTGTTGGCAGTTCCCGTTGGCGAACCCTTGTTTTATATGGAAGCCTTCTTTTTCGATGAGCAGCGGCGGCCGTTTATCATCGGTCGTCAGCGGATCGTTGGGTCTCGCTACGTTTTTGACATCTAGGACATTGCGTATGGAAACGCCCGGTGAATCATCTCACCGGGCGTTTTCATACCGTTCACGGCGCAAACGCAACCGTTCAACCGCGTTGCGGCAATCAGTTTGAAATTATCTTGATGACGAGAAAAGCTGCTGGTAATCTATAGAACGTCATAGAACGTTTGCCTTGTGCAAACGTTGAGGCGAGATGCGATGCAGTCTCGAGTTCTTTGGAGGTATCTATGTCAGATACGAAGGCGAAGAAGACAAACAGACGTTTTAAGTTCAAATTACCGCATGTCTATACGATCATGTTCTTGCTGATCGTTGTCTTTGCGGTCTTGACTTGGATCGTTCCCTCTGGTCAGTATCAGCGCAAGATGATTTCGACAGCGGCGGGCGAGCGTGAAGTCGCCGTTGCTGGAACCTATGAACAGGTCGATAAGAACTACACCGATTCCGAGACCGGCGAGACCATCAATTTGGGGCAGGATATCTTCGCGGTCCTGCAAGCGCCCACTAAGGGCATCCAGGAGGCTGCCGACGTCGTTGCGTTCGTCTTATTGATTGGCGGGTCGTTCGCAATCATCACCAAGACCAACGCTTTGAATGCCGGCATGAGCCGTGTGATTAAAAAGCTCAAGAACAAGGACATCCTCATCATTCCCATCACGATGACGTTGCTGTCCATTTGCGGCACCACGTTTGGTATGTCTGAGGAAGCCCTGCCGTTCTATGCCATCTTCATTCCCATCATGATGGGTATCGGTTATGACTCGATGACGGCATTCATCATCTGCTTCCTTGGTCCTAACCTGGGATATTGCGCTTCGACCATCGATCCGTTTAATGTTTTGATCGCCCAGGGCATCATTGGCATCGAGGGCAATCCGCAACTGTGGCTGCGCGCCGTTTCTTGGGTCATCTTCACTGCCGTCGGTATCGCATGGGCCATGCGCTACGCCATGCGCGTCAAGAAAAACCCCGAGTCGTCCATTACGTACGAGGACGATAAGCTCAAGCGTATCGAGTTTTCCGTGACCGATGCCTCCATCGAGGAAGAGTTCACTACCCGTCAGAAGCTCGTGCTTATCGATTTTGCTTGCGGTATGGGCATTATCGTCTGGGGTCTTGTTACCCAGGGTTGGTACATGAATGAGATTTCCGCCGTGTTCCTTGGCATGGGCTTGCTTGCCGGTATCCTGGGCGGTCTTGACCAGCAGACGATTGCTGAGGAGTTCGTTAAAGGTCTCGCCGACTTTGCGTACGCCGCCATCGTTATCGGTATCGCTCGCGGTATTCTGGTCATCGCCGAGGGCGGCATGATCATCGACACCATCCTCCAGGCGCTCGCTACTGCGCTCGCCGGTGCACCCGCCGCCGTCTACACCACGTTTATGTATGTCGTCCTTGGCCTGCTCTCTTTGCTGGTTCCCTCGAGTTCTGGCCTGGCGGCACTCACCATGCCCGTTATGGGCCCCCTGACCGAGCTCATGGGCCTCAATCCCGAGGCGGCCGTTACCGCGCTCCAGTTTGCCAACCAGACCATCAACACCATCAGTCCCGTGGCGGGCATGACGGTTGCCGGCCTTGGCGTGGCTAAGATTTCGTTTGGCCAATGGTGGAAGACCATTTGGAAGTTCTTCATCTTCATGGTCGTCTTTGGCCTGATCGTAACGGCAATTTCTGGCATGCTTCCGGCGTAGGTGGTTGTGATGTCTGATCGTTTGACGGTCCTGACGTCTAAGAGCGTCTTTACCGGTACGGGGGACCTGCCGTTTGAAGGTTTCGTAGCGGTCCGTGACAATCGAATTGAGGCGGTTGGCACCAACTGTGAGCTAGCTTCGTATTTGACCCAGGCGGACGAGGTAGTTGACCTGGGCGACCGCACCGTCATGCCTGGCCTGATCGATGTGCATACCTTCTATACAGGCTGGGCGCTGCGGACGTTGGGGCCTGATCTGTCCGGCATCGCTGATGCCAAAGAGGCCGTGTCGCTCTTGCGTGCATGGAAAGAAGATCATCCGGATTGCGCGGCGGTTTTTGGCCACAACCTACCCGAAACGTTGGCATCGGATGCCGAGAACGCAAATACGGCGGCTGTGTTTGACGATTGTTTTGGCGATATCCCTGTCGTCTGCTTTACACCGGGTGCGGAGACCTGCGTTCTCAGTGCTGCCGCCAGTGCGCGATACGGCTTCACACCCCAGGCGTGCTATGCCGAGAAGATCTGGCGCATGATGAGCGATTTCCTCGCGCTGCCCGAGGTACGTGCGGGGTATTCGGACTACATGAGCATGCTTAACGAGCGCGGCGTTACCGCCATCAAGGAGATGGCGTTTGATGACTACTACGGTTTTGCCGACGAAATGGCTCGCCGTGAGGAATCTGGTGAGCTGACGGTTCGCGTCTCTATGATGTCGCAGCCGGTGGGTGCCGGTGCAAATCTGTCGTATGCTCGCGAGGCACGAGAGCGCTTTCGGGGACCGTTCGTTCGTTTTTCTGGCTTCAACCGTATGACCGATCGCGGCGTATGGGCGGGGCTTGCCGAGATGATTGACCCCTATGAGGACACGGCCGATGCGGGAGCTGCCGGCAAGACGGTTGTCGAGGAGCCCGAGTGGGATCTGATTGAGAACGAGCTGCGCGCAATTGATGCTGACGGCTTCCGATATTCCTTGCATTGCCAGGGCGATGGCGCCGTTCGTCGCACCGTGGCGCTCTATGCCTCGCTGCCTCGAGACGAGCATGGACGGTTGCTTCGCCGCCATGCGATTACCGATCTCGAGAACTCTGATCCGACCGATCTTGTCGAGTTTGGCAAGTTAGGTGGAATTTGCGAGGTCTATCCGCAGATTTTGACGCTGGACCGGCGCGAGGATTGCCTGTCGATGATGCGTCGACAAATTGGCGAGACGCGACTTTTGCACAGCTGGAATCGCCGCGGCATGGAAGATTCCGGATGCACGGTGTGCTGTGGTACGGATTTGCCACTGCTGATTCCGAGCCTGGGCGAGTCAATCTACAGCGCGTGCGGTGGATACTTCGACGATGGGCTGCCCGTGAATGAGGCCAACGCGCTGACGCTTGTCGAGCTCTTGCGTGCTTGGACTGCCGGGGGCGCGTACGATCTGATGCGCGAAGACGAACTGGGTACGCTTGAGGTCGGCAAGCTTGCCGATATCTGCGTGCTCGATCGGGATGTGTTCGACCTCGATTATCGCGACGCACGCGATCTTTCGGTTGATATGACGATGTCGGACGGACAAATCGTGTTCGATCGAAATAAGGAGGCATAAGATGTCTGAATCCAAACCGACGCTGCGCCGCGAACAGATTGCGGGCATGAATATCCACTACATCATGTGGTCGCTCGATTATTTCCTTGATGTGCAGCAGCGTTTGGGCTTTGAGTCCATTGAACTGTGGTGTGCGGAGCCGCATGTGACGCTCGACCACACGGGCTACTTTGAGGCTGAGGTCCTGGCGAAAAAGGCTGCAGGCCGTGGGCTTAGGTATCGTACTCTGTGCCCCGAGAATGTTGTCTATCCTTGGCAGTACTGCGCACGCAAACCGCTGCATGAACAGCGCAGCCTGGCGTACTTTAAGCACGGCATTGAGCTTGCCGAGGTACTTGGGTGCGACCGTATGTCCGTCAACTCGGGCTGGGGCGACTGGGACGAGGACCGCGAGGAAGCCTGGAAGCGCAGCCGCGAGCACTTGTCCATTCTGGCGGAGTATGCCGGCGAGCACGGTCTGGTGCTTACGATGGAAAGCCTGCGTCCCGAGGAGAGCAACCTTGTAACGACGGTTTCCGATGCGAAGCGCATGATTGACGAGGTCGCGAGCCCGTACTTACAGCCCATGGTTGATACAACCGCGATGGGCGTTGCGGGCGAGACGCTCGAGGACTGGTTTGCCGCCTTTGGTGATGGGGCAATTCACGAGATGCACTTTATCGACGGTGACCCGTATGGCCATCTGGTGTGGGGCGATGGCAAGCACGATATGGACGCCTTCGTCGCCACGCTTAATGCCCATGGTTTCGATGGCATGCTGGGCCAGGAAATCACGGACGGGCGTTACTACGATGACCCGGCGGCGGCAGATGCCAAGAACATGGCCGCATTCGAGAAATATCTGATTGACTAAACCAACTATCGGCCACGCAGCCAACGTCATTGATTGCGGACCAAACAAGAAAGGAACTGGATATGAACGCACACGATCTGATCAAAGAGGCAATTGCCGAGAAGGGCAAGTTCGACAGCGTCTACTGGATTGCTTGCGGTGGCTCCATGATCGATTTGATCCCGGCTCATGAGCTTCTGCAGCGCGAGGCAACCACCTTCACTTCGTATATCTATACGGCTCGCGAGTTTGATATCATGCGCCCGCGCCGCTTGGGTGAGAAATCCCTGGTCATTGCTTGCAGCCACAGTGGCAACACCCCCGAGGTCGTCGAGGGCTGTGAGATTGCCCTTGCTGCCGGCGCTACGGTGATCGCCCAGACCGACAACGCTGGATCCAAGATTGACTCCGGCAAGTGGACCACGTGGGTCTACCCGTGGGGCGAGGGCGTGCCGCAGGCCGAGGTCCCCGCTGGCATTTCGCTGTCGCTTGCGGCCGAGCTGCTCGATCAGCAGGAGGGCTACGCCGATCTTGCCGATATGTATGCCGGTATCGCCGAGATGGATAAGATTCTTCCCCCGGCACGTGAGAAGGTAAATGCCGAGCTAGGCGATCGTTTTGCCAAGCTTTGCCAGGAGCACGAGTTCTTCTACATTCTGGGCAGCGGTCCCAACTTTAGCCAGACCTACGGTTTCGCTATCTGCTCTCTTATGGAGATGCAGTGGCAGCACTGCAGCTACATCCACTCTGCCGAGTACTTCCACGGCCCCTTCGAGGCTACTCAGGATGGCGTTTTTTACTTCCTGCAGATGGGCTCCAGCGAGTGCCGTGCCATGGACGAGCGCGCCCTTGCGTTCCTTAAGACGCATACCGATACGCTGATGGTGCTCGATGCCAAGGAGTACGGTATGGAAGCCGTGCCGGCGAGCGTCCGTGCCTATCTGGACCCGGTGCTGTTCTACGCCATGAACTGCGAGCTGCGTGCTGCACGCGGCAAGGTGTTTGATCACGATCCCGATTTCCGTCGCTATATGGGTGTTGTCGAGTACTAGAAGGGGCAAAGGCCATGGCATTTAACGTTAACGCGCTCGGATTTGGCGACAACGTCGTCGATCGCTACGAGCATATCCACACCATGTATCCCGGCGGCAATGCGGTGAACTTCGCCGTTTATGCCAAGAAATGCGGTGCCGCACGCTCTGCATACATGGGCATTTTTGGCAATGACGCCGCTGCCGAGCATGTCATTACAAGCCTCGAGGATGAGGGTATCGAGCTTGACAAGTGCGAGCAGATGATTGGCGAGAACGGAGCGGCTCGCGTGACCGTCGTTGACGGTGACCGTGTCTTCCTCGGCTCCAACGAGGGCGGTATCCGTGGCGATGCGCGCTATGTTCTCGATCGCTTTGACCTTTCGTACATGAAGCAGTTCGATGTGGTTCATTCGGGCAACTATTGCTTCACCGAGCGCGAGCTGCCCAAGTTGAAGGCTGCGGGCGTCACGGTCTCTTTTGACTTTTCGGACGACTCCACCGACGAGTACTACGAGCAGATTGCGCCCTATGTCGATTTTGCTTTCTTTAGTGCGGCGGATGCCGCGAGTGAGGACGAGATTCGCGAGCGTCTGGCATGGGTGAAGGATCTGGGTCCGCGTTTTGTGTCGGCTACGGCGGGCGCCGAGGGCTGCATCGCTTACGACGGCGAGCGTTATTACCGCCAGCTGGCTAAACCGGTAACGGACATGAAGGACACCATGGGGGCGGGCGACTCGTTCCTCACCTCGTTTTTGATGTGCTATCTCGATTTCGCCAAGCGTGGTGAGGGTGGCGCCGAGGCCATCGAGCGCGCGCTCGACTTTGCTGCCGGGTTTGCCTCGACCGTGTGCGGCATGGAAGGTTCTTGGGGCCACGGAGCACCAATCGTCGAATAGCTTAAGAAAGCGTACGGCGGTCTGGCTATGAGGCCTTGGACAGCCGATGCAAAACAATATGCGAAACGCGAAAAGGGGGGCTCGCCATGTGGTGGGTCCCCTTTTGAACATTGGAGAAGACCATGGGTATTAAAGCGTGTGCGGCTGGTTTTTGCTGTGCGGACGTCTATCAAAACATCGGCGTGTTCTATCCGACTGGTAATGGCATTGACTGGGGTATCCATCTTGCACGAATGGGCGTTTCGGTATCCGCCGTGTCGGTTGTCGGCAAGGACGAGTACGGAGACAAGATGAGAGAGGCGCTGGCCGCCGAGGGGTTTGATATCTCTCATCTGCGGGTGGAGGATGGCGACACCTCGGTGATGCTCATGGCGTTGAAAGACGGCGTCGATCGCGTGCATCTCGAGGCAATCGATGGCGTAATGGAGACATATCGTCCGAATGAAGATGACCGGGCGTTTATCCTAGAGCATGACATCATTCATACCGACCTGTTTGGCAATTGTTTGGACCTCCTGCCCGAGTGGCATGATGCGGGCAAGACGGTGGTTATGGACTTCTCGGTGTTCAGCCAGGATCCCGAATATGCCTGCGAGAATCATTTTCCCTACGTTGACTACGCATTTATGTCGTTTGAAGATGACACTCCGGAGCTGCGGGACTGGGTACGTCACGCGCAGGAATTGGGGCCGCGCGTTGCGGTTGCCACGCTTGGCGAGAAGGGAAGCATTGCCTATGACGGTGAGCGCTTCTATGAGTGCGGGATCGTGCCGGCGGAGAAGGTCGTTAATACCGTGGGTGCCGGCGACTCGTATATCGCCGGGTTTACCAAGGGCGTGATCGATGGCCTTGATATTCCGGCGTGTATGAAGGCGGGCGCTGAGCTGTCGTCCCGAGTGATCGGTTCGTTTGAGCCGTACTAGGGTCAAATGCCTGGAAAGGAGTACGAAATGGTTATCGACATGTTGGTCCATCCTATGCTCTACGGCGAGATCTGTACGCCGGGTGATGAGCCTGATGGATTCGGTTTTTGGTCACGAGAATTTGGTATGGGGCATATGGGCCCCATGGATTGGGATGAGCTTCAAGTCGAGATGGACGTCTGCGATGTGCAGAAGAGCGTGCTCATGCCGCTCGATGTAACCACGGCATGCGGAGGGCACTTTGGCACCAATGACCAGATTGCCATGCTGGTTGCCGCACATCCCGATCGTCTGTGGGGATTTGCGAGCGTAGACCCGCAGGTGAGCGGTGCCGCAGACGAATTGGAGCGCGCCTTTACCGAGTTGGGGGCAAAGGGGCTTTGCCTGCATCCTGCAAAGCAGGGTTTTGCCCCCGATGATGCTGTGGCCGAGCCGCTTTACGAACTGTGCGAGCGCTATAACAAGCCGGTGGTTTTCCATGCCGGTATGTCTTGGGAGCCGGGCGCAGAGCTCTCGCGCAGTAACCCGCTTGCATTTGAGCACACAATCGCAACGCATCCAAATGTGCGTTTTAGTTTGACCCATTTTGGCTGGCCCTGGGTGCGCGAGACCGTGGCGATGCTGCTCAAGTATCCCAACTGCTACGCGGACACCTCTATCACTTACATCGATTCGCCCGAGGAGATGATGCAGCGTCTTTTCACGGTCGATATGGGGCCGCTGTGGTATGAGCGCGCGCTATCGCACCAAGTGATGTTCGCCAGCAATACGCCGCGCTTCCGTGCATTCAAACTCAAGCGGGCGCTCGATACCGTGCCCATGCGCGATGATGCGCGAGAAAGGCTCTACTGGGGTAATGCCCTGCGTTTTCTTGAAGGGGATGAGTGAACATGGTGACGCTCGAGACATTGAGCTATCTATCGACTGCTCCGGACCAGTTCATCGATATTACCGAGGACGTGCACGCTGCCATCGAACGCAGCTCGGTGACCAATGGCTTGGCGGCGATTATTTTGTCGCATACGACCTGCGGAATCGTGGTAAACGAGGGGCTTCCCTGCGTGGAGACGGATCTTATGGAGACGCTTGATCGCATCGCCCCACTCGATGCCCCCTATGCGCATGCACACTTCCTGCCGAGCTATGGAGCCACCGGTAACAACTCCTGTGGGCATATCAAGAGCATGATTTGTGGAAACAGTTGCTTCTTTCCCGTCCAAGATGGCCACATCGTGTGCGGAAGTGCCCAGAACATCTATCTTGCGGAGTTTGACGGTCCGCAGAAGCGAAAAGTGTACGTCGAGGTGCTGGGGGAGTAACGTCCCTGCAATAACCCTATGAAGGAGCACGTTATGTCGTTTCTAACTTCGATGTTCAAGAACGAAAAGCCGGTTATCGGAATGCTGCACCTGCGTCCTCTGCCGGGCGATCCGCTGTATTACCCGGGCGGAAGCGTATCGCAGGTCGTGGAAGCCGCCAAGCGCGATCTCGAGGCGTTGCAGCAGGGCGGTGTCGATGGCATTTTGATTACCAATGAGCTCTCGATGCCCTATGAGCAGCATGTTTCTCCCTCAACCCTTGCATCGATGGGCTATGTAATCGGGGCTCTGTCCCATGATCTGTCGACTCCTTGGGGAGCTGAGGCAATTTACGATGGTGATGCCACAATCGAGCTGTGCGCTGCCGTCGACGCGCAGTTCACGCGCTGCAATTTTTGCGGTGCCTGGGCCGGTGATCTCGGGCTGATTAACCGAGATTTCGCTCACACCATGCGTCGCAAGGCGGCGCTGCGCTTGGACGACCTCAAGCTTTTTCACTTCATCACGAGCGAGGGCGAGGTTTATCTCAACGACCGCACGACCGCGGACATTGCCGATTCACTTCTCTTTAATTGCCTACCGGATGCGATAGTCATCGGCGGTTCGGCTGCCGGTCGTGGCGCTTCGGGCGAGCTTGCCGACGAGGTCCGCGAGCGTGTTGGCGAAGTGCCCGTGGTATGTGGCACCGGTTGTCGCGAAAATACCGTGGCTGACGTATTTGCTCACTACGATGGCGCGTTTGTCGGCACGTGCTTAAAGCGCGACGGAAAGCTGGATGCCCCGGTTGATGTTGAGCGGGTGGTTCGTTTTATGGCTGCCGCTCGTACGGCGCGAGGGGAGTAGGCACCTATGGCGCTCTATCTGGGTATTGATATTGGGACAAGCGCCTCTAAAGGCGTTTTAATCGATGATCGATGCAACATCGTTTGCCAAGCCTCTTGTGGACATGAGACGGACAACCCGTGTGATGGATGGTACCAGCATGATGCTGAGGCAGTTTGGTGGGGCGATTTTTGCCGCTTGTCGCGCGAGCTGGTGATGCGATCGGGGGTTAACGCGGCGCAGATCGGATGCGTGGGCCTTTCCGCATTGGGTTGCGACTGTGTGCCGGTCGATACCGAGTGCAACGCGCTGGCGCCCGCGATTTTGTATGGAGTCGATGCACGTTCGAAGCCGCAGATTGACGAGCTCCTTTCCGAATATGGGTCAGGTCGCGCACGCGAACTTTTCGGGCACGATCCCTGCTCATCAGATATTGCTCCCAAGATCTTATGGTTTAAGGAGAATATGCCCGAGGTGCACGAACGTGCCGCGAAGTTCCTGACGGCATCATCGTTTCTATGCGCAAAGTTGACGGGGCGTTTTACGGTGGACCGTTACTTGGCGGAGGATTTTCTTCCCCTATACGACCGCTACACTTGGAGGGTTGATGCTCGGGAATGTGCTCGTTTCTGCCGGCCTGACCAGATGACGGAGGTAATGTCGGCTACCGATATTGCCGGGGTGATTACGCAGCGCGCGGCTGAGGCGACAGGGCTCGCGGCAGGGACACCTGTCTTAGTGGGAACGGGCGACTCTGGTGCCGAGGCCATTTCGACGGGTGTATTTCGTCCCGGCGATATGATGGTTCAGTTGGGGAGCACGGCGTATTTCATCTACCTAGCTGATCATATGGTCGATGATGCCCGCCTGTGGCCAGGGACGTTTATCATTCCCGGAACTTACGGGATCTGCGCGGGGACCAATACGGCGGGTGCACTCACATCGTGGCTGCGCCAAGAGCTGTATCGCGACGCCGTGGAGGCCGAGGGCCACGGTGGCCCCGATGCATATTCGGTCATGGCGCATGATGCCGCCGATGTGGCGCCGGGTGCCGATGGGCTCCTGTGCCTGCCGTACTTTGCGGGGGAGCGTACTCCGCTCAACGATCCCGAGGCACGTGGCGTCTTCTTTGGCCTGACCGGAAGGCATACGCGAGCCCATATGGTTCGCGCCGCCTTGGAAGGCGTCGCGTATACCGTTGCATCCCATGTCGACATTATCGAGCGAGAGCATGGACTGCCAATTGGGCGCATTATGCTTGTCGGAGGTGGAACCAAGAATCCAGTTTGGATGCAGGCTATCGCCGACGTATGCGGGCGCGAGGTCTCGGTTGCCAAGGTTACGGTGGGCGCATGCTTCGGTGATGCCATCATGGCAGCTCTCGCAGGTGGCGCCTATGCATCATGGGATGAACTCGCCCAAGTCCTTGGCGTTGCACAAACAATCGTGCCCGATATGGCTGCCCACGAGCTATATGCGTCGCGTCGTCATATCTTTGACGAATTGTATGCACGCAACCGTGATCTCATGCACGAATTGGTGTAATGCTGCCGAATTGTACTGCCTTCCAAAATAGGGACTGCGTTGTGCGATTCGCATGTCCCTTGGCATTTTTGCCCACAGTGGTTAGCGAAGGTCAAAAACAGAGTGCGCATTTGCTAAAACTACCGACTCGATGCGCTTTGCGTCACAGTTTTTGAGTGAGGCAATGCGCATCGAGGTCCTTGCGAGCGATTTGATGAGCGACTGCGCGCTTGTTTCTGTGTTTGGCTCGGCCGGCGCATCGGTCTCGAGCAGTAGACGGTCGAGTGGAATCTGTCGTGCGTATTCGCGTCCTCGTTTGGACGCGAGCATGCGTTCGTTGACGGAAAAATAACAGCCCGCATTACGCGCGCGGGCGAGTTCGTCCGAAGTACCGCTAAACCAGTGGAAGATGATAACGGGGGAGTCGGAGTTTGGGATGAGTGGTCCATGCGATTCGAGGACGTTCAGTACGGTTCCTGCCGAACGAACAGCGTGAATTGATATCACGCGCCCGGCAAGAGGGTGCTGCGCGAGTGCATCGCAGAGCCGGTCAAATGCCTGTACTTGTAGCGGCTCGCTTCCGGCAAAACGAGCGGAAAAGTCGAGCCCGACCTCGCCGATCAAGCGTTCTTGTGCAGCAACTTCGCAAAGCAGATTGATTTCAGCGTTGCCACATCGTCCGTCGGCGAGCCACCAGGGATGGAGGCCGATGCCGGCAAAGATATTTGAACGGCCGCAGGCGCGCTTCTTGGCGCGTGCAAAGTCGTGCGGATCGACGCCGCAGTCAAATAGAATCAGGCCCAGCGCCGTTGCCTCATCGGCAACGGCGTCCGGGTGAGCCATTAGATCAAGATGGCAGTGTGCATCAAATAACCGGGGCTCCATCTCGGCGCGCTCCGCTAGTCTAGGCGCTGGCCATCGGCGCGCACGCGCTCGGTGCCGCGGCCACTGATCTGACGGATAACCTCGCCGGCGATCATCTGGCCCATGATGGGCGGCATAAAACTGGCAGTTCCCAGCTCGGTGCGCTCGTGGATGTTGGAAGGATCGCGGGGCTGTGTCTTAACCGATTCCTCGCAGCTAAACAGTACGTGTAGGCTCTTGATTCCGCGCTTCTTACATTCTTTGCGCATAATGCGGCTCATAGGGTCACGTACCGTATCGAAGATGTCGGCAAAGCGGAGACACTCGGGATGGAGCTTGTTGGCCCCGCCCATGGAACTAACCAAACGAATGTTGTGGTCCTGAGCATATTTGGCAATGGTGAGCTTGGCCGAGATGGTGTCGATGGCGTCGACGACGTAGTCGAGCTTGCCACCCGTCTGCTCCAAAACGCTCGCGAAGAACTCGTCGATGTAGTCGCTCAGCAGGTATTCGGTGCGCTTGATAACGCTGGCGGCGGGATTGATGTCGTGGATCATGGCTTCCATCACGTCAACCTTGCGCTTGCCGATGGTGCTATGAAAGGCGATGGCCTGGCGATTGATATTGCTGGGCGCGATGGTGTCCTTGTCCAGAATTACAAAATGCCCGATGCCGCCGCGGGCAAGTGCCTCGCAGCAGCTAGAGCCCACGCCTCCGCAGCCGAGTATCAGCACCGTGGCGTTGGCGAGCTTGTCGAGTGCCTCGCGGCCCATGATGATTTCGAGCTTGGTGTCGCGTGTCTCGACGAGTGCAGCAGTTTCGGTCATAGACATCCTCCGATGGGGAAGCGGTCGTGTTTTAGCTATCGCCATTATAGGTATTATCGCGATTCCATTTGAGCCCTAGGGGCTTGTTGAAATGAGGCAGGGATTCGCATAAGATGAAGCAGATGGCACCCGTTGCAGCGGGTTGGCCAACTCCAAAACACGTTTATGGCGTGAGAAGTGGCCGTCTTCGCATTACGCGGAGGCGGCTATTTTTTTGAGTACAAGATTAGACAGTTAGACAAACATCTAAATATCGAGTATAGTGTGCGCGTCATGAGAGATGATGAGAGGAGGTCTTATGCCGGGAGAGGGTTTTAAGGCGCTTGCCGATCCAACGCGACGGCGCATTTTGGAGTTGCTGCGCGAGGGCAATTGCACGGCGGGGGAGCTTGCCGAGCATTTCGATATCAGTAAGCCGTCGCTAAGCCATCACTTGGCGACGCTCAAAAATGCCGGGTTGGTGACCGACGAGCGCCATGGCCAAAACATCGTATACAGCTTAAACACCACCGTCATACAGGATTTAATTGGCTGGTTTATGGGCTTTACAAACACTGAAGGTGATAAGGATGAATAACGAAAACAAGGGCATTCACCCCACGGGGGTATCGTCGCGCGTGTGGATTGCGCTGGTCGCTCTGTGCGTCGCCAATGTCGTAGCGCACCTCATGGTGATGCCGAGCTTGCCTGCGCAGATTCCCACGCACTGGGGCGCGAGCGGCGCCGTCGACGGTTGGGGTCCTAGCTGGATGACCTCCGCGCTCGGCGCGCTGCCTCTGGCGCTTCTCGCAATGTTCTGCGTGGTGCCGCGCATCGACCCCAAAGGCGAGGCATATCGAACCTCGGGCAAGTTCTATCAGGGCTTCGTAATCGCCTTCACCTTGTTCATGTGCGCCATAAGCTGGCTGGGAGAGCTTACGGTCTGGGGCGTGGTGCCGGCGGTCGGTTCGGTTAACGTGCTGATTTCCGGTGTTGTCGGTTTGCTGTTCATCGGCGTAGGCAACTACTTGCCGCGTGTGAAGCAGAACTATACGCTCGGTATCAAGACACCTTGGGCGCTTGCCGATCCCGAGAACTGGCGCCGTACGCAGCGTTTTGGCGGCGCCTGCTTTATGGTGCTGGGTATTGGCCTGATTGTGATGGGCGTGGCAGGCAGCGTGCTTTCGAGTGAAGTCGTCGCCGCGGTGATTGCGGTTCTGACGTTTGGTTCGGTTGGAGCCGTCTACGTCTACTCGTATCTGTTGTGGCGCAAATCGCAGCGAGCCGCTCGTTAAGGTTGCGGAAAACTAGCGTACGCAGTTCATAGTATGTTCCGGGGGACTTTTCCCAGGTAGTATTAGGGGGTGTGGGCAACCATGCCCCTTTTTCGTTACGTTTCAGAGCTGGTTTCCTCATTTCGTTTCTACTAAAGCGAATCAAGAATAGGGAAATAGCAGGTAGAAAGGATAGAACAGGCAAATGGCAGAGTTTATCTACCAGATGTATCAGGCTCGTAAGGCCCATGGCGACAAGGTAATCCTTGACGACGTGACCCTGAGCTTCTACCCCGGGGCCAAGATCGGCGTCGTGGGCCCCAACGGCATGGGTAAGTCGACCCTGCTCAAGATCATGGCCGGTATCGAGGAAGTCTCCAACGGCGA
Organism: uncultured Collinsella sp.; assembly: GCA_900541685.1. Classification (GTDB taxonomy): domain Bacteria; phylum Actinomycetota; class Coriobacteriia; order Coriobacteriales; family Coriobacteriaceae; genus Collinsella. Next base: position 99,391 of record UQKM01000002.1, read on the forward strand.
TGCCAGGCTTACCCCCGGCTACACCGTGGGCATCCTGCAGCAGGAGCCGCCGCTCGATGACGACAAGACCGTCATCGAGAACGTGCGCATGGCGTTTGGCGACATGATCGCCAAGGTCGATCGCTTCAACAAGATCGGCGAGGAAATGTGCGACCCGGATTGCGACATGGACGCCCTCATGGCCGAGATGGGCAAGCTTCAGGACGAGATCGATGCCGCCGATGGCTGGGATATCGATTCCAAGCTCGGCCAGGCCATGGACGCCCTGCAGCTGCCCGATTCCGACATGCCGGTCAACGTGCTTTCCGGCGGCGAGCGCCGTCGCGTGGCCCTGTGCAAGCTGCTGCTCGAGGCTCCCGACCTGCTGCTGCTCGACGAGCCCACGAACCATCTGGACGCCGAGTCGATCCTGTGGCTCGAGCACTTCCTGCACAACTACCAGGGCGCGGTGCTTGCCGTCACACACGATCGCTACTTCCTGGATAACGTTGCCGAGTGGATCTGCGAGGTCGACCGCGGTCACCTTTATCCCTACAAGGGCAACTACTCCACGTATCTGGAGACCAAGGCCGCCCGTATCGAGGCGCAGGGCAACCGCGACGCCAAGCTCGCCAAGCGCATGGAGGCCGAGCTCGAGTGGGTACGCAGCTCACCCAAGGCCCGTCAGGCCAAGAACAAGGCCCGTCTGGCTCGCTACGAGGAGATGGAGGCCGAGGCCCGCGCAAGCCAGAAGCTCGACTGGACCGATATCCGCATTCCCGTTGGACCGCGTTTGGGTAACAAGGTGCTCGAGGCCCATCACCTGCACAAGGAATTCGACGGTCGCGTGCTCATCGACGACCTTTCGTTCACCCTGCCGCGCAACGGCATCGTGGGCGTCATCGGCCCCAACGGTGTCGGTAAGACCACGCTGTTCAAGACCATCGTGGGCCTGGAGCCGCTGACTTCGGGCGAGCTCGAGGTGGGCGAGACCGTCAAGATCTCCTATGTCGATCAGAACCGTTCTGGCATCGACCCCGATAAGAACCTGTGGGAGGTCGTCTCGGACGGCCTGGACCACATGATGGTCGGCGAGACCGAGGTTCCGAGCCGTGCTTATGTGGCGAGCTTTGGCTTTAAGGGCCAGGACCAGCAGAAGCGCGCTGGCGTGCTCTCCGGTGGCGAGCGCAACCGTCTGAACTTGGCGCTTACGCTCAAGCAGGGCGGCAACCTACTACTCCTCGACGAGCCCACGAACGACCTCGACGTCGAGACGCTGTCCTCGCTCGAGGCGGCGCTGCTCGAGTTCCCGGGCTGCTCGGTGGTCATTAGCCACGACCGTATGTTCCTGGACCGCGTCGCCACGCACATCTTGGCGTGGGAAGGCACCGACGAGAATCCGGGCAACTGGTATTGGTTCGAGGGCAACTTCGAGGCCTATCAGGCCAACCGCATCGAGCGCCTGGGCGAGGACGCAGCCCAGCCGCATCGTATTCACCGTAAGCTGACGCGCGACTAGTTTTGTTACGCGGTTTTTCCAAACCGCGTAACGAGTTGACGCTGCAAACGCCCCTAGGCGGCAATCTGACGTTCAATCGTCGGTCGCGTACCAAAGTACGCTTCCCTCCTCTTTCACGTCACCTTGCTCGCTTAGGGGCGTTTTCGCTGACTTTTGCTCAACCTGAGAGAATAAAAATGCGGTGAACGTTTTTGTGACGTTCGCCGCGTTTTGCTATTCGTTGGATTCTTCAGCCTTGTCGATGACCCAAGCGGCTCCGAGGCCGCCGGTGGTGTTGCGGCGGATGCGCACGGTGACTTCGTGGCGCTCGCCGGCCTGCGTGTAGCGCAGGGGGAAGCTTGCGCGGTTTCGCGCGGCCTCGATGGTACCGCGCTCGCGGGCGATCCAGTAGTACTCGCCGACGATGCCGAGCGTGTCGGCGCCGTAGGGGAGATAGGTCGACAGCTGGTGCAGAAGCGGGCCGGGGCAGAAGACCTCGGTCGCGAAATCGACGGGGAAGTCCTCGGGGATGGCGGGCGCTGCGGGTGCGGGGGCCGGTGCTGCAGCGGGGGCCGGAGCCGCTGCAGGCACAGGAATCTGGTCATAGACAGGTGCGGATGTGGACTCGATGACGGGTGCAGACTCAGGCACCGGTTCCGGCTTAACTGCGAAATCTGTCGGTTCCACGGAGACGGATGTGTCTTCAGTCTCGGTTTTGGCATCGGCTTGCGGGGCATCCTCTGTCTCGACAGACGGCTTTGCCTCGATGGGTGTGGATGCCATGGTGGTGATGCCGGCATTGGCATTCTCGGGGTCATAGACGACCGTAAGCGAGATGGCAGGCTGCGGTGCCTCGGGCTCCGATGCCACCTCGGTAGCGTCCTGTTCTGCGGGCTCTTCGGGCTGATCGTCCTCGGCCTCGTCGCCAAAGACATCGCTGTTTTGGAACGCAGGCGTCTCGGATTGGTCAGCGGCTTCTTCGGTTGTCGACTTGGGGACCTTGTTGAGCTCCGCAGTGGCTTCCTGCTCGGATATGACTTCGGGATCGGTCGTGGCGGCGATTTCGGTTTCGGCCTCTGCTGTTACTCCAATAGCGACTTCGATCTCTGTCTCGGGCTCCGGCACGGCTCCAACCATGGCTTCGGGCTCTGGACGCTTAACGTGCTTGGGGCGCACGGCCTTCAGGTCCTTCTTGCCGCGCTTTTTCTTTTTGTAGGACTGCTTGGCGCCCTTGGCGGTCTTGGGCTTGTCCTCGCCCGTGGCAAGTGCGGCATCCCAGGCCTCGTTGGCGATAACGGTGGCATACAGGCGGCCGCCTTTGAAGACGGTCAGCTTAATGCAGTCGTTAAGCTCCTCGAGCAGCTCGCGCGTGGGCTCAAAGCCCAGGTCATAAGCAGTCATATCGTCTGCGGCGAGCGCCTCCTGGACCTGCGTCATAAACGTTTGCTTGCCGCATCCAATCGCATCGCGCAGCAGGCGATACAGATAGATGTGGTTGCCCAGCGCAAGCGTGGGCCTAACTATTGTCTTGCTCATGGCAAATCTCCTCTTTACATATGTAAAGCATCTTACCATCGCAGAGCGTTCGCCATGGCGGCGCCCAAGGCAAACGGGCGCGAACCGCTGTCGATTCGCGCCCGTTATACAGGTCGGTTATCTATGAGAGGCAAATGTGCTTAGTTGCCCGATGCCGTGCCTTGGCTCGAGTTGTCGGATGTCGTGCCGGACGCGGTTCCGCTCGAGCTGTTCGAGCTGTTGGTGTTGCTGCTGTCTGCTGTGCCCGTTCCCGAAGTGCTGTCGCTCGTTTGGCCGCCCGTGCTCGGCTGCGAACCGTCAGTCGTTTGGCTTGAGTCGGTCGTGCCGGACGGCGTGCTGCTGTTGGCCGTAGAGGAATCGGTGCCCTGCGATTGGTTTTGGGTGTTCGAGGACGAACTGGCAGAGGTGGAACTGTCTTGCGTATCGTCCGTCTGTGCCTGCTGATTCTGCGACTGGGTGTTGCCATTTGCATCGCTCTCGGTCGTGCGCGACGAAAGGATCGGCTCGGGACGCTCGCCCAGACCCTCACCGGCGGTGGTTATAAGGATGGCGCCGGCGCAGGCGATAACCGCGACGATGGCGATGGCGATCGAGAAGATGATGACCTTCTTTTGCGTCTGGCTGCGCTCTTCCGCCGCCTTGGCGCGTAGGCTGTTGGGGGCGACGCGCGTCGTGGTCGCGCGTCCCGCGACCTGGCGCATCTCCTGCGTAGTCGCGGCGCCGCCCAGGTGCTCCTCGGCATTAAGCTCAACGGGCTCATAGGCGCCGGCGGGGTAGTCGACGGCGGCGTGCGTACCTTTGAGGGCTTCGGCGCTGGCAGAGATAAAGTGGCGGTAGACCTGCGAGGACACAACGGTGATGACCGAGCTCACGGCGGCACCAATTACTGAACCAGCGATACCAATCTTGGAGGCAAGTGCGACGCTCGTGGCGGCAGCTGCGGCGCCGGCGATGATCTGGGGAATAGAAATGTCGTCGAACAGGCCCTTTTTGGGCGCGATGGCCATGGTCTGTCCGATGGAATGGTTCTCGTGCACGCCGTTGTTGAGTGATGCCGGCGTCATGACGCGCGTGCGCGGTGCGTCGGTATATTCAGTCGTCATACGGGGTCCTCCCGGTTCGTTTAGTGCTGCGACAGGTTGTTCAGCCTTCAGGGTACCCAGTCGGTGTGAACCGGAGATGGATTCGCCCGCAACACCATCAACTCACCAAAGCGCGAAACTTCTCCTCAGGCTGATCGAATGAAGACGGGGCGAATCGTTCGGATGTCGAAAGGAAGGTTGACCGGATTTGAAATCCCGTGGAATAATCGGGCTCGCGGCGCTGTTGCTTGCGCCGGGTAGGGAGCGTCATGAAAATCCTTAAGCGGATCAACAACAATACGGTTATCTGCGTAAACGCCAAGGGCCGTGAACTCGTGGCAATTGGCCGCGGTATCGGGTTTCCCAATGGCCCCGATGAGGCCACACTCGATAAGATCGAGCGAACCTTCTACGGTGTCGACTCGCGCTACCTAGCGCTGCTCGACGAGATCGATCCTCAGGTGATGGAGTTCTCCGCCCAGATTGCCGATATCGCTCGCTCCAACATCTCGCGCGAGCTCTCGGCAAACCTTCCCTTTACCATGGCTGACCATATCGCCTTTGCCATCAAACGCTGCCGCGAGCATATGTTTGTGCAGATGCCGCTCTCCTATGATGTGCAGCAGATGTACCCCATTGAGTACAAGATCGCCAAGTTCGCGATCGAGGGCATCAATCGCGGCTTCAACGTCAAGATGCCGCGGGGGGAGGCGAGCGGTATCGCGCTCTGTATCGTCAACAGCGTGGTCGCCTCGTCTTCAAAGGCCAAATCCAATACGGTGCGTAAGGACGAGGTGATGCTCGAGAGCTTCACCAAGATTATCGAATCCGAGCTGGGGGTTTGCGTGGACCGCGACGGCTTTGACTTTTGCCGTTATGCCACGCACGTGCGCTACCTGTTAGAACGCGTGCAGACAGGAGAGCCCCTCAACACGGAGAACGGCGCGCTTTACGGACCGCTCTGCGAGCAGCATCCCGACGTGGCCGTGTGCGTCGACCGCATGGCCGCGCTTATCGAAGAGCGCTTTGACGCCGGGCTCGCCGATGAAGAGAAGGTCTACCTGATGCTCCACGTCAATCGCGTCTGCGCGGGATCTAGGTCCTAATCGACCGCTCGCCGCTGAAATTTGACCGTTGGCCGGTTTCGACTTTCGTAAAAGCAACTGTTGGATGTAGTTTCATAGTCACATAAGGTGTTATTCGAGAAGAGCCTCGAAGCATGACGTAGACAGTTCCCTGTCCGCTTTGTGCTTTGGGGCTCTTCTGTTTTTGTCTTCTTCTTGCTTTTCTCGATTTGCCTCGTGTCAGGCCTGCCGTAATCGGTTCTTCGCGTGTGCGCAAACGGGAAGACAGAAAAGCAAGGGAGTTCAGCTATGACTGACAATAAGAAAATCGCAGCGGACGTGCTCGAGGCCGTCGGTGGCAAGGAGAACGTGACGTTTGTTGCGCACTGTATGACGCGCCTGCGTTTTAACCTCAAAGATATCGATGCCCCCGATATCAAAGAAGTGAAGAAGAATGGCGGTGTGTTGGGTGCTCAAATCTCCGGAGGGCAGTTCCAGGTAATCGTGGGCCAAAACGTGCCCAAGGTTTATGACGAGCTCTGCAAGATCGGCGGCTTTGCCAAGCAGGACGCCATCGACGAGAACCTTGATGCTCCTAAGCAGAAGCTCACACCTAAGGTTATTGGCAATAACATCCTCAACTACCTGTCAAGCTCCATGGTGCCTATGATCCCCGTCCTAATGTGTGCTGGCCTGTTCAAGACCGTAGCGGTGGTGCTGGGACCTACGATGGCGGGCGTGCTGTCCGACACAAGCGACCTTTATGTTCTGATGAACATGGTTTATGACGCAGCGTTCTATTTTATCCCCATCTACCTTGGTTATAATGCGGCTAAGAACATTGGCGTAACGCCTGTCCTCGGTGCCTTTATGGGCGGCATTCTTATCGACCCGACCATGATTCAGCTTGCGACCGATGGAGCTCAGTTCTCCGTTTATGGCATTCCCTGCGTCGCCGCAAACTACACAAAGACGGTCCTTCCCATTCTTCTGTCCGTGTGGGCGATGAGTTATATCGAGCGCTTCTTCCGCAAATATGTGCCAGATACCCTTTCAACGGTTTTCGCGCCTTTCCTTACCATGGTCGTCGCTGTTCCTGTGTCTCTCTGCGCTCTCGCCCCTGTTGGTTCATGGGCCGGTAATGCCCTCGCCGCCGGTTTTGAGTTCCTTGGTACTTCCGGTGGTATCGCCGCCATCCTCGGAGGAGGTATTCTGGCGGGTCTTTGGTGCCCAATGATTATTACCGGCATGCATGTGGCGGTTGCGATGATTGCCATCGCTAACTATATGACTGTGGGAACCGACAGCTTTGTTTTGGTTGCGACGGGCGTTAGCCTTTGGGCGACCTTCGGCTGCGAGGTGGCGACCTGGCTCAAGCTGCGCGATAAAGACGAGAAGAGCATGGCATTCGGCTATTTGGTTGCAAACATTGTCGGAGGCGTCGGCGAGCCTTTCATCTACGGCATGATGCTGCGCTATCGCCGCGTGTTTGTCTGGAAGATTATCGGATCCTTTGTTGCCGGTGCGCTTGCAATCGCTCTCGGAGCCACGGTTTATACTGCCGGCGCGGCATCTAACTTCTTGGAGTTCCTCGCGTTTGCGGGCGGCGGGCCCCAGAATCTCATCAACTTTGGAATCGCTGCTGGTGCAGGCTTCCTTGTGAGCGCCTTGGGCACGTATTTCCTGGGCTTTACGGCGGATGAGCTCGAGAATGGCCCCGTTTCCGAGCGTTAAGTTTTCTACGGCCTGCGTGTGGCAGGACGCATTGGAAGGGCGTCCATGACGCCCTTCTCTTGTTGTATTTCTATTTCCGATGTTTGGGCGGCGTGTGCCGCGAAGAGTTGGAGTTGGAATGAACATAGAGTTTGGAATCTCGAAGATTGACGTAACACCCCAGTCTCCTTGCCGCATGGGCGGCTACAACAGAAAAGGTGCCTGGACGGATGTTCTTGATCCTATTGAGGTCAACGCTAGCGCTGTCTGTGTTGATCTTGTCCCGTTTATTCTTATCGAGCTCGATTCAATAATGGTGTCGAAAGAATTTTCCCTTTCGGTCAAGAACGCCGTATCGTCAAAAACGGGCATCGATTCGAGCAATATCGTCGTCGCATGCATTCATACCCATTCTGCACCATGCTATTTTAAGCTTGCCTACGAGGACACGTTACCTGAAACCGAATTGACGAGTGATTTGACTGGCTTGGCTACCGAGGCGGCGGTATCTGCATGGGCGTCCAGGTCGAAGGCGACCGTATCGATGGAGATGTTAGGCATCGAGGGACTGTACGGGAATCGAAATGTTCAGGGCGGTCCGGCCGATAAACAGGTAAGTATTTTCTCGTTTGAGGACGCTCAAGGCGGTCGCCCAATTGGAAAAATGCTGTTCATGTCCGCTCATCCTACCATCCTTAATGGGAAAAGCGCCGTCCTCTCTGCTGATTTGATTGGGCATGTCAGGCAGCGTTTGGAGAGGAAATATGGCTGTCCTGTACTTTGCGTCAACGGAACGTGCGGGGATGTGTCGACGCGTTTCTATCGGCAAGGGGAGGGAGTTGCCGAACTCGAGCGCACGGCTAACGAACTTTGCGCTCAAATTGAATCCAAGCGTGAGCGCGCGGCACTCAGAGTTGATACTCCGCGTTGGGGCTCTATCAGCATGAAGAGTGTCTACGATGCAAAAACAGATCCGGATTGGATCGAGATGACCAATCGGGTAGAGGCTATGGATGCGAGCCCGATGCGAGACTTTCTCCTTAAGCGGCAACAACTTAAGCTCTCGATGGGGAAAATCGAGCTTGAGCTTCCGAGCCAGTTTGCGGTAATTGGTAACTGCATTTTTATCACGATGCCATGCGATACGTGTAGCACATTAGGCTTGGATTTTAAGAGGGCGTTTAGCCAATACAACGTCTTTGTTATCGGCTATGCGAACACGTACTGCAACTACCTTGTGCCTCAGGAAGACTACGGCAAGTATTTTGAAACCTACAACTCGCGAACGCCGCGCGGGGTTGCCGATGCGTTCGTTGCGCGAATCATTCAGGCGGTCGGTGCCGCGCTATAGCAGGCGCTATAGACCATCGTGGTAGATGAACCGGTCAGGATTATACGGAGCATGTATTGTGTCAATCATTGAACCTCTCATCCAACAAGTCCTTATCATGTTTTTGCTCATGGGAATGGGCTACGCTCTAAACCGCTTGGGCATATTGAGCGAGCAGGCTGCAATAGAATTCGGAAAGTTGCTCATCAACCTTGTGATTCCCGCAATCATTCTCAAATCATTTTGGATCGAGTATTCGTTTCAGAGGATGTATGAGTTGGGAATGACCTTAATGCTGTCGGCGGCGATGTTGTTGCTCGCTTGCGTTGTTGCCCGCCTGTTGTTCAGGGGCCGTCCCATCGACATTTTTGCTGCGGCATTCTCGAATGCTGGATTTGTGGGAATACCCCTTGTTGAAGCGGCGCTTGGAAAAGATGCCGTGTTTTTCATCACGTGCATGATCGCTCTTCTCAATGCCATGCAATGGACATACGGGCAGTATCTGCTGTCGGGGTCTAAAAAATGTATGAGTCCTAAAGCGATCCTGACAAGTCCAATGGTCATGGCTTTATTGGGCGGTTTCTTGTTTTTTATCCTTCGTGTCCCAACGGTCCCTCTGGCACAGTCAGTGCTTTCGTATATCTCGGGGCTCAACACTCCGCTAGCAATGATGACTCTCGGTATCTATCTTGCTCAGTCTGATTTGATGGCGCTCCTGAGGGCGAAAAGCTTGTTTGCCGTCTCATCGGTCAGGCTGCTTGTCATTCCGATTCTTTCGCTCCTGTTCCTATGTCTCTTTCCATGTGATAGGTCAATTAAGATGGCGCTGCTGATTGCGGCTGCGACCCCCACCGGCGCGAATGTAGCTATCTTTGCCCAGCAGCATAATAAGGACTATCGATATGCATGTGGAACAGTCTGTGTTACCACCCTTCTGTCTATGTTCACTATGCCAGCGATAGTGTCCTTGTCTCAGCTAGTGCTCTAGGCGCTATGCCACGCACCTGCGGATGAACGCTTCGTGGCGGTCGATTATGGCCGGGGCCCAACAATCCGGACCGCCGTCGATCGTGCTGGCAACAGATGCTATCAACTCATCAAGGGGGCTTGCTATCATTGGCGCACTAGCTTGATGCTAAACTGAATTAATGATTGCGAGGTGGTTTACGTGATGTACCCGTATATGACATTCGAAGATGGTACCGAGGTCATTCATTCTGACCTGATCACAGATGGCGATATCGAAAAGGTCATCGTGCATTTTGAACGACCGACGGCAGAGGGTTTCGACTCCGCTCGTTGCGAGCTGCCTTCTTACAATTGGACCATGTGGGAGGGGCGTTTTACCGACGAGGAGAAGCGAGGTTTTGAGACTTTTCTGAGCAATAACGCCCATCTGCTGTATCGCTACGCCGCAAACGGAGGAGCTAAAGTTGCCTAGCCTTTTTCTTATTGGCGGCTATCGGGTCTTCTTTTGGTCCAATGAAGCGGGCGAGCCAATCCATGTCCATGTTTGCAAGGGGACGCCTTCAGATAACTCGGCCAAAATCTGGCTGACTCGAAGAGGTGGCTGCATTGTCGCTAATAACAAAGCGAAGATCCCCCGGAGCACGCTTGATGACCTCTGTGAAATCATCGCCGCTCAGCATGAATTGATTTGCTCTAAATGGAAGGCATTTTTCCTTGTGGACGAGATCTCGTTCTACTGCTAAACGTCATCCCGGCTTCTCTTTTCCAATTTTAATCATGAGCTTGTCCCATCTGTGCTGATTGAACTTGACAGTACAATGGAGGCGGACTTTCTTGCCGCTGCTCGTTGCGGCTAAACGGATGTGTTGGAGCTCGCATGAACGATTTTCTAAACGGTCAAGTTAAGAACGACGGCTTTTTGCGTGTGGCGGCGGCCTCGCCCAAGATTCGCGTTGCCGATGTCGAGGGCAATGCCGAGGTTGCGTTGGCGGCTGTTCGTGAGGCTGCCGAGCGTGGCGTTCGCGCGCTGGTGCTGCCCGAGCTTAATCTGTGCGGCTATACCGCGGCTGACCTGTTCCATAACCGCACACTACTGCATGCCTGCGAGGCGGCACTTGAGTTTATCCTCGATGGAACCCGTGAGTTGCCGATCGTCTTTACCGTTGGCTTGCCCGTTGCGGTGGCAGAAAACATCTACAACTGCGCCGCCGTGTGCTGCGCGGGCGAGCTTTTGGGCCTTACGGCCAAGAAGTATCTGCCTAACTATGGCGAGTTCTATGAGCGCCGTTGGTTTGCTCCGGCGCCTGCGGATCCCGTGTGGGTTGATTTTGCCGGTCAGGGTCCGGTCCCGCTTGGCTCGGGGCTTATCTACCGCTGCTGTGATGAGGGCGCCGAGGACCTGGTGCTGGGTGTTGAGGTCTGTGAGGACCTGTGGGTGCCGGCACCCCCGTCGACCGAGATGGCGCTTGCCAGTGCGACGGTGATCCTCAACCCGTCGGCCTCGGACGAGATCATCGGCAAGGCGGATTACCGCCGCGGCCTTATCTCTAACCAAAGCGCGCGCCTGTACTGCGCCTATGCCTATGCAGACGCGAGCGAGGGCGAGTCCACGACCGATATGGTCTTTGCGGGCGAGAACCTTATCTACGAAAACGGCTCCAAGCTTGCCGCGACCAAACTGCTTACCTGCGATATGGCCATCGCCGACGTTGACCTTGACCGTCTGGTTGCCGAGCGCCGCCGCTCGACGACGTGGACGCGCGCCGACGATGCGCCGGAGGCCACGACCGTTGAGTTTTCGTTTGAGGGCGTGCTGACAGACGAACCTGTCCTGCGCAACGCCTGCGACATCGACCGCGTCTTCCCCCGCGCGCCCTTTGTGCCGGCCGACCACGGTGATCTGGCCGAGCGCTGTGAGACTATTCTCAATCTGCAGACTGCTGGCCTCAAGACCCGCCTTGCCCACACGGGCACCAAGGCTGCGGTCATCGGCCTTTCGGGCGGCTTGGACTCCACGCTGGCGCTGCTTGTGACCGTGCGTGCCTTCGATGTGCTGGGGCTGCCGCGCACGGGTATCACGGCGGTCTCCATGCCAGGTTTTGGCACGACGCATCGCACCAAGTCGAATGCCGAGTCGCTCGCCCGCGACCTAGGCGTGAGCTTCCGCGAGGTTTCAATCCATGCAGCCGTGGAGCAGCACTTCAGGGACATTGAGCACGATCCGGCCGTCCAGGACGTGACCTACGAGAACAGCCAGGCGCGCGAGCGTACGCAGATTCTGATGGATTTGGCCAACCAGGCTGGCGGTTTTGTCATCGGCACGGGCGATCTGTCAGAGCTGGCGCTCGGCTGGGCTACCTATAACGGCGACCACATGAGCATGTACGCCGTCAACGCGAGCGTGCCCAAGACGCTTGTGCGTCATCTGGTGCGTTATGCGGCTGATGTCTTTGGCGGGCGTATTGCCGAGGTGCTGCTCGATATCCTCGATACGCCGGTGTCCCCCGAGCTTCTGCCACCAACGGGCGATGGCGAGATTGCGCAGAAGACCGAGGATTTGGTGGGCCCGTATGAGCTGCACGACTACTTCCTCTACTACCTGCTGCGTTTTGGCTTTGAGCCGGGCAAGATCTACCGCATGGCGCTCAAGAGCTTCGAGGGCGTCTACGACGCCAAGACCGTCCGCGCGTGGTTGCGTACGTTCTATCGTCGCTTCTTTGCCCAGCAGTTTAAGCGCAGCTGCTTGCCCGATGGTCCCAAGGTGGGCTCGGTGACGCTCAGCCCGCGCGGCGATTGGCGTATGCCGAGTGACGCCAGCTCGCGTTTGTGGCTTGCGCAGATCGACGCGCTCAATGCAATTGACTAAGGTTGGCTAAATTGAACCAATGCGGGGTTTGTAAGCGTTACACTTTTGCAATCTGATGGCCCGTATCGCGCGGCGCTCTTGTCGGAGCGCCGCGTTTTTTATATCGAAAGGTGGCACCATGCAGGCATCGCAGCGTCTCGACCGCTTTGGCGCGGAGGTCTTCGCCTCGCTCAACAACATGCTCCTCGCGCTGAAGGCTCAGGGTAAGACCATTTACAACATGAGCGTGGGAACGCCCGACTTTAAGCCGTACGGCCACGTGGTCGAGGCACTCACGCAAGCAGCCCAAGATCCCGAGATGTGGAAGTATGCCCTGCGCGACCTGCCCGAGCTCAAGCAAGCCGTGTGCGATTACTATGAGCGTCGCTTTGGCGTTTCGGGCATTACGCCGTCCATGGTGCAGTCGTGCAACGGCACGCAGGAGGGCGTGGGCCATTTGGGCCTGGCCCTGCTCGATCCGGGTGACACCATTCTGGTTCCCGATCCGTGCTATCCGGTCTTTGAGGCGGGTGCCAAGATCGCCGATGCCAAGCTCGAGTACTATCCGTTGGTCGCCGAGCATAATTACCTGCCCTATGTGGCGGGTATCGATCCCGAGGTTGCCGATCGTGCCAAGTATATGATCGTGTCGCTGCCCGCGAACCCGGTCGGCTCGGTGGGCACGCCCGAGGTCTACGAGGAGATTATCGCTTTCGCCCGTGAGCACGACCTGCTGATCGTTCACGACAACGCATATTCCGACATCGTGTTCGACGGCGAGCCGGGCGGCAGCTTCTTGCAGTATCCCGGCGCGCTCGAGGTGGGCGTGGAGTTCTTCTCGCTCTCCAAGTCGTTTAACGTCACCGGTGCGCGTATCGGCTTTTTGGTTGGCCGAGAGGACGCGGTCTCTGCCTTTGCCAAGCTGCGCGGCCAGATCGACTTTGGTATGTTCTTCCCGATCCAGAAGGCTGCTATCGCCTGCCTGAACGGCCCGCGCGATGAGGTCGAGGCGCAGCGTCTGAAGTACCAGGAGCGTCGCGATGCCCTGTGCGACGGTCTTGAGGGCCTGGGCTGGGAGCGTCCCAACGCGCATGGCTCTATGTTTGTGTGGGCCAAGCTTCCCGGTGGTCGCACCGATTCCATGGCGTTTTGCGAGGAGCTCATGGAGAAGGCCGGCGTTGTGGTGACGCCGGGCGCGAGCTTTGGTCCTTCGGGCGAGGGGCACGTGCGCATGGCGCTGGTCCTGCCGCGCGATCAGATTGCTTTGGCTGTCGAGGCCATCCGCGAGGCGGGTCTGTATTAGAAACCTGTTTCGACTCGTCAATAGCTCGAAACCGATTTCGTGCAGTTATTTTACGAATCCTGCAAACAATTTCGGTAAACGGTCGATTTTTGGCTGCGAATAGGAGCATAATCAAAGTCCCGATTGGATGTATTGGGATTACGACAAGCCGCTCGGGTCGTTCCCGGGTGGCTTGTTTGTGGAGAGAGATGGGAGTTTCTAATGGTTAACGAGAAGAAGGTCGCTATTGTCGGCTGCGGTTTCGTCGGTTCGTCTTCGGCGTTCGCGCTGATGCAGAGCGGTCTGTTCTCCGAGATGGTCCTCATCGACGTGGACAAGAACCGCGCCGAGGGTGAGGCCCTGGATATCGCGCACGGCATGACGTTTGCCGAGCCGATGAAGATCTACGCCGGCGATTATTCCGATGTCGCCGACGCCGCCATGATCGTCGTCACCGCTGGCGCTGCCCAGAAGCCCGGTGAGACCCGTCTGGACCTGGTCAACAAGAACGTCAACATCTTTAAGTCCATCATTCCCGAAATTAAGAAGTCTGGCTTCGACGGCATTCTGCTCATTGTCTCCAACCCGGTCGATGTTCTGACCTATGCCGCCATCAAGATGTCCGGCCTGCCCGAGGGCCATGTCATCGGCTCCGGCACCGTGCTCGACACTGGCCGTCTGCAGCAGATGCTTGGTGCCCACGTCGAGGTTGACCCGCGCGATGTCCAGGCCTATGTCATGGGTGAGCACGGCGACTCTGAGTTTGTCGCTTGGTCCAGCGCCCAGGTTGCCGGCGTGCCGCTGAACACTTTCTGCGAGCTTCACGGTCATCTGGAGCATGAGGCTGCCGAGAAGCGCATCGCCGAGGACGTCAAGAACTCCGCCTACACCATCATCGAGAAGAAGCACGCCACCTACTATGGCGTCGCCATGGCCGTCAAGCGCATCTGCACCGCCGTCATGCGCGATGAGCAGACCGTTCTGCCCGTCTCCTCGCTCATGGTGGGCGAGTATGGCCTGTCCGATCTTGCCATCTCCATGCCGACGGTCGTTGGCCGCGACGGCGTCGTCTGTCGCGTCCCCGTGCCGCTGAACGATGACGAGCAGCATGAGCTCACCGCCTCCGCCAAGGCCCTCAAGGACATCATCGACAGCGTCGACTTCTCCTGCTAAATCAAGCTCGCTAGAGCGAAAAGCTACAATGAAGGCGTCCGGGTCCACACGGCCCGGGCGCCTTTTTGGTGCAAAGTAACCTGACCCCAATGCACCATAGTTGATGGGAGGGCCATGCCGGATTCGCCTAATTTTTTGACATATGCCCAGACGGTGTTTGATCCGTTTGAGGAGCGGTCGTTCTGCGCGGTGGATAGCCTGGTCTTTGCGTGGTTGTCCTATTTGCGTTTGCCGGGTGATATGGCGGAGCTGACGAACTGGCAGGGCCTAGACGTACGCGAACTGCTGCGTGCCGAGTGCTACCGGGACATGATTGACGACTTGTGGGATCCAGAGGGGAGCAGGACCTTGTTGGAGGCCGTGGCAGCAAACCCTCGTTACCGTGGCGTGCACGTTTGCGGCTATCGTGCCGTGAGCGATGTGGTAGCGACAGAGCAGTTTGCAGCCATGGCGTTCCGGTTTCCGGCGGGGTTTAGTTATCTTTCCTTCCGGGGGACCGACAGCACGATTGTGGGCTGGAAAGAGGACTTTAACATGGCGTTTCGGTGTCCTGTGCCGGCCCAGGAATCCGCGGTACGTTATGTGGACGAGGCGGCGGATGCGATTGACGGGCCGCTTTTGTGCGGAGGTCATTCCAAGGGTGGAAACCTTGCGGTGTACGGTGCGGCGATGTGCTCCGATGTCGCCCGCGAGCGAATCGAACGGGTGTATTCCCATGATGGTCCGGGCTTCGTCGAGGAGTTTCTGAACGGCAACGCCTTTGCCGATCTTTGCGGTCGAATCGACAAGACGCTACCTCGGTCGTCGATCTTTGGCATGATGTTCGAGACACAGGAGGACTATGCCATCGTTGAGAGCACCGAGTTCAGCCTGCTGCAGCACAATCCCTTTAGCTGGGTGGTTGATGGTCGCGACTTCGTGTACTGTGAGCGCCTGTCCGCCGGTGCTCGATACGTTGATGGCTCCATTCGCGAGATGCTGCTTGCAGTGTCGCCTAGCGAGCGCGAGCGTTTTGTAGATGCGTTGTTCTCCGTGTTTGAGGCTACGGGTGCTGAGCGGTTTGCGGATATCGCCGGGAATCTGCGCGAGAGCCTGCCCGTGATGCTCCAGGCTGCGCAAGGCTTTGACGAGGATACGCGACGCTTTGTCTCGCAGACCATCGTGGCAATCCTTAAATGCGCACTGCTGCCCAAACGACCCCAGATCGACATGCCCGCTGCCGGCGAGAGTTTGGCAGAACAGCTCGAGGCTTGGCAGTCCGAGCTCCTGCGCTAACCATTGGTGCAAAGCAACCTGTCCCCGATGCACCAAGCTTCGATGCGCCTGGGGCGGGCTCGACCGCTATACTGGTTCGTGCCGAAATCGATCTAGAACGGAATGCCGTATATGAAAATCAATCACGCGATTCTGCATATCCTGGACTTTGACTCTGCCGTCAACGTTATGAGCCAGCGCGAGCTCGATATCGAGAGCCGTACCGTGCGCAACTTCGTGACCACGCATCTGCGCCGCGCACGTACCTCGGCCGACAATAAACGCGCCACGTTTGCCGAGAACTCTGCGTTTGGCGGCGAGCTCAAGGGCTATTTCTTTGGCGAGCGCGAGTTCGTGGACCTGTCGCAGCAGATTGCGGAGTTTATCTCCTCCGAGCTCACCAAAGCCGAGAAAGCCGAGTCAACCGACGTGCTCGTGGCCGATTTTGACGACGATGAGGATGCCCGCTGGTTTGCCGTGATGCTGCTGGGCTCCAAGCAGGCTTTTATGCACGAGGTGGGCCGCGAGGAGGGGGAGGTGCGCAACGACATCGCGCGCCACTACGCTATTCTGCCAAACCCCTCGCAAAAGGTGTCAAGCTATGCCATCGTGCGCGCGAGCACCATGGAGATCGGCTATGTGGACAAGAAGCGCAAGATTGCCGGCGAAGACCGTATGCTCATTCCCGACGGTCTGCTGCAGTGCGATACGGGCGTGTCGGGCAAGGAGGTCATCGACACCGTGACGCGCGTGGTCGAGGAAGTCGCCGAGGAACACGGCGCCAACACTGCTGTGGCGCTTGCTAAGGTCAAGGCTGCCGTGGCTGAAAAGGTCGAGGATGACGAGGAATTGCCGCCTTGGGATATCGTCGACGAGGTCTTTGAGGATGAGCCGGTTATCAAGGAAAGTGTACGCGCGGCACTGACCGAGGAGAAGGTTCCCGAGCGCGTTCCCGTGGAGCGCAAGCAGGTCGAGCGTGCGGCAGTGCGCAACCACAAGATTCGTACCGATACGGGCATCGAGATCAGTTTTCCGGCCGAGATGGGCTCGAACTCCGAGTACATCGAGTTCGTCAACGAACCCAACGGCCTCATCTCCATCGAGCTCAAAAACATTGGCAGCATCGAGAATAGATAAACTGCGCTTGGACGCTGCAGAAAAACAAAGGCCGAAGCCTCGGATGAGGGCTTCGGCCTTTTTACTTGGGGCTTAATTTCGCTACTGGTTGAGCATAAGTCAGCGAAAACGACCCAGAGCGAGCAAGGTGACGTGAAAGAGGAGGGCATTGACCTTCTGGTCATGCCCGACGATTGAACGTCAGATTGCCGCTTAGGGGCGTTTGCAGCGTCGAGCCGTTACGCGGTTTGGTAAAACCGCGTAACTTCTACAGCCGGCGTAAGCCTTCCTCGAGTCCGGTCTTGCTGTCGGTCTTCTCGTCGCGCATCTTGATGACGCGGGCGGGGACGCCGGCCACGACGGCACCAGCGGGGACGTCCTCGACGCACACGGCGCCGGCGGCAACGACAGCGCCCTTGCCTACGTGCACGCCTTCCAGGACCACGGCGTTGGCGCCGATCATGACATCGTCCTCGATGATGACGGGCGTGGCGCTTGCGGGTTCAACGACGCCTGCCAACACGGTTCCAGCGCCGATGTGGCAGTTCTTGCCCACTGTGACGCGGCCGCCCAGCACGGCGCCCATGTCGATCATGGAGCCCTCACCGATGACGGAGCCGATATTGATGATGGCGCCCATCATGATGACGGCGCGATCGCCGATCTCGACGCGGTCACGGATGATCGCGCCCGGCTCGATGCGGGCGTTGATGCCCTTAAGGTCGAGCATGGGCACGGCGGAGTTGCGGCAATCGTTCTCCACATCGTAGTAATCGATGGAATCGGCATTGGCATCAAGGATGGCTTTGAGCTCATCCCAGTCACCAAAGACGGTCTTGCCACGACGACCGCCGTAGACGTGCGCATTGCCCCACTGGACCTTCATGCCGGGCTTCTCGCGCACGTACAGTTTGACGGGCGTCTTTTTGGGCGCTGTGGCGATGTAGTTGATAATCTCCTGGGCATCCATCTCGGCTGCATTGCTCATTTGCTGTCTCTCCTTTGGGTGGATCCGGTTGATACCTGGTTAGGCAAACATGACCTGGTCGAACGTATAGAAGCCGTGCTCGCGGGTGACGAGCTTCTGCGCGGCTGCCAGGGCGCCGTTGACGAAGATCTGACGGCTTGTGGCGCGATGCGTGAGCGTGACTTCTTCGTCCTGGCCAAAGAAACTCACTTCGTGCACGCCGGCGACAGTGCCACCGCGCAGCGAGTGCATGCCGATCTCCTTGGGGTCGCGCGCTCCGCACATGCCCTCGCGGCCATAGACGGGGTGGTAGCCTGCCTTGGGCTCGGCCTCGACTACGGCGTCGAGCAGCAGCTTTGCAGTGCCGCTGGGGGCATCGACCTTTTGGTTATGGTGCGTCTCGACGATTTCGCAGTCAAAGCCGGGCAGCTCGCGTGTGGCCTGTGCTACCAGATGACGCAGGGCTGCGATACCGATGGAGTAATTGCCGGAGTGCATGACGCGGGCGTTCTGACCCAGCTCGCGCAGGCGATCCATCTGCTCGGGTGTGTAGCCTGTAGTGCCCGAGACCAACGCCGCGCCCGTGCACTCGACATAGGCGACGACGGCATCGAAGGTCACGACGTTCGAGAAGTCGATGATGACGTCGGCTGCCGGGGCGCTCTCGAGCTCGGACAAGTCGAAGCCGATGTGGGCCACGATATCAAAAACGGGCTGCCCGGCGGCGTCGACAATGCCTTCGGCGGTAGTGCGGATGAGCGAGCCCATGCGGCCCGTTCCCATAATGACGGTCTTAATCAAGCAGACCAGCTCCCTTCAGAGCATCGGTAAGTGCGGCTCGCGTGTCGTTGGCCATGGGGCACAGCGGCATGCGGTAGTTTGCCTCGATCATACCCATCTGGGCGAGCGCTTCCTTAACTGGGATGGGGTTGACCTCGCTAAAGAGGGCATTGATGAGCGGCTGGCCGGCAATCTGGATATCGCGGGCGCGCGCTACGTCGCCGTCCAGATAGGCGCGGCACATGTCGTGCACGAGCTGCGGCTGAACATCGGCCCACACACTGATGGTGCCCGAGGCGCCCAGGCTCATGAGCGGCACGGTGAGGGCGTCCTCGCCCGAGTACATGCGGAAGTCATCGGACAGCAGGTGGGCGATCTTGGCCGCGTAGGCGACGTTGCCCGAGGCTTCTTTAATACCCATGATGTTGGGGTGCGCGGCCAAGCGCTCTACGTTGCGCTCGCTGATGCCGCAGCCGCAGCGGCCGGGGATGTTGTACAGGATGCAGGGGATATCTACGGCATCGGCAACGGTCTTAAAGTGCTGGTAGATGCCCTCCTCGTTGGACTTGTTGTAGTAGGGGGTAATGAGCAGCAGGCCGTCGGCGCCCAGGCCCTGATAGGTGAGCGACTTGGTGAGCATGGTCTGCGTGGAGTTGGAGCCCGAGCCGGCGATGACGGGGACACGGCCTGCAACCTGCTTGACCACCGCGGCGACAACGGAGTTGTCCTCATCGTCAGTCATCGTGGCGCTCTCGCCGGTGGTGCCCAGGGTGAGGATGGCATCGGTGCCATTTTGCAGGTGGAAATCGATAAGGCGCTCGAGCGCGTCAAAGTCGACACTGCCGTCCTTTTTAAACGGCGTGACAAGGGCGACGATTGAACCCTCGAGATTGCGGATGTCCATGTTCTTCTCCTTCGCTTCCGCGATCTGGATGCGTTTGTTCCACTGAGCGGCGGCGGCCAGGCGCTCGTCCTGAGCGCGGCGGCGGGCACTTTCGGCGCGCGACTTGGCCAGCAACTCTCGGCCGCACGGCAGCACGTCGAGCGTGGCAAAGTAATCGACCGGGCGCTCGGCGCGTCGGATGAGGTCGGCCGAGCCATCGGGGCGCAGCAGGACCTCGGCGGAGCGCAGGCGTCCGTTGTAGTTGTAGCCCATGGAGTAGCCATGCGCGCCGGTATCGTGGATCACAAGCAGGTCGCCCATGTCGATATGCGGCAGCTCACGATCGATGGCGAACTTGTCGTTGTTCTCGCACAGATTGCCCGTGATGTCGTACGTGTTCGTGACGGGGGCTGCGGTTTTATCAGGACCGTCCGGCTGACCCATCACCGTGATGTGGTGGTAAGCGCCATACATGGCAGGGCGGATCAGATCGACGGCGCTTGCGTCGACACCGATATAGTCCTTGTAGATCTGCTTCTCGTGGATGGCCTTGGTGACCAGGCAGCCGTAGGGGCCCATCATAAAGCGGCCCATCTCGGTGCAGATGGCCACATCGCCCATGCCGGCAGGAACCAGGATCTCGTCGTATGCTGCGTGCACCCCCTCGCCGATGGCGTGAATGTCGTTGGCCTGCTGCTCGGGCAGATAGGGGATGCCGATGCCGCCGGACAGATTGATGAAGGCGACGTGTGCGCCGGTCTCGCGCTCCAGGCGCACGGCAAGCTCAAAGAGGATGCGTGCAAGCTTGGGGTAGTAGTCGTTGGTGACGGTGTTGCTGGCAAGGAATGCGTGGATACCAAAGTCCTCGGCACCCTTGGCCTTGAGCGTGCGGAAGGCCTCGAAGAGCTGCTCGGTGGTCATGCCGTACTTGGAGTCGCCGGGGTTATCCATGATGCCATTGGAGAGCTGGAACAGGCCACCCGGATTAAAGCGGCAGCTGACCGTCTTGGGGATGGGCCCCGCAACGTGCTCAAAGAACTCGATGTGGCTGATGTCGTCAAAGTTGACGATGGCACCCAGCTTGTCGGCGAGCTCAAAGTCCGCCGCCGGCGTGTCGTTGGACGAGAACATGATGTCATGTCCCGTAATGCCCAGCGAGCGGGCGATCATGAGCTCGGTATAGCTCGAGCAATCGCAGCCGCAGCCGTATTCGTTGAGAATGGAGATGAGCGCCGGGTTGGGGTTGGCCTTGACGGCAAAGTATTCCTTAAAGCCCGGGTTCCATGCAAAGGCGTCGCGCACTTCTTGCATGTTGCGGCGGATGCCCGCCTCGTCGTATAGATGAAACGGCGTGGGGAACTGCTCGACGATATGCTCGAGCGTCTCCTTGTCCACAAACGGCTGCTTGGCCGCATATGCCTCGTTGGGAGTCAATGACATGTCCCGTAAACCTCGCTATCCAGACGGCGCTACCTGCGCATCGAATCCGCATAGCGTGGACCCAATGTCCGGATAGCGCTCCCGCATTGCTGCAGACAGTCCTGCGGGTGTTTCCCGCAGGCCCACCAGGCTGTTCGTGCCCGAAAAACCCAGTTCGGCGGGTTTCGCCTCCCCGCGGGGTCAAAGCCTGCCGGCTCGCCCGCGGCTCTTCGTGCCCGCGCCTCTATCAAGTGGTAACGACCCTACCACGTTGCACTTTACCAAACAAGAGTATTCGTATATAACGTTTAAAAAATGCAGGGATATGCTGGAAATAAGGGTGTAGCAATCTTGCGGCACAATAGATAGCAGCCGACGCGCACCTACGAAAGGAACCAATATGGCCGAGCTCCAAGAACTCCGTCGCTACCGCCGCGACTTGCACAGGATCCCGGAGCTCGACTTCGATCTTCCGCAGACGATCGCCTATATCGAGGGCGTGTTGGCACCGCTCACCTGCGATGTGACCCATCCGTGCCCCGGCTGCGTCTGCGCTTTCTTCGACGCTGGCGTTGGCGCCGCGCATGCCACGGCGATTCGCGCCGATATGGATGCGCTGCCCATTGCCGAGGCAACGGGGGCAGCGTTCGCTTCGACCCATCCCGGCAAGATGCATGCTTGCGGGCACGATGGACACATGGCCATGGCGCTTTCGGCGGCAACCTTTGTCGACCGTACGATCCGTGAGCAGCCGGGCGCCATTAAGCGCAATGTGCTCTTTGTGTTTCAGCCGGCCGAGGAGACGACTGGTGGTGCCAAGACGGTGTGCGAGAGCGGCGTGTTCGAGCGCTACGGGGTGGATCGCATCTTCGGCTTCCACGTGTGGCCCGATCTGCCCGCCGGCACGTTGGCGAGCTGCTCCGGTCCGTTGCTGGCGCGTTCGAGTGAGACACACATTCATATCCATGGCACGAGCATCCATATCGCTAAGACCTATGGCGTTCCGGTCGAGGAGTCGCACGATGCGGCGCTGGCGGCTGCCAAGTTCTTGGTTTCCGAGCGCGAGCTCATGGACGAGTTGGGTGTCGACGAGCCCTGCATTGGTAAGTTCGGCCTGCTGCAGGCCGGCACCGTCTGCAATGCGGTGGCGGGGGAGGCCCATGTTGCCGGCAGCCTACGTGTGTTTACGGACGACATGTTCGACCGCGCGCGCGAGGGCGTGCGCCGCGTGCTGGACGATGCCTGCGTCGCAACGGGCTGCACATATGACCTCGATTTTGCCGAGGGCTATCCGCCGGTCGATAACGACCCCGAGCTGTTCGCCCACATTGCGCCTGTCTTGTCCGAGCTGCAACTCGTGGATGAGCCTTTGCTGATTGCCGAGGACTTCGCTTTCTATCAGCGCCATCTGCCAGGCGTGTTCTTCCTCCTGGGTACGGGCGTGCCGGAGGGACAAGATAATCCGATCGATTCGGATGGCTGTCCCGCCTATGCCACGAGCGCTCTGCATACCGATACCATGCTCTTTGACGAGGAAATTCTACTCAAGGGCCTCGATGTCTACAAACGATTGCTTAACTTGGAGTGACGATGAAGCGCCGACAGTCTTCCGTATATAGTCCGGGTGGATGCGGGTGTGGCTTGCTGCTGCTTCCGGTTATTGCTGTGAGCATTGGCGTGATGTTTGCGCTTGCCGGGTTGGCCGCGGCGGCGCTCGTGCTGCTGATTGTGGCCATTGGCGTGACGGTCTGGCTGTGCCGTTCTCGCGAGCAACGTCGTGCCGATGGTAAGACCAATGTTGGATGGACCATCTTTTTAGTCGTCGCCTACCTATTGAGCATCAGCTATTTAGTTTTCTTTATCCTGTTGCTTGCGAGTACCTTTACCGGGGAATCCGTCACGTTGGGTTGATACACAGCCAGCAGACGGTCGTGCAAAGTGCGTTTGCTCGGCGTTCGGATAACTGCATTGGCCGTTTATCGCAACTTTAGCTCACAGCTAATGAATTCAAGTCCAATCCTTCCTACGATGTGCTGTGCGCCGGCGCGGTAGCCGGATCATAGGAAGGATGCATAATGGCAAAAGAGGGAAAGAAGCCGATCGGCAAGATTGTCCTAGGCGTCATCGTGGTGCTGGTTATCGTCGGTGCCGTGGGCTCTATGGGTGGCAATTCAACCGATTCGTCTGCGAGCGATTCGGCAAAACCTGCCGAGGCGACACAGCAGGCTGAGGAGCAAAAAGAACCGCAAGAACCGTATACCATTGCTGACGAGGCTGAAGACACCTCCAATCAGTTTGCCTATAAGATCACGGGCACGCTGACCAATAACACGGACAAGGAAAAGAGCTACATTCAGATTGAGTATGTTCTGTATGATGCCGATGGCAACCAGGTTGGAACGGCTCTTGCAAACACCAATCATCTGAAGGCGGGCGGCTCCTGGAAGTTCGAGGCGCTGGGTACGGTGTCTCCTGACCAGGTTGCTAGCTGGGAGCGTTCGGATGTAAGCGGTTTTTAGCATGTTGCATGCACTGGGGGGAGGTGAAGTCGTATGCCCGATAAAAAGCTGACCGAGGAGCTGCTCAATGAGCTTCTCGATGCGCCGAACATCGATGGCTATATCAGGGAGCACGACTTTGCCGCCCCGTCGCTTTCGGACTACCTGAAGCAGCTGCTGCAGGAAAAGGGCTTGGAGCGCTCGCGCGTGGTTCGTATGGCCGATCTCAATGAGACCTTCGGCTATCAGATCTTTACCGGTGCGCGTCACCCGAGTCGCAATAAGGTGCTGCAGATTGCCTTTGCGATGGCGCTGACGCTCAAAGAGGCCAACCGTGCACTGACGGCTGCCGGGGTAAGCGTCCTCAACTGCAAGGATCGCCGTGATGCGATTATCATCTTTTGCATCGATCGCGGGTGCAGCCTCCAAAAGGTCAACGAGGAGCTGTATCGCTTTGGCGAGGAGACGGTGAGTTAGCGGCTGATATCTGAGCCGGCGGAGCTGCCGAACAACGATGCAAACGAACGGGGCGCGGATGCCATGGGGTGTCTGCGCCCTGCGCTATGATGGAGGCTATGGATACTCAGACCACAACATATTCCGATGACGAGCTGACCGCAGCGCTTGCCGAACATCTGGCGTCGCTCGATCGCGACGACAGCTATCGCGTGGAGCGTGTACTTAAGCGCTCGTCCGTTGAAACAACCGAGCTCGTGTACTTTGAAGGAACCGGCGGTGGTTCGCTCGGCCCCTTTGTCCGTAAACGCATCGATGCTTCGGCTCAAATCGGCGGGGCATACGGGCGTCTGTTTGCCGCCCAGCGGGCAGGCAGGCGTTTTGAGCACCTGCCCAGAATCGTCGATTGTCATCGTGTGGGCGACGAGCTCAACGTGGTTATGGAATACATCGAAGGGGAGACGCTCAGGGCGCTGGTGGACCGTCTGGGAGCCACCCCCGATTATGCGCACGAAATGTATCCTGCCCTTTGCGACGCCGTGGGCGAGCTCCACGCCGGTTTTGCAATGGCGGGGGAGACGTCGGCGCCGGTGATCCATCGCGACCTCAAGCCGTCGAATATCATCGTGACGGGTGCGAACCGTACGCTCGATGACGGCCTGACGTTTTCGTCGCTGGTGATTATCGACTTGGGGATCGCACGTGTATGGCGCGATGGCGCCGATGCCGACACCGTCAAGTTTGGCACGCGACCCTATGCGCCGCCCGAGCAGTATGGGTTTGGGCAGACGAGTGTGCGAAGCGACGTCTACGCACTTGGCGCCCTGTTGTTCTTCTGCTTGACGGGAGTCGACCCTAAACCAGGGCTCGACATGCGCGAGCAATGCGAGGCGCGTGGCATTCCCACTCAACTTGCCGATGTCATCTGCATGTCGATGGCGCTCGACCCGGCCAAGCGTTTTGCGAGTGCGGAAGCGTTGGGACGGGCGACGCGCGCGGCATACGACCTGAGTCGCCCCGTGCGGCCTCCTGCGCCTGCGCCTATCCGTACTCCGGCATCGGAGACGGCGTTGACGCCCCAGGGGCTCCGAAACCCCGCAGGGCTTCCTAGACCTGCCGCCTCCGCTGCATGCGGTCTGCTCTCTCGTGTTCCGGAGTCTCTGGGGCGCATTTGGAATACGCTCGTCTGCTTCTCGCTGCTTGTGTTCTTTGCCGGAAGTCACTTTGCCGTCTTTCATCCCACGGGAGCAAACCAAAGCTACCCGACGTGGCTTCTCATAATCGAGTATTTTTTCTTTGTCGATGGCCTTATGGTGCTTATGCATTTTGCGCTGCTCGATAAGCGCCGTCTTCGTCGGCGATTCGCACTGCTCGACAGCTATCGCGGCAAGAAACTCGCGAAACTCTGGCTCAAGGCATTGGGTGTGCTGCTCCTATGCATGATCGTCATAGTCGCGGTTGCCAATGCGACCGGCGTCGTCGATACCTCCGCTACCTAAAAGAAAAGGGCCCCATTGGGGCCCTTTGCAGTTGCACTTAGATGCGGTTCATCTGGCCGGCGACCTTGTTGTACCAGTCCTGCCACGTGGGCGGGCAGTACTTTTTGGCAGCTGCCGGGGTAAGGGTGGAGCCGTAGTTGGCGCCCAGATAGGCAACGTGAGCGGAGATGCCCTCGCTCCAGCTGCCAAAGCTGCGCCAACCGCCGCCACGTGCACTCCAGCCCCAGGCGTTGTAAGAATTGGCGCAATAAGCGCCCTTGGTGCTTTCGATGCAGGCGATGGCGGGGGACCAACGGGGGTCGACACCGGTATTCCAGGCGGCGACGGCAAAGTTATAGCCCTGGCCTGCCATGGGGGAGCCGGCAAGATAATTGTCGATGCGGCTCGTCCACTCATTAATGAACGAATCGTAATCGGAGCTACCGGTATTGGCGTTGTTCACCGTGGTGTCAATGGTGGTGTTGGTGTTGGTGGCCTGGCTGCTAGAATTGCTGCCGCTTACGCCCTCGCCCGAGAGCTTCTCGGCGGCAGCGGCCTTATCGGCCTCAAGCTTGGCAAGCTCGGCGGCATTTTCCTGCTCGGCTTTTGCCTGTGCCTCGCTGCGGAGCTGCTGGGCCTGCGCCAGCGCATCCTCGGCGTTTTTCTGCTCTGCCTCAAGCTGAGACTTGGCCTGCTGGAGCTCTGCCTTGTTCTGCTCGAGTTCGGTTTGCATGTTATTGAGCTGTTCGATCTCGTCGACGCTCGAGCTCGTGATTTGGTTGGTGTATTTGCAGGTCGTGATGAACTCACCCAGGCTCTGCGCGTTGACCAGGAAGCTCACGATGGGATTGGTGCCCTTCTGATACTTGTACAGATCGCGCATGGCGGAGCTTGCCTTGGTTTGCTGCTCGGGAAGCTTAGCCTCGATTTCCTCGATGCTTGCCTCATTGGAGTCAATCTGCTTTTGCAGGTCATCGAGTTTGGTGCGGGCGTCGTTGTAGGCGCTCGTGGCGGCTTCGATCTTCTGCTGGGCTGCGGAAAGCTGGTCCTGCGTTGCCTGCGAGGCGGCATACGCCGCAACGGGGGAGAGCATCGGCGTGGCCGTCAGCGCAACGGCGAGCGCGGCGCTCGTGATGATACGAGCCGGCTTCGACGCAATGAGCGCTGCGGTGCGATGATTCGAATGCTGCATCCAGTCCCTCTGCAATCAATCGTAGGTTATGGTTCGAAGGGTATTCTACTACTGCTTTCGACCTCAACTTGAACCTTAAAGGTTCCAAAGGGTCAAGTTGAACTTGAGGCTTTGGCTTTGACCTGCAGTTATGATGAATTGTTGAGAAACCATAGAGTTCAACTTTAACGTTACGGAGCCCTATTTGAGAGGTGTTTTGGGCTGTAAAAGCTATCTCAACGTGGGGTTTTACAACTACAGCGTGCCCTCCTGACGAGCCCGCTCAATCTCTTCGAGGGCCTCGGCAGGGGTGAACGAGCAAGTGCCGTCGCCGAGCTTGACCACCTGGATGTCGTCGCCGATATGGACCTCTCCGCCCTTTAGTACCACGCCAAAAACGCCCTCGTGGGGAAAGATGCAGTCGCCGGCGAGATAGTAGATGGCACAGCGTGTGTGGCAGACCTTGCCGATTTGGCTGATTTCGACAAGCACCTCGCTGCCAAGCTTGAGCTGCGTGCCCAAGGGGAGCGAGAGTAGATTGATGCCTTGCGTGGTGAAATTCTCCCCAAAGTCACCCTGGCGCACATCGAGTCCGCGGGCCTGCGCCGTCTGGATTGACTCTGCGGCCAAAAAGGAAACCTGACGGTGCCAATGCCCGGCGTGTGCGTCGGAGGCGAGGCCAAATTGCTCTATAACGGTGTCGTGTCCATCGGCGACGGGCGACTTGCGTGTGCCCTTGTGCGCCGATGTGTTGATCGAGACGATGCGGGCGGGCCTGTCGTAGGCATCGTTTGCCGTGCGTAGGGGAACGGCCGTTTGTGCGCGTTCCGCCAGCTCGCGCTTCGTGGCATTGAGGATGGGGTTATCGGTCGGATGGTCTTGGGGCACGTGCGCGCCTTTCGTTTGAGGATGTCAATACGCTGAATCCTACAACAATGGTAGGTTCATTGCCCATTGTCATACAACGGTGAGCGCCGTCTTCGTGCTGGCCTTCGTGCTGGACGATTACGTCGATTGCCATAGATACGGTGGAGCTTTGGGCGCCGGCGGTTTGGCACGCTAGAATAAATCAGTTGCGCAAAGACCGCCCGTTGCGTGGGCAGTTCATGATAGGAAGTTTCCATGGCATTGCAGTTTACAGAGCGCGAGTTCATTCCCGTGCTGCTCGGTGGCGACATCAACGCCTATTCGGTGGCGCGCGCCTTCTACGAGGAGTACCAGGTCAAGAGCCTGGTCTTTGGCAAGTACCAGACGGGTCCCGCGTACCGCAGCCAGATTATCGACTACACGCCCAACGTGGATATCGATACCATGCCTGTGATGCTCAGGACCGTCAACGGCATTGCCCAAGCGCATGCCGATAAGACGATTGTCCTTGTGGGCTGTGGCGATAACTATGTTGCCCTCGTGGCTCAGGCCAAGGATGCCCATGAGTTGGCGGATAACATCGTCGCGCCTTACGCTCCCTATAGCATGCTTGAGCAATGTCAGAAGAAGGAGATCTTCTACGAGCTGTGCGAGAAGCACGGCGTGCCCTATCCGCATACCTTTACCTTCACCATGGCGATGCTGAACGCCCAAGGCGAGGCACCTGCCGAAGTGCTCGACCAGATTGACTTCCCCTACCCGATGATCCTGAAGCCTTCTGACGGCATCATGTGGTGGCAGCACGAGTTCGAGGGCCAGAAAAAGGCCTATGAGATTGCCGACCGTGCCGAGCTGGAACAGGTCATTCGCGACTCGTATGCCAGCGGCTACACCGACGACCTGATCTTGCAGGATCGCGTGCCCGGCAATGACGAGTGCATGCGCGTGCTCACCAGTTATTCCGACCGCAACGGCAAGGTGCGCATGATGTGCCTGGGTCACGTGCTGCTCGAGGAGCATCAGCCTCACGGTGTCGGCAACCACGCCTGTATCATCACCGAGCCCAATGACGAGCTCATGGGCGGCGTGCGCAAGTTGCTCGAGGACCTTCACTTTGTGGGCTATTCCAACTTTGACGTTAAGTACGACGAGCGCGACGGCTCGTTTAAGTTCTTCGATTTCAACACGCGCCAAGGTCGCAGCAACTACTACGTCACTAACAGCGGCTTTAACGTTGCCAAGTATGTGGTGGACGAGTATGTGTTCAACCGCCCGTTTGAGCCGGAGTTTGTGACGGCGCAGGACGAGGCGCTGTGGATGGTCGTTCCCATGGGCGTCGTCGACAAGTACGTCAAGGATCCCGAGCTGCGCGCTAAGGTGCATCGCCTGGACAAGGAAGGCAAGGGCGCCGACCCTTCGTTTATGAAGGGCGACTTTGTCTTTAACCGCTGGCTGCGCATGTGGCACACCAAGCTGCGTCACTTTAAGCTGTTCAAGACGTATTACAAGTAGATGAGTGCGGCGCCCGTCCGGTTTACATCGGGCGGGCGCGGGTATGATACGCGCAATTGCGGAGGCGTCACCAAGGAGGCGGCGATGGAAAAGCTGGGAGTTATCGGCGGCATGGGCGCCGAGGCCACGTCGTATTACTACGACCAGGTGGTGCGCCATACGGCTGCTGCCTGCGATCAGGAACATATCGACATGGTGGTGCTCTCCAAGTCGACCATGCCCGACCGCACGCTTGCCATTAAGACCGGCGAGCATGCCAAGCTGCTGGCGACCATGAAAGAGTGTGCCCAGGCACTCGAGTCGCTGGGCTGTGCGCACATTGCCATTCCCTGCAACACGTCTCACTACTTCTACGACCAGATCCAGTCGTTTACGAAGGTGCCGATTATCCACATGCCGCGTGAGTCGGTGCGCTATGCCCTTGCGGGTGCGCTGATGGGGGAGTGCGAGTTCGACCCCAACCTGAGTATGCCGGCCGAGCCGGTGCACAAGATTGGCATCATGGGCACCGACGGAACCGTGGGCGCGGGCGTCTACGGCCGCGAATGCGAGGCTGCGGGTGTTGAGGTCGTCTATCCCAGCGAGAAACGCCAGAACGATGTGATGTCGCTTATCTACGATGATGTGAAAGCCGGACGTGAGCCCGATATGGATAAGTTCGACCGCGTGATGTGGGAGTTCGCCCGTAGCGGCTGCGACCGTGTCATTCTGGCCTGCACCGAGCTATCGGTGCTGCAGAAGTATCGAGAGATGCCCGAGATCACCCTCGATGCCATGGATGTCCTGGTGCGCGAATCCATCATCCGCAGCGGCGCCCCCTACCGCCTCTAGCTTCCGACCCGTCAAAAAGGACAGGTTAATTTTGGTAGGTTTTATCTGGTGAAACAGTAAAGGCCTCGGCTCGTTTGGTGCGAGCCGAGGCCTTTTGCGTTGGGCGGTTGCTGCCGGTGGCGAACTAGAACAGGAAGCCGATGGCGATGAGGGCGATGCTGACGATGAGCACGGCGATGTCCAGGCCCTTGATGGGGTAGCGCTTGTACGAGCTGGCGCGTGTACGCAGATAGAAGCCGCGCTGTTCTGCCGCCAAGGCTGTGGCATCGGTCTTGCCCACGCTCGAGATGAGCAGTGGCACGCACAGTGGCAGCATGAGCTTAAGCTTCTTGATGGGGTTCTTGGTGTCGTACTCGACGCCGCGTGCGGTCTGCGCTTCCATGATGGCGTTCATCTCCTGACCAAACACCGGCACAAAGCGTAGCGCCGTGGTAAAGGTGAAGGCATAGCGATACGGCACGTGCAGCACCTCGACGCAGGCGTTGGCAAGGTCGTTGAGCTTGGTCACCATGAGCATGAGGATGAGTGGTAACGCCACGCCCAGCAGGCGCAGGCAGGCCTTCGATCCCGTGATGAGGCCCGTGTCGGTGATAAAGCCCCACACCACGTTGCCATCGCGCATAAAGGCTAGCTGGAGCACCAGCATGATAAGCGCGAGCGGAATCAGCAACTTGAGCAACGAGAACAGACGGTCGACGACGCCGGCATAGGCACCCAGCGCAAGGGTGAGTGCCAAAAAGCCCAGCAGCGCCACGTAGGTGTCGGACAAGAAGATGCCGACGATGATGGCGGCGGCGAGGCCCAGTTTGACGACGGGGTTCAAACGATGCAGTAGCGTATCGCCCGGCATGTAGTCGATGACGTTAACCACGGTGGACCATCTCCTTGGTAATTCGAACGACATCGGTGACCTCGCTCACCTGCGCAAAAGCGGGCGAGACGGAAGGTGCCAGACGGCGCGAGAGTTCAATAACCTGGGGAGGCTCCACGTAGGCACGCCGCATGAGATCGATGTTCGAGAATAGCTCGTGCGTGCGGCCGCGGTCGAGGATACGACCGTCGGCCATTACTACGATACGCTCGGCAAAGTCGGAAACGACTTCCATGTCGTGACAGACCATAATCACGGCGCAGCCGCGCTCGGCCATGGTGCGCACCGTTTCCATGACGGTCATGCACTCGCGGTAATCAAGGCCGCTCGTGGGCTCGTCGAGCACGACGATCTTGGGCTCAACAACTACGACGGAGGCAAGCGCCACCATTTGTCGCTGGCCGCGCGAAAGCGAGAAAGGTGCCTCATCGGCAGGCAGGCCAAAGCGGTCGATAACGAGTCGAGCGCGACGCAGAGCCTCGGCACGGTCGATGCCGGCAAGCTCCAGGCCAAAAGCGACCTCGTCGAGTACGGTATCCTTGCAGATCTGGCGGTCGGGGTTTTGGAAGAGGGTTGCGACTTCGCGGGCGATGCGGCTCGTGGGAACGGCTGCGGTGTCCAGCCCCGTAACGCGCACGCTGCCCGAGGCGGGCTTAAGCAGGCCTGTGAGCAGCTTGGTGAGCGTGGTCTTGCCGGCACCGTTCTGGCCGACGATGCCCACGAGCTCGCCGGGATAGAGGGTCAGGTTGAGGTCGTGTACGGCGGCGCCGCCATTGGGATAGGCAAACTCAACGTGATCGAAGGTGAGCACGGGCTCGGCGTCCTTGGCGTGCGGGCGCAACGACGGTGCATGCGGGGAGCCGGCGGGCGCCTGGGCTTCGCTGGCCGCGTGTGCGGGGTCGACAATGCCCGAAATCAGGCGCTCGGCCTCATCGACATCCAAGCAAGGGGTACCGCTTACCAGGCCATCGGCCTCGAGGCTATTGAAGATACGCGTGACGCGAGGGCAGTCGACGCCGATGGCACGGAGCTCATCGGTATGCGCGAAGACCTCGTGTGGTTCGCCCTGCAGCGCGATTTCGCCATGGTTGAGCACGAGCACGCGGTTGCAGTACTCCGAGAGCAGGGCGACCTTTTGCTCAACGACGACGATGGTGATTCCAAGTGTGCGGTTTGCCTCACGCAGCGTCTCGAAGACCAACGTGGAGCTGGCGGGGTCGAGTGCCGCGGTGGGCTCGTCGAGAACCAAGACGCGCGGACGCATGGCGAGGATGGCGGCGATGGCTACCTTTTGCTTCTGTCCGCCCGAAAGGGTGGCGATCTCGCGGTCGCGCAGGTCGCTGATGCCGACGGTCTCGAGCGTTTCGCTCACGCGCTGCTCGATCTGGTCGTGGGGAACGCCAAAGTTCTCGAGGCCAAAGAGCATCTCGTCCTCGACGACCGAGGCGACCATCTGCGTGTCGATATCCTGCAGCACGCTGCCGACGATTTGCGACACGTCGGTGAGCGAGGCTTCGCAGGTGTCGTGGCCGTCAACCATGACGGACCCAAAGAACGTGCCGGTGTAGTGGTGGGGCACGGCACCCGACAGGCAGGCGGCAAGCGTGGACTTGCCGGCGCCCGAGGGCCCGATGATGCCGATGAAATCTCCCTTGTTCACGCTGAGTGAGATGTGGCTGAGCGCCTGCTCGGTCTGCGTGCCATAGGAGAACGAGACATCGTCGACGTTGATGATCGTTTCCATGGATACCTTTCATAGTCATCGGGGACGTTCTTTAATGACTAGTCGTTTAAGAACGTCCCCAAGAGCTAGTTGTTTGGGACAGTCTTTGTTGGTGGAGTGCGGAGACGGCTTTACGAGGGGCCCCAGGTTGGCGCGAAAGAGGAGCGAAGCGTACTTGGGTACGCGAG
This sequence comes from uncultured Collinsella sp., assembly GCA_900541685.1. Classification (GTDB taxonomy): domain Bacteria; phylum Actinomycetota; class Coriobacteriia; order Coriobacteriales; family Coriobacteriaceae; genus Collinsella. The sequence goes on from UQKM01000002.1 coordinate 131,876, forward strand.
CGACGAATGAACGCCAAGATGGGGTGGCTCGTAAAGCCGAGTGGGTTAATTGAGCCTAAGGGCCTTCTGGATGGGCAAGTAGAGGGCGCCGACCAGAATGGCGTTAAAGACGGCGGTCATGGCGACGACGGGCAACATGGCGGCGGCGAGCTCGCCGACCACGCCGAGCATGGCCATCTTGATGACCATGAAGATGACGCCGGAGACAAAGGTGGTCACGAAGGTCGCGACGATGGCGACGGCAGGCTTGGCCTGACCGTTCTTGCCGGCGGCGTTGACGATGCCGGCCATGAGCATGGCGGCGATGCCCTCGGCGGCAAAATCGACGAACGGCGAAGTGGTGGTGATCTGGATCACGGCAGCCGAGATGAGGCCAATGACGAGCGCCTGGCCGATGTTGGGGCGAACGACCAGGATGGTGAGGCAGAAGGCCGAGATGATGAACTCGGGGCTGATCATGCCGCCCGAGATGCCCGAGATTGCCTTGCCGACGGTGAAGTTGAGGATGAAGCCGGCGGCGAGCAGGATGGCGAGCAGGACGAGGGCGCGGACATCGAGTTTGCCGCGATCGGCGGTATGGACGGTGCGGGGCTGGGTGGCGGTGGTGTTCTGAGACATGGTGAAAATCCTTTCGGAAGGGGATTGCAAGAGAAAAGCGGAGGCGCGTGATGCGAATGCGATCGGGCTCGAGATAGAAAAAGGCCCCCGGTCGAAACCGGAGGCCTTCCAATCACCTAGAGCGCAAAAACAGGCGTGAGGGACTCACTGTCGACCGATCGTATTCGCATCACGCCACCACCAGTTGTTGAGAGATTTCATCGTGTTCTTCATGTTGGTGGCTCCTTTCGTGATGCCGTGGCGCGGTCGCACCTAGTTGCTGTTGCGCTGCACTATAGCACAGCGAAGTGTGTGCGGGGAAATCTTTTTTAAAAAGATTTCAGGCGGGTTTCCCGTCGGTCAAAAGAGCGGGCTAAGCGGGCGAGGCTGCCATTGCTGCCTTGCCCGCTCAGCTAAGACGTTACTCCTTATTGCGACGGTAGAGGAAGTAACCGCCCGCGGAGATGACGGCAACGCCAGCGATGGCGAATGCAGCCACCACGCGGCCATCAAAACGATCACCGGTGGTGGGCAGGCCGCCCTTGGTGTTCGTTTTGTTGGTGGTTACTGTGGTCGTGGTGTCCGACTTGCCAGGTTTCTCGGGCTTGGTGGTGGGCTGCTCGGGCTTAGCGGGCTGCTCGGGGGTGCCGGGCTGCTCGGGGGTGCCGGGCTGCTCGGGGGTGCCGGGCTGATCCGGGGTGACCGGATCGGTGGCAAGAGCATCCTTGGCGTAAGTGATGGACACCTTGAGGCCGTTGGTCTCGGTGTTCAGGTCGCTCGGGGTGAAGGGCTTGCTGAAGTCCTCAGCCTTCAGATAAGCGCGCATCTCCTGAAGCAGGGCCTTGCACTTGACATAGGTGTTCTTGGTGGCAGCGTTGCCGGCCTTGTTGGCCAGGGCGGTGCGGCCCTCAGTGGTGGTCTCGGCGAGCATGGCCTTGTCGACCTCGAGGTTCTGCTCGATGAGCTCGTTCTGGAGAGCGTCGAGGTAGGCGCGAACGCCGGTGCCGAGCTGCTCACGGTGCTCGAAGCACAGGGAGCTGATGTCCATGAGGACATAGTTGATGGAGTTCTCGGGCTCCTCGTTGTTCACGATGTCCTCCTCTTCGCAGTGATCGAAGGAGACGGTCTGGTCGCTGTAGTACGGGCTAACCTCGGTGAGCAGTGCGGAGTAGTAGGGGATGGCGACGGAGTAGGCGGCGCGGGAGAGCATCTCCCACTGGATGGTCGCGATCTCGGGGTCCATGCCCTGACGGATCTGGAAGAGATTGACCTCGGTGTTGGTCTCGGTACCAATGGCGTAGGCGCCGTCGGTGTTGGCGTTGAGGCCCGGGACCTTCTCGCCGCGGTTGCCAAACGCGCGGATCATCTCAAAGGTGTTCCAGTCGGACTTGCCGGGCTGGAAGAACAGCGGCTGCGCCTTGCTAACCAGGGCGCCGGTCGTGGCACGAGCATCTTCGCGCTCGTCCTTGACGATCTCGTAGTCGGTGCCCTCGGTGAGCGGCACACCGAAGTAGGCGCGACCCTGGACATAACGGGCCCAAGAATGCATGGCCTTTTCGCTAATTGCCTCGCCGTAGGTCTGGGCAACGTCAAATTGACCGTCATCGAAGTACTTGGCGAAGCCATTCTCCTTAGGCATGGACTCGATGGTCGCAGAGTGGAGACAGTTCGCGGTGTCGGTGAGGTCAACCTTGTAGTTGAGGTTGCCGATGTTGGGGTTGAGCGAGGCGATATCGTCAGTGAGCCTCATGGCGATCCACTGGTGGCCGGAAAGTGCGGCAAACAGCCAAGTCTCGTTGCTGTCGGCGATGATAATCTGATCGTTGCCGCAGGCGCCCTGCTCGTCGATGATCTTGCCGAGGAGCTCGACGCCCTCACGTGCATTGGCGCTTTCACCTAAGATAACGCTGCCGTAGCTGTACTCGCCAATACCGGTTTTGGTCAGGGGGTCTGCTGCCTCAGCATCAGCATTCATGCCGGTGGTCAGCGTTGCGGAGCAGGACACGCCCTTCTCATTGATGCCTGCCTCAGAGTAGGCATCATAGCGACCGTGCCACTGGGAGGGATGGTCGCGTACATAGGTGTAGCGATACGTGGTCTTGGTCGAGGTATACATGAATGCGGACTCGTCCGAGCCGTACGTATGCCCCGGGCCGTGAGAAGGCTCAATGCCAAAGTGCTTGAGGTAGCGCTTATCGAAGTCCTCGGCGCGGCCATAGTACGTGTCACCGTCGGCCGTCAGCTTGTTGCCCATGTACATCTGCGTGCAGGCGAGCGCAGAGGTCGGCATGGACATGATGGTTGCAGCTCCAAATGCAAGGCCTATGCCAAGCTTCTTGAGCGCGTTGACGGGATGAGTTTTACTCATATTCCCTCCCTGCGTGCGAAAGCCCTCTGTCTCCAGAGGGCTTCAGCCAATAAAGACACCTCATTAGCGTAACGAACTGGAAACAATATTCATCTATGAAAGAAACTTACTCGATAAGCGTGATGAAATATGCGATGAACGGTTAATCGTACTCAGTTTGTAGCTTTACTTTAATAAAGACGCCCTGTAATTACTGTAGCCGAATAAAGTAGCTGGGAATGCCCGAAATGAAAATCCCCCGCTGTTTGACGAATGCATAAACAGTGGGAGAGTCGATAACTGGATGAATATCATACCAATGTGGATTTACTTCTTTCGGCGGTGAATCACGTTGATGGCGTAACCGACGAGCATGGCCAAGACGATGACAATAAAGCCGATCAGGGGATTGTCGTTCATAGGGTCCTCCTATTTTCCGAGCGGGGAGAATTCGTCGACGATGAGGTCGAGGCATTGCGGAAGCGCGCGGGCTCCAAAGACGCCCGAATTGCTGGAGATAATCTCGCCATCGAACTGCATGCCCAGTGACGGGGTGCAGGTGATCTTGGCTTCCTTGGTCTGGATGATCTTGAACTGTGGGCGCCCGAGTACCTTGCCGGCGGGGTCAAGCGCAGCGGTGATCACGGTAGGCAGCAGCTGCACGGTGCGCACGGGTTCGATGACCGCAATGTCGACCATGCCGTCGTTCATGCGGCAGTTGGGGAACAGGTTGATGTCGTTTTGGATGACCGAGGTGTTGCCGGCCATGCAGCAGATGCCATCGAGCTCCTCGACAATGCCGTCATGCTCGATGGTAAAGTGCGCCACCGTGGGGTTGGGCGTGGCGAGCGCGGAGAGGAAGTAGGCGATCTCGCCGATGTCGTTTTTGGTAGGGGCGGCCTTCATCATGATCTCGGCGTCGAAGCCCGAGCCGGCGATGATGATAAAGCCGTGGCGCCTTTCGTTGCCGTTCTCGTCGAGCCAAAAGAGCTCGCCCATGTCCACTTTGACCGTGCGACCGGCACGGCAGGCCTTGGCAAGTGCCGCTGCCTCGGGGGCATTACCGATGTTGTTAAAGAACAGGCAGGCTGTGCCGGAGGGGAAGACGAGCGTGGGGACGCCGCATCCGCGCATTTGGTCGAGTACGTTGGAGACGGTGCCGTCGCCGCCCGAAATCACCACGCGATCAAACTCGCGCACGTCTGCCACGGCGTCTTCGGGTTCCATGCCATCGCCGATAAAACGCATCACGACCTCGTCGCCGCCCTGCGCGAGGGCGTGCGTGAATGCGTAGATTTCATCTGAGCTGGGGCCCGATGCCGGGTTGTGGATGATAAGGCAGCGCATACTTACGTTCCCGTTCTGTGACTAACCGAGTATAGTTGTAAGGCAATGCCGATATCCTACCCGTGTTTTTCGGGCCTAACCTTATTCGATGGGTTGATATGTACATTTCCACACATCAGGCTCTACTCGACTTTTGCCAGCGCGCCCGTGAGTTTGACACGATTGCCGTCGATACCGAGTTTTTGCGCGAGCGCACGTTCCATCCGCGCCTGTGTTTGGTTCAGATTGCCACCCCTGCCGAAAGCGTTGCGGTCGACCCTCTGGTGATCGACGACCTGTCGCCGCTGGCCGAGCTTATGGCCGACGAGAGCGTGATCAAAGTCTTCCACGCCTGCTCGCAGGATATGGAGGTTATGCTCCATACCGTGGGCGTGCTGCCGCGTCCGATTTTTGACACGCAGGTGGCCGCCGCCTTTTTGGGCGAACGCCAGCAGATTTCCTACGGCGCGCTCGTGCAGACGTTTTGCGGCGTCTCGCTGCCCAAGACCGAGTCGCTGACCGACTGGTCGCGTCGCCCGCTGACCGACAAACAGATCGAGTACGCGATCGATGACGTCAAGTACCTGATCGTCGCCTATACCGAGATGATGAGCCGCCTGCGCGAGCTGGGCCGCGTGGACTGGGTGCTCGACGAGCTGCGCCCGCTGGCTGACGAGTCGCACTATCGCGCCGATCGCCACGAGGCGTTCCGTAAGGTCAAACGCATCAATTCGTGCAGCCGTCACCAGTTGGGCATCGCGCGCGAGCTCGCCGCCTGGCGCGAGGACCGCGCCGAGCGCCGCAACATCCCGCGCAAGTGGGTCATGTCCGACGATACGCTGCTGGCGCTCGTTAAGCGCAATCCCGTGCGCGTTGAGGAGTTCCGTAGCATTCGCGGTACCGACCAGTTGGGGGAGCGCGACGTGGACGGCGCGCTCATGGCCATCAAGCGCGGTGCGAGCTGCCCGCACGATCGCCTGCCGCTCATGGTGCGCGGGCATCGCCAGATCTCTCCGGAGCTGGAGAGCGTGACGGATCTCATGTACGCGCTCATCCGCCTGGTTGCCGAGCGCTCGGGGGTGGCGACCTCGGTCATTGCCTCGCGCGATGACCTGGCCGATTACATCGAGCATCCTGAGCAAAGCCCCCTGCGCGAAGGCTGGCGTTTTGAGCTTGTGGGTTCGCGCCTGGACGATCTGCTTTCCGGCAATATGGGGCTCACCGTGAAGGACGGAAAGATTGAGTTGTTATAGGGAAGCCTAGTTGGCTGGACGAGTGGGTAAAATGCCTCCAATGTGTAACTCGATTCGGAGGAATTCGTATGCCCTACTACTATGGATACGGCTTTGGCATCGACCCGCTGTACCTGCTGGTTGTTCTTGTCTGCACAGTGCTTGGCCTTGCCGCGCAGAGCTATATCAATTCGACGTACAAGACGTGGTCCAAGGTTCGCTCGGACGGCGACACGGGCGCCACGGTCGCTCGCCGCATGCTCGACGCCAACGGCTGCAATGCCGTGGGTATCAAGGGGGTCGCTGGTGAGCTTACCGACCACTACAACCCGCAGGACAACAATCTGTATCTGTCGGATTCCAACCGTTCGGGCGGCTCGGTCGCAAGCGTTGCTGTCGCTTGTCACGAGGCGGGTCACGCCGCTCAGCGTCAAAGTGGTTATGCCATGATGAAGGTACGCACCGCCCTCGTGCCGGTCGTCAACTTTACCCAGAACACTTGGACCATCGTGCTGCTCATGGGCCTGTTTATGAACATCGCGGGACTCACGACCCTCGCACTGATCTTCTTCTCGTTTAGCGTGCTGTTCCAGCTGGTTACGCTGCCGGTTGAGATTGATGCCAGTCGGCGCGCCGTGGCGTATATTGAGCAGTCGGGTATGAGCTCCAAGCAGGTCAACGGTGCCAAGAAGGTGCTGACGGCCGCTGCGCTTACCTATGTTGCCGCAGCGCTCACTTCGATCATTCAGCTGCTCTACCTTATGGCTCGTTACAACAGAAACTCCAACCGATAACAAATTGGGTCGCTGGGCGCCGTGGGGATTTGTGTCCCCGCGGCGCTGTACTATGTGTTGGACTTGAATTAGCGCAGGGCCGGAGCCCATGTGCACGATGACGAAAGGGGGCTGCGTGGCAGGCTGGAATCTAACCGGCAATAGCGTTTCCGCCGAGTTCGACGGTTCGGACGAGCAAGAGCGTAAAGAGCTCAGCGTGAGCCAGGCGGTAGAGATCGCCGCCGGTGCGCTCGATGCTATTCCGCAACTGACCGTCCTGGGCGAGGTCACGGGTTTCCGTGGTCCCAATGCCCGAAGCGGCCACTGCTACTTCCAGATTAAAGACGACTCGGCCGCCGTCGACTGCATCATCTGGAAGGGCGCCTATCTCAAGCGTACCTTCGATCTGCGTGACGGCATGCAGGTGAGCTTTAAGGGCAGCTTCAATCTCTATAAGGCCACGGGCCGCATGAGCTTTGTCGCTCGCTCGTTTTCGCTGGCGGGGGAGGGTCTGCTGCGTCAACAGGTGGCGCAGTTGGCCGAAAAGCTACGCCGCGAGGGACTGATGGACGAGTCCCGCAAACGCCGCATCCCGGTGTTTTGCTCACGCGTGGCGGTCGTCACCTCGCTTTCCGGTGCGGTAATCGACGACGTCAAGCGTACGCTGCGCCGTCGCAACCCGCTCGTCGAGCTTGTCTGCGTGGGCGCCAAGGTTCAAGGCGAGGGTGCGCCGGCCGAGCTCATTGATGGCTTGCGCCGCGCCGCTTCCATTACGCCGGCGCCCGACTGTATTTTGCTGGTGCGCGGCGGCGGCTCCTTTGAGGACCTCATGACCTTTAATGACGAGGAGCTTGCCCGCGCGGTGGCGGCTTGTCCTGTGCCCGTGGTGACCGGCATTGGCCATGAGCCCGATACCTCGATTTGCGACATGGTGAGCGACCGACGCGCCTCCACGCCCACGGCGGCGGCAGAATCGGTGGCGCCGGCTATGACGGAGTTGGCCGATGTGCTCGAGGCGCGCCATCAGCGTCTGGGTGCCGCGATGGCATCGATGATTGGGTCGGCCCAGGTCGACCTGGAGATGCTCGATCAGCGCGGTCGCCGTGCCTGGGATACCTATACGGCTCGCTTGGGTGATGCGCTCGATGCCGCTGCGTGTCGCCCGTGCCTCAACGACCCCACATTTATGGTCGAGCGTCGCGAATCGGAGCTTGCGCTGACTGCCGATCGCCTGTCGGGCGCCATAGTACGCTCGGTCGGGACATTCCGCTCCAACTTTGAGCGCCTGCCCGAGCGCCTGGTTGCAAGCACCTCGGGGCTCGATGGCAAGCGCCATGCGCTCATGCTTGCGAGTTCCCGTCTGGAGCATCAGGGACGTTCGATGCTCAGCAAACCCGCGTCCGACCTGGGTCGAGCCGCCGCTTCGCTCGATGCCCTGTCGCCGCTCAAGGTGCTTGCCCGCGGCTATTCCATCGCGTACAGCGATGATGGGGTGGCTACGAGCGCCAAGACCTTTAAGCCCGGCGACGCCATCCGCGTGCGCATGGCAGACGGCAACGTGGCGGCAACGGTCGATACGGTCGAGTAAACCGCGTTTCATAGCGATAAACCTTTAGGAAAGGAAACAGATATGGCAGAGAAGACCCCGGTCGAGCAGCTTACGTACAAGCAGGCTTCGCAGGAGTTGGAGCTCATCATCCGCAGCTTGGAGTCGGGCGATATGGAGCTCGAGGAGTCGCTCGAGAGCTATACCCGCGGCGTCGAGCTCCTCAAGAGCCTGCGTACTCGCTTGTCCGATGCCGAGCAGAAGGTCTCGGTGCTCCTTAAGGACGTCGACGGCACCGACGTGCTCGTCGACGGCGAAGCCGCCAACACCGACGACAACCTCTCGTTCTAACCATCCAGACCAAATATAATTACCTTGGTCTGCGAGAAAGGAACCAACCATGTGTGATTGCATCTTCTGCAAAATTGCCAACCACGAGATCCCCTCGACCGTTGTCTATGAGGACGACCAGGTCATCGCCTTCGACGACCTCAACCCACAGGCGCCGGTCCACACGCTCGTGATCCCCAAGAAGCACTACAGCGACATCGCCGACAACGTACCGGCCGAGACCATGGGCGCCATGGCTCACGCCATCCAGGAGGTCGCTAAGGTCAAGGGCTTGGAGGACGGTTTTCGCGTCATCTCCAACAAGGGCGTCAACGCCGGCCAGACCGTCATGCACTTCCACATGCACGTCCTCGGCGGCAAGAACCTGGGCGAGAACCTCATCTGAGGGCGCGTAGCCCGTCGACTTGGCTGCCTTTGGAGTAATCTATGCAGCTTTCTCAACTCGAATACCTTCAAGCGGTAGCGAACTATGGCGGCGTGCGCAAAGCAGCTCGCGCCGTTCATGTGAGTCCGCAGGCCGTTTCGTCGGCAATCAAAAAGTTGGAATCTGAGTATCAGATTGTTTTGCTCGACCGATCGGCGGGGGAGGCTGTTTTGTCTCCGGCGGGCAGAGAATTTGCACGTCGTGCACGCGTGATCTTGGCACAAGTCGACGATCTCAAAAAGTACGCTCAATCGAGGGGCGACGGCGTTTCGCCCGATGGCCACTTTCGTCTTTACGCCCCCTGCCTTCATGGACGGGGGCGCCTTTTTGCCGAAAAATGGTATGACTCGTTTGAACGCTCGCACCCTCAGATTCATCTTGATGTGTGGCATCAGCCAACGGCAACATGCTTTGAATCACTTATACTTGGAATTTCGGACGCGGCTATCTCATTCGAGGAACCACGGGACAGCGTCCTTTCTTCAAAATATTTGGGTGAAAAAGAGCTCAAGGTTCTTTCGTGCCCAGCGGGTCATCAATCTGTGGGCGCCATGACCATTCGCGAGTTACTGGGCGGCAGGCTCGCTGTTCCCATTAATTTGTCACCCTGTCTCAATGCAATCAATCAATGTCCCGAAGCCCAGCTCGTCAATTTTCGCTTCCGTGATGTTGAATACGGAAGCAGGGCTCAGACTGAGTTTCTTCAAGCCGGGGGATTGATATTGAGTTTGTCTGGGTCCTCTCTCGCATCGGATGGGTCAGAAGTGAGTGAGTGCTCCATTGAAGGTTCGCGTGATGTAACCTTGCCTATCTACTTTTGCTATCGGCAAAATTCCTGGACTGATCGACACCAGACGGTTTTTCTGCACCTATTGCGTCATCTTGCTTCGTGAAATTAATTGGCTTCGAGACGTCAAGTGATTATTGACGCCTTTTAACACATAGCTGACAGCTTTGCCCTCATGCTTTTCCAAGATTCCGATTTAGATTGCTGACTCTTGGAGGGCGGAGCATGAAAAACCGTACGGTTTTGCTTTATATGACGTTCGTTTTTCTGTCGAACTTCAGCACCATCTTGTATTTTCTAACTGTCTACCTTGAGTTCGTCGGGCTTTCGATGGTAGCGATTTCTAGCATGATGATTGCATATCAAGTGAGCAAGTTCATCCTTGAAGTTCCCACTGGCTATATTGCTGATAGGTTTGGACGAAAGACTAGCGGTCTCGTTGGCGTTGTGGGAATGCTTGGATACTACGCCGCCCTGCTTCTCGTCCGTTCTCCTCTGCTTTTAATCGGCGCGTTTGCTCTCAAAGGTTTTGCCGTTGCATGTGTGAGCGGATCCATAGAAGCGATTTACATTGACAGCGTCTCTCAGGACCAGCTCGTAAGACTTAATGTCGTTGAGCGATTTGTTTTCTATGCCTCTTATGCCATCTCCGCTTGTGTGGGCGGCTTCATTTCGTCTGTCGGTGCATACCTCATTGGTCTTTCGGCAGATATCATCGCAATGGTGTTGACGTTGGTTGTCGTTATCTGCATTCCTGAGATGCGAAGAGGGGGCACTGCGGGGACACCTGAGCGTGGAATTAGCCCGAAGATGATCGGTGCCGCTATTGCGCGTAACGGAATTCTTCGTTCAGCGTTCATCATGGACTGTTCTCAAGCATTTGCTTTTGTCGCCCTGGAAGACTTTTTCTCACTGTTGCTTGCGGGTCGCGGAATGAATGCCGTCGCTTCGGGTGTGATCATTGCGGTCCAGCTCCTTGCCTCGGCCTCCATGGGGCTTATTGTGCCCAGTGTGATTGCTCATGTCGACAAGGGCCGTTTTGCGCGTATTTGCGGCATCGTGCGCCTTTCCCTGACTGCTCTATTTTTGATTCCCTTTACTCCGGTCTATTTGCTGCCTGTGTTCTATGTGTTGCAGACGGTCGCCTACTCGTTATTTGCTCCAATTAAATACTCAATTTTTCAAAATGCCGCCGATTCTTCGATGCGCTGTTCACTGATTTCGGTTCAAAGCCAGATGGTGGCGGTGGGTGCCATCCTTTTCTATCTGTTCAATGCTGCGTTGGGCAGTATCGCGGGCATTCGAGTCATATTGCTTGTCGCGCTCGGGATTTCTTCTTTGGTGTATATCCCCACGCTATTTCGTCTTACAAGTCAAAGGCCATGCGTATTTAGGCACCGATAACTTATATATCAACGCAATAAACCCGAGCGCGAGGGCGTTTGGGTTTATTATTGAAGCGTATGTAACCTGGCGGCGCCACACCGCCTGTTAGTAGGGAGACACATGAACGTTCTGGTCGTCAACGCGGGATCTTCGACCCTTAAGTATCAGGTCATCGATACCAAGTCCCACAAGGTGTCCGCAAAGGGCTCCTGCGAGCGCGTCTGCTTTACCGGCGGTACCTTCACCCACGCTGCCAACGGCTCCAAGAAGGTGACCGAGAACATTGAGTTCCCCGACCACAAGGTCGCCATCGAGGTCGTCCTGAAGGACCTCGAGGCCAACGGCGTCAAGATCGAGGGCATCGGCCACCGTATCGTTCAGGGCGGTTGGTACTTTGGCGATTCCTCCCTCGTCGACGAGGATGTCCTTGCCAAGATCCGCGAGGTCGCTCCGCTTGCTCCGTTGCACAACAACCCCGAGGCCAACGTTATCGAGTACTGCCTCGAGCAGTATCCCGACCTGCCCAACGTTACGGTCTACGACACCGCTTTCCACTTCAACATGCCCGAGGTCGCCAAGACTTACGCCTTGCCCAAGGACGTCTGCGACAAGCTGCACATCCGTAAGTACGGCGCCCACGGCACCAGCTACCGCTACATCTCCAAGAAGGTTGCCGAGATGACCAACGGCGAGGCCCGCAAGGTCGTCGTGTGCCACATCGGTTCCGGCGCTTCCCTGTGCGCCATCGAGGACGGCAAGTGCATGGACACCACCATGGGCTTGACGCCGCTCGACGGTGTCATGATGGGCACCCGCTGCGGCTCCATCGACCCGGCTACCGTGTGCTACCTGCAGCGCGAGGGCGGCTACACCTTCGACGAGGTCGACGAGATGATGAACAAGAAGTCCGGCCTTTTGGCTGTGACCGGCGGCAAGACCAACGACTGCCGCAACGTCGAGGAGCTCGCCGCCGCTGGTGACCCCGATGCTCAGCTCGCCTTCGACATGTTTGTCTACAAGATTGCCGCCAAGGCTGCCGAGATGGCTACTTCCATGTGCGGCATGGACACGCTGGTCTTCACCGCTGGCATCGGTGAGCACGCTCCGGCCGTTCGTGCCGGCGTTGCCGACCGTCTGGCCTTTATGGGCGTCAAGATGGATCATGCCCGCAACGCCCTGCGTGGTGACGGCGCTTGGTGCCTGTCTGCCAAGGATTCCAAGGTCAAGATCTTCGTCATCCCCACGGACGAGGAGTTCATGATCGCTTCCGACGTCGAGCGCATCGTCAACGCCAAGTAATTGCAAGAGGGGAGGGGCTGGACGACCGAGCGCCGTTCGGCCCCTCTTTTGTGCTCGTTGGGCGATATGCTTGATAGCTATTTATCAAGTTGTGATAACTTCTTATTAACATGCGGCCGCCTTAAGGGGTCTGCGTCGACCGTATTGCACTGCAAAGGAGTCTCATGAACGTACTTGTTGTCAACGCCGGCAGCTCAAGCCTTAAATATCAGCTTTTGGATACCGATACCCGAGAGGTTTTCGCCAAGGGCAACTGCGAACGTATCGGTTCGGACATGGGCATCTTTGGCCACTCCGAGAACGGTGGCGCCAAGCAGACCGAGGAGGTCCCTTTCCCCGATCATCGCTCTGCTATCGCTCGCGTGCTCGAGGAGCTCGAGAAGACCGACTTTACGATTGATGGCATTGGCCATCGTATCGTTCAGGGCGGCTGGCACTTCGATGATTCCGCGGTCGTCGACGATGAGGTCATGGCTAAGATCCTCGAGGTTGCTCCGCTCGCCCCGCTGCACAATTACGGCGAGGCCGCGGCAATCGAATATTGCCGCGAGAAGTATCCGGAGCTGCCCAACGTGGCCGTCTTCGACACCTCGTTCCACATGACCATGCCCGAGGTCGCCTACACCTACGCGCTGCCCAAGGACGTGTGCGACAAGTACCACGTGCGCAAGTACGGTGCCCACGGCACGAGTCACCGCTATGAGTGGATGATGGCCAAGGAGATCCTGGGCTCGCGCTGCCACCGCCTGCTCTCGTGCCATTTGGGCAACGGCGCCTCGCTTGCCGCCATCGAGGACGGTGTATGCCGCGATACCACGATGGGCCTCACGCCGCTCGACGGCCTGATGATGGGCACCCGTTGTGGTTCCATTGACCCGGCTACCGTGTGCTACCTGCAGCGCGAGGGCGGCTACAGCTACCAGGAAGTCGATGACATGATGAACAAGCAGTCTGGTCTGCTTGCCATCTCGGGCATCTCCAACGACGCCCGTGACATCCGTACGCGCGCCTCCGAGGGCGACGAGCGCTGCCTGCTCGCCTTCGATATGTTCGCCTACAAGGCCATGCAGCAGGCCGGCTCCATGATCGCTTCCATGGCGGGCGTCGACACCATTACCTTTACCGCCGGCATCGGCGAGAATGACTGGTCGATCCGCAAGGCCTTCTGCGACTGCTTCGAGTGGCTGGGCGTGCGCATCGACAACAACAAGAACCGCGAGGCCGTGGGCAACGGTCCGCAGGTCATCAGCGCCGCCGGTTCCGCCGTCACGGTCATGGTCATCCCCACCGACGAGGAATACATGATCGCCCACGACGTCGAGCGTCTGACCGCGAATAACTAGTGCGTTCGCTTGCGATTGAACGAAAGGCCTCCTGAGCAGCAGCTCAGGAGGCCTTTTTGCTAGCAGGCGGAAATACCAGTCCCAAAGTGATCATCACCAGTAACGCCTGCGCTCCCAGCAACGACACCCATCCATTCAGATCCTCAGCCCCAGCTCGTAGCCAAGCCGCCGTCCACTCCAGATGCTCTGAATGCTTCGTAGCAGTAGAAGGCCGTACGGGCTAACCCCTGAAAACATTCCGCAGACCAGAAACGCCCCCGTTCGTAGCTCCGAAGGAGCAGAACGGGGGCGTTTCATTGGTCGAGGACGTTTTCAGGGGTTAGCCCGTACGGCCTTCGGGCGAGTGCGTCCGCTACTCAGCCATCTGAGCCTGGACGGCGGTGATGGCTACGACACCCACGATGTCGTCGGCAGAGCAGCCGCGCGACAGGTCGTTGACCGGCTTGGCGATGCCCTGCAGGATGGGGCCGTAGGCGTCGGCACCGGCGAAGCGCTGGACCAGCTTGTAGCCGATGTTGCCGGCCTCGAGATCGGGGAACACAAGCACGTTGGCCTTGCCGGCAACGGAGGAGCCGGGGGCCTTGAGCTGGGCGACGGTGGGAACGATGGCGGCGTCGAGCTGCAGGTCGCCATCGATGGCGAGCTCGGGTGCCTTCTCCCTGCAGAACTTCACGGCCTCCTGGACCTTCTTGGCGACCTCGCCACCGGCGGAGCCCATGGTGGAGTAGGAGAGCATGGCCACGTGCGGCTCAACATTGCCCATGAAGGTGGACCAGGAGTGAGCGGAGGCGATGGCGATCTCGGAGAGCTCGTCGGAGGACGGGTTGATGTTGAGGCCGCAGTCGGCGAAGATCAGCGTGCCGTCGGTGCCGAACTGCGGGGTGTCGGTGCACATCACGAAGAAAGCCGAGACCAGCTTGGTGCCCGGGGCGGTCTTGAGGATCTGAAGCGCGGGGCGCAGGGTGTCGGCGGTGGAGTGGCAGGCGCCGGAGACCAGGCCGTCGGCGTCGCCCATCTTGACCATCATGGTGCCAAAGTAGGTGGCGTCCATCACCTGGGCGCGAGCCTGCTCGATGGTAACGCCCTTCTTGGCGCGGAGCTCGGCAAACTTCTGTGCGTACTCCTCGTGCTTCTCGGCATTGCGCGGGTCGATGACGGTGGCGCCGGGAACGTTGATCTCGTTGGGATCGCCCAGGATGACGATGTTGGCCAGGCCTTCCTCGATGATCTTGTTGGCCGCGACGATGGTGCGCGGATCCTCGCCCTCGGGCAGGACGATGGTCTTAAGGTCGGCCTTGGCGGCAGACTTCATACGGTTTAGGAAATCGCTCATGTTACTCCTTACAAGCGTTTCGCTAAGCTCCAGGCGCCCGGCTGTTCACGAATAAACCCGCTGCTAGCGGGTCTACCTTTCAATTATGTTCGCCGCTGTGCTTGAGCTTTCCTTGTGTGGCAAGCTCATTATAGGACGCATTAGCGCTATAATCGCTCTGATAAATATGTCTCGAAGAATGTTCGAGAAAAGCCCAGCTAACGAGCCCGTGGCTTTTGACAAGGAGTATCGATGCAGATTACCTCAGGCCTGCCTGAAGGCTTTAACGCCGGCGCGTACGACATGATTGTCGTCGGTGCTGGATATGCCGGTGCCGTTTGCGCCCGCCGTCTTGCCGAGACTATCGGCTATCGTGTTGCCGTTTTGGAGCGCCGTAGCCACATTGCGGGCAATGCCTATGACTGCACTGACGAGGCCGGAATCCTGATCCACGAGTACGGTCCGCATATCTATCACACCTTTAACGAGCGTGTGCATAATTTCCTGTCGCGCTTTACCAAGTGGACGGATTATCAGCACAAGGTGCTCGCCAACATCAACGGTACCCTTATGCCCGTGCCCTTCAACCATGCGAGTCTCAAGCTCGCCTTTGGTGATGAGCGCGGCGAGGAGCTGTATCAGAAGCTCGTGGAGACCTTTGGCAAGGATGTCAAGGTGCCCATTATGGAGCTGCGTAAGAAGAACGACCCCGACTTGGCCGAGGTCGCCGATTACGTCTACGAGAACGTCTTTTTGCATTACACCATGAAGCAGTGGGGTCAGACGCCCGACCAGATCGACCCGTCGATCACCGGCCGCGTTCCCGTCTTTGTGGGCGACGATGACCGCTATTTCCCGCAGGCTCCCTTCCAGGGTATGCCGCAGGACGGCTACACGGCGCTGTTCGAGCATATGCTCGACCACGACCTGATCGACGTGTTCTGCGACGTGGACGCCCGCGATCTCTTTGAGATTGACGAGACCACCGTCAAGATCGGTGGCAAGGTCTACGGCGGCGAGATTGTCTATACCGGTCCGCTCGATGAGCTGTTCAACCTCGACCTGGGCGCGCTGCCGTACCGCACGCTCGACATGAAGTTCGAGACGCTCGATATGGATCAGTTCCAGCCCGTGGGGACCGTCAACTACACCACGAGCGAGGACTACACGCGCATTACCGAGTTCAAGAACATGACTGGTCAGGTCCTGCCCGGCAAGACCACCATCATGAAGGAGTACTCCAAGGCCTATACGCCCGGCTCGGGCGAGACGCCGTATTACGCCATTCTTGAGCCCGAGAACCGTGGGCTCTATGAGCGCTATCTTGAGCGCGTCCAGAACCTGACAAACTTCCACCCGGTGGGTCGTCTGGCCGAGTATCGTTACTACGATATGGATGCCGTGACCAATTCCGCCCTCGATCTTTCGGATGAGATTATCGCCTGCCATGCATAAAGCCATAACATTCGGTATTCCCTCGTATAACGCCGCTAAGGACATGGACCATTGCATCACCTCCATCTTGGAGGGGAGCAATTATGCCACCGATATCGAGATTATCGTGGTGGACGACGGCTCTAAGGATGAGACGGCCGCCAAGGCCGACGAGTGGGAGGCTCGTTATCCTGGAATCATCCGCGCGGTGCACCAGGAGAATGGCGGCCACGGTATTGCCGTCCTTTCGGGTCTGCGCGAGGCGCAGGGCACCTACTACAAGGTTGTCGACTCGGACGACTGGCTTGACGGCGCTGCCCTTTCGACCATGCTGTCGATTCTGCGCGGCTTTGAAGAGCGCGACCAGCGCGTTGACCTGTTTATCTCGAACTACGTGTACGAGAAGGTTTACGAGGGTACGCATACGGCCATTGGTTACAAGTTTGCCCTGCCTCGAAAAAAGATCTTTACCTGGGACCAGATCGGCCATTTCCGTTTGGATCAGAATCTGCTCATGCACAGCCTGTGCTATCGCACGGATGTGCTGCGCGAGTCCAACCTGCCCATGCCTCCGCACACGTTCTATGTGGACAACATCTACGCCTACGTGCCGCTGCCGCGTTGCAAGACCATGTACTACGCCGACATCGACCTCTATCGCTACTTTATCGGTCGCGAGGGCCAGAGTGTCAACGAGGCCACGATGGTCAAGCGTCTGGACCAGCAGTTCCGTGTTACGCGTATCATGATGGAGTCGTACCATCTGTACAGCGATGTCGAGTCGTCGCGTCTGCGTTCGTACATGATGGGCTACTTCACCATGATGATGGCGATCTGCTCGGTGCTCACCAAGCTTTCCGACGAGGATTGCGCCGATGAGCGTCTGAAGACGCTGTGGACGGACCTGAAGGCCTACGATGAGCGCATGTATCGTCGTGCTCGCTACGGTGTGGTCGGCTTCTTTACTAACCTCCGCGGTCGTGCCGGAGACAAAACCACACTCGGCCTATACCGTCTTGCCTCAAAGATCTTCAAATTCAACTAGCTGCTGAGTAATCGCTGCTGATAGGTTGACTGGGCCCCTTGGCCTTTAGTTTGCCACTGCGAACAGTCCTGCTCGCAGTGGCAAACTAAAGGCCAAGGGGCCTCTGCTATAAGAATCGATTGTCAGGTTATTTGAATTTGAAGATCTTCGACGCGCGGTACACAGGGCCCTGGGCTGAAAAGAATTAGATTGGAAGTCGGTCGGAGGCGGGCGGGCATTACGTTTGTCGCGAGTTCCGCATGCAAAGAAGGCCACTTAATGTGGCCTTCTTTGCATGGGACTGTAGAGCAGCAAACATAACCAAGACCTGCCGGGCAACCGGACGAGCTAGTTTACTTCGCAGCACCCGGGATGCCGTGGGAGGATTTGGCGGTTTTGGCTCCGTTTACGATGGCGGTTTCCAGTGCCCTTACGGCGAGCATGCCCAACAGGTCTAGGGGTACGGCGGCGCTTGTCTGAGCGTCTAGTTTGCCGCTGGCGAGGGTGTAGATGGTGTCGCCGTCGTTGGTGGTGTGCGTGGGACGGATGGCGTGTGCGTAGGCGTCTGCGGCCATCTGGGAGACCTTGGTGGCTTGTGCCTTAGTGAGTTCCACGTTGGTGACGATGCAGCTGATGGTGGTGTTGGTGCGGTCGAGCGGCATCTGCATGGATCCGGCGGCGGCAAAGGCTGCGAGCTCCATGTCGATAATCTGGTCGCTATCGGCGGCGGCGCGCATGCCGGCGACCCACTCTCCGGTGAAGGGGTCGACCACGTTGCCGCAGGCGTTGACCGAAACCACGGCGCCTACCTTAACGGGACCGAGCGCCACGGCGGCAGCGCCAAGGCCGGCCTTCATGCAGGTGGCGGGGCCCATGAGCTTTCCGACGGTGGCACCTGTGCCGGCACCTACATTGCCCTGCTCGAGCGTGGTGGGGGTGTTGTCGAGTGCTTCGCGCACGGCGGCGATGCCGGCCTCAATGTCGGGGCGAACGGCGGGGTCGCCAAAGGCGAGGTCGAAGATGCAGCTGGAGCACACGATGGGCACTTGCGTGGGGCCGACGGGAAGGCCGATGCCGCGGCTCTCAAGCTCGCGAGCGACGCCGCTTGCAGCCTCGAGGCCAAAGGCCGATCCACCCGAAAGGCAGACGGCGTGGACCTTGTCGACGGTGTTCTCGGGTCGCAGCAGGTCGGTTTCGCGCGATGCCGGGGCACCGCCGCGAACGTCAACGCCGCCTGTGGCGCCCTCGGGTGCCACGATTACGGTGCAACCGGTGCCGGCCTCCTCGTCCGTATAGTTGCCATAGCAAAAGCCATCGACATTGCAAACATCGATGGCTTCGAGCAGCGTGTCCATATTTTCTCCTATCGGTTTTCCGCCGGCCTTATGCCCGGTCGGGATCCGTACGGTACGGCAAAATTGTAGGCGCTGGGGGATACCCAGCGCCAGATGCAATTACGAGAGTTTTTGAATCGCGCGTGCGACGCGAGCGATGGGCAAGCCCACCACGTTGTAGAAGTCGCCCGAAATGTCATGCACGAGCATGCGGCCGCCTGTGCCCTGGATGCCGTAGGCGCCGGCTTTGTCCATGGGTTCGCCGGAGGCGACATAGTGCTCGATCTGCTCTTCGGTAAGCTCATAGAACGTCACGTCGGTCACATCGACAAACGACAGACTCTCGGCGGCATGCGGAGCTGTAGCGTCGCCGGCTTTAACGATGCAGACGCCGGTCGCAACCTGGTGCGTGCGGCCCGAAAGCTCGCGGAGCATGGTGCGCGCCTCGTCCTCGTTTGCCGGCTTACCCAAAATCTTGCCATCGAAGGTGACGATGGTATCGGCCGCGACGGTCAGCTCATTGGGCTCGGCATGCTCGGCGGCGACGGCAGCGGCTTTGGCACGCGCCAAACGCTCGACGAGCGTAAGCGGAGCTTCGCCATCAAAGGGCGTTTCATCGATATCTGCGGGAATCACGCGAATGTTGTAGCCTGCCTCGTGCATCAGCTCAATGCGGCGCGGCGATTGCGAAGCCAAGATCATAGTTGGATGCCCTCGGCGACCTTCTCGACGGCCT
>UQKM01000003.1 GCA_900541685.1 uncultured Collinsella sp.
ACGAGCGGGGGCTCCTATCTTTTTAGTGCCCTCGGATTGGGTCATAGTGTCTGTCGTTGCCAAAACATCGGCGTAGCCATTGGGGACGCTCTTTAATGACTGGTCGTTTAAGAACGTCCCCAATGGCTACACTCAAAAACGGCGCCCGTCGGCGATGTTGCCGGCGGGCGCCGTTGTCGTGTGGGCGGTTATGTCGTGTGGACTGCCGTTGAGCGTCCGGGTCTGTGCTCTACAGTGAGTCGATAAAGCGCTGCTGGGCGGCGCGGCCGGCCTCGTCCCATTTAAAGACGCCGGCGTTGTCGAGCACGTGGCCAAACACCACGCCGACCTCCTCGTGCAGGATGCCGATGGCGTTGTCCACCGTAAGCTCGTTCGCGCGGCGAGCAAAGACATCCGCGGCCCATGCGGCGTGGCTACGGCAAAGATCGTCGCTCTCGAGCGCTGCGGCAAGGTCGTAGCTGGCATCGGCCTTGGCTGCCAGCAGGTGCTCGCGGACAGCGCCGAGCTCGGGAACCAGGCGCGGCGGAAGAATAGCCAGGCCCATAACCTCGATCAGGCCGATGTTCTCCTTCTTAATGTGGTGATACTCGGCATGTGGGTGGAAAACGCCCAGCGGATGCTCGTCGGTCGTGATATTGCAGCGAAGCGCCAGGTAGGCCTCGTAAATCTCGCCGCCGGCGTTGCCGCGGGAGTCGACGCGGCGGATGACGGGCGTCACGGTGTTGTGCGCTACGCCGTCGGCCGTGTGCGCGATAACGCCCACAGACTCGTCGGTCCACTCGCGCCAGGCGAGGATAATCTTCTCGGCAGCGTCGAGCAGCTGAGCGCGGTCATGCGAGCGCAGGCGCAGCACCGAGAGTGGCCACTGCAGCACAGTGCCGGTGACCTGGTCAAAACCGGGCACGCTAAACTGCGAGACCTCGGCGGCATGCATCATGGGGAACTCGTGCGCGCCGCCCTGGAAGTGGTCGTGCGACAGAATCGAGCCGCCCACGATAGGCAGGTCGGCGTTGGAGCCGATGAAGTAATGCGGGAACAGGTCCACAAAGTCGAGCAGGCAGGTCAGGCCCTTGCGGTCGACGTGCATCGGACGATGCTCGGAGCTCATGGCAATGCAGTGCTCGTTAAAGTACGCGTACGGGCTGTACTGGAAGCCCCAGCGCTCGCCGTCGAGCTGGATGGGGATAACGCGCAGATTCTGGCGGGCGGGGTGAGCTCCGCCGTCGGCTGCGGCGGAGCGTCCGGGATAGCCCTCGTTTTCGATGCAGAGCTGGCAGGCGGGATACTTCTCGCCCGTGTTCTTAGCTGCACCTGCCGCGGCGATATCGCGCGGGTCCTTCTCGGGCTTGGACAGGTTGATGGTGATCTCAAGATCGCCCCAGTTGGTGGGGGTGCTCCATTTGATGTTGCGCGCGATGGCGGCACGGCGCACGTAGCCGGCGTCGCAGCACAGGCCGTAGAACCAGTCGGTCGCGGCGCGGGGCTCGTTGACGCCCATACGTCCGTTGAACTCCTCGTTTACAACCGAAGGCCTCGGCATGAGTACGCCCATGATGTGCATGGCGATGCGGTCGCGGCCCGACGCCGTGTCCTCGGCAGCACCGTTGGTAACGGCGGCCTCGGAAAGCGCGGCAAGCGTGCCCTCCAGGTCAAAGTCGGGGAGCGTATCGGGGTGCAAGAGCGAAATCTTCTCGGTCTTGAGCGCCCAAGCCATGTCGAGCGCGGGGCCCGTGGCGCCGATGCACTCCAAAATAGTGTTGTATGCCCAGATGCGATCGTCCTGTCCGATCATCGATCGGTGGATGGCATATTCGATGAGGCTCTGTGCAGCCTCGCGCACGTCGGTCATTACAGCCATGCCGCATAAGCCCCCTTGTCAGAGATGGCGTAGTGACGGGCAGAGCCCTCGCCCAGCCAGCTGTTCATCTTGGCAATGAAGGTGTCGACCAGATCGAGCGGCACGAAGGCCTGGATGGTGCCGCCGAAGCCGCCGCCGTGAATACGAACGGCGCCACGGCCGTCGAGCACATGCTCGGCCAGTGCCAAGGCATACATGGAAGGCTGCTCGGAACCCAGCTTGGCAACAACATTCTGCAGGTACATGGCGGAGCTGGCGCCGGATTCGCGCGTCAGGACCAGGAACTGGTCAATGTCGCCGGCGTTCAGAGCTGCCCAGCGCTTGTCGACCAGGCCGTTCTCGTACCAGTAGTGAACGGCGCGCAGGCAGGCGCGGTCGCCCAGCTTGGCGCGCAGCTCAGGGAGCTTGGCGTCAAAGTCGGCGACGTCGACCTCGCACAGGCGCGCCTTGCCAAACTCGGCGGCGACGTCCTGCATCTCGCGCGGAACGGCGGCGTAGTCGTCAGTGGCGGCTACGTGGTCGGCACCGACCTTAACGAGCACGAGCGCATAGCCGTGATCCTCAAAGTTGAGCTCGAGCTTCTGGGTCTTAGGCTGAGCCTGATCCTCAAAGTTCATGTAGGCAAGGCCGCCCAGGCACACGGCGGCTTGGTCCATCAGACCGCAGGGCTTGCCGTAGTAGTTGTTCTCGGTGCGCTGGCTCATCTGCGCAAGCGCGACGGGCTCAATGGCGGGCGCGCCCCAGAGGGTTTCCATGGCACGACCGTATGCGGCCTCGACGGCAGCGGAGCTGGAAAGGCCGCCGCCCGAGGGAACGGAGCAGGTGAAGGCGAAGTCGAAGCCTTGGGGCTCAACACCAAGCGCTGCGACCTCGTGGGCCATACCACGCACGAGGCTTGCGGACGTGCCTTTCTCGGACTCTTGAATATCCAGCGTGTCGAGCGTGATCTCAAACGTAGGATAGCCCTCGTCGGCGACGCGAATCTTGTTGGAGTCGGTTGCCACGGCGATGCCGTCAACGGCGACATCGAGCGAGCCGGCGATAACGTGGCCACCCTCGTGGTCGGTGTGGTTGCCGCTGATCTCGGAACGGCCGGGCGCGTGCACGTAGAGCACCTGGCGGTCGCCGATGGGGCCAAACTCCTCCTCAAACAGCTTGGTGAGCGTGGCGAGCATTTTATCGTCGGGGGCGGTCATGGTGTCTTCCTTTCTTGGTTATCCCGAGTTATCGGGCTTTGCTTATGAGTACGTAAACATATCAAGGTGCAAGGGAGTAAGCGGGAGTCATAACGCTGCTCCCTCGCACCTCGACGAGGGTGGGTTAACAAACGGTCGAGAATCGGTAGACGATCGTCGAGCTAAACGGGTGGTCAGGTGTGCAGACGGGATGCGCCCAATCTGTGTGATGGTTGTTGTCAGGCCAAAACTCGGGCTCAAATGCGACGCCGTCGCGAGGACCGTAGCTGCAGCCGTCTTTGGCGTCGATATCGCTGAGCCAGTTGCCGGTATACAGATGTGCGCCCGGTGCGGTTACGAAGATGTCGAGCGTGCGGCGCGAGTTTGGATCTTGCAGGTGCAGTGCGTGGCGCGGGTCGGCGTCGGGGGCGAAGCCATCCAGGCAGAAACAATGGTCAAAGCCCCGTGCAATCTTGAGCTGCTCGTCGTTCGTATCGATGTCACGGCCGAGCGCCTTGGGTGCGCGGAAATCGAACGGCGTGCCGGCCACGGGGCGAACCTCGCCAGAAGAGACGTTGTCCTGGCGCTGGGAGAGGAAAGCCTCGGCGTCGATAGTCACGACCTGGTCCAGAACCGTGCCGGCATCGTGCCCCGCAAGGTTGAAGTACGTGTGGTTGGTCATGTTGACGAAGGTGTCGGCATCGGTAACGCAGCTTTGCGTGCAGGTGAGCTCTGCGGCACCCGTTGGCCCCGCCTGCAGGACATAGGCAACGGTAAAGGTGCGGTTGCCCGGGAGGCCCAGTTCGCCGTCGGCCAACTTGCATGTAAAACTCACCGTGTTGGTAATCTCGTCGACTGTGGCGTTCCACACGCGCTTATGAAGGCCATGCTCAAGGTCGGTGTGCAGATTATTGGCTTTGTCAGGACCATCGTTGCATGCCATCTGATAGACCGTGCCGGCAATCTCGATTTGGCCTTTATCCGTTCGGTTGGCCGAAGGGCCAATAGTTCCGCCGTAGCACGCCGGATTGTCGAAGTAGCCATCGAGGGCATCGAAGCCGAGCGCGATGTCGGCAACATCGCCTGAGGCATCGGGAACCTCGATGCCAAGGATGGTCGCGCCATAGTCCATGACGCGCACGCGGGCACCTGCGCAAACAAGGTTATAGACCGTAACCGGCGAGCCGCTGGGGGCGGTGCCGAACGGAGTTGTGGTAATCATGAGCGTCCTTTCGAATACGACGCCATGGCCTGAGCGCCCGGAGCGCAGGCCATCATGGTATCGGTGTGTTTACGTCATATGTTAACGTACTCATAGCCTGGAACCACTGACTTATTCGCTTTCCTGCAATCGGTCGAAAATAAGCCGTGAACGGTATTCAGGTGGTGTTGAGGGCGCTGCATAACTGCTGATAGGTATAGTAGAGTACGTTAACATTATCGATAGACAACAAAGCCTCCTGTGTGATCTGCAATTTCGCATGGGGTATTTAGGCTTCCTACAGGAGCGAAGGTGATCTTTATGGCAAGGCGCCCTTCCAACGACACGGGTTCGCGTCCGGTTTCCATGGCCGACGTTGCCCGCGCTGCCGGTGTTTCGCAGCAGACGGTTTCGCGCGTTGCCAACGGATTGCCCAACGTGAACGAGCAGACGCGTCAGCGCGTGCAGGCAGCCATGCAGGAGCTCGGTTTCCGTCCGAGCTATGCCGGCCGTTCGCTGCGTGACGGCCGTTACCATTCGGTCGGCCTTTGCATCAACGATGTCACCAAGTTTGGCAACCTTACGATGATCGACGGCATTGCCAGCGCGGCCCGCGAGCGCGGCTGCGCCATCACGCTGGTCGAGATGTCCAAGACCGAGGAGTTCTCGCTTGCCGAGGCAACGCGTCGCATGGCCGCGCTGCCCGTGGACGGCATCATTATCGGCATGAGCCGTATGGCGCCTGATTTTGAGACATTCGATCCGCTACCGGGTATTGGCACGGTCATCGTCACCATGTATGCTCACCCGCGGGTAACCACGGTCGACTCTGACCACTATGGCTGCTCTCTACTGCTTATGGATCATCTGTTTGAGCTGGGCCACGAGCAAATTCGCTTTATCGGCGGTCCGTCCTTCTCGGTCGACGAACAGTTCCGCCGGGCTGGTTGGAGAGATTCTCTCGAGCGCAGGCATATCAAAATGGCTGAACCGCTCGAGGGCGACTGGTCTGCCAACAGCGGTTACGAAGCCGGCAGGTACCTGGCCGAGCATGACCGCACCATGACGGCGATCTATGCGGCAAACGATCAGATGGCAAATGGCGCGATTGCCGCGCTGCGTGATAGCGGTCTGCGCGTGCCCGAGGACGTGAGCGTGGTGGGCGTCGACGATTCACTCGACGACTTTGTCGCGCACAACGAGCTCACGACCGTGCGATTCGATCTACATCAGCGCGGACGCGAGGTGTTCGAGCATGCGGTTCCCAAAGCGGGGACGTCGGGCAAAACCGTCGCCATTCGCATTCCCGGCCAGCTTATCGTCCGACATACCACAGCAAGGCCGCGCGCATAGTTTTCACAGGTCAACGGCTCAACGTTGCATATCAATAACAATCGGTAAGGATGCTGGCAGATAGCTGTTGAGATGCAGCCGAGTGCTATGATAGACGGGCTCTTTTGTCTATCTAGGAGGCTTTGCCTGATGGAGATCACCAAGGATATCCGCTACGTTGGCGTCGACGATCACGACATTGACCTGTTCGAGGGCCAGTACGATGTGTCCGAGAACGGTATGGCATACAACAGCTACGTTATCTTGGGCGAAAAGATCGCTGTCGCCGATTCAGTCGACGGCGGTTTTGTTGACGAGTGGCTCGGCAACATCGAGGCCGTGCTCGATGGCCGTACGCCCGATTACCTGGTCGTTCACCATATGGAGCCCGACCACTCTGCTGGCATCGTCGCCTTTATGGAGCGCTACCCCCAGGCCCAGATCGTGGCCAGCATGGGCGCCTTCCGTATGATGGTCAACTACTTCGGCACCGATTATCCCGAGCGTAAGATGGTCGTCAAAGATGGCGACGTGCTCGACCTGGGCGGCCACAGCCTGACGTTTGTCGGCGCCCCCAACGTTCACTGGCCCGAGGTGCTGTTCTCTTACGAGGTCACCGACAAGGTGCTCTTTAGTGCCGACGGCTTTGGTAAGTTTGGCGCCAACGACATCGAAGATCCGGAAGGCTGGGCCTGCGAGGCGCGCCGCTACTACTTTGGCATCGTCGGTAAGTTCGGCAAGTTCGTGCAGGCCGTGCTCAAGAAGGCCGCCGACCTGGACATCCAGATCATCTGCCCGCTCCACGGCCCCGTGCTGACCGAGAACCTGGGCTACTACCTCGACACCTACAACACCTGGTCGAGCTATCAGCCCGAGGACGAGGGCATCACCATTGTCTACGCGAGCGTCTACGGCCATCTGAAGGCTGCCGTTGAGGAGCTTGCATCTGCGCTCGAGGCTCGCGGCCAGAAGGTTTCCGTCTTTGACTTGGCTCGCGACGACATGGCCGAGGCCGTTGAGGACGCGTTCCGCTACGACCGCCTGGTGCTCGCCTCCATCACCTATCAGGGCGAGATCTTCCCGTTCATGAGCACCTTCATCCATACGCTCGCCGAGCATGCCTACCAGAACCGCACCGTGGCGCTCGTCGAGGCCGGTTCCTGGGCGCCCGCGGCTGCCAAGGTTATGACCAAGGGGCTCGAGGGTATGAAGGACATCACGCTGACGCAGAATAAGGTGACCGTCCTGGGTTCGCTCAACGACGCATCGCGCGCCCAGATTGAGGCCCTCGCTGACGAGCTCTCCAAGTAGCGATACGTTCACGTTTAACGCTCAAACCACCACAAAGGGGACAGGCACCTTTGTGGTGGTTTTTGTTTAGGGGCAAATGCCGATGATAAAACGCTTGACTCTGTCGTTACCTGCGGCGATGGCAGAGTGCTTATCTAAAAGCACCCCCATTTACCTCGCATTATTTTAAAACGCGGCATACCGTTCGCGTGCTCATATCGACGGTTCGGCGTCTTCGATGAAACTCTGGACAGTCTTTATTCCTCAGGCTGTTAACGTACTCATTAACGACTCGTCTCTGCTGCTGCGCTGCGGCGGGGAGTTGGAGCCCGCCGAGGGGCAAGGATGTTAGCGCAAACATCCACGCTTCCCCGGCGCTCACTTTGGTAGTCAAAGCGCATTAAGGGATGCGCTAAGAAAGGGGAATTCCTCATGGCACTTTCTCGTCGTCAATTCCTTCAGGCTTGCGGCCTCGGCGTGATGAGCGTCGCTACTGCCGGCTCCCTCGTGGGCTGCGGTGGCTCTGGTAGCGAGGGCGGCTCTGCTGCCGCTAGCGGTACCGCCAACGCTCAGAAGCCGGTCGTTTTCTACAACCGCCAGCCTTCTAACTCTTCTACCGGCGAGCTGGATATGACCACGCTCAAGTGGAACGACGACACCTACTACGTCGGCTTCGACGCCAAGCAGGGCGGCGAGCTCGAGGGTCAGATGGTCGTCGAGTACATCAAGGCCCATGCAGCCGATATCGACCGCAACGGTGACGGCGTCATTGGCTACGTCCTCGCCATCGGTGACGTGGGACACAACGACTCCATCGCTCGTACCCGTGGCTGCCGCAAGGCCCTGGGCACCGCTGTCGAGAAGGACGGCCAGATCGTTTCTGACCCCGTCGGCACCAACACGGACGGCAAGTCCGACAAGGTCAAGGACGGCGAGATCGAGGTCGACGGCAAGAAGTTCAAGATCCGTGAGCTCGCCAGCCAGGAGATGAAGACCTCCGCCGGCGCCACTTGGGACGCTCCGACCGCCGGTAACGCTCTGTCCGGCACCTGGGCTTCCGCTTTCGGTGAGCAGATCGATATCGTTGTCTCCAACAACGACGGCATGGGCATGTCCATGTACTCCAACTGGGCCAAGGAGAACAAGGTCCCCGTCTTTGGTTACGACGCCAACTCCGACGCCGTTGCCGCCCTGGGCGACGCCGACTTCCCCTATGGTGGCACCATTTCCCAGAACCCCGCTGTCCAGGCTTACCTCACCCTGCGTCTGCTCCGCAACTCTCTTGACGGCGTCGACGTCAACACCGGCGTGGGCAAGGCTGACGATGCCGGTAACGTCATCGCCGAGGATGACTTCAAGTTCAGCAAGGACGATCGCTCCTTCTACGCTATGAATCTCGAGGTCACGGCAGACAATTATAAGGACTTCACCGACCCGGCGAACACCCTGTACGAGACGGCTCAGGCCCAACTCGACGAGAAGGACAGCCCCAAGAAGAAGGTCTGGCTGAGCATCTACAACTCCGCCGACAACTTCCTGGGCTCCACCTACAAGCCGCTGCTCGAGAAGTATGCTCCGCTGCTCAACCTCGATCTCGAAGTTGTCCAGGGCGACGGCCAGAACGAGTCCTCCATTACCAACAAGCTTGGCAACCCGGCTGACTTTGATGCCTTTGCCATCAACATGGTGAAGACCGACAACGGCGCTTCCTACACGTCGATTCTTGGCCAGTAGGCCAACGATTGCTCGCGAGAGCATGTAGGCATGTTGGCAAGGGGGATCAGGAGACTGCTCCCCCTTGCTTTTCAGAGACCATGAGTACGTAAACATTTCGTAATGGTCTCATATCAGGACGTTCTCCCTATCGTAGCTGCGCAAATAAGGTTGCACAGGGAGGACATCGAGGGAAACGAGGGGTGAATACATGTCAGACAAGCAAGACGACATCGTCCTGTCGATTCGAGGGATGAGCAAGACGTTCGGGCGTAACCGAGTGCTCGACCACATCGACCTCGACGTCCGCCGTGGCACCGTCATGGGCCTGATGGGTGAGAACGGCGCAGGCAAGTCCACGATGATGAAATGCCTGTTCGGCACTTATCAAAAGGACGAGGGTTCGATTTTCCTCGATGGCAAGGAGGTGAGTTTCTCCGGTCCTAAGGATGCTTTGGAAAACGGCATCGCCATGGTCCACCAGGAGCTCAACCAGTGCCTCGAGCGCAATGTGGTCGATAACTTGTTCTTGGGCCGCTATCCGGTTAAGGGCGGCGTGATCGACGAGGCGCGCATGCGCAAAGAAGCTTCGGATCTGTTCCGTCGCTTGGGCATGACCGTCAACCTGACCCAGCCCATGAAAAACATGAGCGTATCTCAGCGCCAGATGGTCGAGATCGCCAAGGCTATGTCCTATAACGCCAAGGTTATCGTTTTGGACGAGCCTACAAGTTCGCTGATGGCGCAAGAGGTCGATAAGCTGTTCGAGATGATGCGTAAGCTCAAGGAGCAGGGCATCGCTCTGATCTACATCTCGCACAAAATGGACGAGATCTTCGAGATCTGCGACGACGTCTCGGTTCTGCGCGACGGTAATCTGGTTATGACCAAGCGCACGAGTGACACCAACATGAACGAGCTCGTGAGCGCCATGGTCGGCCGCTCGCTGGACAACCGTTTCCCGCCCGTGGATAACATTCCCGGCGACAACGTCCTTTCGGTGCAGCACCTGTCCACGAAGTTCGATCCGCACCTGGTGGACATTACCTTTGACGTGCGTAAGGGCGAAATCTTTGGTCTGTATGGACTGGTCGGCGCAGGCCGTACCGAGCTGCTCGAGACGATCTTTGGTATTCGCACCCGTGCTGCAGGCCGCGTGTACTTCCGCGACCGCCTGATGAACTTCTCCTCGGCGCGCGACGCTATGGAGCACGGTTTTGCTCTGATTACCGAGGAGCGCAAGGCAAACGGCCTGTTCCTGAAGGGCGATCTGACGTTTAACACCACCATCGCCAACCTTGATCAGTACAAGAGCGGTCCCGCGCTGTCCAACGACAAGATGGTTCGCGCGACGAACAAAGAGATTAAGACCATGCATACCAAGTGCATGGGCCCCGATGATCTGATTTCAAGCCTCTCTGGCGGCAACCAGCAAAAGGTTATTTTTGGTAAGTGGCTTGAGCGCTATCCGCAGGTGTTCCTGATGGACGAGCCCACCCGTGGTATCGATGTTGGCGCTAAGTACGAGATTTACCAGCTCATCATCGACATGGCTAAGAAGGGCACTACGGTCATCGTGGTTTCCTCCGAGATGCCCGAGATTCTCGGCATCACCAACCGCATCGGCGTCATGTCGAACGGGCACCTTTCGGGCATCGTCAACACCAAGGAGACGAACCAGGAAGAGCTGCTCCGTTTGAGCGCCAAGTATCTGTAGACGAAGGGGATGGAACACATGCCTACCGTATCCGGTAAGATTCTGTCGGTCGATGAGGAGACGAAGCTCCTCCAGCCGATCGACAGCTATGTAAACGAGATTCAGAAGAAGGTCGACGCCCTGCGCGCCGACGGTACCACGCGTGTCGTCGAGCTGCAGGGTAACATTGATGCCGCCAAGAGCGATCGCGTGCTTACCAAAGCGGAGCGCGATGAGGCTATCAATGGCTTTAAGGCTCAGATGGAGCAGGCTAAGAAGGTCGAGGCCCAGAACAAGGGTCAGATTGACAAGCTTATTGTCGACGCCGAGAACTATCTGAAGGCACACTATGAGGCTGAGTACCTCGCACCCGTTAAGGCCAGTTGCGCCGTCGAGCGCGAGGCCGCCAAGGCTGCCTATCAGAAGCATCTCGCCGAGCTCGAGAAGGAGCACCAGGCTGGTATTGCCGGTATCACCGACCAGGCCGAGATTAAAGAAGAAAAGTACGTCTACAAGAACAAGCAGTTCGACGCCAAGGTGACCTACCAGCAGGAGCTGCAGCAGATCAAGGATCGCGAGCACGAGGCCTTTGCCTACCAGTATCACCTGATCGATCTGCTCCGCATTGGCAAGTTTACCTTTGCCGAGAACATGGCCCAGCGCTGGGAGAACTACAAATACACGTTCAATACGCGTACGTTCCTGCTCAACAACGGCCTGTATATCGCCATCGCGCTGGTTTTCATTGCCCTGTGCGCCATTACTCCGGTCGTTAAGGGCACTCAGCTGCTCACGGCTCAGAACGTGCTGAATATCTTCCAGCAGGCTTCGCCTCGTATGTTCCTGGCACTCGGCGTTGCCGGCCTGATTCTCCAGACCGGTACCGACCTGTCGATTGGTCGTATGGTCGGCATGAGCATGGTGGCGTCTACCATCATCATGCACGCCGGTCCCAACACCGGCACGGTCTTTGGCATTGCCTTCGACTTCTCGACCATGCCTCTCGTGGCCCAGATTATCCTGGCGCTTGTCGTCTGCGTTGTTCTGTGCACCGCGTTCTCTGCCATCGCCGGCTTCTTTACCGCTAAGTTTAAGATGCACTGGTTCATCTCGACGATGGCCAACATGCTCATCATCTTTGGTCTTGTCACCTATGCCACTAAGGGTGTTTCCTTCGGCTCAATCAATCCTCTGATTCCCGCCATGGTCACCCCGCGCATTGGCGGCTTCCCGACGATTATCCTGTGGGCCGTCGCTGCCATCGTGGTCGTGTGGTTCATCTGGAACAAGACCACCTTCGGTAAGAACATGTTCGCCGTTGGCGGCAACCCCGAGGCTGCTTCCGTCTCCGGCATCAACGTCTTCGCCGTCTCTATCGGCGCTTTTATCCTCGCGGGCATCCTGTATGGCTTCGGCTCTTGGCTCGAGTGCATCCGCATAGTCGGTTCCGGCTCCGCTGCTTACGGCCAGGGCTGGGAGATGGACGCTATTGCCGCGTGCGTCGTCGGTGGTGTTTCCTTTACCGGCGGTATCGGCAAGATTTCCGGCGTCACCGTCGGTGTGCTTATCTTCACTGCTTTGACTTATGCACTGACCATTCTGGGCATCGACACCAACCTGCAGTTCGTGTTCTCCGGCCTGATTATTCTCGTCGCCGTCACGCTCGACTGCCTCAAGTACGTTCAGAAGAAATAGCGCATCGTTCTTGTTTTCCATTCTTCTAAGAGGGGAGTCGGCCGCCATCCTCCGGCTCCCCTCTTTTGAGCTTGAAGACAACTGGAAGTTATTTGGAAAAGGCAGCATGCAGGCATCTTGTTCGCTATGCTCTATCTCCAAATGAAAGATGTTTTGCCGAAAGGCAAGATTGAAGAGGAAGGCAGGGCCTCCTAATGAAAAAGGTACTCGTCTGTTGCAATACCGGCGTGACGACCAGCTTGCTGGTTGCAAAAATCAAAAGTGTCGCCGAGACGCGCAATCTCGAGATTGAGATTGAGGCTTCGCCGATGGCCACCGCTGCGGACCATATTGCCGAAGCCGATGTCGTTTTGCTGGGGCCGCAGGTCGGCTATGCAAAAGAGGCTTTTGAAGAGGCGGGCGCTAAAAACGTTCGCGTCATTACTGCCGATGATTACGCTACGCAGAATGTCGACGGCATCCTAGACAGCGTCGAAGGCGTTTTGTAGCTGTAATCCAAACTTAGGGCATGCGTTGTTTTGCGTGTCCAAGCCGCCGCATGGGATCTCCTTCACCTATGCGGCGGCTTTTCCGTTTTGGTCTCTCGCTCGCGATCAAAACCACCACAAAGGGGCACCTTTGTGGTGGTTTTTGTTTAAGCGCCGGCGATGATGAGGGCTGGACGAGCGTCGTTGGCTAACTCGGCGATCGAGGTGGCGACGGCATGGTCGGGGTCACGGTCCATCACGATGGTGCCGACATCGGTCAGTTTGGCAAAGCGGTACATGCCGCGTCCGTTGACCTTGCTGGCGTCCATGAGGGCAACGCCTTGACGGGCGGCGGAGATCATGGCTGTTTTGGTCTCGGCCATCTGCGGAAAGTCGGTCGTAAAGCCGCAGCCGGGAACAAAAGCGCCGGGGCACATGACGGCAAGGTCGGCATGGACCATTTGGAGCGCCTGCATGGTGAGCGGTCCGTACAGATAGCGATGACCTTTGCGCAGTGCCCCGCCCAGCATGACGACATCGACCGAGGGCATGCTCTCGTCGATATAATCGGCGATGGTGATGTCGGCCGTGATGACGGTGATGCCGTCGCGCTGGTCGAGCAGGCGGACAAATTCGAGCACGGTGGTGCCCGAGTCGACAAGCAAGGTGTCACCGTCGCTGACGAGTTCGATGGCGCTTTGCGCGATGGCCTGCTTGGCGGCGACATTGACGTTGATGCGGCGATCCTGGGTGGATACGGTCAGTCGCTTCTGGAGCGACACAGCGCCGCCATGCGTGCGGCGCAGCTTGCCGGACTCGGCGAGCGCGTCTAGGTCGGCGCGGGCGGTAACGGAGGACACGCCAAAGGTCTGGGCGATTTCTGCTACCTGCACCGAGGCGTTATGTCCGAGCATCTCCATGATGGCGGCACGCCGCTCATCGGCGAAAGCTCGGGTTGTTGCATAGGCCATATCCGCTCCATCATCGTCTGATATTTGCAGGAATTGTGTTGAGTCTATTTTCGTTCATTTTCTTTTTGAGCAAGTAAACGCCTTTCGATTACTTATCTTTTCTATAAAAGAAAGATGTTTCGCTTGAAAACGGTAATGTCGGATAGGGGAATTTAGCCTGAATCCCTTCCGTTTGCTTTTCAAAAATGAGCGTTTTGGCCTGCGTGCCGGCGATATCTCGTACATGCGACAGATGCGATTTTCATACAATGGGCGCAGCAAAATGCAAGGTAAAACGCCTTGCGGACACGTACGCCCGATGTCCAGATGCGGGCGAGGGAGAGGAGCAAACGCTCATGGCACTTGTTACCACCGAAAAGATGCTCAAGGACGCTCAGGCCGGCCACTACGCTGTTGGCGCGTTCAACGTCGAGAACCTCGAGTTTGTTATGGCCGTTCTGGCCGCTGCCGAGGAGACCAAGTCCCCCGTCATCATGCAGACCACCCCGGGCACCATCAAGACCGCTGGTCTGGACTACTTCTACGGCATGGTCAAGGCTGCCGCCGAGCGCGCTTCCGTGCCCGTCGCTCTGCACCTCGATCACGGCGATGGCTATGACCGCTGCATGCAGGCTTTCCGCACGGGCTACACCTCCGTCATGATCGACGGTTCGCACGAGTCCTTCGAGGACAACATCGCCCTGACCAAGTCCGTTGCCGACGCTGGCCGCGCCATGGGCGTGCCCGTCGAGGCCGAGCTCGGTAAGGTTGGCGGCAAGGAGGACGACGGTCCCGCGGTTGAGGGCGAGAGCCCCTACACCGATCCGGCCGAGGCCAAGGAGTTCGTCGAGCGCACCGGCTGCACCTCTCTCGCTATTGGCGTTGGCACCAGCCACGGTGTGTACACGAGCGATCCGCACATCGAGCAGTCCGTGGTCAAGGCCATCCGCGACGCCGTCGACGTGCCGCTGGTTCTGCACGGCACCTCCGGTGTGCC
This sequence comes from uncultured Collinsella sp., assembly GCA_900541685.1. Classification (GTDB taxonomy): domain Bacteria; phylum Actinomycetota; class Coriobacteriia; order Coriobacteriales; family Coriobacteriaceae; genus Collinsella. Next base: position 14,375 of record UQKM01000003.1, read on the forward strand.
CGATGAGCAGGTCGCCGAGGCTGTGAAGAACGGCATCTGCAAGGTCAACTACGCCACCGAGCTGCGTCAGGCCTACACCAAGGGCTTCATGGCCTACATGGCCGAGAATCCTGCCTGCTTCGACCCCAAGAAGCCGGCCAAGGAGGGTATGCGTGAGATCACCGAGCTGGTTAAGATCCGCATGACCAACCTCAACTCTGTGGGCAAAGCAGAGTAACAGCAAGGGCACTCCGACTCGCTACATATCCCGGGGAGGGACGAGGGCTTAGTTCCCCAATCGTCCTCGGGCATGCAAAAAGCCTCGCTGCGCACTTCGTGCGGCGAGGCTTTTTGCCTCCTGCGGAAAGATTAGAGAACTAACCCCTCGTCCCTCCCCGGTTGACCTACTCGAGGTCGTCGCCCTTGTGGCGTTAGGTCTGAAAATAATAAGAAGCCTTCGCGCTGCGGAATGATTTTGGAAACTAAGTACGGGGACCCGCCCAAACCGTCCTGCTCAATCGCCCTTGTGGCGTTAGGGCTGAAAGGGTGGGGCGCGTGGGTTATTTGGTTGTTAGGGTTAGTAGGTCGTTGGGGGTTTTGAGGTTGTAGGTGGCGTTTGGGATATCTTGGTGTGATCCCCATGCTGCTCGGGCAAAACTGACCCCTGCTGAAGTTGCGCATTGTTCGTCGTAGACGGTGTCGCCAACGTAGACGACGTTGCCAGGATTCGCGCCCGCACGTCGGAGATATTCGAGCATGGGTGCGGGTGCGGGTTTATGTTCGGTTGTGTCTTCGACAAGGATGATGTGCTCAAAATACTTATCGAAACCAAGGGGTGCAATTTCTTTTGCGTATTCGTCGCGCGCACGTGAGGAGACGATGCCAAGTTTGCAGCCGCTATCGGCGAGTGTTGCGATGACTTCAAGCAAACCTGGAAACACGCTGATGGTGCTTTTAAAGCTGGCGGCAACTTGGCACCAGCGATCCAACGTTGCCTGCGAGTAGATCCCAAGTTTCTCAAGGGCATCCTTGCCGGGTATGCCGAGGGCAAAGTCAAGCTCGTGTCGGGGAAGCGTTTTGCTGGTCTCTTCTTGGACAATCTGGACAAGCGATGACAGAATGCTTTCTTCTGTATCTGCCAATGTCCCATCAACGTCAAATACGATATGGTCAAAGTGCTTCATATGATTGCTCCTCTCTGTTGTTTGCCTGCAAGTTTGATGCAGTGACAGAAGAAGGGTTAGCGGGATTTCTGCCTGGTGCTATCGAGATTCTGCCTCGCTGCTCGATAGCTCGAAGGAGTGCACCCCATTTGTTCTTTAAATACCTGGCCAAGATGGCTTGCTGTTATAAATCCGCATTGGCGCGCGACTGTCTGTACCGTTCGCGTGGTGTGTGCCAAAAGTTCGCAAGCACGGTTTATGCGGTATGCGCGTAGATATGCCGCCGGGGTCGTTCCTGCACAAGTTTCGATAATGCGGTAACACTCTCTTTCGCTTACGCCGGCTGCAGATGCCATCTGGGGCACATCTATAGCGGCTGCATAGTTTGCGCGGATAAAGTCCAGGATTGCCTTGAACTGTACGTCGCGGCTGGTCATCCAAGAGGCGCCGTCGGAAGAAAAGAGCGGTTCGGCCTTGGCGTTAATCTGAATCCAGAGCTCTGACAAACTATTTCGAAGCGCCATCTCGTTCTGCGGCCGTTGAAGGTCGTGGCTAAAGGAGCTCTTCAGCAAATCGATAAAGGGCATATCGTCGGGATTGGTGGGCGACCATTTGAGCACATCGACGCCTCGACATTGAAGCAATGGGTTGATGTAGCGCTTTTGGAGACGTCCCGCGGGATCGCCGAGCATCGACGGCTCAAAGATATGCAGCATTTGAATGGCTGGCGCCGAATTGGGTGATTGCAGCGTGCTGTGCAAAACGCCGCCGTTGATAAAGCCGGCGGACCCTTCCTCAAAGCGTACGTGCTCATGAGCCGCGTGCGTTCGATAGTCAATCGCTCCCTGCTCCATGTAGAAAAGCTCAACTTCGGAATGCCAGTGCCAGGGGACGGAATTGCCCGGATAGCGAGCGAATTCTGCGCGTTCGGCAATATAGGGCCAGTCTTCGGCGGTCTCGGGAAACGCTTCCTCGCGTCCTCCGCGGTGCAATTCTATGTGATCCATGTTTCGCATGGCATCAGTATAAAGCGCAATGGGCTTAGATTGCTCTTGCCTGTTCGGGGAACGCCTTGTCTAGGGATGCTTGGAGCTTTTCGAAGGATGCTCGTAAGTTGAGGCTCTGATCGGCTGAGCGCTTGGTTTTTGTGGTGGGGGAGTCGAGGAGGCCGTTTCTCTGTGTCGGGGGGAAGGAGAAAAGGTTTGCATGTTTTAGGGATGGCTGCTGTGCTGCGTCATTGGAAGAATGCATGCTTTTGCGGCCTCCTCGATATCCACCAAAAGGATGCGCTCGGGGTTTGCTGCTAGGTCCCGTGCGCTGGCTACATTATGCCGCGGCTGCCGCAAAGAAGCGCTAAAGAAAGGCTTAACCTGGTTTGGTGTTACGATGAAACTGCAGGTCAGAGGTATCGAGTAACACTCTTGAAAGGTTTTGAGCTTAAGGGCTTTCTAAGGTTTGTGACGTGGATGTGGCGCGGACGTGCGTAGCGTGTGAATGCTCGCTGTTAGCGCTGCGGCTCTGTGGCGCGCACCTGCTCGATGACCTTTTCCATCGTGGCGTCGATGCGGTCTTTTTTGAGTTCGCATTCCCAGATGGTTATGGGCGTCCAGCCCATTTGAGTGAGCGCTGCCACAGCAGCACGGTCGCGCTCGACGTTGCGACGGAACTTTGCCTCCCAAAACTCAACGTTGCGCTTGGGCTGGCTTGGGTTGCACTTGGGGCAGCGGTGCCAAAAGCAACCGTTGACGAAGATGGCGATCTTGCGGCCGGGGAAGGCGATGTCGGGCTTGCCGGGTACCTTCCATTCCAAACGATAGCCCGTAAGGCCCGCGGCCCGTAGGCGCTGACGTACGAGCAGCTCGGGCTTGGTGTTGGCGCGCTTGTTGCCCTTCATGGACTTTTTGATGGCGGCGCGACGGCGGACCAGTTCGCGCTCGTCAGCGGAGAGGTCCGAGGTATCGATGCCGTCGAGCAGACCGGGCTTGGGACGCTTTTTGCTGCGGCGTTTAGGTGCGCGCTTGGGTTTGGTGGCGGGTTTGTCGGTTGTGTTGGGCGCGGCGTCATCGGCGGAGCTTGCCTCAAGCCGATCTTCCTTTAACTCAATCAGAGCATCAATGAGCCCCTTGTCGGCGGGCATCCATTCCACCGTGGCAAGCGAGGTGCGTGGAATCCAGCGGATATCAAGCTGGCGGTCGTGTTTCTGGGGCTCATCGGATTCATCGGCGAGCGAGCAGTAGTAACACTCCATGGAGAGATGAAAATCGGGGTAGTCATACTCAACGGTGTAGAAATCACGCAGGTTGGTGACTTTTACCTGTAGCTCTTCCATAAGCTCGCGGCGCACGGCGTCTTCGGGTGTCTCGCCGCGCAGAAGTTTGCCGCCCGGGAACTCCCATAGTCCCTGCATGTTGCCGTAGCCGCGCTGCACGGCAAGCAGCTCGTCAGATCCTTCCTTGCGAATGATCCCAGCGGCAACATGAACAGTCTTCAACAGGAGCCCTCTCTCAACATCAACACATGGCAGACTACGCTTACCTTACGCAACGGTAAGGCAAGCGTAAGCCATATCGATGGTAGCCGACTCGGCTCCTTGCGACTATAGATGCCGTAGACTAATCGCAAGAAAGGACTCGGTATGCAAACCACGCAAACGGCGACCCCGGTACTGGAGGTCGCGCATCTCGAAAAGGTATATGGAGCACTGGGCAACGTGACCCGCGCGCTCAACGATGTCAGCTTTACCGTCAACCGCGGCGAATTCGTCGGCATCATGGGCGCCTCGGGCTCGGGCAAGTCGACGTTGCTCAACTGCGTGTCGACCATCGATAGCGCCACAAGTGGCACGATCCGCATCAACGGGCAGGACGTAACGCGCATGAAACAAGCCAAGCTCTCGCAGTTCCGCCGCGAGGAGCTGGGCTTTATCTTCCAGGACTCCAACCTGCTCGATACGCTCACGGCACGCGAGAACATCGCCCTGCCGCTCACCATTGCCCGCGCAAACTCGGCAGAGATCTCGACCCGCGTGCAGGATGTGGCCGCGCGCCTGTCCATCAGTCAGGTGCTCGACAAGTACCCCTACCAGATGTCCGGCGGCCAGCAGCAGCGCGTTGCCGCGGCTCGCGCGCTCGTCACCGACCCCACCATGATCATGGCCGACGAGCCCACCGGCGCCCTCGATTCCAAGAGCGCCCGCCTGCTGCTCGAGAGCCTGGAGGCCCTGAATCGCCGCCTGCGCGCCACCGTGCTCATGGTCACGCACGATAGCTTTGCTGCAAGTTACACGAGCCGCGTGCTGTTTATCCGCGACGGCAAGATCTTCACCGAGCTGCGCCGCGGCGACACCGACCGCCGGGAGTTCTTCGACCGCATTATGGAGGTCGTTGCCATGATGGGCGGTGAGGGCTCCGATGCTCTGTAAACTCGCTTGGGGCAACGTCCGCCGCGCCGGCCGCGACTACCTCGTCTACCTTTTGACGCTCACCCTGGGCGTCACCGTCTTCTATGCCTTTAACACCGTCTCGATGCAGGTCGACATTGCCGGCATCGATGAAGAGGGCTTGGCGCAGGTTATGGGCAGCATGCTCGGCTACCTGACGTACTTTTTGGCCGGTGTCATGGCCTTTTTGATGGTGTATGCCAATAACTTCATCATGAAACGCCGCAAGAAGGAGTTTGGCCTGTACCAGGTGCTCGGCATGGGGCGCGGGCGCGTCGCCACGATCATGGCGCTCGAGACGGTGATCGTTTCGGTCGGCGCCTTTGTCGCCGGCATTGTGCTGGGCGCGGGGCTTTCCCAGCTCATGACGTTCTTTACGGCTTCACTCTTCAAGACGCAGATCGCCAATTTCCACTTCTTCTTCTCGGTGCATGCGTTCAACCTGACCCTTGCCTGCATGCTCGTAATGTTTGTGCTCACGCTGCTGCTGAACCTTCGCGCCGTGCGTCGTACCAAACTCATCGAGCTTATGGGTGCCGAGCGTCGCAACGAGAGTATCAAGACACGCAACCCCTGGATCGCGATTGCCATCTTTGCTGTGGGCGCGGTGCTTGTGGGCGTGGCCTATTACCGTCTGCTGCGCGACGGGTTCCCGCTCACCGCGACCGATACCAAGCTGCAGGAGGCCATGAACCAGTTTGGTATCACCACGGCCATGGTTACGGTGGGTACCTTTGCCCTGTTCTGGGGCCTTTCGGGCATGCTTATCAAGCTGCTGCAGGGCCTGCGCAGCGTCTATTGGCGCGGCCTCAATATGTTTACCGTACGCCAGCTTGCGGCCAAGGTCAATACGGTGTGCTTTTCGATGGGCGTCATCGCGATGATCCTGTTTTTGGCCATCACCTCGGTGACGTGCGGTATGTCGATCGCCAACGTGATGAACGAAAACCTGGAGCGCTATAACCCTGTTGACGTGTCTCAGACGTATGTCTATTACACGCCCGAAACGCTCGACTACTACAAGGAGTATGTCAATCCGTCTGAGGCCGATCGCATGGTGCTGGCCGATGCAACGGTCGATTTGTACGCTGCATGGCATGGCGAGCGCAAGTCGGCGGACAACAACGACGAGACCGGCAAAAAGGTCAATATCGCCGATGTTGCCGGTGAGCATGTGCAGATCGATTCGTATCTGAGTTACCCGCTTGGCGGCTCGGGTCCCTCGGTAGCTGCAGGCGAGATGTGCAAGGCCATGGGCGAAAAGCTCCCCAAGGTGCTCGAGGGTAGCAATGCCGATGATATGGGCCTGTTTGTGACGCCGGCGAGCCAGTACAACAAGCTGCGCCAGATGATGGGCGAGGAGCCGGTGAGCATTGGCCGCGACCAGTACGTGCTTACGTGTGATATGGGCGGTGAGCTGGGCGACCTGTACACCAAATATATGGCCGGCGGCCATACCCTCACCTTGGGTGGGCATGAGCTCAAGCCCGCAACCGATAAGTCGGACAAGGACACGGCGGCCATCGCCAACTCGGGGCTCGGTAGCAATCCCGGTACCGTGGTCGTTGCCGATGAGCTGCTGTCCCAGCTTAATCTGCAGCCGTATGCCAGCAACCTGCTCGTTAACTACAAGCGAGGGATGGATGTTGCCGAGGCCGATGAGCTCATTAAATACACTATGCTCGACAACCTGCTCGTTGACGGCAAGGAGCCGGGTTCGTGGGGAGTCTTCATGACACGCTCCGAGCTATATACGCAGGCAGCGCAGATGAACGGCATGATTAGCTATCTGGCTATCTACATCGGCTTTGTACTGGTCGTTGCATGCGCGGCAATTCTGTCGATCCAGCAGCTCTCCAACGTGGCAGATGGCAGCCGCAGCTATCGCGTGCTGGCGCAGATCGGCTGTGACGACCGCCAGATTCGCCATTCGGTGATGGCACAGCAAGCGGTGTTCTTCCTGTTCCCGCTGGCAGTGGGTCTGGCGCACTCCTTTGTGGCGCTCAAGGTGATCATCGAGCTGGTGAGCACGTTTGGCAACATGAGCATCGGCGGCACGGTGGGCCTCACCTGTGCGATTTTCCTGGCAGCCTACGGCGGCTACTTCCTGGTAACGTACCTCATGAGCACCGGCATGGTGCGAGCTGCCATCGCCACCCGCTACAGCGAGTAGCGAGCGGGCAAAACCGCCGCATAACCACAGCGAACAAACGCCGCGAAGGAAGCCGGGCCCCCTTCGCGGCGGTTTTTTGCCCGCCTGATGCATCTCAAAACTAAGTGAGTAGACTTTTTTGGATCTGCCGAGCACATTGCGACAAACGCTCAACAAAACCGCAGGTCAGGGCTGTGGCGTTTTGGGGCGTGCTCGGCATCCCGCCAAAAGCCTACTCACTTGGTTTTACTGCTAGAAAACCGCCGCGAGGGAAAGTAGCTCCCTCGCGGCGGTTTTGGCATTTGCCCAGATAAAACCTGCCAAAATAAACCTGTCCCTTTTTGGTAGGTTATCGTTTCCAAAAGTGGAGGATCAGGGTCGTACGGTTTTGCTGCTCGGTTTTGACCAGGATGTTGTGGATGTGGGTCTTGACGGTACCCACGGCAAGGAAGAGCTCGTCAGCGATCTCTTGGTTCGATTTGCCCAACACAACCAGACGCATGACTTCGGTTTCGCGGTTGGAGAGCTTGTAGGCGTTGCGATAGAAGGGCATCTGCTCTTCGATGTGTCGATCAAGATCGCTGACGTTCTTTTCCTCGGGCGCCTCCTGCATGCGGATTGAAAGCACGTGGTAGGAGTAGATGATCAGCAGAATCGCAAAGTAGCAGGCAAAGACGTTTTCGCTAAAGTTGCGCTCGGACAGGTACAGCTGCAGCCAAGAGGGTGCCAGGCTCATGGGAACAACAAGGATGTTGTAGAAATCCTCGGCAACGATGCAACCGACCAGAATAGCGCCGATAATCAGGTGCTTTCGTTGGTTGTTAACGCGTGCCTTCAGCTCGACTTGTGTGCTCTTGCGTGCCGTCCAAAAGATATATAGCCCCACGAAAACAAGGAATACCTGACGCATCGTGTAGTAGAGCCATTGATGAATGGGGCCGTAGAGGACAGCGACGATAATCAGCAGCTCGCTCAGCAAGAACGTTGCGACGGGAATGACAAACTGCTTTTTTGAATGCTTGTCGAGCAAATCCATGGCAATGAGCCAAATAAAAGCCTGCGAAGCGGTCGCCACAAAGGTCCGCAACACAGGCATGGTAATTGAGTAATAGTCGCTGGCTGGAAAACTCTGGTTTTGCAGCGTGTATTCAAAAAAGAAAATCTCGGTCATCTCGATGGCATAGCAGATAAATACGCCGCTGCCATAGATAAAGAAGCGTCGACGAGATGAGGCATAGGCGGCAAGCGAGAGCACCGCCGTCACAATACAGATCACGAGTATCGCTAGGGTATAGAAGAACATCAGGGTGTTCATCTGTCACCGTCCCATCTCATTTATTCTATGGCCGAGTTCTGTATACCTTGTGGGATATAGACGTCTCAACCCTTCGTTTCATTGTGGATTAGGCGCCGAGATACAGCATAGCCGTATACCGTTCGCGGTTCTAGATGGTAAACCCCCTGTAAACTCTTGACCTGCGGGTTTATATTGGTTTAGAGGGGGTGTAACTCCGTGAACGGTCTTTAATCCCGAATAAACTAGGTAAAAATTGCATACGGGTGAATGATGGTCTTGTCAACACGAGGCGTGATGTTCGAGCGCCTCATAGTAATAGTCGGCAAGACCGGCGGAAAGGAAATCGACATGGCACTGCCTAAGGATTTCATCGACACCAACGACTTCACCAAAGAGCAGATCCTGGCTATCGAGGATCTTGGCCTGGCAATGAAGAAGGCCATCAAGGTTGACGGTTATTATCCGCACCTGCTCCGCAACAAGAGCCTTGGCATGATCTTCCAGCAGGTCTCCACCCGCACTCGTCTTTCCTTCGAGACCGCTATGACCGACCTCGGCGGCCATGCTCAGTTCTATGGCCCTGGCACCATCCAGCTCGGCGGTCACGAGTCCCTGGGCGATACCGCTCGCGTTATGGGCTCGCTGCTCGACATCATGATGGCTCGCGTTGACCGTCACAAGGACGTCGTCGGCCTCGCCGAGGGCTCCGCTGTGCCCGTCATCAACGGCATGTCCGAGTTCAACCATCCCACGCAGGAGATGGGCGACCTCATGACCATGCTCGAGAACCTCCCCGAGGGCAAGAAGATCGAGGACTGCACCCTGGCCTTCATCGGCGACGCCACCCAGGTCTGCGTCTCCCTCATGTTCATCGCTTCCAAGGTCGGCATGAAGTTTGTCCAGTTTGGACCTAAGGGCCACCAGATCCCCGACGGCGGCCTGCACGTTGGCACCGTCGAGGAGCGCGCCGAGTTCGGCAAGCAGATGATGGCCATCGCCGAGGAGAACTGCAAGGTCTCCGGCGGCTCTGTCGTCATCTCCGACGACATCGAGTGCATCAAGGGCGCCGACTTCATCTACACCGACGTGTGGTATGGCCTGTACGACGAGGAGGTCTCGGGCGAGAACTACATGGACGTGTTCTATCCCAAGTATCAGGTCACCATGGACATGATGAACTTCGCCGGCCCCAACTCCAAGTTCATGCACTGCCTGCCGGCCACCCGCAACGAGGAGGTCGTCGACGAGGTCATGGACGATCCCGAGCGCTCACTGTGCTGGGTCGAGGCCGAGAACCGCAAGCACTCCATCCGTGCTCTCCTTGCCGCCCTGGGCAAGCGCACTCCGCTCAACGACGAGGGTGTCGAGTACTCCGCCAAGGCTGAGCTCCACGCCGCTCTCGAAGCTCTCGAGCAGCTCTAAGCCTCAAGGCTTCTAAAAGCACGTTTGCGGGCGGCGGATGCTCGTCTCCTGTCGCCCGCTCACCGAGGCCCAAGCAATTGCCTTAATACCTTAGGGCCTCGGATCTGTCCAAGACTGAGCGAAGGAGCTCATCATGAGCGACGGAAAGAAAAAGCTTTCCTTCTTGACGGTCATTTCGACCATCATCTGCGTCGTCTTCGTTTGCGAGGCCGCCGCTCCTGCTGCTGCCATTGGCAACCAGCAGTTCTTCTGGTGGATCTTCCTGATCCTGACCTTCCTGCTTCCCTACGGCATGGTTGTCGCCGAGCTCGGTACCACCTATGACGGCGAGGGCGGCATTTACGACTGGGTACGCGATGGCCTGGGCGACAAATGGGGCGCCCGCATCTCGTACTACTACTGGGTCAACTACCCGCTGTGGATCGCCTCGCTGGCTACCATGTTCCCCGACATTTTGGGCATGGTCTTTGGCGTCGAGTTCAACTTGATCGCCAAGATGGGTATCGATCTTGCCTTTGTGTGGATCGTCTACCTCATGGGCCGCTCCAAGGCGGCCGACTCCGAGTGGGTCCTTAACGGTGGCGCCATCATCAAGGTCGCCGTCGCCGTTATCGTTGGCGCTTTGGGCATTTGGTATGCCATGGAGAACGGTTTTGCGAACGACATGTCCGCTGCCACCTTCCTGCCCGAGCTCACCAACACCAACGCTCTCGGTTACCTGTCGATCATCATCTTTAACTTCATGGGCTTCGAGGTCATCTGCACCATGACCGACGACATGGCCGATCCCGCTCGCGATATCCCCAAGGCCATCATCGTCGGTGGCCTGTCCATCGCCGTGATCTACCTGTTCGCTGGCTTTGGCATCGGCGCTGCTGTGCCGGCCGATTCCATCGACCCCGACTATGGCATGATTGTCGCAGTCCAGACCATGGTGGGCGACTCCATGATCTTCAAGGTCATCTGCATCGCCTTCCTGATCACCCTGTTCGCCAACATGGCCGCCTGGTCCTTCGGCGTCAACTCCGTCGCCCGCTACGCTGCCGAGCACGGCAACATGCCCAAGGTCTTCGCCTCGATGATTTCGGATGATGACATGCCCAACGGCGCCAACCTGGTCAACGCCGTCGTTGCCTCCCTGGTGCTGTGCCTGCAGCTCGTTCCCATCGACGCCATCTCCAACGGCGTCTTCTGGATGCTCTTCGGCACCTCCGTCGTCTTCCTGCTGCTGACCTACATCCCGATGTTCCCGGCGTTCCTCAACCTTCGCAAGAACGACCCCGACCGCGAGCGCATCTTCACGTTCCCGTTTAAGGGTGCCATGATGAAGGTCATGCTGGCCATCCCTTGCATCGAGCTGATCCTGGCCATCGTTGCAACGCTGGTGCCGCTCTCCGCCGCCGAGATTGGCGACAAGCTCCCGATGATCGTTATCTTCATCGTGCTTCTGCTCATCGGCGAGGTTGTCCGCGTCGTCAGCGCCAAGGGCCGCGAGACCGAGTACAAGGGCCTCACTCCCGAGCTGGCAGCTCAGCGTCTCGCTGAGGAGGCCGCCGAGGCCGAGGAGAACTAGAGCACCCGGTTCTGGGGCTCCAACCCTCCTCGTGTACCAACGCGCGCTTCGTCGGGCTTGTCGCTCCCGACTCCGGGCACTCTAGCCTCTTCGGAGACGTGCCCAAGCGACAGGTTTGCTAACCATTCCCCGGGGTGGGTGTGAGCGATAGCTCCGGTAACCACCGCCCACCCCAATCTCTCTTCCGTATCCTTCGTGCGTTTTGTCTCCGCGCACTTGGTTACGTCGTCGCTTGCCGGTGCGACTCCGTGAAAACCGGCGCCGGGCGCCCCGACCCTTGCCGGGGAACGGGCGCCTACCATCTCTTGGTTTTAGGCTGCGGGTAACCCGCCCGCAGCAAGCGATCGTTCGATTTGGAGGATATCTTATGCGTACGATCACCGAGTCCGAGTCCACCCCCAAGGCCGACGGCTTCTTTATGCCCGCTGAGTTCGCCCCGCAGGATCGCGTGTGGATGGGTTGGCCCCACCGCACCGACACCTGGGCCCACGGCGCCAAGCCGGCTCAGAAGCAGTATGCCGCCATCGCCCGCGCCATCGCCGAGTTCACCCCGGTTACCATGTGCGCCAACCAGGTCGACTATGCCAACTGCAAGGCCGTCTTCGAGGAGGACGAGAACGTCACCGTCATCGAGATGACCACCGACGACGCCTGGTTCCGCGACACCGCCGCCACCTACGTCATCAACGGCAAGGGTGAGAAGCGCGCCAACCACTGGCACTTCAACGCCTACGGCGGTCTCGTCGACGGCCTCTATTTCCCGTGGGACAAGGACGAGCAGATCGCCCTTAAGATGGCTGAGCTTTCCGGCTGCCGCCGCTATCGTCCCGATGACATGATCCTCGAGGGCGGCTCCATCACCGTTGACGGCGAGGGCACCCTTGTCGTGACCGACCAGTGCCTGCTTTCCCCGGGCCGCACCTGCTCTGCAGTGCTCGAGGAGGAAGAGGATCCCGAGTCCATCTGGCCCAAGTTCCACAAGAAGTTTGAGCCCTGGAGCGAGGAGCTTCGCGCCTACATGGACGAGCACCTCAAGGATTACCTGGGCGTCGAGAAGGTCATCTGGGTCAAGGAGGGCATCGACCCCGAGGAGACCAACGGCCACATCGACGACGTCGCCACGTTCATCGCCCCGGGCGTCATGGCCTGCATCTGGACCGACGATCCCGAGTATCCGTTCTACGAGCAGTGCCACGCTGCCTACGAGACCCTCTCCAACGCCGTTGACGCCAAGGGCCGCAAGATGAAGGTCTACAAGCTCTGCATGCCCGTGACCCCGCTGTTCATGGACCAGGCCTCCTGCGACACCATCGACGCCGACGAGAACGCCGAGCCGCGCGTCCCCGACGAGCCGCTGATCGCGTCCTACATGAACTACCTGGTCACCAACCACGGCGTCATCGTCCCGCAGTACGGCGACGAGAACGACCAGCTGGCCGTCGACACGCTCCAGAAGATCTATGACGAGGTCTGGGGCGAGGGCGTCTACAAGTGCGTCGGCGTCCAGTCCGAGCAGGTCGTCTTCGGCGGCGGCAACATCCACTGCATTACGCAGCAGGAGCCCTCGGCGTAACTCAGGCACGCCACCTTGGCGTTCACTCGTCGCTTACGTAGCGTCAGTACGCTACGCTCCTCGTTCGCGCCAATCTGGCGCACCTGAGCACGCCGAGTAAACGTCTGACTTTCCGAGGCACCCCATCTCGCCGCTCAAACCGTCGCTCGCGTACCAAAGTACGCTTCGCTCCTCTTTCGCGGCGACCTGGGGCACCTCGAAAACCCAGCCGATCAATCGGACGGTCGGTGAATCGGACCATCTTGGGGCATTGATGGCTGATTTGCTTGATGTCTTGGTCGGTTGGGTTTTCTTTGGGCACTCCGTTGCCTCCACATCGGAGTGCCTTTTTTCTTTGATTGAATACGCGTCTGGCCTGGGATTTTTTGCGGGTTAGGCCAATTGTTCGCTTGAATTTCCCAGGTCAGACGCGTCTTCAATTGCCGAAAGTTCCCGGTCGCGAACGCGGCCGTTTTGATCGGAGTATCTATGTACCAGCGTATCGTTATCTACACGCGCCTGTTCCGCGAGCGTTGGTCCAATAATTGCATCCTCTCTTCTCTTTGGGATGGCACCTGCACCGGTGACGCGGCCTGCAACCCTACCTTGGGCTGCGCCTTCGGTACAGATGCCATCCTTTTTGCTGTAGGGGGAGCGTGCCATGGCAGGTAAAAAGTTCTCCCTGATCGAGGTCATCCTTTCGGTTATCTGCGTCGTGTTTACCATCGAGGCGGCGGCTCCGGCATCTGCCATGGGCAACGTGCAGTTCTTCTGGTGGATCTTCCTTATCATTACGTTTTTGCTTCCCTATGGTCTGGTGGTGGCCGAGCTGGGTACGGCGTTTGATTCCGAGGGCGGCCTGTACGATTGGGTTCGCTTGGGCCTGGGCGACCGTTGGGGCGCCCGTTGCTCTTGGTGCTACTGGGTTAACTTTCCGCTGTGGGTGGCAAGTATCGCCTGCATGTTCCCCAGTGTCATTAATGCGGTGTGGGGTATCGAGTTTTCACTCGGGATCCGAATTGCCATCGAGATTGCCTTTGTGTGGGGCGTCACGGTCATGGCAATGCAGCCGGTTGCCGAGGCCGATTGGGTCATGGACGGCGGCGCCGTCATCAAGGTGCTCATTACCGCTGTGGTGGGAATCGTCGGCATTTGGTTTGCCTGCAATAACGGCTTTGCCAACGACATGTCGTTTAAGACCTTCATTCCAGATCTGGGCGACACCAATTCGTTGACGTACCTATCGATCATCCTATTCAACTTTATGGGCTTTGAGGTGGTCGCGACTTTTGCCAGCACGATGAAGAACCCGTCGTGCGATATCCCCAAGGCGGTTATTGCCGGTGGCGTGGCCATTGCGGCAATTTACATCATTTGCGGCATTGGCATTGGAGCCGCGGTTCCCACCGAGCAGCTTTCACTCGATTCGGGCATTGTGGACGCAGTCGCCGCTATGGTGGGGCGCGCTCACCCGCTGACGATGGTCGTTGGCGTGGCCTTTTTGGTGACGCTGTTCGCCAACATGATCTGCTGGAGCTTTGGCGTCAACAACGTGGCGAGCTATGCCGCGCGCCATGGCAACATGCCGCGCCCCTTTGCGCTGGTGTCCAAGAAGACCGGCATGCCCAATGGCTCGGCAATCATTAACGGTTGTTTTGCCAGCTTGGTGCTGCTACTTCAGATTCCGCTGGGCGAGGGTTCCGACGTTTTTTGGGTATTCTTTTCGATGAACGTCGTCTTTCTGCTCATGAGCTATATCCCGATGTTCCCAGCGTTTTGGCGCCTGCGCAAATATGACGATCGCCCGCGCGTGTTCCGTGCACCCTTCGAGGGCAAGGTGCTTGCGGTGGCACTTGCGATTCCCGTGGTGGAGCTTGTGCTTTCGATTGTCGCTACGATTGTGCCGCTCAACGGCTCGCCCGCCGAAATGGCAAAGTTGCCCATTCTCATGGGTGTGGTGATCGTCGTGTTGCTGGGCGAGGTTTCGCGCCTCATATCGCGCCGCGGCCGCAGCGTCGACAATCCCGGCGTTGGTGCAAGGGAATCAGGTTTCTTTGCACCAAAACAGTAGCGCCGCGAGTTGCGCAGCGCTTGCTGTGTCTTGGATTACTGCTCGCAGTGCTCGGGATCAGAAGCGAGCTTAGGCGCAAAGTAGGGAACGTGGCCCAGGTACGGACAGCCGTCCGGGCGCTCGTCGACAACGCAGGGGATATCGTCGTAGGTGAGTGAGTCGCTCAGGCGGGCGATGGCCTTAGCGGCAGGAGCGACGAGCATCTTGAGAGGTGCGATAGGCGCCATGGCATCTCCTTTCTTGCATGCGACCCGTGTTTTGGCGCGAATGTATACGCCGCCAGTCTAGCATCCCGCCGCGGAGAGCTCCAAACCACCACAAAGGGGACAGGCACCTTTGTGGTGGTTTTGGTGTTTGACCAGATAATACCTGTTATCGCTCCCGGGCAGTCGTTGGGGACGTTCTAAAACGGTTATATGTCACTATCCAATAACGCCTCTGAACTGGGCCACTATTAGATTATGGAAAACACTACTGCAAGATTATGGCAAATGATACTGTCAGATTATTGCGTGTGCTGCTGTAGTCGTCGGGGGCCTGCCTTATGAGCGCCGGCATGGTGCGAACTGTCATCGCTGCCCGCTGCAGCGAGTAGCAAGCGGGCAAAACCGCCTCAAAACCAGCGCGAACAACCGCCGCGAAGAGGATCGGATCCCTTTCGCGGCGGTTGTTCGCCTATCTGGAGCGCCTCAAAACCAAGTGAGTAGGCTTTTTTGGATCTGCCGAGCATATCACGACAAGTGCTCAATAAAACCGCAGGTCAGCGCTGTGGCGATTCGGGGTGTGCTCGGCCTCCTGCAAAAAGTCTACTCACTTGGTTTTGGCTGCTAGAAGACTGCCGCGAGGGAAGGCAACTTCCTCGCGGCGGTTGGCGTTTACCCAGATAAAACCTGCCAAAATAAACCTGTCCCTTTTTGGCATGTCCCTTTTGGCGTGGCTGATTGCTTTGGGCTGTCTTGGAGAAAGCCCGTGAGGCGGCACTCAAGCTAATCCTGCGTGTCGCCTCCGTACATGTAGACGATAAAGCCGTCGCCGGTGTCTTGGCTGTGATCTTCCAAGATGCGCTTCATGTTGAGGTGCTCGTAGAACTGCCAGTCGGAGCTGCAGTCGCTCATCAGGAAGAACTTGGTGCAGCCTGCCCGGGCGAGCTCGGCGCGCGCAAGGTCGATGAGCGCGCGGCCGAGCCCCTTGCCCTGCCACTCGGGCACGATGATGATGAGGTTGAGTTGGCCCTGGGCATACTCATTGCCCGTGGCGGCAAAGCGGTCGGCCGTGGCCTTCTCGCGGCTGTCGCCAAAGAGCGGGCCCTCGAGCTTGGCGTCGGCGGTCTTCGCCATCTCGGTTGCCTGGGCGAACATCTCGTCGTAGCAGGGTACCCACGTGGGGTTGGTACGCGGCTTGCCGTCTTCGAAGATGCCGATGCAGCAGGCGGCGATAATGCGGCCCTCGGCCTCGGCGACAAGCGCGATGGGGGAGCGCTGCAGCTGCATGGCGATGTTAAAGCGCGCGCAGAAATCGGCAGCTTCGACGTCGCCGCGGTTGCGCAGCGTGTTGCACCACAGCTGGTTGTAGATGGCGGCGATGCCGGTCAGGTCATCAAGTGTGGTGGCGCGCAGGGCTACGTTGTCAAGGCTCATGGAGGCTCCTTCCGGGTTGGGTCAGGCCACCTCTGAGTGTGACATGGCCGCAGGGCCGCCGCATCAACCATTCGGTAGACGACCCCCGATCCCACGGGGGCGGAGAGATAGTCATTGGGGACGTTCTTAAACGACTGGTCAAACAAGAGCGTCCCCAACGACTACCTCAAGGAATGTCCCAGACTGCCGGCAGAAAAGGAACGTCCCCAACTGCCGCATCCGGAGCAAGACAACGCCGCAGGTAGAGGACGGACAGACACCATGACCCAATCCAGGGGCACGGAAACGACAGGAGCCCCCGCTCGTGACCGCGGGTCGGGGCTGCGACAATGTTGTTGAAGTGCCAGAGGCGCAGCCGCGCCGCAACGAGGTTGGGAGGCTCCCGTGCCTAGATATTCTACCGCCTTCGGAATGGACGTACACCTCAGGTCCACCACCGTCTGCGCGCTCGACGCGGAGACGGGCGAGGCCGTGACGAGGAGGTTCCGCGGCAACCCCTGGGGCGAGGTCGCGGAGTGGATGTCGGGCTTCCCCGGCCCGTCGCTCGCCGCCTACGAGAGCGGCTACCTCGGCTTCGCCCCGCAAAGGGAGCTCTCCGGGCTCGGCGTCGACTGCGTCGTCGCGGCCGTCTCCAAGGTCCCGAGGTCGGCTGCCGACCTCTCGTCCAAGAACGACCGCAACGACGCGGCCAGGATGGCCAAGGCGATACTGTCGCACGACGTCACCCCGGTATGGGTGCCGTCCCCCGAGATCGAGGGGCTCAGGGACCTCGCCGCCGCCCACGACGCGGCGACCGCGAGGCTCGCGGCGGCGAAGCAGCGGCTCCTGGCGTTCCTAGCCCGCCGCGGCTATGTCTACGGCGGCACGACGCCGGCCGGCAACCCCCGGAAGTACTGGACGTACGGCTTCCTCAGGTGGCTCGACGGCATACACCCCGCCGACGACGGAGGCATCCGGGCGCTTGCGGCGCTGAGGAACGAGGTCGAGGCGGCCGACGAGACGAGGGAGGCCCTCCTCGCCGAATACAGGGCCGCCGTCGCGGCGGGCCCCCTCTCGGCCGAGGTCGAGGCGCTCCAGTCGATCAAGGGGTGCGGGTTCGCGCTCGCCGCCGCCTTCGCGTCCGAGGTCGGCGACTTCTCGAGGTTCCGCTCCGGCAGGCAGGTGACGGCCTACTTCGGCCTCGCCCCGAAGCAGAGGTCGAGCGCGGACTCCGTGCGCCTCGGCGGAATCAGCGGGGCCGGCAACGCGCTCGTCAGGAAGCTGGCTGTCGAGGGGTCCTGGTGCTATGCCCAGGCCGGCCACCAGCCGAAGCTGATGCCCAAGGGCTCCGGCGTGCCCCTCGAGATAAGGATGCACGGGAGGAAGGGGTCCGAGAGGCTCCTGCGCCGCCGCGAGGAGATGATCGCCCGCGGGATGCCGCAGGCGAAGGCGAACGCGGCCACCGCGGCCGAGCTCGTGAGGTGGCTGTGGGCCCTCGGCACGATGTGCCGGGAGGGCGCGGAATAGACATAAGCCCCCGTCCCGGCGAGCCGGGCAGCCTTCGGGGACACCCCCGTTCTCGCTGTGCGCGCGGCGGCCGCCGCATGCGCGAAGACAGACTAGGGGAACCCCGCCGAAGGAGAGGATTGCGGGCCGCCGGAGCGGTATCCGCGGATATGAGACTGAGCCGAAGGCGTCGATGACATGCCGGGGGCGGACCGGGACGGGTTTAACGGCAGGCCCCGCCGACCGATTGCAAGCGGTCGGCGGGGCCATTGTGGCCCTTGACAGTGGATTGGGTCATATGAGCGAGCGGGTCGCATTTGAGACAAGGTGACGTGAAACGAAAGGGCGCCGACCTTCTGGTTGCGCCCTTGAAGTTGAACGTCAGATTGTCCAAATGCGGCCCGCGTAACTAAATACGCTCTGCGATCTCGTGGATGAGGTAGTCGGTCTTTTCCCAGCCTAGGCACGGGTCGGTGATCGACTTGCCAAAGACGCCGCCGTCGACCGGCTGGTTGCCGTCCTCCAGGTAAGACTCGATCATAAAGCCCTTGACCAGCTTGGAGATGGACTCGTTGCGGCGGCAGCTGTCGAGCACTTCCTTGCAAATGCGATACTGCTCCAGCGGACGCTTGCCCGAGTTGTCATGGTTGCAGTCGATGATCGCTGCCGGATTGGCATAGCCGGCATGCTCGGTATAGCGCTCGGCCAGGCGCTCCAGGTGCTCGTAGTGGTAATTGGGGTAGGTGCGCCCATCGAGGCCGATGTAGCCGCGCATGACGGCGTGCGCGAGCGGGTTGCCATCGCACTCGACCTCCCAGTTGCGGAAGATGAAGCTCTGGTGCGCCTGCGCGGCGTAAATAGAGTTGAGCATGACGGTGGTGGAACCGGCGGTGGGGTTCTTCATGCCCACGGGCACCGAAATGCCGCTCGACACCAGGCGATGCTCCTGGTTTTCGACCGAGCGCGCGCCCACGGCAACATAGCTCAACAGGTCAACGAGGTACTGGTAGTTGGACGGATAGAGCATCTCGTCGGCGGTGAAGAAGCCCGTTTCCTCAATAACACGCAGATGCATATGGCGGATGGCCTTGACGCCCTCGAGCAGGTCGTCGGGAGCCTCGGGGTTGGGGTTGTGCAGAAGGCCCTTGTAGCCGGTGCCCTTGGTACGCGGCTTATTGGTGTAGACGCGCGGAATGATGATGAGCTTGTCCTTGACCTCCTCGGCGGTCTTGACCAGGCGGTTCATGTACTCAAGCACCGAATCCTCGCGGTCGGCAGAGCACGGGCCGATGATGAGCACCTTACGTGCGTCCTCGCCGGTAAAGACTTTGGCGACCTCGGCGTCAAATGCCTGCTTTTTGGCGGTAAGCTCGGCAGAAAGCGGCATTTCCTCGCGGATCTCCATGGGGATCGGCAGCCTGCGTTTGAATTCCATGGCCATACGGGGCCTCCTTTATCAATTAACAGCAACAATTGGCGAATTCTCGAATGCTCGGCATTATCCGCTGTCGCACGCTAAAGTGCAAGCGAAACCTGCCGAAAAGGGACAGGTTTATTTTGGTCGGTTTTATCTGGGGAAATGTCGGCACTCGCCGGAAGGGGGGACCGGCGTACGACATGCTGGAGCAAGTTGGATCTTCTGCGGCATACCCCGTGGACAAAAAATGGCAAATATGAGTACTGTTGCTAGCTTAGTATCATATCGACCTTATAAGATATTAGACACAACAGTAAATATGTTCATTAACGTTGGCACACAGAAGCATGCTACCGGGCATTTTGATCAATTTGAAGGCATATCTAGGCCGCAATGAGGTCGTTTGGGGCAGTTTTGGCTGTTACTAAAAAGGTGACAGTACTCATATTTGCCATTTTTTGTCCACGGG
Organism: uncultured Collinsella sp.; assembly: GCA_900541685.1. Lineage (GTDB taxonomy): Bacteria > Actinomycetota > Coriobacteriia > Coriobacteriales > Coriobacteriaceae > Collinsella. The sequence goes on from UQKM01000003.1 coordinate 34,031, forward strand.
GCCTTGAGGGAGGGCGTCAATCAGGTCCCAGGGGAGGCGGTTCGAGGGCCGCAGAACAAAAAACGGGGGCGCAGGCTGTCCTGCGCCCCCGTTCTCGGGCGTTATTCGTTCCCTGCGGCAGAATTTACGCCGCTTCGTCGAACTGCGAATTGTACAGGTCGGCGTAGAAGCCGCCTTGGGCGAGCAGCTCGTCGTGCGTGCCCTTCTCGACGATGTCGCCGTCGCGAATCACCAAGATCACGTCGGCGTTGCGGATCGTGGACAGGCGATGCGCGATGACAAAGCTCGTGCGGCCCTGCATCAGCGCATCCATGGCGCGCTGAATAAGCTCCTCGGTACGGGTATCGACGTTGGAAGTCGCCTCGTCCAAAATCAGCGCCGGACGGTCGGCCAAAATGGCGCGGGCGATGGTCACGAGTTGGCGCTGGCCCTGTGAGAGGTTGGTGCCCTCCTCATTGATCATAAAGTCGTAGCCGCCGGCGAGCGTATGGATAAAGTGGTCGCAGCGTGCGGCGCGTGCGGCGGCCTCGACCTCGGCGTCGGTCGCATCGGGGCGTCCGTAGCGGATGTTCTCGCGGATGGTGCCGTTAAACAGCCAGGTGTCCTGCAGCACCATGGCAAACTCGCCGCGCAGCGCCGCGCGGTCCCAGTCGCGCACGTCGACGCCTTCGACGCGCAGCGAACCGCCGTCCACGTCGTAAAAGCGCTGCAGCAGCTTAATGAGCGTGGTCTTGCCGGCGCCGGTGGGGCCGACGATGGCAATGGTTTGGCCGGGCTGCGCCTCGCAGCTAAAGTCGTGGATGATGGTCTTGTCGGGCGTGTAGCCAAACTTGACGTGGTCGAACTCAACGTGGCCGGGGCGCTTCTCGGGAATCTGGGCGTCGGCCTTCTGCTCCTCCTCGGGCGCGGCGAGGAACTCAAAGACGCGCTCGGTGGCAGCGGCCATCGACTGCATCGTGTTGCTCACGTTGCCCAGCTGCTGCACCGGCTGCGTAAAGTTGCGTACGTACTGGATAAAGCTCTGGATGTCGCCGGGCGTGGCGTTGCCGGTCAGCGCGAGCTGCGCACCCACCACGACGACGCCCACGTAGCCCATGTTGCCCACCAGACTCATAAGCGGCATCATCAGGCCCGACAGGAACTGCGAGCGCCAGCCGCTAATAAAGAGGCGGTCGTTTTGACGGTCGAACTCCTCGATTGAGGCCTCGGCGCGGTCGAACACCTGAATGACATTCTGGCCGGCAAAGTCCTCCTCGATAATGCCGTTGACGGCGCCCAGGACTTGCTGTTGCTCGCGGAAGTACGGCTGCGAGAAGTGAATCATCACGGTCAGGATAATCGCGGCTGCCGGCAGCGTGAGCACGGTGACGCCGGTGAGCGGCAGACTGATCGACAGCATCATGACGAGCACGCCGATAATCTGCGTCACCGATGTGATGAGTTGCGTCACGCTCTGGTTGAGTGACTGACCCAGCGTGTCGACATCGTTGGTGATGCGGCTGAGCACGTCGCCCTTGCTGTGGCCGTTGAAGTAGCTCATCGGCACGACAGCGATCTTGGCGGCGATCTCCTTGCGCATGCGATAACAAATCTTTTGCGTGACGCCGGTCATGAGCCAGCCTTGGATCAGGCTGCAGACAGAGCTTGCCAGATACAGGCAGAGCAAAAAGCCGAGCGTCTTGGCGATCCAGGCAAAGTCAACGTCGCCGGTACCGTTGACCTTGGCAACCAGGCCCTCGAACAGCTTGGTCGTAACCTGGCCGAGCACCTTGGGCCCCACAATGTTAAAGATGACCGAGCATACGGCAAAGGCGACGGCGGCAAACACGGCAATCTTGTGCTGGCCGATATAGCCGAGCAGCTGCCTCATGGTGCCCTTAAAGTCCTTGGCCTTTTCGCCGCGGCCCATACCACCCATGCGGCCCATGGGACCGCGCCGGCGGGTGGGCTTGGGAATCTGAGTCTTGGTCTCGTCTGCCATTAGCGCTCGCCTCCTTCCATGACGGCTTCAATCTCTTCTTGGGTAAGCCCCAACTCCTCGGCGGAAAGCTGCGACTGTGCGATCTCCAGGTATGCCGGGCAGTTGTGCAGCAGTTCCTCGTGCGTGCCGGTGCCCACTACGTGGCCGTCGTCGAGCACGATGATCTGATCGGCGTGCATGATGGTCGCGATGCGCTGGGCCACGACCACGAGCGCGGCGTCGGTAACGTTTTTGGCAAGCTCCTCGCGCAGGCGCGCGTCGGTCTTGTAGTCGAGGGCGCTAAACGAGTCATCGAACACCACGACCTCGGGCTTTTTGGCCAACGCGCGGGCGATGGCCAGGCGCTGGCGCTGACCGCCCGAGACATTGGAGCCGCCCTGGCTGATGGGGGAGTCGTAGCCGCCCTCGCGCTCGGCGATAAAGTCCTCGGCCTGTGCGATGCGTGCCGCCTGGCGCATGTCATCATCGCTCACCATGTCGCCGGCAAATTTGAGGTTGCTCTCGACAGTGCCCGAGAACAGACGCCCCTGCTGCGGGATGTAACCAATGCGGCGGCGAAGCTCGGAAAGGGTCATATCGCGCACGTCGATGCCGTCGAGCGAAATGCTGCCGCCGGTGACGTCGTACAGGCGCGGGATGAGCTGCACAAGCGTGGACTTGCCCGAACCCGTGGAGCCGATGATGCCGAGCATCTGGCCGGCGTGCGTGGTGAAGTTCACACCGCTGATGACATCGGCGCGGGCATCGGGATACTGGAAGCTCACGTCGTGGAAGGCGAGCTCACCGCGCGGCGCGTTGGCCGCGGGCAGTTTGGGCGAGACGGGGTCGTTGATGCTCGTGGGACAGGTGATGACCTCTTCCACGCGCTCGGCTGCGACTTCGGCGCGGGGCAGGATGACCGACACCATGGTGAGGATCATAAACGCCATGACGATCTGCATAGTGTAGGAGATAAACGCCATCATGTTGCCGACCTGCATCACGCCGTCAGACACGCCCTGCGCGCCAAACCAGACGATAAGCACGGTGATGCAGTTCATAACGAGCATCATGAGCGGCATCATAAAGCTCATGGCTCGGTTGGTGTAGAGCTGCGTGGTCATAAGGTCGAGCGAAGCCTTGTCAAAGCGCTCGAGCTCATGCTCCTCGCGGTTGAACGAGCGGATGGGCATAAGGCCGTCGAGCAGCTCGCGGGCGGTAAGGTTCACGCGGTCCACAAAGCTCTGCATCTTTTTGAACTTGGGCATGGTGAGGCCCATAAGCACGCCGACGACGGCCGAGACCGCGATGATGGCCACGGCGATGGTCCACTCCAGACCGGTGTGGTTGGCCAGGACACGCATGACAGCGACGACGCCCATGACGGGGGCCATCAGGCACATGCGGATAAACAGGGTTGCGGCCATCTGGATCTGCTGAATGTCGTTGGTGCAGCGGGTGATGAGCGAAGCCTGGCTAAACTTGCCCACCTCGGCCGGCGAGAAGTGCATAACCTTGTTGAAGGTCTCGCGGCGCAGGTCGCGGGCGATGGAGCAGGCGGTGCGCGAAGCCACGGCGCCGGTCAGGATGGTGGCGACAAGCGACACCAGGCACAGGCCAAACATCGTGGTCGCCATGCGGCCCAGGTAGGCGTTCTGCACGTCGGCGGGGTCGATACCCTGTGCCTTGTACTCGTCCTGCACGTAGCTCACGGCGCGTTGGGTCACGATGGAGCCCGACATGGAGCCCATTTTGTCCGCCATACCGTTGGCGCCCTCGACGAGCTTGCCCTGGTCGATTAGGCCGCCTTCAACGCCTAGACGCAGGCTCTTCATGGTGATCTTGCCGCCGTCGGCATCAATCTGCTTTTGCATATTCTGCGCCGCTGCGGCCTTTTGCTGCATCTCGGCGAGCTGGTCGGGCGTCATCGCTGCCATTTGCTCGGGCGTGGGCATGGCTTGGGCGTCGCTGTTGCCTTTCTCGCTGGACGCGCCCATCATGTCGCCCATGGAGCTGGCGTCGATGCCTTGGTTGAGCGAAAGGACGACGGTCTCGGGCAGGCTCATGATATCGGCAATCTTGCCGCCGTCGGCGCGCTCATCCTCGGTTCCCCTGTACGTGCGAATGCCGTTTTTGTCTGCCTTGCCAAACGCAGCTTCTACTGTCTTGGCGTCCTTGGCGCTCATAAAGAGTTCGAGGTCGTCGAGCGATTCGGCACGAATGGTGTCGGGCACGGGCGAGGCGATGCCGCCTTGCTGCACGCCCACGTCGACGATGTCGCTCATATAGGTAGGCAGTGCCAGATCGGCGTTACAGCTGATTACGATAAGTACGATAGCTGTGAACAGTGCCAGGACATGCTTTTTAAAGAGCTTGAGAATCCTCACTCGGCATCTCTCCTTTCTTGATTGCGGTCGATAATTTCGTTGAAACGCCTTAGAAGGCGCACCATCTCTTGGGTATCTGTTTCGCCGAGCTGCTCGAGGAAGGCCGCGGTGCGCTCCTCGAATTCCCGACGTTTGATTTCGAGATTCTGGAATCCCTTATCGGTCATCGTGACGTGTACACGACGACGGTCGGTCTTTGAGTGCTCGCGCTCGACCCAGCCCTTGGCTTCGAGAGTGCGTAAGATATTGGCGATGCGGGCACTCGAGACCCAGGCGCGATTTGCGAGTTCGCTCGGCGTGAGCGAACCGCCAGCGAGCATGAGGGCGCGCATGACAGCCATCTCGCCGCCGAGAGCTTTGTCCGCAGAGCGTGAAATGCGATGATGCATGCTGCCAAACTCAGTTAAGAGCTGACGCCCAAGCTCATGGAAATCGGTATCTTCCACCGAAAACCCCTAACACTAGAAACTATTTTCGGTGAAAGATGATACCCGCATATTCGGGCCTCATTCAGTGGGCAATATAAAGAGCGCATAAAGAGTTAAAAAATTCAATTGCTGAAGCGTTTCAAAGAACTATTATGCCCGCGGTTAGGCGAGGGGTTGTCACCACCATGACGACTGGGACTCATTTATCGCCACGTGCGATGCTCCAACTTCCCGCAAGGAGACACCTTATATAAAGGGGGATGGAGTCATGGCATTTGACTTCACGGGCAAGACCGCGATTGTCACGGGTGGCACTCAGGGCATTGGCCTCGAGATCGCCAAGGGCATCGTCGCGGGCGGCGGACACGTCGCGCTCATCGCAAGGAACGCTGCCAAGGGCGAGGCCGCTGTGGCCGAGCTTGGCGAGGGCAACAAGTTCTATCAGCTCGATGTTGCCGATGCGCCTAAGGCGCGTGAGACCGTCGAGCAGATTTTTACGGACCTGCCGCAAACCAACATCCTGATCAACTGCGCTGGCGTCATCAGCACCAAGAAGTTCGACGAGATCGATGACACCGAGTGGCGTCGCACCATCGACATCAACCTCAACGGCACCTTTACCATGATGAACGCCGTGTACCCGCACTTTAAGGCGGCCCATGCCGGCACTATCGTCAACGTGAGCTCTGTTGCTGGCAAGATCGGCGGCGGCCTGCTCGGCACCGCTGCCTACGCCAGCTCCAAAGCCGGTGTTAACGGTCTAACCAAGGCAGTCGCCAAGGAAGGCGGCAAGTTTGGCGTCCGCTGCAACGCCGTGTGCCCGTCGCTCACCCTTACCGATATGACCTCGATTCTCTCTGACGAGAACTCTCAGCGCATCATCAACGGTATTCCTCTGGGCCGCGCCGCCCAGGCCAGCGAGCCTGCGCAGATGGTGCTCTTCTTCGCTTCCGACCTCGCTAGCTTCGTGAACGGCGAGATCGGTGACTGCGACGGTGGCATCGTTCTGGACGGGTAATACCCCGCGACGTTAATTCGGCGACGGCTCCTGCGACTCGGGACCGTCGCCTTCTTTCTGACAAAGGCGCGTGCGGCTACGATTCGCATGCATCCAAAGGAGATATATATGAGTGAATCGACTGCGGTGGAGGCGCCGGCGGCAAAGGAGCCGTTCTTTAAGATGTCCTCCATCCCGGGTGCCAATATTTTGGTGCCGCTTTTGTTGGGCTGCCTGCTCAACACGCTGTTCCCCGATCTGTTCAAAACGCTCGGCAGCTTTACGCTCGGCATGACCCAGCAGGGCGCAGGCCCGCTTGTTGGCGCTTTTTTGCTCATCGTCGGTACGACGATTTCGTTTAAGAGCGCTCCTGCCGCCGCTGCCCGCGGCGCCATCATCATCGCCGTCAAGCAGATCGTGGTCGTTGCCGTGTCGCTGCTCATCCTTTATGTATTCAACGACAACCTGTTTGGCATCTCTGCCATGGTGATGCTGGCCGCTTGCACCGGCGCCAACAACGCTATGTACGCTGGTCTGATGGGCACCATGGGCAATGAGGCCGAGCGTGGCGCCGTCGCCATCACCACGCTGGTTGTCGGCCCTCCGGTCACGATGATCGTGCTCGGCGCTGCCGGTCAGGCTCCGATCGGCTGGTCGCTCGTGGGCGCCATCCTGCCGATCGTCGTCGGCATTATTCTGGGTAACCTCTTCCCCAGCTTTAAGAAGATGATGGCACCGGCACTTTCCGCCATCATCGTGCTCGTCTTCTTTGCCATGGGCTCGACCATGACCTTTGGCCAGCTCATTAATGGTGGTCTTCCCGGTATTCTGCTCGGCGTGATCTGCTCGGTGGTCTTTGCAATTCCCGTTATCGCGGTCGATAAGCTCACAGGCGGTACGGGTGTCGCAGGTGCGGCCATTTCGAGCTGCGCCGGAGCCAATGTGGCCACGCCTGCTGCCATGGCAAGCGTCAACGAGGCCTTGTACGGCGGTGTGGTGCTCGCGACGGCCACGGCACAGGTTGCTGCCTGTGCAATCGTGACTGCTATTTTGACCCCGCTGGTCACCAGCTGGTGCTACAAGCATTTTGAGGGCCAGCAGAGCAACAGCAAGGCAACGACCGACAAGGCCGCCGCAGCCGCCTAATGCCAAGCGGCAATCAAAGCTAAATAACTAGCCATGCCACAGGGCGGCCCCGGGGGAAATCCCGTGGCCGCCCTGTAGTTTCTGTGGGGTCTCTGGGGCACTTTACTCTGCTAAAGCTGGCATAACAGCTAGAGTGAAGGACGTATAAAGGCAAGGGGAAATATCAAGCGAATCGGTGAACGGTAGCTGATGGTGGGAGCGTTTCCTGCGGATTTGTTAAAAACAACCTTATGGTATAAAAAAAGAAACATATAACAGCCCTGATGAAGGGGGTGGCTATGTTATCCTTCTCAAACGGGTGAAATCTTGGGTTTTGGGTTGCAGTTCCAAGGTGGACAAACGTTTTTCCCTGTACCAACGTGTGGTGAAGAACGGAAGAAGCCGGTAGTGCAAGCCGATAATTCAAGAATTCAATAAGCAGCGGTGTGAGAGAGCGCCGCATTACACGTAACTAGGAGCGTGGTTACACAATGCAGGAGGCATGGGAAGGCTTCAAGGAAGGCATCTGGACGGGAGAGGTTGACGTCCGAGACTTCATCCAGAAGAACTACACCCCCTACGAGGGCGACGAGTCGTTCCTCGCCGGCCCGACCGAGCGTACCAAGGAGCTGTGGGGCGAGGTTCTCGACCTGCTGCTCAAGGAGCGCGAGCAGGGCGGCGTCCTCGATATGGACACCAAGACCGTCACGGGTATCGTGAGCCACCCCGCTGGCTACATCGATAACGCCCATCGCGACAAGGAGACCATCGTCGGCCTCCAGACCGACAAGCCGCTCAAGCGTGCGCTGCACGTCAACGGTGGTATCCGCATCGCTTGCCAGGCTGCCAGCCAGCACGGCTACAAGATCGACGAGAACGTTGTCGAGCGCTACACCTTCGAGCGCAAGACCCACAACGCCGGCGTCTTCGATGTCTACACCCCCGAGATGCGCGCCTGCCGTTCGGCCCACATCATCACCGGTCTGCCCGATGGCTATGGCCGCGGCCGCATCATTGGCGACTACCGTCGTGTCGCCCTGTACGGTGTCGACTACCTGATCAAGGACAAGGAGGCCCAGAAGGCTTCCACCCCGACGGTCATGACCGCCGACAACATTCGCGATCGTGAGGAGCTGCAGGAGCAGATCCGCGCCCTCGGCGAGCTCAAGATGATGGCCGAGACCTATGGTTTCGACATTTCCAACCCTGCTACCAACACGCAGGAGGCCATCCAGTGGATGTACTTCGCCTACCTCGCTTCCGTCAAGGAGCAGAACGGCGCCGCTATGTCCATCGGCCGTACCTCTACGTTCATCGACATTTACGCTGAGCGCGACCTTGCCAACGGTACCTTCACCGAGGAGCAGATCCAGGAGTTCGTGGATCACTTCATCATGAAGCTCCGCATGGTCAAGTTTGCCCGTACCCCCGAGTACCAGGCCCTGTTCACCGGCGATCCGCAGTGGGTCACCGAGTCCATCGGCGGCATGGGTGTTGACGGCCGTACGCTCGTTACCAAGATGAGCTACCGCTACCTGCACACGCTCGAGAACATGGGCACCAGCCCCGAGCCCAACATGACCGTTCTGTGGTCGACCCGTCTGCCCGAGAACTTCAAGAAGTTCTGCGCCAAGACTTCTGTCGCCAGCTCCTCGATCCAGTACGAGAACGACGACCTCATGCGCGTTTACCACGGCGACGACTACGGCATCGCCTGCTGCGTGTCCTCCATGCGCATCGGCAAGGAGATGCAGTTCTTCGGCGCTCGCGCCAACCTGGCCAAGTGCCTGCTGTACGCACTCAACGGCGGTGTTGACGAGGTCTCCAAGAAGCAGGTCGGCCCCAAGTACCGCGCCGTCGAGGGCGATACGCTCGATTACGACGACGTCGTGGCCAAGTACAACGACATGATGAAGTGGCTTGCTGGCGTGTACGTCAACTCGCTGAACATCATTCACTACATGCACGACAAGTATTGCTACGAGCGCATCCAGATGGCTCTGCACGACAAGCACGTGCATCGCTGGTTCGCTACGGGCATCGCTGGCCTTTCCGTCGTGGCTGACTCCCTGTCCGCCATCAAGTACGCCAAGGTCCACCCCGTCCGTGACGAGAACGGCATCATCGTCGACTTCGAGACCGAGGGCGAGTTCCCCAAGTACGGTAACGACGACGACCGCGTCGACCAGATCGCTCACGACGTTGTGCACCAGTTCATGGAGTACATCCGCATGAACGACACCTACCGCAACTCCGTGCCCACGACCTCGGTTCTGACCATCACCTCCAACGTCGTGTACGGCAAGAAGACCGGCTCCACGCCCGACGGCCGCAAGGCTGGCCAGCCCTTCGCCCCGGGTGCTAACCCCATGCACAAGCGCGATAGCCACGGCGCCATCGCTTCGCTGTCTTCGGTTTCCAAGCTCCCGTTCCGCGATGCTCAGGACGGCATCTCCAACACCTTCTCCATCATCCCGGGTGCGCTCGGCAAGGAGGACCAGGTGTTCTTTGGCGATATCGACCTTGATCAGCTGGGCGAGTAACTATTGTTAGTGCTATACTAACAATAACGATTACTGATTAGTGCGCCGGTTTCGGCCGGCGCCTATCGATCGAAGGAGACACATTATGAAGGTTTCTGAAGTTTCCGAGACTCAGGCCGATAACCTGGTCCACATGCTCGACGCTTACGCCGAGAAGGGTGGCCACCACCTGAACATCAACGTCTTCAACCGTGAGACGCTGCTCGACGCTCAGGCTCACCCCGAGAAGTACCCGCAGCTGACCATTCGCGTTTCCGGCTACGCCGTGAACTTCCACACGCTCACCAAGGAGCAGCAGGACGAGGTCATTTCGCGTACCTTCCACAACAAGTTCTAAAGGGGTTTAACTCCCGCAGGATCGCGAGGGCGTAATGGGCTTCTCCCCAGAACGTCCTCGGACATGCAAAGAGGCTCCGCATCGCGCTTCGCGCTGCGGAGCCTCTTTGCGTCCTGCGGAATGTTCTGGGGAGAAGCCCATTACGCCCTCCCGGGGACCCTGTGTAGTCACCCTTTAGGGAACCCCGCTCAATTCAAATATGTGTCCTGCGGAATGTTTTGGAGAGTAATCCAAAGCGGCCCGGCGGGGTCCTGTGTAGTCACCCTTTAGGCGGAACTCTCCTAATGGGTTGAGCGTTTTGGATACTTGCTTGCTACCGTTTATCGCGTATAGCTACCGTTTGCGGAGTAAGTAACACTCCTTAATAAACCGTGTAAAATCTCAGTTAAGCACGGAGTTTTCCAGGGAGACGCTGTCCTTTGTTGTGTGCAAGGGACGGCGTCTCTTTGGCGCTTAGATACTGTTGCACAACAGTGCGGTGGCTTGTGCTTGGTATTGGAAAGTCGACATTGAGATAGGTCGTGATGATAATGGGCAAGTACGTAATCGTGGTTGAGTCTGGTTCGGATGTGACGCCGGAGCTTTGCGAGCGCTACGGCATCGTGCGCGTGCCTATGCATGTCACGATTGGTGACGAGACCGTCGAGGACGGCTCGATCGATCCGCTCGAGATTTACTCGCGCTGTAACGAGTTTGGCGTTATGCCCAAGACCAGTGGTTGCGCGCCTGCGGATTTTGCTCACGTGTACGACCGCATTCATGCCGAGCAGCCCGACGCGACCATCCTGCATCTTGCGTACTCCGAAGTCACGACCTGCTCACATCAGTCCTCCAAGATTGCAGCTAAGGGCCGCGACTACGTCTTCTCTATGGACACGCGTTTTGTTTCGGTTGGCCAGTCGCTCGTTGCCGTCGAGACCGCCAAATATATCGAGGCTCACCCCGATGCCACCGTCGATGAAATTTTCTCCTTTACCAATTCGGTGATGGACCGCGTGCTGTTGGGTTTTGTTCCTACCGACCTTGCCTTCCTTAAGGCAGGCGGCCGCTTGTCCAACGTCGCATTCCTAGGCGCCCATCTGCTCAAGATTAAGCCCTGCATTGAGGTAACGGGCGGCAAGTTCGTGGCGACCAAGAAGTTCCGCGGCTCTATGCTCAAATGCGCCCGCGCCTTTATTGACCACATGGTTGCCAAGGGCGAGATCGACTACTTGCACATTGGCTTGGCATATTCGGTAGGTCTTTCCGAGGAGCTGCGCGACGACATGGAAGTCTATGCGCACGACCTGGGCTTTAAGGACATTACCTGGACTCAGGTCGGCGGCGTCATCTCGAGCCATTGCGGCCCGACCGCCTTCGGCGCGGTGCTCACGCTCAAGGCGTAAGGCCTGGCGTCTATCGATATCTATTGTCTCGGCGGCGGGTGGGTTGTGACAACCTTCCCGCCGCTTTTGTGTGGGGCCAAATAGAACAACCCAATTGACCACTAAACCGTTTCACCATCATGCGTATGGGCTAGAATGGCTCTGGCATTTATGTAACTAAAACCAATGAGAGGTAAGGTAGCGGGAATGGCTGAGATGACGCTCGAGGGTGTGGACGCTCGTCCCGAGGACTCCGCGTTTGCCCTGGGCCGCGTACATTCGATTGAAACGATGGGTACGGTCGACGGACCCGGCATCCGCTTCGTAGTGTTTGTCCAGGGCTGTCCCATGCGCTGCGCGTATTGCCACAATCCCGATACCTGGTCGGTTAACGGCGGCACGATGGTGACCGTCGAGCACCTGATGGACGAGTTCCAGAGCAATCATGAGTTTTACCGCAGCGGCGGAATTACGGTTTCGGGCGGCGAGCCACTTCTGCAGCCCGAGTTTTTGGCCGACCTGTTCCGTGCAATGCACAACAACCCCGATGGTCGTGTACATACCTGCCTGGATAGCTGTGGCTACGCCTTCGACCCTCAGCATCCCGAGAAGTTCGATGCCGTGCTCAACGAGACCGACATGGTTTTGCTCGACATCAAGCATGCCGACCCGGTCGAGCATAAAAGGCTGACCGGTTGTGACCCCGCACGCATCCTGGCGTTTGGCGATGAGCTGGCGCGTCGCAGGATCAAGGTCGTTATCCGCCACGTGGTGGTACCGGGCATTACCGACACGGTGGAGGAGTGCGAGGCGCTCGGTCGTTTAATCGCCCCGTGGCATAACGTGGTCGGCCTGGAGATGCTGCCGTATCACACCATGGGTGTCGTCAAATACGAGCAGCTGGGGATTCCCTATAAGCTTGAGGGCGTGCCCCAGATGGATACCGCGCGCATGCCCGAGCTGCGCAACGCCGTCATGACGGGCATGAAAAAGCGCCGCGCCGAACTCAAAAACGCCATCGACTAGCGAGCCATTTTCGCCCCAAGGGCACTCATTGGGGACAGACTTAAATGAGTGCGCGATGGCATTGCGGGCGAGCATGTTTTGGTGCGCAACAAGGCAGGCTGGATTAGCGAGGATGGTTACTATTCGACATGCGATGCGGGCCTTATCGGCATCGATGGTCGTACCTATGTCATGAGCGTCATGACATCGATGCCGTGGGGCGACCGCTCGAGCGAGGTTACGGCCGCGATTGCAAAGGCGCTGTTTGATACGCGAGCTGCACTGGCTTAGCGTGTTCGTTTGGCGAGGTCAAACAAAATGCTGGTACCATACCGTGGTTGAGAATTTCGTATAGGTTTGGGGAATGGTATGGCTACCATCGCGATTATCGGTGCGCTCGAAAAAGAGATCATGCAGATTAAGGAAGAGCTGAGCGACGTTTGCGAGGCACGGGAGGCAGGCTTGACCGTTGTGAGCGGTGGGCTCGACGGCCTGACAGTTGTCGCCACAACGGCGGGCATGGGCACGGTGAACGCCGCCGCTGCGACACAGCACCTCATTAGCAAGTATGCTCCGCAGGCTGTTGTGTTTTCGGGCATTGCGGGCGGTTTGAACCCCAAGCTCCATATCGACGACGTGGTCATTGGTAAACGCCTGCGCTATTTGGATACCGATACCGCGCTTATTGCCGAGTCCGCACCGGGGCTCGAGGAGTTTGGCTCGACGCCTGCGCTGGTCGATATTGCCGCCGATGTGCTTGCTGAGCGTGGGTTTGTTGACGCTTCGACAAATGCAGTCGCTTCGAACAAGGGCACCAAGCAGTTCCTGGTCGGCACGATTGCCACGGGTAACCGCTTTGTGACGGGCGCCGCCATGCGCAACGACGCTATCGAGGCGACGCATGCCGATTGTGTCGGCATGGAGGGCGCGGCAATTGCCCATGTCGCAACCAAAAATGGTGTCGATTGCCTGGTGTTACGCGCTATCAGCGATAATTGTGACGAGGCGTACGATGCAATTTGCGAGCGCGAGTTCGATCTGTTCGAGTACGCGCGTGTCGCAAGTGACATTACGCTCGATATCGTCCGCCGCATTGCCGCTGCGCAATAGCGCGTCTATTTGTAAGAACCTACGACCAAGGAGTGTCCATGGCCGATTCCATTAACTACCAGCTTGCCAAGTTCGTCGCCAGCTACGGCAAGGTTTCGCAGATTCCCGAGTCCACCTGCCCTGAGGTGAGCTTTGTCGGCCGCTCCAACGTGGGCAAGTCCTCGATTATGAACAAGCTCTTTGGCCGCAAGAACCTGGTCAAGGTTTCGAGCACGCCGGGTAAGACGAGCAACATCAACTTCTTCGAGGCCGACGACGTGCATTTTGTGGACCTGCCGGGTTACGGTTTCGCCCGTCGCTCCAAGGCCGAGCGCGACCGCTGGGCAGAGCTCATCGGCGACTTCTTTGACTCCGAGCGCAGCTTTAACCTGGTCGTGTCGCTGGTGGATATTCGTCACGACCCGAGCAAGCTCGATCACGACATGATCGACTATCTGCAGGGCAACGAGTTCAACTTTATCGTCTGCCTCACCAAGGCCGACAAGCTCAGCCGCACCCAGCAGGCCCGCCAGGCAGCAGCCATCAAAAAGCAGCTCAACGTCCCGGCCGAGAACGTGATCATTACGAGCTCCCAGACCGGCACCGGCATCGACGAACTCAAACGCCGCATCGCCGAGGCCTGCCTCTAGTAAGGGCTCCAGCCTAGCAAGAGCCCCTACCAATAAAAGGCCATAATTTCAGCCCGGCGCCCCTTCAAAGCGTGGGTCCCTGTAGACATCGCTAGTCACGTTACTATAGGGCCACCCAGGGGCATCCCCTTAAAAACATTCCGCAGCACGAGGCCCGCCTATCCGATGCTCCGAAGGAGCAGGATAAGCGGGCCTCAAGTGCGAGGACGTTTTTAAGGGGATGCCCCTGGGTGGCCCGGACAGACCGATCGGCGATGTCTACAGGTACTCGATTTGAGCGCCCTCGGTGTCGCACGTCAGAATATGCGTGTCACACTTGGGGAACTGCTCGCGCAGCTTGACCTGCAGGAACTTTGCCACGATGGTGTCGTCGGTCACAGCCATGAGAGTCGAGCCCGAACCACTGATCCAGATGGTTTTGGCGCCGCCGTTAAGGCAGGTGTCGCGCACAGCGTTGTAGTCGGGAATCAGACGGCGACGATAGGGCTCCTGGATGCGGTCGTCATTAGCGGCGGCAATCAGGTCCAGGTCACCAGTCTCCAAACCGCGCGTCATGCCAGCAATGCGGCCCATCTGCCACACGGCGGTGGAGAGCGGAATCTCCTGCGGCACGACCTTGCGCGCCTCGCTCGTATGTACCTCGTAGGGCGGAATCACGGTAATAAAACGTAAGCGATCGCTCACCTCGTAGCGCAGGCATTGGGGGAGCGAATCGGTCGGCGTAAAGGAGCAGACGGCGCCGCCAAGGATGGCGGGAGCGACGTTATCGGGATGCCCCTCGACCTCGGTGGCGATGCGGACGAGCTCGGCACGGTCGACGGTATGGCCCGTCAGCGCGGCGGCCGCCATAATGCCGGCGACGACGCAGGTGGAGCTGGAACCCAGGCCGCGAGCGACAGGCACATCGGTTTGAATGTCGATGGCAACGGGAAAAGCCGGCTCGCCCCATGCGGCCAGCGCATCGACAAAGCTGACGTAAACCAGGTTGTTCTCGTTTTGGAACTCTTCGGGGCAGCCCGTGATGGTGAGTTTGTCGGCGCGCTCAAAGGTAAAGTGCGAGTAGAGGCTGACGGCCATGCCGAGGGTGTCGTAGCCGATGCCTAGGTTGGCGCTGGTTGCTGGGACGGTGATTTTGATCATGTGGGTCCTCCTGGGCGGGTCTGGCCGTTTAGTTCGCTGCTCGGGCAGTCCTGGCTCGCTCGGAAAGCACATTAAGTGCTTTCCGGCTCGTGCGGAACTCGCGACGAACTAAACGGCCAGACCCGCTCGCATGCTCGTCATCATCCCGAAAGCTTAATAAAAAGAAGGTGCGCCGGCTTTCGCCGGCGCTTAATAAGGGGTTTAGTTGGTGCTCATTCGTTTTGCTGCAGACTCGACGTAGCTTGCCATCTCATCGACGTCGCAGACGTCTTCGAAGCGGACGGGTTTGGATTCGAGTTCGGCGAGCTGGGTCGGGGCGACCGTGTTGGTGGCCTGCTCGAGCACACGCATAGCCTCAAAATCATCCTCGGGCACGTCGAGGCCCAAGGCGTCGCAGCAGGCGCGCGGGAACTTATAGGGGCTGGCGGTCGAAAGCAGGACGCGGACCTTGGCGCCCTCGGCGGGAGCGACCTGCTCAAAGACGTGATAGCCGCAGGCGGTGTGCGGGTCGATCACGTAGTCGTTCGCATCCCAGCAGCTCTTGATGGCGGCGCGAACCTCGTTCTCGCTGGCCCAGCCGCAGCCAAAGACGCCCTGAATCTTGGCCAGCAGCTCGGCGGGCACCTCGTAGCGGCCGGTCTGGGCAAGCTGCTCCATAAGGCCGGCAACGAGCTCGCAGTCGCCGTCGGACA
This sequence comes from uncultured Collinsella sp., assembly GCA_900541685.1. Classification (GTDB taxonomy): domain Bacteria; phylum Actinomycetota; class Coriobacteriia; order Coriobacteriales; family Coriobacteriaceae; genus Collinsella. The sequence goes on from UQKM01000003.1 coordinate 49,748, forward strand.
GGAAGTACAGCATGCGCTCCAGGTTAGAGCTGATGAGGATGTCCATCGACGGCGAGATGGTCGTGAAGAACGGACGGTTGCGGTCGTAGACGCCGGTGGTCAGGAAGTCAGCCAGAACGTTGTTCTTGTCGCTCGCGACGATGAGCTTGGCGACGGGCAGACCCATGCACTTGGCATAGTAGCCGGCCAGGATATCGCCAAAGTTGCCGGTCGGCACGCAGAACTCCACGGCATCGCCGGCCTTGATGGCGCCGGCGCGCAGCAGCTGCGCATAGGCGGCAAAGTAGTAGACAACCTGCGGCACCAGGCGGCCGACGTTGATGGAGTTGGCGCTCGAGAGCACCGTGCCGGCGGCCTCCAAGCGCTCGGCAAGTTCCTTATCGGCAAAGATGCGCTTGACGGCACTCTGGGCGTCGTCGAAGTTGCCGCGGATACCGCAGACGGCGACGTTATCGCCCTCCTGAGTGGACATCTGCAGGTTCTGGACGCGGCTGACCTTGCCTTCGGGATAAAAGACGGTGATGCCCGTGCCCGGGGCGTCGGCAAAACCGGCGAGTGCTGCCTTGCCGGTGTCGCCTGACGTGGCGGTGACGATCATGATGCGCTCGGCGCCGCCGTCCTTGGCGGAAGTGCGGGCCATGAGGCGGGGAAGCATCTGCAGGGCGACGTCCTTAAAGGCACTCGTGGGGCCGCCAAAGAGTTCCATCACATAGGTCTGAGGGGCGTCAGCGCCCGGCGCAGCGTCGAGTTTGACGAGCGGCGTAACCTCTTCGCTCGCGAACGTGCCGCGATATGCCTCGTCGACACACGCCGATATTTCTTCGGCCGTGTAATCATTCAGTAACATTCCCAACACATCTTGAGCGATTTCAAAGTACGATTTATCTGCAAGCGAGCTGATATCGACCTGCTGGGTGCCGAGCTCGTCCGAGACAAACAAACCCCCGTCGGGAGCGATGCCGGTACGGATTGCCACCTTACTTGAGCACGATAAAGTGCGTCCACGTGTACTATGATAAGTTCCCATATAACACTGCTCCTCGGATGCCTTGGTCCCAATCGGTGAAACCATGGTATCAGAGCGCGCAAAATAGGTTCGCAGAGGCTTTTTAGAAAGGTAACCTCCAGCCCATGATTAAGATTGCCAAGTTTGGCGGCTCGTCGGTCGCCGACGCCGAACACTTTAAGAAGATCAAGGCCATCGTCGATGCCGACCCGGCTCGCCGTTTTGTGGTGGTTTCTGCCTGCGGTCGCCGTTTTAAGGGCGACACCAAGGTGACCGACCTGCTCTATCTGGTTAACGCGCACGTTAAGTACCACGTGTCGTGCGAGGAGCTGCTCGAGGACATTGGGCAGCGCTATTTTGATATCGCTGACGAGCTAGAGCTCACCTATCCCATCCGTGAAGAGTTCGCGGCCTTTGCCGAGCGCGCCCGCTCCGGTGGCTACTCTACTGAGGAGCTCGTAAGCCGCGGCGAGTACTTTACCGCTCGCCTGATGGCTGAGTACCTGGGCCTGCCGTTCCTGGATGCCGCGACGGTCGTGGCGTTCCATCACGACGGTACGCTCAGCATGAATCGTACCTGCGAGCTGGTGCAGGAGTACGGTCAGCAGGGCGGCTTTGTTATGCCCGGCTTCTATGGCGCGACGCGTGAGGGTCAGATTAAGCTACTCGATCGTGGCGGCGGCGATATTTCCGGCTCGATCCTGGCCAAATGCCTTGGTGCCGACCTGTATGAGAACTGGACCGACGTTTCGGGCTTCTATTCCGCCGATCCGCGTATTGTTCCCGAGGCTCAGCCCATTGCCCGCGTTACCTACGAGGAGCTGCGCGAGCTTTCGTACATGGGTGCAAGCGTCCTGCACGAGGAGGCTGTGTTCCCCGTGCGCGAGGCTGGTATTCCGCTGGTCATCAAGAACACCAACGCGCCGCAGGATCCCGGTACCATCATTAGCGAGACGGCCGACGAGGGCGAGGCGGAGCCCATCATTACCGGCGTGACCGGCAAGCGCGGCTTTGTCGCCATCAACGTTGCCCGCGACCGTACCAAGCCTCGTGTCGGCTTTATGCGCCGCGCGCTTTCGGTATTCGAGCGCTATGACGTTTCCGTTGAGCACATGCCCACCGGCGTCGACCGCTTTGGCGCCGTGGTGCAGGAGCAGGACGTTCACGATTCGCTGTACTCGCTTGTGGGCGACATTCAGCAGGAGGTCGAGCCGCTCGAGATTGAGGTTGTCGAGGGCTTGGCGCTCATTGCGACCGTCGGCCGTAACCTGCGCGGCCGCGCGGGTATCTCGGGCCATCTGTTTGGCATGCTTGGCCAGGCCGGCGTGAGCGTGCGCATGATTTCGCAGAGCTGCGACGAGATCAACATCATTATCGGTGTCGAGGAGAAGGACTTCGACCTGGCGATTCGGACCATTTACCGCGCCTTCTCCGACGAGAACGGCATTGTGAAGGTCTCTGACCTGGAGGCTCCCGCGCCGGCCGATCCCGCCCCGGCTGCGCTCAAAAAGTAGCGACTGCTCGGTAGATTTTTGGTCATGTCTCAAAAATCTACGGCGGGGCGTTTCGTTTCGGTTTCGTTTCGACGGGGCGGGTTTCGTGCCCGCCCCGTTCTTGTATACACTGGCAACAAAAATCGGCCTGCTCGGCGTGCGGGCAAAAGCCAAAACCTTTAAAGGGGGAAGCATGAAACAGTACACGGTTGCTATTTTGGGCGCGACGGGAGCCGTGGGCACCCAGATGCTCGAGTGCCTCAACGAGCAGGAGTTTCCGGTCGGTAAGCTCAAGCTGCTGGCGAGCGCGCGCTCTGCGGGCAAGACCGTTGAGTTCCGCGGCGAGCAGATCGTGATTGAGGAAGCTTGCCCCGAGGCTTTTGAGGGCTGCGACATCGTGCTCGGCGCTGCCGGCGACGATATCGCCAAGGAGCTGCTGCCCGAGGCCGTCAAGCGCGGCGCCGTCGTGGTCGACAACAGCCACGCCTTCCGCATGGATCCCGAAGTGCCGCTGGTTGTGCCTGAGATCAATGCCGACGATATCAAGTGGCATCACGGCCTTATCGCCAATCCCAACTGCGCGACCATCATCGGCCTGGTTCCTACGTGGCCGCTGCATCAGCTCGCCGGCGTGAAGCGCATGATCGTCTCGACGTATCAGGCTGCTTCGGGTGCCGGCGCTCCCGGCATGGCCGAGCTCGAGGCTCAGCTGGCCGCCTTGGGCCGTGGCGAGGAGATTCCCGAGCCGCGCGCATTTGCCGCCCAGCTCGCGAGCAACCTGATTCCGCAGATTGGCGGCGTCAAGGAGGAGGGCTTTACCTCCGAGGAGATGAAGCTGCAAAACGAGGGTCGCAAGATTATGCATCTGCCCGAGCTGCGCGTGAACTGCACCTGCGTGCGCGTGCCCGTGCTGCGCTCGCACTCCGAGAGCATTACGCTTGAGTTTGAGCGCGACATTACGGTTGAGGAGGCCCGTGCTGCGCTGGCTGCCGCTCCCGGCGTCAAGCTGGTTGACGACATGAGCGCCGAGGATGCACACGACCGCTTCCCCATGCCGATGGATACGTCCGACCAGGACCTGATTTGGGTCGGCCGCGTGCGTCGCGACATCTCGAACCCCGAGGCCGCGCGCGGTATCACCTTCTGGTGCTGCGGCGACCAAATCCGTAAGGGCGCGGCAACCAACGCCGTCCAGATCGCTAAGCTGCTCTGCGAGTAGTGCGACCTGTCCGGCGGGGTCCGGGCTTAGTTTTCAGAACGTCCTCGACCATGTGTGGCGCCTTGTCCTGCTCCTTCGGAGCTGCGGACAAGGCGCCACACTGGTCTGCGGAGTGTTCTGAAAACTAAGCCCGGCCCCCGCCTGCGGCGACTCGGCTGCGAGCGGCCTGCGATGGAGCCGTTGCTGGTTGGGGCCGCTGGGCTGATGTGGGGGCACGTGGTTGTTGCGGGCCCTAGTCCCGGCGGCGGCCTCGGCGCTTTGCGCCTGCCGCCTTGGGGGGGCTGCGGAGCGCGGCCGGCAGCTGCGGCGCGTTGCGCCTGCTGCCTGCGGGGACTTTGGGGTCGTGCGGCAGCTGGGGCGCTGTCGCGCCTGCTGCCTTGGGTGACTTTGGGGTCGATTGGGGTTGTCTGCACAATTCGCGGTATTATGTTGCGGAGTTTTGAAAGGAGCCGCTGGTGGTCACGACGACATTTGCTTCGCCTTTGGGCGAAATCTTGCTTGCCGCTGATGGCCGCGGTCTGACGGGGCTTTGGTTTGAGGGGCAGGAGCACTTTGGTTCCACGCTTCTCCGGGAAGACTCCGAACATGTTGAAGGCGCCGACGCGGTTTCCGGTACCGGTGGCATGTTGCCGGTGAGTCCGGCAAATGGCGCGGCTTCTTCGGTGCTTGAGCGTTCTTGGGCTTGGCTGAATGCTTATTTTGCGGGGCAGGAGCCTCGGTTTACGCCGCCGTTGCATATGATCGGCACGGCGTTCCAGCGCGAGGTTTGGTTTGAGCTGCTTTCTATCCCGCGTGGCGAGGTCGCTACGTATGGCGAGATCGCCCAGCGTGTTGCGGCTCGACATCATGTGCCGGGAAACGAGGCACCCGTTGTATCTCCTCGCGCGGTGGGGGCTGCGGTTGCGCGTAACCCCATTTCGATTATCGTGCCATGCCATCGCGTGGTCGCGGCCGACGGATCGCTCAACGGATATGCTGGCGGCCTTGATCGCAAGGAGTGGCTGCTTCGGCTTGAGGGCGCGTACGAGGAATAGCGCTCGAACGCTTTGCATAACTAGGACGCCGCGAAAGGACGAGCCTCCGTCCTTCTACGGCCGGCATGCGTCCAGACGCTTGGCATCTGCGCTTTAAGTTTGGCTAAGCCATATCTTGCGTATTTGAAAACGCGCAGGTTGAGCCGCTAGGGCTGTGCTAAGGCAGCTTTCGGTGCGCTATTATCGGCAGTATCGAAACCTGTATTTCCATGCGCCAAAGGAGCAACTATGAAGCTGATGCTTGCCGAGGACGAACCTGGTCTCTCCCGCGCCCTCACCGCGATTCTTCAACATAGCGACTACGAGGTCGACACCGCCCTCGACGGCTTGACGGCGCTCGAGAATCTACTCACCAACGATTACGACGCCGCAATCCTGGACATCATGATGCCCGGCATGGACGGCATCGAGGTGCTCAAGCGTACACGCGCCGCCGGAAAGCGACTGCCCATCATCATGCTCACGGCAAAAAGCGAGGTGTCCGATAAGGTCGAGGGCCTGGATGCCGGTGCCAACGATTACCTGACCAAGCCGTTTGCCGCCAAGGAACTGCTTGCGCGTATTCGTGCCATGACGCGTGCCGCGACGGCAATTGACGCCACGACGCTCAGCGTGGGTAACGTGCGCCTCGACACGGCGGCTTGCACGCTTGTGGGACCTTTGGGCGAGGAGCACCTGGCCAATCGCGAGTTTCAGCTTATGGAACTCTTTATGCGCAACGCCGGCACGCGCATGCCCACTGAACGTCTGATGCTCGAGGTTTGGGGTGAGGACGCGCCCGAAGGCGCCAACGTGGTGTGGGTTTATATCTCGTACCTGCGCAAAAAGCTGACGGCGCTTGGTGCCAACGTTGCCATCCGCGCGTCGCGCAACCAAGGATATTCGCTCGAGGTTGTCGAGGAAGGAGAACGGGCGTGAGCGTGCGCACGTGGTGCAAGCGCATGGCGGCGAAGCTCGGCATGGGTGTGGGCTCGGGTAATCCGGGGCGCGCCGATGCTGCCAGTGCAATGGGCCGTCGCCTGCGTCGTAAGTTCATCCTCGTTGCCATGGGCGCTGTGACCGTGGTGCTCACGCTCATCATCGCTGGCATCAACATTGTCAATTATTCGCATGTTTGCAAGATGGCCGATGCACGACTGGACTATATCCTGGCAGGCAAGGATGGCATTGATGGGGAGGGCGAGCCTAAGACCGGTCCCGGTCAGGATGCGGTTGCCGGCAAGGTTGCTACCGGTAACCGGGCGGCCGTTCGCGATGTGCATTTTGAAGGCATGACGGCGGAGTCTCCCTTCGACACGCGCTACTTTACGGTGTCGATTGCCGGCGGGCAGGTGACCGATGTCAACACGGCCCGCATTGCCGCGGTAGGTGCCAAGCGTGCCGCCCGCATCGCTGCAGGACTATATTCCAAGGGTTGGACTTCGGGCTTTTCTGGCAACTACCGTTATACGGCTACGGTTCAGGGCGACAAGACAACCTATGTGTTCGTGGACTGTTCGCGCGAGCTTGCAAGTTTCCATTCGTTTTTGAGCGCGAGTGTGGCAATCAGCTGCATTGGCTGGCTGGCGGTGCTGGCAATTGTAACGGTCGCCTCGGGTGCGGTGATTCGGCCGATGGTCGAGAGTTATAGCAAACAGAAGCGCTTCATTACCGATGCAAGCCACGAGATCAAAACGCCGCTGGCCGTGATTGACGCCGCCAACGAGGTCCAAGAGATCGAGAGCGGCGAGAGCGAGTGGACGCAGAGCATTCACGAGCAGGTCGCGCGGCTGACGGCGCTCACGGAGCGTCTGGTGTTCCTGGCGCGTATGGACGAGGGTTCGGCCGGCTTTACTATGGCGACGATTGATCTTTCGGAGGCCGTGGACACGGCTGCGACGCCATTTGAATCGGTGGCGGTTTCGCGCGGAAAGCGGCTGTCGACGTCGATCGCGAGCGGTGTGCGGGCCCATGCCGATGCCGCGGCAGTGGCGCAGGTTGTTGAGCTGCTGCTGGACAACGCCACACGCTACGCAAGCGAGGACAGCGTGATCGAGCTGAGCCTGCGTGCCGTTTCGCGCGGTGCGGGCAAAGGCTCGGCCGAGCTTGTCGTATCGAATGCTGTTGATGAGCTGCCCGAGGGCGACCTGGACCGGCTGTTCGACCGCTTCTATCGTGCGGACGTGTCGCGCAGCTCCAAGACAGGTGGCTCGGGCGTGGGGCTGTCCGTCGTGCGCGCCATCGCCGAAGCCCATGGCGGATCAGCCACCGTATCCGGCCACGATCATCAGATCACCTTCACCGTCCGCCTCTAAGACCTGCCAAAAAGGGACAGGTTTATTTTGGCAGGTTTTATCTGTGCAGACGGCAGCGGAGGCTGGCGGTGATCGGCGCCATGAACGCCACCGACCCAAATAAACGCACCTCTAACTGCTAAAATATGGACATCGTTGTTCGGCTCCCGAAGGAAAGGAGACGGTCATGCAGTACGAGATCGGCGGAGGGGCTTTCCCGGTTGTTACGTGCAACCTTAGCGACGGCGAATCCATGATCACCGAAAGCGGTGCCATGGTCTGGATGACCCCCAACATGGAGATGTCCACCTCGGGCGGTGGTATAGGCAAGATGTTCTCTAAGGCTTTTTCGGGTGAGGCGTTGTTCCAAAACATTTGGACCGCGCACGGCGATGGCATGATTGCGTTTGGCTCTTGCTTCCCCGGCCGCATTATACCGATCGAGATTGGCCCTGGTAAGAGCTGGATTTTGCAGAAGCGTTCGTTCCTTGCCGCGGAAAGTGGTGTTGAGCTGAGCATCCACTTTAACAAGAAGGCAAAGACCGGCGTCTTTGGCGGCGAGGGTTTTATCATGCAAAAGCTCACGGGCTCGGGTATTGCCTTTGCCGAGATCGACGGCGACCTAGTTGAGTACGAGCTTGCTGCTGGCCAGCAAATGATTGTAGATACCGGCAACGTGGCCGGCTTTGAGGAGACGGTGAGCATCGACGCGCAGATGGTCAAGGGCGTCAAAAACATCATGTTTGGCGGTGAAGGCGTGTTCAACACTGTGCTCACCGGTCCGGGGCGCATCTGGCTGCAGACAATGCCCATTTCCAATCTTGCGGCAGCAGTGGCTTCGATGACCAACAATAATAACTAATCGTGTATAGGATGACGCGCGCGGCGGGCCCGGCCTGTCGTGCGCGTTTTTTGGTGGCAAACGCCCTGTTTATCGGGTGCGGCTGTGCTCCTGCAGGGCGTAGATCGATTTGTCCATGTTGAACAGATAAGCCACAACGCAGACGATGAAGAACATCGGCAGATTACCGAAACCGAAGACCTCGCAGCCAATGAGGATCGGCGCGAGTAGCGTGTTGGTGGCGCTGCCAAAGACGGCGGCGTATCCCAGCGCGGCGCAGAGCTCGACGGGCATGCCGAGAATCCCGGCGAGTACGACACCCAGGCTGGCTCCGATGGAGAACAGCGGCGTCACCTCGCCACCCTGATATCCTGCGGAAAGCGTGGCGATGGTGAGTACGAATTTGAGCGCCCAGTCCCAAGGCATGATCGACGCCTCGCCGTTGTCACCCAGTGCCGCGGATATCAGGTTGGTGCCAAGGCCGCAGTATCGCCCCTGCCACAGCGCGAACAGAATCGCCGACAGCGCAAGGCCCATAACGGCAACGCGTATGTAAGGGCTGGGGAGCAGCCGCGCTGCAAGGGTCTTGGCATGGGCAAGGCACCAGGCAAAAGCTCCACCTACCATACCAAACGCGATACCCAACAGCGCCAGTCGTCCAAGACCGGGGAGGTCGAGCGCATACGAGGCGGTAATGGCGACCTCGAACTTCTCGAGTCCCAGAGCGCCGGAGGTCATGCTTGCGGCAAGCGAAGCCGTAAGCGCGGGAAACAGCGCGCGGTATTCCATGCGTCCTGCGACCAGTACTTCGATCGCAAAGACCGTGGCGGCGAGGGGCGTTCGGAAGAGTCCGGCAAAGCCGGCGGCCATGCCGATAAGCAAAAACGTGTTGCCGGGGTCTCGGAAAGGTAGACGTCGGCCAATCCAATGCGAGACGGTTGCGCCGATCTGCACGGCTACGCCTTCTCGTCCCGCGCTGCCGCCAAAGAGATGCGTGGCCCACGTGCTCAGCATAATGAGCGGCACCAAACGTGGGGAGATGGCGTCCTCGCGTCCGTGGCCTACGTCGAACACCAGACTCATGCCGCGGTCGGTGCCCTTGCCCCAGGTGCGGTAGGCAAACACGATGGCAAGGTCCGCAAGAGCGAGAAAGGGGAGCAGCAACGCGACGTGCGAGTCCCGGAAGGCGCCAATTGCCAGGAGCACACGACCAAAAAGGGCACAGATGGCGCCAACGATAACGCCGATAGGGATTCCGACGGCGCCCATGAGCACGAGACCGCTATAGGTGTTGACCAGGCGTTTAATCCTGCTCGATGCGCTGCTTTCTGACATTTTGCTTTCCGACACTTGCTCTCTTGATAGAAAAAGAGCTGGAGTTGCGCATCGTTGAGAGGCTTTCCAGCTTTAGCAAAACAAACTTATAAGATGCGACGGGCCGCGTCAAGATAATTACCGGACGGCCTAGGAGGCGGCTGGTTGGCTGGCTTAAAACCTAGCGCGTGAAATGACGCCCCACGCTATTCAGCGCGCTTGATAGGATGACGAACCACGGTCTTAAGTTTCTCCGGTGCGCATTTGCGTGGATCGGAGAGATAGATTTCGTGATGTAAACGGGTGTCTGAGAAGTCGGGAACATAGCCCAGCTCGGTCGTGTATTCATGCATAGCGTCTACGGTCGCCGGTTCGTTGTCGTAGGGCCCGGTGTGCATACATTGAACGCAGAGACCCTCGTCAACTTTAAGCAGTTCGACGGCGGAAAAGTCCAGTTTCTTTTTGGTCGTGGCTTCCGCGACTGCCCAGCCAAAGTCATCTCGGGTGACGAAATCGGGCAGGCGGATGCACGAGATAAAGTTGAAATTGTCCTTGCGTACATAATCGATGTCGCCGCTCGGGGACTCTTGCCACCAGAAACCCTCGAGCGGCGGTACCACAAAGTCGAAATAGCCCTCGATACTCCTTGAGCCTTTCTTCGACATCTTGACGGTATAGGCGATGCCGTAAAGTAGCGGCAGGGCGTTTTGATACTCGCCACCTTCGGTATTTGGGTCACCCTTTCCGCGAACGGCAACGTAGCTCATAGGCGGGACAGTTACGATACTCGGCTTGCTTGCAGGTTTGTAGAGCTCCTTGCATTCCTTCTTAAAGTCGAACGCCATGTTGGCCGCCTTTCTGCGTATTGGCCTGCTTAGATAGTTGAATCATATCATAGAAACGAACAACTGTTCGAATGATTTGGCTGACAGATTGAGATGCGTGCGTTGTGTTTGGCGGTCGGCCTGACCCCGTTGATGATTTCTCGGCCTCCCCGGCGCCCTATCTATAGCTGCCGTTTCCCCATATAAAACCTGCCAAAATAAACCTGTCCCTTTTTGATAGGTGCGAAATGGGTAATACTAAAGAGTTATCCGACCAGATGGGAACCGATCGATGGCCTATATCGAATTTAAAGACGTCATCAAAGCATACGGCGAGGGCGATGCCCGCATTCACGCGCTCGACGGCGCGAGCTTTACCGTTGAGCGTGGCGAGCTTGCCATTATCTTGGGCGCTTCGGGCGCCGGTAAAACCACGGCGCTCAACATTCTGGGTGGCATGGATACGGCGACTTCCGGCACCGTGACGGTGGACGGGCGCGATGTGAGCTCCGCTAACGAGGCGCAGCTCGTGGAATACCGCCGCGCCGACGTCGGCTTTGTCTTCCAGTTCTACAATCTGGTCCCCAACCTGACGGCGCTCGAAAATGTTGAGCTTGCGGCGCAAATCTGCCCCGATTCGCTCGATGCCGAGCAAACGCTTTGCCAGGTTGGCCTGGGCGACCGCCTTGCTAACTTCCCCGCGCAGCTATCGGGCGGCGAGCAGCAGCGTGTGTCCATTGCCCGCGCGCTGGCCAAAAACCCCAAGCTGCTTCTATGCGACGAGCCCACGGGCGCCCTCGACTACAAAACCGGCAAGCAGATCTTGCAGCTGCTGCAGGACACCTGTCGCAAGCAGGGCATTACGGTCATTATCATCACCCACAACTCTGCGCTGGCGCCCATGGCCGATCGCCTGATCCGCTTTAAGAGCGGCCGCGTGGAGAGCGAGACGGTCCAGCAAAATCCCGTGTCTATCGAGACAATCGAGTGGTAGCGCCCATGGACCAGGACCGCCAAAACAGCCAAAACCACGATACGGAGCACGCGGGCCGCGACCGGGAGTTCGCGACCTACCGTACCGCCCAAAGCTCAAACGATATGGTGCCGACGGTATTTCGCCGTGGCATCTACCGCACAATCCGCGGCAGTCTTAAGCGCTTCCTATCTATCGTGGTCATCACCGCGCTCGGCGTGAGCGTGATGTGCGGCCTCAAGGCGGGTTGCGAGGATCTGTGCGATTCGGTCGACGCCTACTTCGACCAGCAAAATGTCTATGACATTAACGTGCAGTCGACCTATGGCCTGACTGACGATGATCTCGACGCCATCCAAGAGGTCGATGGCGTCGAAACGGCCGAGGGCATCTACGCCGAGACCGCCTACACCGCCGTGGGCACAACGCGCGAGCGCGTGGTCGTGCAAAGTCTCTCCAAGGAGAACATCGATCAGCCGGTGCTCGTGAACGGCGATTTGCCCGAGAGCGCCGATGAAGTCGCGGTGACTTCGAAGTTCCTGAAGGCTTCGGGCAAAAAGCTCGGCGATACGGTGAGTTTTGCCGCCAATGACGCGAGCTCGTCGAACCAAAGCGCCAAGGATCAGTTTGCCGCGGGCGATTACACCATTACGGCCGAGGTCCTCGATCCCACTGATGTGAGCTCCGACTCGACAGTCAACGCCTTTCGCGCTGCTTCGGCGGCGGACTATAAGTTCTATGTGAGCGAGGACGCCGCGACGTCGTCGTCCTATTCCGCAGTCCACGTAGTCGTCGAAGGAGCCAAGAGCCTCAACTCCTATTCGGATGCCTACGCGGCAAAGATCAACAAGGTCAAGGGCAATATAGAGAAGATCCGCGAGGAGCGTGAGAAGGCGCGCGCTCAGGAGCTGACAGTCGACACGCCGGCAAGCTTGGATGCGGCCGAGCGCCAGGCGAATATGCTCTTTGGGATTGAGCAGGACAACATCAATCGCATGGCCCAGGGCAGCGAGGAACGCGTCCAGGCTCAGGCCGACCTGGATCAGCGCCGCGCCGCCGCCGACCAGCAGTTTGCCGATGCCCGCGCCGAGCTTTCCGATTTGGGTGAATGCACGTGGTACATCCAGGACCGCGACAATATCGCAAGCTACTCAAGCGTGGAGAGCGATAGCTCGTCAATTGAGGCTATTGCGACGGTGTTCCCGTTCATCTTCTTTATCGTCGCCGTGCTCATCAGCCTCACCACCGCCACGCGTATGGTCGAGGAGGAGCGCACGCTCATTGGCCTGTACAAGGCGCTCGGCTACTCGCGCGAGCGCATCCTGTCCAAATACGTGGACTATGCGCTGTGGGCGTGCCTGATTGGCGGCGTGCTCGGCAATATCATCGGCTTTGTGGGCCTGCCGCTGTTCCTGTTTACGGTGTTCGACGACATGTACTCGCTGCCCCAGATGCTGCTTTCGTACGACATCGTGTCCTCGATCGTCTCGGTGGCGCTGTTTGCCGTGGGCGTGGTGGGCGCCACAATTATCGCCTGCCGCCACGAGATGGCCGAGACCCCGGCCTCGCTCATGCGCCCCAAGGCCCCGCGCGCCGGCTCGCGCATCCTACTTGAGCGCATCGGCTTTATCTGGCGCCGCATGGGCTTTTTGAACAAGGTGGCTGCGCGCAACCTGTTCCGTTACAAAAAGCGTGCCTTTATGACCATCTTTGGCATCGCGGGTTGCACCGCGCTTGTGATCTGCGGTATGGGTATTCGCGATACGTCGGTGGCGCTTTCGCCCAAACAGTACGGGCATATCACGCGTTATGACTTGCTGGCGGTCGCCAACCCCGATGACTTTACGCAGACGTGCGCGGCGTTGGATGAGCGCAGCGCGGCCAATGATTCCAACGTGACCGTGACTTCGACGCTGCCGATTATGACCGACAACGTCACCTTTACGTTTGGCGGCAAGAGCGAGACCGTGCAGCTGATCGTGGTGCCCGATGACCGCACGAACGACCTGGACGACTATGTGCGCCTCGAGGACGAGTCCAAAGAGCCGCTGTCTTTGCGTGACGGAGACGTGTATCTGAGCAAGAGTTCACAGCTGGTGCTGGGGATTCAGCCGGGCGATACGGCATACGTCCAGGATTCGTCGCTCAATGTTGCCAAGGTCAAAGTCAGTGACATTTCGCTTAACTATCTTGGCAACACGCTTTACATGACGCAGGGCACCTATGAGCGCGCGTTCGGTCGAAGCGCACGCCTCAACGGCGTCTTTGTGCTGCTTAAGGGCTCGTCGGCCGACCAGATTGCGTTTAGCAAGAAGCTTAAGAGCGACGGTTGGCTCACCATCTCGAGCACGGCCGAACATTGGCAGAACTACGAGGCGAACTTTGCGATCATCAATTCGGTCGTGGTGCTCGTGACTTTTATGGCGGCATGCCTGTCGTTTGTGGTGGTGTTTACGCTGTCCAACACGAATATCTCCGAGCGCGAACGCGAGCTGGCGACCATCAAGGTGCTGGGCTTCCGCCGTGGCGAGGTGCACCATTACGTCAACAAGGAGACGTTGATCCTCACGGCAATTGGCGCCGCGCTGGGCGTGCCACTGGGCGGCTTGCTGGCCGAGAGTTTTACGTACATTTTGCAGATGCCGTCGCTGTACTTTGACGTCGAAGTCGAGCCGCTAAGCTACGTGCTCGCCGTGGTGCTTTCCTTTGGCTTTACGTTTATCGTCAACCTAGCCACCAATCGTACCCTCAACAAGATCGACATGGTCGGCGCCCTCAAGAGCGCCGAGTGACCTGCCAAAAAGGGACAGGTTTATTTTGGCAGGTTTTATCTGCGCAAACGCCGGACAACCATTAGGTGGCCCGGCGTTTGCCCCGTTTTGCTGGGGATGTCTGTCGTTCAGTGCTCTTACTGGCCAATCCAGTGTTGCGCATAGCTCTTAATGTCCTCGGTAAAACCGTCAAGGTCGTCAAGGGTGATCACGCTGTCGATAAGCAAATTGGCTATCTCGCGGTGCATTGTGCTGCGGCGAATGTCGTTTGCAATTACGCCTGAGGACAGCTTGTCTCTATTGAGGCGCTCTTCTAGTGCCCAAAATCTACTGGACGCTTCACTGTCGCCGTTCAGTATCTCAACATACTGGCCGATGAGCTTTTCCATATAACGTTCTTGCCATTGAGGAAGCATTTTCTTAAACAGCTTCCAGTCGCTTTCGGCTACGTCGCGCATATGTCCTCCGCTCGTTAAACGGGCTTTTCCATTTGCCTTTCATTCTATTTGGTTTTCGCTCACAGGCGTGGATGAAGGGCTTTCTCCAGCCTTCGAGATTGGGCTTGAATGGGTCGTATGCCGCAAAACGGGCCTATCTACTACGTTTGCTACCACACCCTCGACCATGACAAAGATTATGAAATTAAAACCGCAGGTAGAGGGCTTGCAAATATTCGGAAAAGGCGGGTATGGTCGGCCCTCTCGAGTTAAACGTAGTAAATAGGCCCTTTTCTTGGCGCGTGGTCAGCTCAATGCTAATCTCCGTGCCGGAACTGACCCAGTTGTTTGTAGGTTGCGGTGATATACGGACTGTTTGGCGCTTTGGAGCTTCAAAACAGTCCCTATCTCACCGCAACTTAGGAGAAGGGCGGGGGTGGTTGGGTGCTGGTGGGTCGGAGCGTGTTAGGCCTGTTGGCGGTGCTTCCATTGTTTGCGGCACCAGCGCATGAGCGCTTTGATGACGGGAATCGTGATGAGGATGATCCATGCAGGATGGGGCTGTCCCAAACATAGCCACATGTAGAGGAACCAAGCGATGGCGGCTGCCGGGTAGATGACCTCGATCAGCTTAGATAAGTGGCGTTGGTCGATAAAGTCGCCAAGCGCGTAATAGACGGGAACCAGAAAGACGAGGAAAAGCCCCATGCCCCATGTGCCGTAGACAATGCCGAGCACCAGATAGGCGAGAGTGACAAGTGCGGGGAAGGGGAATTTGTTCCATGCACGTCCGACCTTGGTGTGGAAATGCTTGCCATGATGGTCGAGCTTGTCGTGTGCTTCCTTCCAGCTGGAAAACGTCTCGCCGTCGATGGTGACGGTGCCGTCGTCATTGGTGCGTACGCTATGTCCATCGTCCTCAAGCGTATCGATATGCACGCCGTCCGGCCCCACATGCACCTCTTCGCCCTTGCGCTCGTTGGTCACATGGATGCCGCTCCAACCAACATGGACTTCCTCGCCTTTATTGGGATCAATGACGTGGATACCGCGCGCGAGGGAAATATCGACAAGTGGTTTGTCGCCGCAATCGGCGTGCTCGGCAGAATCCTCGGCCTCGTCAGCCACATCCGCCGTCTCGGTGTCGGCGCTACCGTCCTCCAGGTCGTCGGCATCGTTGGCCGCCTCCCCATATAACAGCTCATCCAGCGACACGCCATACAGCGCGGCGAGCGCAATAAGGTTATCGGTATCGGGCGAGGATTCGCTGCGCTCCCATTTACTGACAGCCTGACGACTCACACCCAGCTGGGCGGCAAGCGCCTCCTGAGAAAGCCCGGCAGCCTTGCGGCGATCGACGAGGCGCTGTGCCATCGCAAGATCCATGGTGGTTCCTTTCGTTTGATGGTCGAATCGAATGAGCCGAGTATGCCGAGAACAACCGGTAGCGACCACCATTTCTAGTTAGAATCTGCCCCAACCCTACCGCAACTACCGGTAGCAACCCCTAACGACCAGCCATTTCAGGACAAATGTCAGTGCAAGTAGCAGCCAAGAGCCCCCACTCAGTAAGTTGCGGTGGAATAGTTTTTGGATTCAGCCATTTGCGGACTAAGCAGGAACTATTTCACCGCAACTGAATTTCAGACCAGGCACCCGCAGCAAGAAGACGAATAGCCTCGGCCTCCCCAGTTACCGCAGGAGACCCCAGGGCTTACCTCCCAAATCTTTCCGCAGGACGGAAGGACCCCGCCGCGCGAAGCGCACGGCGGGGTCCTGACATGTCCGAGGACGATTTGGGAGGTAAGCCCTGGGGTCTCCGATGGGGGCGGTTCCAGCCGAGGTTATTCGTCGCCGAAGCTGATGCCCAACGCCTTGGCCTCGCGTACTAGATCGCTCTGGGGATCGACATACTTGAGCTTGCCGGCGACATCCTCGAGCGGCATGTGGCACATCTTGCCGTCGCGCAGGGCGATCATGTAGCCAAACTCGCCGCGCAGGCAGCCGAGTGCCGCCTCGACGCCGCACTGGGTCGCAAAGATGCGGTCCTGGGCGTCGGGCTGGCCGCCGCGCTGCGTGTGGCCGGGGATGGCGACGCGGGTCTCGCGACCGGTCTTGGCCTCAATCTCCTTGGCAATGTCGTAGACGATCGACGGGCTTGTGCGCTCGGCGAGCTTCTTCTTGTACTCCTTCTTGGACAGCGCCGCGTCCTCCTTGGAGATAGCGCCCTCGGCGACGGCCACGATGGTAAAGCGGCTGCCGGTCTCCATGCGATGCTCAATGGTCTTGATGACGTTATCCATGTCGTAGGGGATCTCGGGAATCAAGATGACATCCGCGCCGCCCGCGACGCCGGCATACAGCGGGATCCAGCCAACCTTGTGGCCCATGATCTCGATAACGAACACGCGTCCATGGCTCGAAGCGGTGGTGTGGATGTCGTCGATACACTTGGTGGCGACGTCGATGGCGCTCGTAAAGCCAAACGTCAACTCGGTGCCCCAGGTGTCGTTGTCGATGGTCTTGGGCAGGGCGATAACGTTGAGGCCCTCTTCGCGCAGGCGGTTGGCGGTCTTGGTGGAGCCGTTGCCGCCCAGCATAAACAGGCAGTCGAGCTGCAACTTGTGATAGGTGTGGACCATCGCGGGCACCTTCTCGACGCCGTCGGCCTCGGGAGTATCCAGGCGCTTGAACGGCGTACGGCTCGTGCCCAGGATGGTGCCGCCGCGGGTGAGGATACCGCTAAAATCGGCGGGCGTCATGACGCGGAACCTGCTGTAGATAAGGCCCTGGTAGCCGTCCTCAAAACCATAGATCTCGATAGGCTCTTCGCTATTGGTTATAAGCGTTTTGACAATGCCGCGCATGGTGGCGTTGAGCGCCTGGCAGTCGCCGCCACTGGTAAGAAGACCGATCCTGAGCATGATGAATCCTTCCGGGCAAGTTATAACATGCGCATAAGTTTACCCCCGCACACTGTTGATACAGGGGTAAAACGTGTTAGCTCAAATGTATAGAAATGTAAGCAGCGTCAGGCGAGCGTAAGGACGACGGGCCTGGCTCCTTACAACGCGAAGGCGTCGACGTCGCCCCAATGGCGGCGCAGCGTGATGGCGGCAGCGGGCTCGGTGTTGTCAAAGACGACCGACCACTGCGTGTTGCTGGTGATGTCTTCCGGATTGGGCTCTTGCGCTGCAGCGCGTAGGGCCTTCCAAGCGACTGCCTCGTCTTGGGTGCCGGCATGGGCGTCGAGGACATCGGCGATTGCGACGGCGCGCTCTTTACCATGGCCCAGCTCGCCATTCTTTTGGTTGGGCAGCACTTCGTCGCCATAGCAGGCGTAGAAGTTCGTAACCTGGCGTACAGGAGTCGCTTTGAAAGCGCGGTCCGGATCGCGCGGATTCCACTCTACTACGCGCGCGTCACCGGCGGCGTCGTTGATAAAGAAGTGGTAGTCGCGTCCGGCCATGGCGTGCATGTCGTAGGCAGAAAGCAGGTCGACGGCCTCCTGCGTGGTGGCCGCGCGGTCGAGCACCAGGCGGATGGCGAGCGAAGTGTTGATGACGGGGCGTTGCGTGTCCTGGTCACAGGGTTTGGAATCCAGGGTGAGCACGGCAATGGACACGCCACATTCGTTGACGCCGTCGAGCTGGGCAAACGGGCCCATCAACGCCGCAGCGCGTCCGCCGACGGAGTCAAGCGGAGTGTTATCGCCCAGGTTGTTAAGGGCGGCAAACCCGATGGAGGCATAGCCGCCGCGTGGGTGATTGCGCACCAGCAGCGCCGAGGTGTCGTCCTTAAAGTCGTAATTGCGACCGGTGCGCACGCGGCCTTCGGCATCTACGGCGACAAAAGCGCTGCAGGCAAACTGGGGCGCCTGGACATGTGCCGGCACACCGGGCAGCACCTGCGCCACCACGGCATCGATGTAGGCCTGGTCGTCGCGCACGCCAGCGGCGATGATGCGATCAAGATCGTAGTCGTAGGCGATGTCGATTGCGTACAGGTCATAGCCATCCGCTTTGCCGGTCAAGCGTTTGAGTGACGCGGCGGACTTGATTTGTTTGTGATAAACGATACCGGTGGCAGCAGCAAGGCCGACGGCGACTCCCGCGACACCGCAGGCGATGGCAATGTTACGTGGCTTCATGACGGCTCCTTTCGTCCTGTTAGCGTAATTGTCGCAAAAGGAGTGCGGACATGATGGCTCAACTTGGCGAGCGGCGCGGGATTAAACATGGAATGAAAGGCACGGCACTGGCGCGGCGGGGTATGCTGGAGGGGACCATCAACCCAGCGAAAGGGGAGAGCATGACGGATCAGGAAACGCCCGAGCGCGCGCATGTGACGGCCGACGATATCGAGGCCGCCAACGACCTCATCGACTTTATCGAGGCATGCCCCAGCATGTTCCATACGGCTGCGACCATTATGGCCGAGCTCGACGAGGCGGGCTTTACCTACCTGCCCGAGAATGCGGCGTGGGATATCGAACCGGGCGGGCGTTATTACACGCAGCGCAACACCTCGAGCGTTGTTGCCTTTAAGGTGGGCGAGGACCTGGCTGCTACGTGGGGCGAGGACGGCGTTGCCGGCGACTATCATTTTCAGCTCACGGCGTCGCACAGCGATTCGCCGACGTTTAAGGTCAAGGCCGTGCCTGAGCTTGACGGCGCGGGCGAGACGCTGCGCCTGAACACCGAGGCCTACGGCGGCATGATCGACTACACCTGGTTCGATCGTCCGCTGGCACTCGCGGGCCGCGTGTTGGTACGCGAGGGCGATCGCATTGAGAGTCGTCTGCTTGCCACCGAGCGCGAGGTCGCTATTATCCCGAGCCTTGCTATCCATATGAACCGCGGCGTTAACGAGGGCTTTGCTCCCAATCGCGCCGTCGACCTGTGCCCGCTCATCAGCGCCGGTGACCTTAAGCAGGGAGATTTTGACGCCCTGATCGCCGACGAACTGGACGTTGAGCCCGAGCAAATTTTGGGCCGCGATCTGTTCCTGGTCAATCGTCAGGATGCGCGCATTTGGGGCTGGGCCGACGAGTTTATCTCGACGCCCAAGCTCGACGACCTGGCCTGCGCCTACACCTCGCTGCAGGCATTTTTGGGTGCCGAGAACGCGCACGACGTTTCGGTCTTCTGCTGCTTTGATAATGAGGAGGTTGGCTCCGAGACCAAGCAGGGTGCCATGTCGACGTTCTTGGCCGATGCACTGCGCCGCATTAACGGCTCGCTGGGCTTTGACGACGAGTCGTACCACCGTGCGCTTGCCGCTTCGATGCTCGTGAGCTGCGACAACGCGCATGCCGTGCACCCCAACCACGCCGAGAAGTGCGACGCCCGCAACCAGGTTGTGCTCAACGGCGGCATCGTCATCAAGGAGGCCGCCAACCAGCACTACTGCACCGATGCCTTTAGTCGCGCGGTGTTCCAGGCCATCTGCGATGACACTGACGTACCCACGCAGGCCTTCGCAAACAAGAGCGATATGGCGGGTGGCTCCACGCTCGGCAACCTGTCGAACATGCAGGCGAGCATGCATGCCGTGGACGTGGGCCTGCCGCAGCTTGCCATGCACTCGAGCTACGAGACCGGCGGCGTGCGCGACGTGATGTACGCCATCTGCGCCCTCACCGCCTTCTACGAGCGCAACCTAACCATCAACGGCGCCGAAAGCGTGGAACTCTAAATGCGAGCCGAAGAAATGAAGGCCGAGCGTGGGGCTCAGCTTATTGATCGGGGTTTACAGCTGTTCGTCGCCGCTTGCCATGAGTCAGGGGTCGACGTGTCCAAGGCGCGACCAACGAGTGCTGAAGAACTCAAGCGCAACGCCTATTCGGACCGCTATGACGAGGAGACGGACTGGCTCTAATAAGCGAAGTGTCGAAAACGCTAGATGTATGTTTGATATCACTTTGGCGAGAGTGTCGCAGACAGAACTACCGGTATGGCGCAAGCCAACCTGACCCCATTGCGCCAAACCTACCAAAAAGGGACAGGTTTATTTTGGCAGGTTTTATCTGGGCAAATGCCACAACGCCAACGGCAAGACGGAACTGCTAAGGCTTGCAGATGAAGCCGACGCCAGCGAAACGCCGCAGGTAGAGCGCACGCCAGCGAGAGCCCGCCGTTTGAGCCAAGGTGCCGTGAAATGAAAAGGCGCTGACCTTCTGGTCGCGTCTTTGAAATTGAACGGCAGATTGGCCAAACGGCGGGCTCGCAGCGTCGAGGGGTTCCGGCGTTTGGTAAAACGCCGGAACAAATCAGTGTTCGATCCAGCAGCGAAGCGTCTCGCCAGCCTGAAGATGACGAAGGTTCTCGGCGGCGATGTCGACGACGTTGTTGAGCGTGGCCTCTAGGTGGAACCAGCCGGAGACGTGCGGCGTGATGAGCATGTTGGGCGCATCCCACAGGGGGCTTGCCGCGGGCAGCGGCTCGGGGTCGGTGACATCGACCGCGGCGCCGGCAAGGTGTCCGGACTCGAGTGCTGCAACCAGGTCGTCGGCAACCACAAGGTCACCGCGGCCGCCGTTGGCAAAGAAGGCGCCCGGCTTCATCGCGGCGAAGAACTCGGCATTCGCAAGACCGCGGGTCTCGGGCGTGCTGGGCATAAAGGATGCGACGATATCAGCCTCGGCCAGGCGCTCGGACAGGGCGTCCATGCCGTCCATGTCCTCAAATACAATGGGGTAGACGAGCGGATGACGCTTGATGCCGCGGACGTGCGCGCCCATGTTGCGGCAGAGCGTTGCGAAGTGACCGCCAATGTCGCCCGCGCCCAGCACCAGCACATTGGCATTTTTGAGCGAGGTGACCGGGCCCAAGTCCTCCCAGCGATGCTCGCGCTGCAAGTCGTGGTAGCCGGGCAGGCGCTTCATCATGGAAAGGACCATGGCAAACATGTGCTCGCTCACGGCCTGGCCGTAGGCGCCGATTGAGCAAGACAGCTTGGCGTCGGCCGGCACGGTGCCGGCGGCAAGGTAGTCGTCATAGCCCGCGGTCTGCAGTTGCAGCAGTTGAAGGTGCTCGCATGCGGGGAGCATGGCGGGGTCAACGTTGCCCAGAATCACGTCGGCGTCAGCGACTTGCTCGTGCGTGACAGCGTCGGCGCTCGTGTAGATAAAGTCCTCGCCCGGAGCGCTCGACTCGAGGATCGCTCGATGGCGGTCGTTGACGGGCAACAAAACCAAGATGTTCACAAGCAGTCCTCTCCGTTCAACCTGCCAAAAAGGGACAGGTTTATTTTGGCAGGTTTTATCAGGCAAAACGTTCAAACGAAACGCCGGATGCAAGACGAGCATGCCCGTCAGCATCCGGCGCATCCACAGCTACCAGCTCAGCAGCTCGTAACCGTCCTCGGTCACCACGAGCTGTACTTCGCACTGGGCCGAATCGCTACCGTCCTTGGTGCGCACACACCAACCGTCACCCTTGCTGATCTTGATGTCGGGCGCTCCGGCATTGACCATGGGCTCGATGGTAAAGACCATGCCCGGAGCCATGATGGTGTCCACGTCGGGCGCCTCGGTGGTAAAGCCCACAAACGGGTCCTCGTGGAACTCCTTGCCAATGCCGTGTCCGCCGTACTCGCGCACCACGCTAAAACCGGCATCCTCGACGGTCTTTTGCACGGCCTCGGCCATAACGGAGAGCGGCAGCCACGGCTTGACGGCGGCCAGGCCCGCTTCCACGCTGGCGCGGGTGACATCGACCAGGCGCCGGCGCTCAGCTGAGACCTCGCCGATGCAGAACATGCGGCTCGAGTCGCTAAAGTAGCCGTCCAAGATCGTGGAGCAGTCCACGTTGATGATGTCGCCCTCGTGCAGCACATCCGCATCGCAGGGGATACCGTGGCAGACGACGTCGTTGATCGAGGTGCACACGCTCTTGGGGTAGCCCTCGTAGTTGAGGTCGGCCGGCGTGCCACCGTGCTCGACGGTGTAGTCGTAGATCATCTGGTCGATCTGGTTGGTGGTCATGCCCGCGGCGGTGTGCTCGCCCACGTAGTCGAGCACGCCCACGTTGATAGCCGCCGAGCGCTTGATGCCCTCGATATCGGCGGGCGTTTTGTAGAGCGTGCGGGGCAGAACCTCCCAGCCCTCTTCCCACAAGCGCTCGAGGCGCTCATCAAAGGCGCTATGGCATTTCTTATATTTCTTGCCGCTGCCGCACCAGCAAGCGTCGTTGCGGCCGGGCATGGGTCCTTTGTCAAACATGGCTAACTTCCTTTCATTCGCAGCTAGTATAGCCCACCCGCAGCCCCGTCCCAAAAAGACTGCCCTGGGCGGCTGTGCGGCTCTGCTAGTAGCTCACCTGGCAGGGAATGCCGAGGGCTTGGACGCGCGCGGCAATGGCGTCGAGCACCTCGGGCGCCGCTTTAGCAAGGCCGGCGACCGGTGTCTCGCGCGCCACCGTGTAGATGGTCGCTTCTTGCGGGCGAATGCGCTCAAGCGCCGCGAGCCAGGGGGCAACGTACTCCTCGCCGGTGTTGTCGATGAGCTTGCCCTGATACTCACCGGTCAAAAAGATCGTCTGGATAATAACGTGACCGTCAAAGCTTGCGAACGTCTCGATCTGGTGCTCGACGTCGTAGGGGCCGACAGGCTGGTCGAGCAGCTGGATAAACGCCGGGTCGACCGTATCGAGCTTAAGAATGTTGTCGTCGACCATCATGAGCGCATCGTGTACCTGGGGACGGTCGGCGCGCGTGCCGTTGGAGAGCACAGCAATCTTGGTGCTTGGGGCAAGTTCGTCGCGCAGTGCGACGGCACCGGCGATGGCCTGCGGAAACTCCGGCGCGGCGGTGGGCTCGCCGTTGCCTGCGAAGGTGATTACATCGGGGAGCTCGCCCTCGGCTGCCATCTCGTGTAACTTTGCCTCGAGCGCGTCGAGCACCACGGCAGCCGTGTTATACGGCTCGTGGCAGGGGCGCTCGGCGTTGAGGCCGTTTTCGCAGTAAATGCAGTCGAACGTGCAGATTTTGCCGCTGGCCGGCATCATGTTGACGCCGAGCGAGAGACCAAGGCGGCGGCTGCGAACGGGCCCAAAGATGGGGCTGGCATTCAAAAACGTAGACATAGACATATGCTCCTCAAGACAATTGTGCCTAAGCATAGCATCGGCTCCGAAGCAAGGTGCGGGCTCTTGCTTTACAAGTTTCGTTTTTGCACGTCGCTCATTATGCCGTGCCATGAAAAGCCTCAGGTCGGGTACAGTTAATCTGTTAACAAAGCGTAAAGCAATGCGGGTCTATCCAACCGTACTGACGGGCAACTGGATGGGCATTGACGATGGGAACACAGTATGGATTTTACGGTTGAGAATGCGGGCACCACGATCGCCTGTCGCGAGTATGCCGGCCCGGTTGTATCGTCCGATACGCCCGCCTTGGTGTGCGTGCACGGCGCCTGCGTCGACGGCGTCTTCTTTGACGCCATCGCCCGCGAGCTCAGCCAAGTGTGCCGCGTCATTGCCTACGACCGCCGCGGCTGCGGCGAGAGCGGCGACGCTGCAGACGGACGCTACGACCTCGCCGCCCAAGCCGCCGACCTGCAGGCCGTTATCGAGCATATCGGCGCTCCAGCAAACGTGCTCGCGCATAGTGCCGGTACGTTGGTGACCCTGGAGCTTCTCTGTGCCAACCCGACCTTTGTCTCGCGTGCGATTCTGCATGAACCCGCCGTGACAAGCGAAGGCGCCGGCCTGGGTGCGGCCCCGGTTTTACTCGAGATGATTGCTGCGGGAAAGGTCTCGAGGGCATTAAGGGTCTTCCTGGGCGCCATCGGCGATTCGGACCTTCAAGCCCCCAAGTTAACCGAGGCAGAAGCCAAGCATGCCCTGCGCAACGGTCGCAGTTTCATGGCAAACGAATACGAGACCACTATGACCTGCGTTCCCGATTGGAAACGCGTCCGCGCATCGAAAACGGTGGCCGCCGTGTTCCTGGGCGAGCTCTCGATTGGCACGCCCCGCGAGGCGGGCACGAGGACAGCGGCTGAGCTTTTGGATTGTCCGCTCGCAGTAGTTCCCGGCGCGCACAACGGGCTGCGCGATCGCCCAACAGCGGCCGCCCAGGCTGTTCGAGGCATCCTGGGGCTCTAGCAGTCGCAATCATCAAAACAGGCTTTTCCGTAAACGTTTCGGCTGTGTTAACAAGGGCGCTCAAAACCCAACGTCTGCGGCATCAGCCCTGCCGTCTGCCAACTCATAAAAAAGAAACGGTATTCACGTGCGTACCTGCATCGACAAGGTGCTACCCTTGTAACATTTGGTACCCACTGCTACCAAGCGAAACTACTGAAAGGGCCCCCTATGCTCAATAATCACGAGGCCAATCTAACCGACGAGGAGGCTGCCGCCGAGGTCGCCCGTGTCGCGAAGACCTACCCCGTGGTACGTTTGCTGTCGGCCGACCAGATAACGGGCGATCCCAACTGCCTGCTCGCCGGCGATCGGTGTCCCTGTCTGCGCCAGTCAGGTCTGGAGGTCTTGGCAGGTTCCGGTGAGGTGTCGGAACGGCTGCTCAACGATGGCGTTGAGTACCGCGCTCGCTTGCGCCCTCTGAAGGTCGAGGGCGAGCCTCACGTCCTGCTGATGGTGCGTCCGATTGATGAACAGGAGACTGCAGAAGAGGACCTTGTCTACACCGACGTGCTGACGAACGTGCGCAATCGCCGATATTACGAGGAAAAGCTTCGCAGCGCCCGCATGCAGGCCGGTGTGGCCATGATCGACCTTGATGATTTTAGGGCCTTCAACGATACGTATGGCCGCCATGCCGGCGACCTTGCGCTTGGTGCCGTGGCGACGGCCATACGCAGCGGTGTTCGTTCGACTGACGAGCTTGTGCGTTTTGGCTGCGATAAGTTTGTGGCCGTCATGCCCAATATTCCCTCTGATGACTTTGCCCGTCGTCTGCGTCAAGTATCCGATGCCGTTCATTCCACGATTATTCCGGGGCATGAGCGCGTTAGCTTGACGGCATGCGTTGGTGGCGTTCGCATTAATGGCGAAACGGTCGATGAGGGCGTTAGCCAGGCTGTCCAATTATTGAGCCGCGCTAAGGCAAAAGCCGGTACAGTCGTGACCGATGCCGAATCCATCGAGGCCTTCCAAAGCGAAAAGCCTACGGTGCTTATTGTCGATGACTCCGAGATGAACCGAGCCATTCTCAACGAGATGCTCAAGGACGAGTATTGCATCCTCGAGGCCGATAACGGTCGCGCGGCGCTCGACATGGTCGACCGCTATGGCGATGAGTTGTCGCTCGTGCTGCTGGACATTGTCATGCCGGGCATGAACGGCTTTGAGGTGCTGGGCGATCTGTCGCGTCGATCGAATATTGACAATTTGCCCGTCATCATGATCTCGAGCGAAGATTCCGACGAAGTGGTGCTGCGCGCGTATGAGCTGGGTGCCTCGGACTATGTCAACCGCCCGTTTGACTCCCGTGTCGTGCGCCGCCGTGTAAGCAACACCATCCGCCTGTACGCCAAACAGCGTCGTCTAACGAGCCTGCTGTCCCAACAGTACAACGAGCGCGTCAAGAACAGCCGCATGCTCATTGACATCATGGCCGGCGTCATGGAGCTCCGCAATGGCGAGAGCGGCAGGCACGTTGCGAACATCGAGAAGCTGACCGAGCTACTGCTTGCCTGCCTGGTCCAGCGTAGCGACAACATCTCCCTCGACAACGAGGAGCGCTCCACGATTGCCCTGGCTTCGGCGCTGCACGATATCGGCAAGATGTCGATTGACGATGCGATTCTCAACAAGCCCGGGCGCCTCACGCCCGAAGAGTTCGAGATTATGAAGACGCATACCACGATCGGCGCCGACATGCTGCGTGAGTTGGGTCGCCATCACGCCGGCAATGCGCTTATGGAATATGCGTACCAGATTGCGCCTGGCATCACGAGCGCTGGGACGGCAAAGGTTATCCCGACGGCCTTAAGGGCGACGATATTCCCATCGCCGCACAGGTGGTGTCGGTGGCTGACGTGTACGATGCGCTGACGAGCGTGCGCGTGTACAAGGATGCTATTCCGCACGAGGAGGCGATCCAGATGATCCTGGACGGCAAGTGCGGTACCTTTAACCCGCTGCTGCTCGACTGCCTGCTCGAGGTGCAAGACCGTATTGCCGAAACATTGGCGCGCCCCGCCGAGGTCGTTGCGCTTCCTACGATTTAGTTTGACCAAAGGAGTTTGAATCCATGATTTCCATGCGTGAGGCGTATGAGAAAATCGGCGCCAATTATGATGACGCTTGCACTCGGCTGATGGGCGAGGAGATGCTTGCCCGTTTTGCCCTCAAGTTTTTGGATGACGAGAGCATGGACAAGCTGGAAGCTGCCATGGCGGCAGGAGACGCCAGGGAAGCGTTTATGGCGGCGCACACGCTCAAGGGCGTGAGCCAGAACCTGGGATTCGATAATCTGTTCGAGCCGGCGGTCGTGGTGACCGAAGCGCTGCGCGGTGCCGATACTGTTGACGGCGCTCGTGAGGGAATGCATGCGCTGCAGCAGCAATATGCGGCCACGATGTCGGCCCTGCGCGAGGCGGCTGAATAAGAGCTTACGTGCATTGTGATGACTATGAGCGTGGATAATCTCCCGTTTTAGGCCCGGTGGCGGTCTCAAAGTGGGAGATTATCCACGCTCGTTCGGTAAGTGTCCAAAAATTCACTCTCGCGCACTGGCGGGGCTTTCCGCATGCAATCCATATCGTTGTTCGATAAACTATTCGGATAACGATAGATTCGATGAGGGTGAGTGTATGTCCAACAGCGTTCAGCGTATGGCCAAGGCGGGCGAGACTGTAAGGAAGCTTGGCTTTTGCATGGCGGTCGTTTTTGCGGGAATGCTCGTCGCTTTTGCCGCGTTGGTTGTTTACGTGATCTGGTATGCGGTTGCAAACGTTGTTTCTGTCGATTCTTTCGGTGTCGTGACGCTTCTCGATGGCGGGAGCATCGTTATCCCAAGCGGGCTGTGCCTGGCACTCGTCGTGAGTGTTTCGCTTGTCGTTTTGTGCGGAATCAGCCGTGACATTTCGCGGGGCGTATCGCCCTTTACCAGGGCGCATGTGCGGCTTATCCGTGTTCTCGCGCTTGCCTTTGCTGTTAACGCCGCGGTTTCGCTTGTTGGTGCCTATGGATCGGTCAATCTTACCATTGGTGGGCTGGAGCTTTGCGTCGTGCCTCATTCCTTCGTTATCGCGATTTGCCAGGGCGTTGCCTTTGACGCGGGGTCGCTTATCGGCGCGGCCGTCTGTTTGTTTGTCTCGGTGATCTGGAGCTATGCCTCGCTGCTCCAGGAGCAGTCTGACGAGCTTGTGTAGGAGGAAACATGAGCTATCTCATCATCGAGCTTGAGACGCAGCTGCTTAAGACCGGAAAGACCAGCTCTGATCTGATTCGTGCCACGGGGCATACTCCGGCTAATATTTCTAAGCTAAGAAATGGAAAAATTAAAGCTATTCGTCTTAAGACGCTTCTTGAAATCTGTGATGAGCTTGATTGTCAACCGGGAGATATTATTCAGCGCGTGAGCGAGAAAGAGCTCGAGGAACTTATTGTCGAGCGCGCGAAGAATGCCGTGAGGCAGATGCGGGATGGCAGAGGCAATGAGGCGTCGCTTCCGACATCGGTCTTCGCTGTAGATTTGAGCGACGAGTAGCATAAAAAGAACAACTATAACGAAATATCAGTGTAACGGAACCCGTGTCTAACACGGATTCTTTGTTTATTAATTATCTTGACAAATATAAGTTATCGGCAAACAATAACATCAAGAACGAACGATAAAAGAAAGGAGGAACGATATGAGCTGGATTGTAAAGCCGAGTTATGTGGACCCCGGTGGTGGGTGCAACGGTTACTGCAAGGCATTCTGTGGAGCACGCGTCTGCGTCAATAACTGCAGCAAAAACTTGTGTGTTGTTAATTTCTAGCAGTTGCAGCTGCTGCCAGGCGACAGTCTGGCAGCAGCGGTTTTGTTATCAAGCAGAATAGGAGGCCAATGAGCGCATCAGCGATAAAGCTATCAAAGGTGTCAAAGCGCTATGGAAAACGGTGTGTGTTGCATGACGTTTCCTTCGAGGTGAATCAGTCTGAACTTTGCGCCCTTGTTGGTGCAAACGGGGCGGGCAAAAGCACGCTTATTAAAATAGTGCTGGGCCTCTGTGAGCCATCGTCGGGGAGCGTGGAGCTCTTTGGAGGCAAGTCGAAAAAAGAGCTGAGCCTGATGCGTACGCGTGTCGGCTATGTGCCAGATTCCAGCGGAGCATACCAATCCCTCAGTGCGGTGGAGAATCTTCGGATCCGATGTGCGGAATGGGGGCTCGATGAGACACGTGAGGTTCCTCGCGTCTTGGGCCTAGTCGGGCTGGACGTCGATGAGAAAAAGAGCGTGAGCAGTTTTTCTCTGGGAATGAAACGGCGACTGGATATAGCTACGGCTTTGTTGGGCGACACCGATGTACTAATTTTCGATGAGCCGGCAAATGGGTTGGACCCGCTGGGCATCGAGAGTATATGGGCCCTTATCGGCCGATTGAATCGAGAACAGGGTAAGACCATGCTCATCTCTAGCCATGATTTGGATGAGTTGGCATCGGTTGCAACAAGTTGCGTGTTTCTTCATGACGGCGAACTGCTAAAAAAGGAATCGATGGACGTCATAAGGGATGGGGCGTCGTCCCTAAAAGAGTATTACAGGCGCTTGATGAAGGCGGTCTCGCTATGAAGCGGGCGATCCATCCCATAAAGGCGGACATGATGCGTTTACACAGGATGTTTCCGGCGCAGTTTTGTCTTGCGCTTATGCTGGCGTTCGGCCTTCTCTTCGGTGTCTTTCTAAAAAGCGGAACAACGTTGCTAGCCTTTGGCAATAGCGTCTGCGGGGAGGATATTGGATTCTTTTGGAATGTAATCGACTCTTCTGCACCTGATGAGTCCCTTGTGCGCAGTGCTTTTGCTGGCACCTCTCTGTTCGTTCCGCTCATCGTTTGCCTGGTGATTTTACAGGAGCGCGGCTATGAAGAGGGATGCCGAATTTCTTCAGCAAGAGGTCTTGCCCGCTTTAACGGGGTTCTGGCACATGTACTTTCGTCTGCTTTAATAATCGGCGCAGCATATAGTGCGCTTTGCCTTCTTCTTTTTGCAATAGCCGTAACACGTGGAGGGCAAAACTACGTGCATGGCATGCTGGCTGCATTTTTGCCTGCGATGATAATCAACGCCGTATTGGTGATATCGGTTGCGTTGGAGACGATGACCATCTATCGGATTACAGACAGCGCTGTATTGAGCGGGGCTGTAATAATAATTGGATTTGTCATGAGCTTGACGCTCTACGGAACCTTCCTTCAGGCACCTATACCATCCTTGCGATGGATCTTCCTCCTTCCGGGGCCGTACCTTGGAGCCGGATGTGCCCTTGGGTATAGCGATATGGGGCAGCTGACGCTTCTGGGATATGGCGTGGCAGCTGGCTGTCTATCGGTATTGATTTACGCTCTCGTGACCTGTCGTGTCGGAGGTGTGCTCAATGGCTCGTCAGATTAAAAGGTTCCTCCATTCAGAATTGAAGCATGTGAGCGAATGGACGTACGTCTTAATCCTGGCAATTTATGCGTGTATGGTGATATTGCAGCTTAATTCTTTCCCGATGTGGTTCTGTAGCCTCCGCGAGGGCAGTTTCTTGGGCTTTTTCCCAGACCCGACGCTTAAACTGTCGGCAGAGGACGCCCTTCTATTTGGTAATGCAGAGGTTTTTCGCGGCTTGCTGTTCAATGTGGCCCCGTTGGCTCATGCATTGTTCTTTCCGCTTATCGCGCCTTGCGTTGTCCCACGCTTTGCCAGTTCGAGCTTTGTCGAGGAACCGTGGGGGCTGTCGGAGGCTCGGGGAGGGAAGCGGGCGTGCGTTACCGTTGCGCGAGTGATGCTGTCTTCTTTCGCCCTATTGGGCGCGTTTATCCTGTCAAGTGTCGTTTTGTACTGTCTTAACTGCGCAATCGTTTTGGATGCTCAACAGTATTTCAACCTGAATATGTTTTGCGATCGACTTCTTCTGGCGAGTGCGGTCTGCCTTGCATACGTGGTCTCTTGCGTGATCGTTGTTTCCTATTTTGGATCCGGCTTCGGTCCTATTGGCATGCTGTTGCTTGTCAACGTCGTAACGATCTACATACAGGTCGGAGCCAATTCCATGCTTCCGCTTCCAGCCTCGATGCTCATGTGGATTTGCGGCGTGACCCCGTTGGGGGACGGTCAATGCGTTTCGATTTTAATTGACTGCCTCATAAACGTAGCAAGCGTTTTTGCCATCTGCTTTACGGTCGACCGATTGCGGTCGAGATTTCTTTGATTGTTTGTGAGGGATAAACATATGAGGCCGTCTCAATACAACCTGATTGAAGACCACGGCGAAAGAACGCTGGTGATGAATTCAAAGACTGGCGCAATCCTTTCGTTGGATAAACAACATGCAGAAAGTATGTGCCGCATGGTATCGGGAACCGAATGGGAGCCAGATGAATTGCGCGAAGCGTTGCTTCAAGGAGGAATGCTGTTAGAAGATGATCGTGACGAAAAAGAGGAAATGAAGGCGATGGGCCGTCTTGTTCGATTTTCCAATCGCTCTCTAGGCATGACGATAGCACCGACATTGGAGTGCAACTTCTGTTGCCCATACTGTTATGAAAAAGGACAACGCAAAACGACAATGACTCCGGAGGTTGAAGACCGGCTTGTCTCATTCGTGAAGGAGCGTTCACGGGGGCTGAGCGAGCTTGAGATCGGTTGGTATGGTGGAGAGCCGTTGCTGCAAGTCGATAGAATTCAGCGGCTTACGGAGCGTATAAAGGCGATCCTTAATCCAGAGTGCTCCTATTCGGCATCCATCGTTACAAATGGATATCTTCTGACGCCAGAAGTGGCCGAGACTCTCGCGGCTTGTGACGTCAAGATGGCTCAAATAACCTTGGACGGGTCTCGAAAGGACCACGATTCTCGGCGGTTCTTGCGGAACGGACAGCCGACGTACGATGCGATTCTAGACAACGTTTCTAAAGTCACGCATCTGTTGGATATTTCCATCAGGTGCAATGTCGATGCCCATAACATTGTCGGTGCTGGCGATTTGCTGGATGCACTCGAGGAAAAGGGCCTTAAAAACAAGGTTGGATTCTATCTGGCGCCTGTCGACAATATTAACGATACGTGCCCAAGTGACAGTAGTTGTTTTTCGATGGAGGCGTTTTCTCAGGAAGAGCTGGACTTTTATAGTCATGCAGTTGATAGGGGGTTCCACGTTGACCTGACGGTGCGCTTTAATCCGGCTATATGTGGCGCCGTTTGTGCAGGGTCGTTTGTAGTGGATCCGGAGGGCTATCTTTATAAATGTTGGGACGAAATCGGGATGCGTGAACGCTGCGTCGGTACGCTTGCCGAAGGGCCGAGGATGAATGCTCAGCTGGTCCAATGGCTAAACTATGAGCCGAGCGATCATGAGTGTGAAGAGTGTTTTGCCTATCCCTCATGCATGGGAGGTTGCCCTAATCACGCTCTTCATGGAGGGTCAAAACAGTGCGTATCTCAAAGGTATCAGGTGCGCCAACGAATGATTTTGACCGAGAAGGCTCAGCGATTGCTTTCGGAACTGGATTCAGCTCATGTTTAATCTCTGCGCAAGAACAATAATTAAGAATCCAAAGTATATAACCTATCTTCTAATGTGCCTGCTCTCGCTTGTGGTTGGTCTCGCAATTCCTTTTCTGACGGGACAACTGGTCAACAACTTTGTCGGTGTCGCGCGAGATGGGGAAAGCGCAATCGCCATCGGCGCTGAGATAGCAGCGCTGGGTATTGTGCGAGCCGGTTTGAATTGCGTCAGTGAGCTGGTCTATGTCGATCTGCAAACACATGTGGGATTTGCATTGAATGAAGAGGTGATAAGTCACGTTCAAAGGCTACCACGGGTCTTCTTTTCTAATTTTGATGCCTCATATTGCAACCAACAGATTAATCATGACGCTAACGATTTGGTGATATTTGTTATAAACGCAAGTGTCCAAAGCGTGAGCAATATAGTGACGTTGCTTGTGGTGTTTGTTGTCCTGGCGACCATAAACGGTCACCTGGCAATGCTGTGTATGGCTCTTGGCTTAATAGGTGGCGCGGTCTATTCGCTTTTCAAAAAGTGTTTGTTCGCAAGAAGTTTCGAGGCTCAAGAGCAGGAGGCTCGATTCTTTTCCGATCTGGAGAAGCAGCTTAGCAACGCACAATTTATCCGCAGACATGTTCTATTCGAGGTTTTCAAGCAAAGGCTTGAGCACTCTTTTGCAGAGCTATATCGTTGCGTTTATCAGAACCAGCAAATTAATGCGACCTTTACGTTTGCCAACACTGTCGTCACATCTTTGGCACAGGGTGGAATCTTGATCCTGGGCGCAAAGGAAGTTCTCGACGGCAATTTGCTGCCCGGCTATCTTATGACGGCGCTAAGCTATTACTCCTATTATTCTTCGGCTATTGAATTCTTCCTTGCGCTGGGCAAGGACTATCAAACGTCAAAAGTATCCTACGAGCGTTTACGGCGCTTGCTGGACATGCCAGAGGGCTCAAACGGGGCCATTATCCTCGCCGATGTTTTCGAGGTGAGCTGTTCCGAGCTGGCGTATAGCTATCCTGAGTCTGAAAAAACCGCGTTCAGAGACATTCGAGCTTCTTTGGAAAAAGGAAAGGTATACGGAATCGTTGGGCCGAACGGTTCCGGTAAGAGCACGCTGCTGGATGTGATAAGCGGTTGCGATCCAGAAAACTGCAAGGGTGATATTTGGATTAACGACAAGCCCCTGAGCTCTCTGGACCGCTATGCGCTGCGGAAGCGCAATATCGGGATTACTGAGCAGGAGCCGCCCCTGACCGAGGGGTCGATACGGGACAATTTAACTCTTTGCTGCAGAAGCACTGAAGAGCGTGACCTTGAGAGCCTCATTGAGAGAATGGGGCTTAAAAAGATGGTCGATTCAAGTGGTGGACTTGATGTCGAGCTGGACGATAAGCAGAACAACATTTCAGGAGGGGAGAAGCAAAAAATGGCGATAATTCGCCAGCTGCTGAAAAACCCGGACGTGATGATGTTTGATGAGCCGACATCTGCACTTGACAGTCAAAGCAAGCAGGCGTTTATCGAAATCCTTAAGGAAAGAAAGGGGCGACATATCACGGTCATCGCTACGCACGACCCTGTGCTTATTTCGGCATGCGATGAGGTGATTGAAATTGCCTGACGGGTTAGTGGGCCTAGCATATCAAATTCAGGGGGGCGGGCACTGTAGCTGGTGCCCGCCCCCCTGGCATGAAAGGCTTTAGCCTGTGTGGTTCGTGAACTAACGGGCCTGCTTAACCTTGGCCGCTGCTTCGACAAACGACTTCCACAGGTTAAAGTCGGTCTCGAGCGTCTTCCACGTGTACTCAGGGTGCCATTGCACGCCCAAGCAGAATGGCTGGCCTTCGACCTCGATGCACTCGGGAACGCCGTCGGTTGCCTTGGCGACCAAACGCGTGCTCTTACCCAGATGATCGACGCAGCAGTGGTGTGCGGAGTTGGTCTGGATCAGCCTGTGCCCGCCAAGCGCGCGCTCCAACAGCGAGCCCGGCACGACCTCGACGGGATGCACGGGGTCGTTGAGCACGTGGCTATGGCGCCACTGCGTGCGGCCCTCGCGAGCGCCCAGGCTCGGCACGTCCATGCACAGGGTGCCGCCAGTGGCGACATTGAGCAACTGCGTGCCGCGGCAGGTGGTAAAGAGCGGCTTTTTGGCGCGGAGTACCTCGCCGACCAGCTTAAACTCAAAGCTATCGCGGATCTCGCAGCAGAGGGTGGGGTCGTAGGGTCGATCATCGCCCCAACGTTTGGGGTTGACATCGGGGCCGCCGGGAATGGCGATGCCGTCGGCGATATCGACGTAATGACGGATGACCTCAATGTCCTCGGTGATGGACATCTGCAGCGGCAGGCCGCCGGCGGCAAGGATGGCATCGACAAAGACACTTGCGATTTCCTCGTTGGGGGAGAGCGTTTCGCTTAAAAACGGCTTCGCCTCTTCCCAGCGCGGCGCCACCAGGATGAGCGGACGGTCGGCGGGGTCGACGTTGACGTGCGGGGTGTATGACGATGAAGTGCGAGTTCCGATCATAGGTGTTGCTTTCGAGTTTGGATGGTCATGGCGAGCGGATATGGCAATTGGGCTAGTGGCCCTTGATGGAGTTGAGGAAGTCTTGGGCGCGCTTGGTCTGGGGATGGTCGAAGAACTCGTCGGGCGTGCCGGTTTCCACGATCCGGCCGTCGGCCATAAACACGACGCGGTCGGCAACGCGGCGGGCGAAGTTCATCTCGTGCGTAATGACGATCATCGTCATGCCCTGCTGGGCCAGGCGGACCATGACCTCGAGCACCTCGTTGATCATCTCGGGGTCAAGGGCACTCGTGGGCTCGTCGAAGAGCATGGCCTTGGGCTGCATGGCGAGCGAGCGGGCAATGGCCACGCGCTGCTGCTGGCCGCCCGAGAGCTGAGCGGGCACCTTGTCGGCCTGTTCGGCAACGCCCACGCGGCTCAGCAGGTCCATGGCGCGCTCACGAGCTTCCTCCTTGGACACGCCCAGCACGTCGACCGGCCCCAGCATGACGTTCTGCAGCACCGTCATATGCGCGAACAGGTTGAACTGCTGAAACACCATGCCCAGCTCGGCGCGCATGCGGGCAAGATCCTTGCCTTCCTGCGGCAGAGGCTCGCCCTCGATGAGGATCTCTCCCGAGTCGATGGTTTCCAGGCGGTTGATGGTTCGGCACATGGTCGACTTGCCCGAGCCCGAGGGGCCGATCACGACGACGACTTCGCCGCGGTCGACCGAGAGATTGATGTCGTTGAGGACGTGCAGATCGCCATAGTGCTTATCGACGTGCTTGAGCTCGATCAGCGGCTGATTACCGGTAGAAGAAGTGCTCTGTGCCATGGTGCTCGGCTCCTTATGACTCGAAATGGTAAATCGTTAGCGAATGATGGTCGCGCCGGTCTTGTGCGAAACGTAGACAGCGGCCTTGTTGATTGCGACGTTGATGAGGATATAGATGACCGCGATCACCAGGTAGACCGACACGAGGGCGTCGTAGTTGGTAATGAGCACGCGGGCGTTTTGCATAAGGTCGGGGTAGCTCACCACGTAGGCGACGGTGGTGTCTTTGACGACGACTACAAGCTGCGAAATCAACGACGGAATAATAAATCGAATAGCCTGCGGCAGCACGATTTTAAAGGTGATTTTAGCCTTGGAGAGACCGAGCGCCTGGGCGGCCTCGACCTGGCCGCGCGGCACGGCGTTTACGCCGGCGCGGAAGATCTCGGCAAGCACGCCGGCTGCAGCGAGCGCGACGGGAAGCGTAAGCATCCAAAACGACGGCAGCGCGATCTTGTACTGGGGCAGCACCAAAAAGAAGAAGTAGATGAACAGCAGGCTCGGCACGCCGCGGAAGAAATCGGTGAGCACGCGGCAGACCAGCTGCAGCGGCTTAATGTCGCTGGTGCGACCGAGCATAAGGGCAAGGCCGAGCACCAGCGCGATGGCGCCGGCGGTGAGCGCGACCTTAACGGTGCCCTCAAAGCCGGCAAGCAAAAACTTCCAGGTGGTGAGGTGCGTAAAGAAGTACCAGTAATGGACCGAAAGCTGGCCGGTCACATAAAAGCGCTGCAGTACCAGAGCGATGAGCGCGGCCACGGCAACAAGTGAGATGGCGGTGCCGACGCGAATCTTGGCGCGCATCTTGGGGCCGGGAGCCTCGTAGAGCGCATCGCGCATGGTGAGCGCGGAGGTGGAGTGCTTGCTCATCGGAGGATCCTCACCTTCTTATCGATATAGTTGCCAATGTGGCTCACCACAAAGGCCGTGCCCAGGTAGCCGAGCGCCGAGATAAAGAACGCGGCGACGCCGCCGAGCGAGCGCGTGTTGATGTAGCTCACCACGCCGGTGAGCTCCTGCGGTTTAAGCGGCACCTGACTGCCGAGCGCGGTGGTGAGCATGACGGCGATAAAGAGGTTGGTCATGGGCAGCACGCTCGAGCGCAGCGCCTGCGGAATCACGATCTTGGCGAGGATACGGCTGAAGCTCATGCCCAGCGAGCGGGCGGCTTCCACCTGGCCGACACCGACGGTGTTGATGCCGCTCATAAAGTTCTCGGAGCCAAAGGCAGAACCCAAGAGCACTGTGGCGACGATGACGCAGGTGCGGTAGGGCAGGACGACCTTGAGCGGCGGCAGCGCGTAGACGACGATAATGAGCAGCGCGATGCCGGGGATGTTACGGAAGACCTGGACATACAGGTCGCCAAAGACGCGCAGCGGCTTGAGCGGCGACACGCGCATCACGGTGACGGCGACGGCCAGCACCATGGCGATGGCAAACGACTCAAGCGTCATGCCCCAGGTTGCTAGCAGCGCGTCGATATAGTTCTGGCCATAGAGCGACCAGAGTTCGGAGAGACTCATGCGGACCTCCCGCCGGTAAGGAAAGGGGCTCCCGTGTGTACGGAAGCCCCGACAACTCAGTGAGGAAACAGTTTACCGCAATAAAGCGCATCATGCGTTTCCATATGGTTTCGTTGCGGCCGTTACCAGGCTCGCTGCCTAGGCGCCGATCTCGGGCAGCTCGGGAACATTGGTGTCGCCCGTACGGTCACCGATGCAGATCTGCCACAGCTCAGTCCAGGTGCCGTCGTCCTCGATCTTCTTAAGGAAGTCGTTAACGAAGGTGACGCCGTCGGAATCGAGCGGCAGACCGATACCATAGGGCTCCTTGCTGCCGAAGGGCTTGCCGGCGATCTTGTACTTACCGGGCTCGCGGACCAGGGCGCTCTGCTGCATGTTGTTATCGATGACGTAGGCGTCAACGCGGCCCTGCTGGAGTGCCTGGCGGGCCTCCTCGTCGGTCTTGAACTCCTGCTGGCTGGCCTTGGGAGCGAACTCCTCCAGGATGGCGGGGCCGTTGGAGCCGGACTGGACGGCGACGTTCTTGTCGGCCAGGTCGTCGACGCTCTTGATGTCGTCGTTATCGGCGAGCACCAGGATGGCCTGCTGGGTGTAGTAGTAGGGGCCGGCGAAAGAGACGAGCTTCTTGCGCTCGTCAGTGATGGTGTAGGTGGCAAAGACGGCGTCGACCTGGCCATTCTGCAGGACGGACTCGCGCGTGTCCGAGGTCACCTGGGTGATCTCGACCTTGTTCTCGCCCAGAATGTAGTTGGACAGGAGCTGTGCGATACCGGCGTCGAAGCCGCGGGTCTGACCGTCTTTCTCGTTGAGGAGGGAGAAGAGCGTGGAGGTCTGAACGCCACCGATCTTAAAGACGCCGGCGTCCTTGACGGCCGTGGCCCAGGTGCTGGCGGCGATGGCATCGTCATCGGCCTTGGGGCCGTTGTCGACGAGCTTGTCGAATGCCTTGGCGTCGAGCGTGGTGGAAACTTCGGTATCCTCGGAGCTCTTGGAGGAGCCGGCGGCGGAACCCTTGTCAGCCTCGGCGCTGGTGTCGGAGCAGCCGGCAAGACCAAGGCCGGCGACGGTTGCGAAGGTGGCGGCAACGAAGCCGCGGCGGTCGAGAACGACCTGCTGGGAGAGGTTCTTGCTCATAGTAGAACACCTTTCTCAATAAAATCCCTAGCGGTTGAGTAGAGTTATACCCTATCCCGCTCAAATGGGTCAACACGAAATAACTCAGAAACATACTTGCCTTATGGGTAATTCTACCTACCAAAAAGGGACAGGTTTATTTTGGCAGGTTTTATCTGGGCAAACGTCAGTTATTACAGCTGAGATAGCGCTTTGCAGACGGCATGATCGCTCGAAGCGGTCGCTATAATGGCGGCAATGCGACGCATATGCATATATAAGTAAGGAGATCGCGTATGAACGGTTATTCGTTTTTCGCTCCGACCATGATTTAAAACCACCACAAAGGGGACAGGCACCTTTGTGGTGGTTCTGGCCGATGCAGTGGCATGCCTTGCTGCTTTGTCTCGATCTGTAACATCTGCAGCCGTTTTTGCCGAGTAACTGTTACAGATTGAGACAAAGGTTTGGGACTAAGACGTCTTATCTCGATCTGTAACAGTTAGACGGGAATTCGGGCCCTAGATGTTACAGATTGAGATAATCGCGTCGCGAAAATAAAAACCTCCGCAGGGGTGCTTCCCTTGCGGAGGTTTTTTACTCGTTCAGTAGCCTTACGGCTTCGGCGGCCATGTTCTCGACCGTCATGCCGTTCCGCGCAAGCAGTTCGTTGGGGTCGTAGCGGTCGGGGAAGCCCTTGGCGATGCCAAAGGTGCGCGTGCGCAGCGGCGTGCAGGCCAGATAACATGCCACGCGCTCGCCCCAGCCACCGTCCAAGATGCCGTCCTCGAGGGTGACGACAACGCGATGCTCGGCGGCAAGGCTGTCGAGGAACTCACGGTCAAGCTCGGTTGCAAAGCGCGGGTTGACGAGCGTGGCCTCGATGCCGTACTCGGCGGCTAGGCGGTTTGCCACGCGTTCGCCCAGCTCAAAGAAATCGCCGAGCGCGAGCACGGCCACGTCGCGGCCCTGGCGCACCACGTTGTAGTGCGCGAAACCGTAATCGGCGTCCTCGGCGGGCGCCAGATCGGGGCGGCTTACCAAGCCAATGCCCGGCACGCGAATCGCCACGGGATGCTCGCGGTGGTCGAGCGACCAGCTCAGCATGGACAGATATTCCTCCATGCAGGAAGGCGCCAGGTAGCGCATGTTGGGAAGAGCGCCCAGCATGGAAATATCGAAGAACGAGAGGTGCGTCTCGGATGTGGTGCCAAAGATTGATGCGCCAAACACCAGGATCGTCGCCGGGGCATCGTTGAGACACAGGTCGTGCCACAGCTCGTCGTAGGCACGCTGCAAAAACGTGCCGTACACACCAAAGACTGGCTTGGCGCCCGAGCGCGCAAGCGCGGTGGCAAAGGTCACGGCGTGCTCCTCGGCAATGCCCACATCGACGAACTGTTTGCCGGCGGCAGCCCGAAGCTCGGGTGTAAAGCCCATGATGTAGGGCGTGGCGGCCGTGATGCCCACAACCTGCGGATCGCGCTCGATGGCGGCGCTGAGCGCCTCGCCCGTAATGTCGGCATAGGTGCGCGGCGCAGGCTCGCTCGGATGGCCCGGGCAGAGCTTGCGCCCAGTCGCCATGTCAAACGGACCCACGTGGTGCCAGCGCTCGGGGTCGCTCTGGGCTGGCTCAAAGCCCTTGCCCTTGGCGGTGGAGACGTGCAGTACGATGGGATGATCGATATCGCGCAGTTCCTGCAGCGCGTCGACCAAGGCCAACACATCGTTACCGGCGTCCAGATAGCGGTAGTCGAGCCCCATCGCGCGGAAAACGTTGCGCTCACAGGCGCCGTTGCTGGCGCGCAGCTCGGCCAGATTGCGATACAGGCCGCCATGGTTCTCGGCAATGGACTGGTCGTTATCGTTGACGATGATGATCAGGTTGCTGTCGAGATCGGCGGCATTGTTAAAGCCCTCAAACGCCAGACCGCCCGAAAGCGAGCCGTCGCCAATAACAGTAATGACGTTATACGTGTCACCCGCCAGGTCGCGCGCGTGGGCAAGGCCGCAGCCCAAGCTCACCGAGGTCGAGGTGTGACCCATGGCGAACAGGTCGTGCTCGGACTCGTCAGGATTGGCAAAGCCAGAAGCCTCACCATAACGCTCCGGATCGATATAGGTGTACGCGCGCCCGGTCAGCGCTTTGTGTGCGTAGGTCTGGTGCGACACGTCAAAGACAATTTTGTCGGTGGGGGAGTTAAACACGCGGTGGAGCGCGACCGTGAGCTCAACGACGCCCAGGTTGGGGGCAACGTGCCCGCCGACGGTGGCGGAGCTTTCGAGGATGGCGTGGCGAATCTCGTCGCAGAGCTGCGGGAGCTCGGCGCGATTAAGAGCCTTGACGTCCTCGGGCGTTGTCGTTTGCGTAAGCAGCATCGTTGTGGGTTACTCCATGCGAATCGTGCGCCGGCACTCCCTCGGCCGGCACAATTGCACAAGACAGTCTCGCACATTTTGGCGTTTGATATGTGACGGCGGCGCGGTAATTCGCCAACTGGTGGGGCAAAACGTTTTGTCCGATGCCATACTGATGTGTTCCATGATGTTTTTATCGATTGTGCACAGGCCGTAGCTTGTCGCCGTGAGTCGCTGGAAGGAGACAGCATGTCTGATGTCGTTCGTGCCGAGAAAATCGCGCGCGAAGTAGACCATGCTGCCCGTCAACTGGCACAGGCGGGCCGCTTGGGCCTGACGCGCGAGTTTATCCAGCATGGTGACGTGACGGTGTATGCGCATGTGACCTCGGTCGCGCGGGCAAGCCTGTCCTTTGCCGAGCGTCTTGACCGTGTTGGTATTTCGGTCGACCGCGCCTCGCTGCTGCGCGGAGCCCTGCTGCACGACTATTTTCTCTACGATTGGCACGATCCTGATCCGAGCCATCGACTGCACGGATTTCGGCATCCATTTTTTGCCCTGGCGCGTGCCGAGGAAGATTTTGAGCTGACGTCGCGCGAACGGAACATTATCGTGCGGCATATGTTTCCGCTGGTGCCGGTGCCGCCGACGTGTCGTGAGGCATGGATTGTGTGCCTGGCGGATAAATGGTGCGCTCTGCGCGAGACGATCGCCGGCCGTCTGCCGCGCAAAGGCGGCGCGAACGATTTGAACGAGGGCACGAGTGACGGTTCGAGCAAAGATTCGAGCGAGAAGAGGAGAGGGTAGACGGTGGAAACCGCGATCGACATGGCATTTGACGGCGCGACGCTTGCCGCCTGTCCGCTTTCGGCGCTGGTGCTCTCGTTTGCCTTCTACGGTTTTTGCGGCTGGGTGTGGGAGTCGACAGTCTGCGCCATGCTCAACTACGGACGATTTGCCAACAGTGGCTTTTTGCTGGGGCCGTGTTGTCCTATCTATGGTGCGGGCGGTATAGCCTGCTGGCTGTTGCTGCGTGGGATTCCGGATGCCTCGAGCCAGTTTGTCGCTGCAGCGCTCGTATGCAGCGTGATTGAATACAGTGTTGGTGTGCTGTTGGAAAAAACAACGGGCGCTCGCTTTTGGGACTATTCGCATCTGCCGTTTAACCTGCACGGGCGCATCTGTCTGTACTGGGCCTGCGCGTTTGGCTTGGGTGCGCTGTGCATTTGCCGTTTAGTGGAGCCGGCATTGCTGGGGTTGCTTGGCCATCTGCCGGCGCTGATTGTGCGGCTGTCCGCCTTTATCGTCGCGGTCGCGATGATGGTCGACGCGGTGTGCTCTTTGGCCAGCTGGCGTCGCCTGTCCGATCAGCTGGAGCGTGTGCGCGCCGACCTTGCCGACCGCATCAACGAGTCGCTTGCCGATGCCTCGGATTCAATGCTCGAACGCATTCCCGAATCGACGATTGACTCGGTGGCACAGACGCACATCCGCAGCCGTGCCGTTAACGCGTGGCTGGCCGAGCTGGGTGACGCCGCGCTCGATGCCTTGCGCGATAAGGCTTCGATGCCGACGTTTATCGCGGATGGTGCTCGCGGCCTGGCGCTTGCCGCCCGCCGCGTGGCCGATGCCGCGCCGAGCATGCCGCGTCCGTCGCTCAGTCGTCGCCTTGCCGGCAAGCGCATGAGCCGTCCGGTGCCAAGCGTGTCGCTCAGCCGACGCGACCTGCGCTTCTTCAATGCCTTCCCGCGCTTGCGCATCAACCGCTACGAGGGCGTCATCCGAGCCACCGACCTTCGCGACCGAGCTCGCGAGCTGTTCCGGCGCTAGCTGGGACGGGCGCGCTCACGGCTTCCTTGCTCGCGTATTTCCCGTTCGTTTCGCGTCCGTTGCCGCGTCGTTTCCAAGATTGCGGCACCGTTTCCATTCGACAACGCAGCGTTTAACAACGCCGTATCTGGTCTACACCAGTTGTTCCTCGGCCGCATTATGGGCGCCGACAACGTCCATGCGACCAAGGGGGAGCGAATGTACGATACGGGATCGACAACGTTTATGCTCATCTGCACTATGCTCGTGTTTTTAATGACACCGGGTCTGGCGTTTTTCTATGGCGGCCTGTCCAGGCGCAAAAATGTCATCAACACCATGCTCATGTGCTTTGGCGCCATTGGCCTGGTCGGTGTGCTGTGGATTGTTGCCGGCTGGTCGCTGGCCTACGGCGGCGACGGCTCGAGTCCGTTTATTGGAGGCCTTGACCAGCTGCTGTGCCTGCCGGTGCTCAACCAGGTGCTGCAGGCGGCCGAGGGCAGTGCCGCGGACGGCGCCGTCTACCCCCAGATCATCAACATCGCCTTCCAGATGGCGTTTGCCATGATCACGGCCGCTATCGTGACGGGCAGCCTAGCCGGTCGCGTTAAGTTTGGCGCCATGACGGCTTTCCTGGGTATTTGGCTGCTCGTGGTCTATGCGCCACTCGCCCACATGGTCTGGGGCGGCGATGGCTCTTTTATCGGCAACATCATCGGCGCGCTCGACTTTGCCGGCGGCGACGTGGTGCACATTTCGTCTGGTCTTACCGGCCTGATCCTCTGCTTAATGCTCGGTCGCCGTCGCGGTTTTGGCATGGTGAGCTATCGCCCGCATAACGTGCCGTTTGTGGCGCTGGGCGCCGGCCTGCTTTGGTTTGGCTGGTTTGGCTTTAACGGCGGCAGTGAGTTTAAGGCCGACGCCGTGGCGGCGCTTGCCATCCTTAACACCGTGACGGCCAGCGCGGCGGGTATGGTCTCGTGGCTTGTCGTCGAGCGCGTGCGCACCGGTCGCCCCACGCTGGTGGGCGCCAGCACCGGTCTGGTCGCGGGCCTCGTGGTGGTCACGCCGGGCGCGGGCTTTGTCGAGCCGTGGGCGGCGCTGGTCATGGGCCTAATCGTCTCGCCCGTCTGCTACTTGGCTATCAGTCATCTCAAGACCAAGTTTGGCTACGACGATGCGCTCGACGCGTTCGGTTGCCACGGTATCGGCGGTATCTTGGGCGGCGTGCTCACGGGCCTGTTCTGCGTGCCGGAGCTCTCGTGGACCGGCAAGGGCGGCCTGTTCTACACGGGCGACGTGTCACTGCTCATCTCGCAGATTTTGGGCATTGTGGTGACGGTCGCTATTGTACTGGTGCTCGATTTGGTCATCGCCGCGGTAGTCAAGGCGCTGTTCCACGGCAGCCTGCGCGTGGACGAGGCCGACGAGGCGCTGGGCCTGGATGCGAGTCAACACGGCGAGAGCGCATACCCCTCCTTCTCGGGACTCGATTAGCAGCACGGCTTTCTCAGGCACCCGACCTTGCCCCTCAAACCGTCGCATGCGTACCGAAGTACGCGGCGCTCCTCTTTCGGGACAATCTCGGGCACCTGGAAAACCCGTGCCATGTGAAGGTAAATCAATTTCTTTTATTGAAGAGAGGAATTCACTATGAAGAAGATTACGGCGATTGTTCGTGCCGAGAAGCTTGAGGTTCTTAAAGACGCGCTGTTTGCTGCCAATGTTCGTGGTATGACTATCAATCAAGTGCAGGGCTGCGGCGCGCAGCATGGCTGGAAGGAATACGTGCGCGGCAACGAGCTGCTTGTCAACACGATCCCTAAGGTGCAGTTCACGCTCATTTGCGCTGATGAACATGTCGATGGCATTGTCGACATCATCTGTAACGCCGCACGCACCGGTGCCGTTGGAGATGGCAAGATTTGGGTCGAGCCGGTCGAAGAAGTCATCCGCATACGCACCGGC
This sequence comes from uncultured Collinsella sp., assembly GCA_900541685.1. Classification (GTDB taxonomy): domain Bacteria; phylum Actinomycetota; class Coriobacteriia; order Coriobacteriales; family Coriobacteriaceae; genus Collinsella. Next base: position 93,733 of record UQKM01000003.1, read on the forward strand.
GAACACGGCCCCGCCGCGGTGTAGAATCGACCGCCTACCATCCGCAACGTTAAAATGCTGCAATGAGGCACAAGACTTGCGTTGCGGATGGGCGGATTATGGGTCGCAATAAATATCCCGAGGAGACGGTCGCGAAGATTCTCGACGCGGCACTGGAGCTATTCTGCGCACAGGGTTATGAGGGGACGAGCATTCAAGATATCGTTGACCGTCTCGATGGCATGACCAAGGGCGCTGTCTATCATCACTTCAAGAGCAAAGAAGAGATTTTTAACGCCGCTTTTGATCGGGCGATGACTCCGATTGTTGAGCACCGCCGCTCGATGCTTGGCGTCGGTAATATGACCGGAGCCCAAAAGCTCAAGCGACTGTACGCGCCCGAGTCCGTAGTTCCGCAAATTGAGCTATGGGCACGTATGCGTCCTGCAGCAGATCCGGTAAAAAGCTCGCGTCTTCTGGCGATGCAGTACCAGGGTTCGTTTGGCGAGTCTACCGATGGCTGTCTCTTGCCAGTGATCGAGGAGGGCATCGCCGACGGCTCCATTGCGTGCGAATGCCCGCGCGAAGCGGCTGAGGCCGTATCGTTGTTGGCGAATCTTTGGCTGCTGCCGCTGTTCCGTCCGCTTGAGACCAAGGATCGAATGCTCTCTCGCGCTCAATGTTTGGCGCAGATGGCTGCCGCGGTGGGACTCGATTTGGGCGAGGAAGTGCTCCAGACAACGGCTCGGATTTGGGACGTATGGAACAGTGCCGGGTGGTAATATAGATACTGACGGTATGTAATTGATTTGAGAGGGCAGCTTCGGTTGCCCTTTTCAAGTCAATAATTACATACTAACGGTATGTATAGGGGGCGGACTTATGGCTGGGCTGAGAGACGTCGGCGTCTCGTTGAAATCAAAAACAGTGCGGTCAATCAGGCTCGCGGAACTTCTGGTTGCGCAGCTGTGCACGTATTCGATGCTGTCGGCGCTGTGCTTTGCGTATCCACTTTACTTGTTCGATTGCAGTGGATCGTCAACGTTATATGGCGTCGTCGTGGCGACGGCGTTCATACCCGGCGTACTCGCAACTCCGGTTGGCGGAATCTTGGCGGATAGGGGAAGACATCGCGAGATCCTCGTGGCCCTCGGTATTGCTCTGATGACTACATCGCTGTTGTCTATCCCCATGAAGCGCTCGTTGCCTCTCGCGGTCGTCGTAGTAGCGATACTTTGTGTTCAATATGGTGTTCAATCGCTGCTAAAGCCAATGCTCCAAATTGAGACGGTGCGTATGGCGGGTGAAGAGAAGGTTGAGCGGGCCACTGCATTGGTTTCGCAGATGACCATGGTGAGCAATATCTTGGGCCCTGCGGTCGGGACGGCAGTCTATGGGTGCTTTGGCATCGATACTCTTTGCACAACCGCGTCGGTGGCGTTTGCGATGTCAGCTCTCTTGTTTGGGGTCGCACTCAAGCAAAATGCCTCATCTGAAACAATGGGAGACGGCGCGACTCGCACGACATGCCGAAACGATTTTCGGGAGTCGATTCGGTATCTGTTGCAAAATGCATCATTGGCCGCTGTGATTTTGCTTGCGGCCGTTTTGAACCTTGCGTTGGTTGGGCTAACGATTGGCGCTCCCATTATTGTTACAAAGCATTTCGGCATGCAATCGTCCTGCGTTGGGATAGTTGAGGTTGCTCTGGGCTTGGGTGGTCTTGCCGGTAGTGGCTTGGTCGGCATTTGGCCGCATCGCTTTTCTCTCAATGGCATATGTCGATATGTTGCGATGATCTGTTTTGGAGTCGTACCGATTATTGTTACGCTACTGTTCGGCGCAGATGTATGCGTGTTCACCGTGTTTGCGGTTGGTTCGGCATGGATCATGGTGTGGGCAAGCATTGCGTCGGTTGAAATCACCGCGTTTGTTCAGCGGGCAGCGCCGACTGAGCTCTGCGGAAAAGTGCTTTCGGTCGTTTACATGGTCCTTTCCTGCGCAACACCTATCGGCCAATTGACGTACGGGGTTGCATATGATCGATGGACACCGGTGATTGTATTCGCAGGCATGCTGGCGGTGCTGACGTTGACGACGGCGCTGTTTTATCGGCTGAAAAGCTGCTTGTGGCGATTGTCTTAACGCGCTGGGGCACCGTGAATTTGCGGAGGCAGTGGCCCGCCGCGCCGGGACGGCATTGTTTGGGCATGCCTCTCCTTCGTCTACAATATCGTGCAGACGAAGGAGAGGCATGCCCATGATCAAGATGTTCGCAAGTGACCTAGACGGAACGCTGCTTAACGCCCTGCATGAGGCGGATGGGACCATCCGCCGTGCCATTCGCGAGCTGACTGAGGTTGGCCTGCACGTGGTTCCCGCGACCGGACGCTCGACGCTGCCGATCGGCGAACATGGCTTTACGGGGCTGGCGCTTGACGCCTGCTGCTCTAACGGCTCCATCGTGCGCGACAGCCATGGAGAGGTGCTCAAGACCTGGACTATCGATCCGCAGATTACCGAGGAGCTGCTCAAGGAGTTTCCGGACATTTGCTTTGATTGCTCCACGCCCGATGGCATGTTCTCGAGCGGCTCGTTCGAGATGCACCAGGCGGGCTTTAAAAGGGACAGTCCTATCAAGCGCATCGTGATGCGCGGTATGCGTGCGCGTGGCGGGTACCACGAGGAACAGTATTTCGATCAGTCGATCGGCGATATCTTGCGTCACGATGTATGCAAGATCAATTGTCGCGTGATCTCGCCCGAGTTGGAGCGCGACCTTAAGGCGTATCTTGCCGAGCGTTCGGACCGCGTGGTCAACGCGCCGTTCGATCCGGTGATGTTCGAGATCACGGACGTGGCATGCAACAAGGGCGAGAGTGTGGCCTGGCTGGCGGGCTACTACGGCATTGCCGAGGACGAGGTTGCGGTTTATGGCGACGGCGGAAACGACATCGCCATGCTCAAGCGTTTCCGCCACAGCTACGCGACCAAAAACGCTAGCGATGCAGCTAAAGCCGCCGCGAGCGCAACTATCGGCAGCTGCATGGTCCACGCCGTTCCCAAACACATGCTCGCCACCATGCGCAAGCAGAACTCTCACACTGTCATCGAATAATGTGACAAAGGGACTGTCCCTTTGTCACACTGAGCCATGATCCCTTGGAGTACGAACACATATTCGTATATATGAGCAAGCTCTGTTAGAATCGGTATCGTTGGCGGCAGTTCCATGTGCCGGGCAGCGCCCTCCATTTGATGGGAGGTGATGCCCATGACCGATTTGATTGATTTTGTGAGGCTCCTGACCGCCTTGGTCTCGCTCCTCACGACGCTCATCGGACTTTCCGAGGCACTCAAGCAACGTTCGAAGCAACGTAAGAGGGGTCGCCGCCGTTAAGGCGTTGACCCCCTAAAACAAGCAACGGCGCTGCCCAGCCAGCTACAACTTGGGCTGCCGTCGACACTATTCTACCCATGAATGACATTTTGGACAATCGGTAATGCCGCTCCAAAAGCCAGGCACAATCGACACGACCCAGGCGGTCGCTGAACGTGACAAAGAAACTGCTCCTCTGTCACATCCCAAATATTGCCTTTACGTGTTGATGCACACGGTGTGCAATAATACTCGCACTGTGCAATAGCGCACAGGTTGAGTAACAAGGAGGACGCTTGTCCCAGCTTGAGAAATGCGATCGCCGGTCCCTTCGCTCGCAGCGTGCCCTTCGCCAGGCGCTTGCCAGCGAGCTTGCCGAAAGCGGCGACCTTTCGCGCATTAATGTCGCGTCGCTCACCGAGCGTGCCGGCCTTACGCGCCGCACGTTCTATTCGCACTACCGCGATATCCCCGACTTTATCAATCAAATCGAGGACGGCTTGCTGGCCGAGATCCGTGAGCGCATTGAGCTCATCACCGCAGCTCAGCTGCCCGATCTTTACCGTAACATTGACGAGCTCGAGCCGGCGCCCGGTTCGGTTGAGCTGCTGCGTTATCTTGCGGCCAACCGCGACTTAATCGGTGCGCTGCTGGGTCCGGGCGGCGACCAGGCCTTCATTAAAAGGATTATCGACACCGCACGTGAGGCCGTGGCGCCGCGTGCGCAGACGGGCATTTTGGGCCTGGCGCTGGGCACGTTCTTTGACTACTACGTCACCTACGTCGTGAGTGCCGAGGTCGGCATGATTCAGCGCTGGTTTGAGCGTGACCTTTCCGAATCGCCCGAGACCATGGCGCGCATCATGACGGTTATCGCCTTTGTGCGCCCCGGCGACCTGTATGGCCAACCCATCGATATCAACGTGCCGGAATACGGCATGAAGCTATTGAATCTGCAGCTCGAGGACGCGGGCGACACCGCCGCAACCGTCGAGTCCAACAACTAAGAGGAGAGACAATGAGCAAACTCGTCGAGGGCATTAAGGACCGCATGGTCGCTGCCGCACGCGAGGCCGCGCCCGCCGTGGTGGACGCCGCGCAGAAGGCCGCGACCGCTGCTGCCGAGAAGGTTGCCGAGGCTGTTGCCGAGGCCAAGAATGCGGCGGGAGAGACGCTTGCCGCCGACGCAGCCACGCCCACCGCCGCCGAGCCCGTAGCCGCCGCCCAGGCCCCCGAAGGCGCGATCTTCAACCCCGACAACGCCCACGGCAACCTGCACCTGGGCATCGACGTGGGCTCCACTACCGTCAAGCTCGCCGTGCTCAACGACGACAACCAGATCGTCTACGCCAAGTACCAGCGCCATCACACCGACGTCCGCGCCTGCGCCCGCGACTTGTTCGAGGGTGCTGCGACCGTGCTGCCGACGGCCCAGATGACCTGCGCCATTACCGGATCGGGCGGCTTGCTGCTGTCCCAGTGGCTCGACCTGGAGTTTGTCCAGGAGGTCATCGCCAGCAAGCGCGCCGTCGAGACCCTCATTCCGGCCACCGATGTCGCCATCGAGCTGGGCGGCGAGGACGCCAAGATCATCTACTTTGACAACGGCATCGAGCAGCGCATGAACGGCACCTGCGCCGGCGGTACGGGCGCCTTCATCGACCAGATGGCAACCCTGCTGCACACCGACGCGAGCGGCCTCAACGAGCTCGCGGCCAACGCCACCACCATCTATCCCATCGCCAGCCGCTGCGGTGTCTTTGCCAAGACCGACGTGCAGCCGCTGCTCAACGAGGGTGCCCGCCCCGAGGACGTCGCCGCTTCCATCTTCCAGGCCGTCGTGACCCAGACCATCTCGGGCCTGGCGTGCGGCCGTCCCATCCGCGGCAACGTCGCCTTCTTGGGCGGCCCGCTACAGTATCTCTCCGAGCTGCGCCACCGCTTCTACCTCACGCTCAACCTGGACGAGGAGCACCGTATCGTGCCCCAAAACGCTCACCTGTTTGTGGCGAGCGGTGCCGCCATGGCGCACGAGTCCAATAAGCTCAGCACGTTCCCGCAGCTCATCGAGGCCATCGATGCCCTGGGTGACACACAGGGTGCTGAGGTCGAGCGCCTGGACCCGCTCTTTGCCACCGACGAGGATTTTGCCGAGTTCAAAACCCGCCACGACCAGGAAGTCGTCCCCAAGGGCAAACTCGAAGGCTACACCGGCCGCGTGTTCATCGGCATCGACGCCGGCTCCACCACCATGAAGGCCGCGCTCGTGGGCGAGGACGGCCAGCTGTTGCACACTTGGTACGGCAACAACAACGGCGACATCCTGGGCACGGCCAAGGTCATCATGGCCGATTTCTACAACCACATCCCCGCCGGCTGCACCATCGGCCATGTGACCACCACCGGTTATGGCGAGGCGCTGCTTATCGAGGCCCTCAAGGCCGACTCGGGCGAAATCGAGACCGTTGCGCACCTGCGCGGTGCCAAGGCATTCCTGCCCGGCGTCGAGTTTATCCTGGACATTGGCGGCCAGGACATGAAGTGCCTGCGCGTGAAGGACGGCGTCATCGAGCACATCATGCTCAACGAGGCCTGCTCGTCGGGCTGTGGCAGCTTTATCGAGAGCTTCGCCGTGTCTATGAACATGGACGTGCGCGCGTTCGCCGATGCCGCCATCCATGCTAAGGCCCCCGTCGATTTGGGCAGCCGCTGCACGGTCTTTATGAACTCGCGCGTTAAGCAGGCGCAAAAGGAAGGCGCCACGGTGGGCGACATCGCGGCCGGTCTGTCCTATTCCGTCATCAAGAATGCCCTGTTCAAGGTCATTAAGCTGCGCGACCCCAAGGAGATCGGCAGCCAGGTGATCGTCCAGGGCGGCACCTTTATGTCCGACGCCACGCTGCGTGCATTTGAGCAGCTCACCGGCGTGCACGCCGTGCGCCCCGACATCGCCGGATGCATGGGCGCCTATGGTGCGGCCCTGCTCGCCCGCGATCGCGCCGGCGCCGATGGCACCTCGACCATCCTTTCGGCCGAAGACATCGCGCACCTCACTGTGACGCAAAAGCATGTCCGCTGCGGCCGCTGCTCCAACAACTGCCAGCTCACCGTCAACGACTTTGGCGGCGGCAGGCGCTTCATTACCGGCAACCGCTGCGAGAAGGGCGCCGGCCACAAAAAGCAGAAGACCGAGGCCCCCAACCTTTTCAAAAAGAAAAACGAGCTGCTCTTTGGCCGTGAGGTGCTGAGCCCCGACGAGGCCCCGCGCGGCACCGTCGGCATCCCCCGCGCGCTCAACATGTACGAGAACTACCCCTTCTGGCACGCGTTCTTTACGCGCCTGGGCTTTAGCGTGCAGCTGTCCGACCAGTCGAGCAAAAAGACCTATCAGGCGGGTATCGAGTCCATGCCGTCCGAGAGCGTGTGCTATCCGGCCAAGATGAGTCACGGCCACGTGATGAACCTTATCGACCGCGATGTCGACTTCATTTGGATGCCGTGCGTGCGCTGGGAGCGCAAGGAGGACCCGACGGCTGGCAACTGCTATAACTGCCCCATCGTCATGAGCTATCCCACGGCGTTGGCGCTCAATATCGACGAGATTCGCGAGCAGAACATCGAGTTCCTGTACCCGTTTGTGCCCTATCACGACAAGACCGAGCTCAAGCGCCGCCTGTACCAGGTGCTCGCCGTCGACCGTGTGGCCGATGCGCAGGCCGGTCGCGGTCGCGTGCGCGGTCCCAAGATCACGCGCTCCGAGGTCGATGCCGCCGTCAACGCTGCCTTTGAGGCCGATGCGCGTTTCCACGAGGACATCCAGACCATGGGTGAGGAGGCTCTTAAGTGGGTTGAGGACCACGGCGGACACGGCATTGTGCTCGCCGGTCGCCCTTACCACAACGACCCCGAGATCAACCACGCCCTGCCCGAGCTTATCTCGAGCTTTGGCTTCGCAGTCTTTACCGAGGATTCGCTTGCGCATCTCGTGAAGCCCGAGCGTCCGATTCGCGTCGTCGACCAGTGGATGTACCACAGCCGCCTGTACGCCGTGGCCCGTTTTGTGACGATGCGCAACGACCTGGACCTGATCCAGCTCAATTCCTTCGGCTGCGGTCTCGATGCCCTGACCACCGATCAGGTGCAGGAGATCCTGGAGGCCAGCGGCAAGATCTACACCGTGCTCAAGATCGACGAGGTGTCCAACCTGGGCGCCGCGCGCATCCGCATTCGCTCGCTCATGGCAGCGCTCAAGGACCAGGAGGCCGAGCGCTTGGCCGAGGCCACGGCCGCGGGCAAGGTCTTTGAGCAGGGCGACGCCGCGCCGGTGGCGCCCTCCACGGATGCCCCCGCGTTCGCGAGCCGCAAGTACGCCTTCGAGGCGCAGCGTGAGAGCGCCTCGACTGCATGGCCCAAGGTGCCCTTTACCGAGCAGATGCGCGACGAGGGCTACACCATCCTGTGCCCGCAGATGGCGCCGATTCACTTTGACCTGGTCAAAGAGGTATTCCGCGGTGCCGGCTATAACCTGGAGCTGCTGCCCTCGACCGATCACGATGCCGTCGAGGCTGGCCTGCGCTATGTGAACAATGACATTTGCTACCCGTCGATTCTGGTGACGGGCCAGATTATGGAGGCCATCGAGAGCGGTCGGTACGACCTGTCCAAGACCGCCGTGGTCATCAGCCAGACCGGCGGCGGCTGCCGTGCCACCAACTACATCGCGCTCATCCGCAAGGCCCTGCGCGAGAGCGGCCACCCCGAGATCCCCGTGATCTCGCTTTCGGCCGTGGCGCTCGGCGAGGACAACCCCGGCTTTAAGATTACGCCGACGCTGCTTAAGCAGGCCGTGTACGCGGTGCTCTTTGGTGACGTGATGATGCAGATGCTCTACCGCTGCCGCCCGTACGAGGCCACGCCCGGTGCCGCCAACGCGCTCTACGAGGAGTACATGGCGCGCGCCCGCAAGCTCGCGCCCAAGTTCAACAGGCATAACTACACCAAGCTGTGCCGCGAGGCCATCCGCGCGTTCGACACCATGCCGCTCGTGGGCGAGGGCGCCAAGCCGCGCGTGGGCGTGGTCGGCGAGATCTTGGTCAAGTTCCACCCCACGGCCAACAACCACGTGGTCGATGTCATCGAGCGCGAGGGCTGCGAGGCCGTGGTACCGGGCCTGCTCGACTTCTTCCTGTACTCCATGAGTAACGCCGAGCTGCAGAAGGACGAGCTGGGAAGCTCTGCTACCACGCGCGCGGGTATGCAGGCGCTTATTAAGCTCGTGGACTGGATGCGCACGCCGGTGGAGGAGATGCTCGAAAAGTCCCGCCGCTTTGAGGCGCCCGAGCGCATCGGCACCATGGCGGACAAGGCCCGCACGGTGCTTTCGGTGTGCAACAACATGGGCGAGGGCTGGTTGCTCACGGCCGAGATGCTCGACCTCATCGACCATGGTGCGCCCAACATCATCTGCACGCAGCCCTTCGCGTGCCTGCCTAACCATGTGGTGGGCAAGGCCGTGATCAAGGAGCTGCGCCGCCAGCATCCCGAGAGCAACATCGTCGCGGTGGACTACGACCCCGGTGCGTCCGAGGTCAACCAGCTCAACCGCATTAAGCTCATGATCAGCGTGGCAAAGGAGAACATGCGCGCCGGTAAGGGCTTTAAGCTCGAGAAGGTGGCGCCGCTCGCGATGGACGAGGTCACCGGCCAGATGCGTGCCCATGACGGCTGCGTGAGCTGCGGGCCGGCCAGGGAGGAGGCCGTGGCGTCGGTCGCCGAGCGTCTGGGGCGCGGCATCGAGAAGTAGTTGGCCTACTTCGAGCCGGATGTAAGACAAACGGGTGGTAGCCGTACCGGCTACCACCCGTTATTACTGGACATATGTTGCGTAAATCGTTTTGTCGCAGCCTTCTGTGGACTCGAATTTCGGAAGTGCGGGGAAAAACGCGAACCTCCCGAGCACACCGCCGTTTTAGACTCTTGCGACCTGCGGTTTTGTTGTCAAAAAAGCCGGTCTGGTCGGCGAACCCTGATTTTTCCCCGCACTTCCGAAAACAGCGGTTCAGCAGCGCCAAAAAATGGCCTCAAAATCGAGAGTTAATGAACAGGTGTAGCCGTTCACCGCGTAAAAGCGTCCGTTTGTAGAACCAGCCCCCGGCTCGTAGCCTCCATACGGTTGAATAAATACACATCTATGGAATTACGTAAGAGAGGATCGTTTCCATGAGCTACAAGACTGTTTGTGTTGCCGGTGGCGGCGTGTTGGGAAGCCAGATTGCCTTTCAGGCTGCCTACTGCGGCTTTGATGTGACGATTTGGCTGCGCAGCGAGGGCAGCATCGGCCGCACCCAGCCCAAGATCGATCATGTGCGCGAGGAGTACATCGCTGCTATCGAGGGCATGGCGGACGGCACGGGCGAGTGGTGCTCCGGTATCGCCGATAGCGGCAAGCCCTTCGACAAAGAGGAGGCACTCGCCGCCGTTGAACGCGCTTATTCCACGATCAGGTTGGAGCTCGATCTTGCCAAGGCCGTGGCCGATGCCGACCTGGTCATCGAATCTATGGCCGAGGACACCCAGGCAAAGATTGACTTCTACAAGAAGCTCGCCCCGGTCCTCCCGCAAAAGACCGTCGTCGTGACCAACTCCTCCACGCTGCTGCCGAGCACCTTTGCCAAGTACACCGGCCGCCCCGAGAAGTACCTGTCGCTGCACTTTGCCAACTCCATCTGGAAAAACAACATGACCGAGGTCATGGCCCAGAGCCAAACCGACAAGCGCTATTTTGACGAACTCGTCGACTTTGCTAACGACATCCGCATGCTGGCGCTTCCCGTCAACAAGGAAAAGAACGGCTACCTGCTCAACTCTATGCTGGTGCCATGGCTGCTTTCGGGCCTGGACTTGTACGTCTCGGGCGTGAGCGATCCCAAGAGCATCGACCTCGCATGGACGCGTGGTACCGGCGCTCCCAAGGGCCCGTTTCGCGTATTCGACACGGTGGGCATCCAGACGGCGTACAACATCGTCATGCAGTACCAAAAGGTGCCGGGTCTGGTGAGCCCGCTGCTCAAAAAGATGATGATGCCCTACAACTTTAAGGCCATGGCCTCCGTCCTCAAGAAAATGCTCGACGAAGGTAAGCTGGGCGAAAGCTCGGGCGAGGGCTTCTTTACGTACTAAAAATGATCTCTTGGGGGCGGAAGCGTTGAGGATCTACGGTAGTATGCGACAAGATCTGAATAGGTCGAGCAAGAGCTGTAGCGCGCGTTGACGTTTGCCCAATAGAACGCAAAAAGGCACCGTTCGCCGATACTCCTCTCGCGAGTGGTTGCCATATGGTTTGATGTTGGAAACATATGATTGCCGACAGGCCGTAGGTGACATTCGCCATGATATCGGAGGTACCAAGTATGTTTCGTGCTCCGTTAAACAAGTATCGGGCTGGCTGACATGAGCCGCCGTTTTGTCTCGATAACCGTTGCAGTGGTTTGCCTGGCAGTGCTTCTGGGCGCTACAGGGCAACTCGCCATAAGTCGAGAAACATCCTATATGCAGGAATGCGTTTCCGAAGGCTTTGCCATTGATGGTTACTATCGTGATGACGAAACAAGTCGGGAAACCCTGGCCTTTCTTGAAGAGGATAACCATCGGTGGCAACTGGTCGGCAAAGGCGGCGACTGCGTTGATGGGCAGTTCGAGCGTATAGACGACCCCAACATTCTGGTATTAAAGAATGAAAACGGCGAAGAATTCGGTACGGTCCACGTGGCGTATATTTCGCGCCGACGCGATCAGGGCTTGCTCTACCTATTTAGAGATACCAGGGTGACCCGTTTTTATCTGGTGAGTACCGGTCCGGCGTTTACAGTGGAGTCTGGCGATGTCGATACGGACAGCTGATTCACGGCAATAAATCAGCGAGCGGGGCGCGGCCATGGACCGCGCCCCGCTATTTGCTCGTGGCCCGCGTCACGTCTGCGCCAAGTCGTGACTCGCGGCTGCGCGCATCCATCCCACGTCGCGTATTACTGCACATCAAACTCCACGCGATCGAGCTCGGGCACATTGAGGTCGATGAGCTTGCGGGCTACACGGCGGTCGTGTGCCCCAAGCGCCTCGCTTGTCGTCACATGGGCGACAACCTCGCGCTCGACAAGGCCCTCCTCCTCGTCTTCGGTGGCCGAGGTCTCGACGGCAACGGTGTAATCCTTAAAGCCCGGCAGCACCGCGGCAAGCTCGCGCGTGGTTTCGGTGACGCCGTAACCGTCCTGCACGCCGGCCTGCGCCGAGCCAATAGACCCCGCCGTCATAACGATGCAGGGGATGGCAAAGATCACCGTGCCCACGATGATGCGGCGGCGCACCTTGTGTGACAGCTCATCGACCTCGGCGTTTTCCTCGGCGGTCACAATGCCGTCGCCGTTGAGGTCGCGCTTGAGCGGCACGCGCAAAAGAAGCAGCACGGCTTCGGCAGCCAGTGCGATAAAGACCACGTTGATGCCAAACTCGTAGAGGGCCGAGAGAAACAGCGACCCGCTCGCGATGGCGATGCCATAGCCCGCCGCGCACAGGGGCGGCATGAGCGCGGTCGCCACGGCCACGCCGGCGATGAGCGTGGCGGGTTCCTGGTCGCGCGAGTTGCCCAGGCCACCCGCAAAGCCGCCTGCGAGTGCGACGGCAAGGTCCCACACAGTCGGTGTCGAATTGTCGATGATGGCGGCCGTGGTGGTGCCAAGGGGCGAGAGCTTAAAATACAACGTGGACGTGACCAGGCAAAAGGCCATCTGTAGAGCCAAGCTCGCGATGGCCTCGACGGTAATCTCGCGGTCGAGCGTGGCGATGCCGTATGCCATGGCAAGGACCGAGCCCATGAGCGGGCAGATGAGCATGGCGCCTACAATGGCGATATCCGAGTCGATATCGAGGCCGATGCTCGCAATCAACATGGCAATGATCAGGATGCATAAGTGCGAGCCAGTCAGGCGCGCCCCGTTTACAAAGCGCTTGCGAATCACGTGATAGGGCGCGCGTCCCTCGCGAATGTTGAATGCCTGCTTTAGAAAGCGGCTTGCGTCCTTCATGGCCTCGCTGTGTGCGGGGCGTATACCGTGACGACGATGATGACGCTCGCGCAGCCGCTTGATCTGTTGTTTATCGAGTTCCATGTTCACCTCGTATTGCCGCAGGAACGCGGATGTGTTCGCAGCATGTACTCTACACCGTGGCGCCCGTGGCGGTCATCTTGACATGGAACTTAGGCGAGCAGGCAAAGGAAGACACGCCACATACGAGTACTGCCGAGGGTTTCGGCAGATACAGAAAGAGCGCGGGGCCGGATGGTCTCCGACCCCGCGCTCTGTACGGGTACGTTGTTGTTGGGTTTATCCCAGCAGGCTCAGGCCAACAGAGACAAACGCCAGGATAACGCCGACGATAGACTCGCCACCGAGCAGGCCGCTGGCGACAACCAGGCCCTGCTCCTGGAAGGCGGCGTCCTTGGCGGCCTTCTCCTCGTCCGAAAGACCGGCGGCGGCGTCGCGGTGAGCGGCCCACTTGTCGTAGGCGAGCTTAACGCAGGAGCCCAGGAAGGCCGTGAGCGACATGTAGAACGGCAGGTACACGCCCAGACCGATCATCATGGCCGGAATGCCGAGCCAGTACATGACGATGCCGGCGATAAAGCCGCCTGCGAACCACGGCACGCTCGGGATGCCCGAGACCATGGTGGCGACGACGCTTGCCTGCGCGGCCACAAAGCTCTTGTCGGGGCCGAAAGCATCCGGACCATAGGCGGTGACGAGCGCGACCATGACGGCGGCGGCGACCAGGGCGCCCACGATGCCGCCGATGGCCTGGCCGACCCACTGTGCGCGCGGGTTGGTGCCCAGCACGGCGCCGGCCTTAAAGTCGTTCATGACGTCGCCTGCAAGGCCGCATGCCACGGCCACGATGCCGGCGATAAAGAACAGCTTGACCTGTGCGAGCTGCGCGAAGGCCGCCACGATGAGCATGACGATGAGGCCGAAGATCTCCATGGGGTCGATGCCCGTCTGGCCGCAGCTCTGCGCGCTCATGATGGTGGTGACAAAGGTGAACAGCGTGACGATGACGGCCGGAACGGGACCAAGGTCGAGCGCGATAGCGACGATCACGGCGATGACGGCGGTGCCCAGGCCGATGATGCCGGCGTCGAGCTTAAGGGAGCCCGAGATGAGCGACTGCTCGTCGGTGTCGGTGGAGCTGTCGGCGGCGAGGCCACGGACGATGCCGGCGACCTGCGGCAGGATGTCCTTGAGGACGACGGCGACGCCAAAGCCCATCATGAGGCCCATGCCGAGCGATTTGACGATGCCCTGCGCAGTCACAACGTCGAATAGACCGGCAGCGGTGCCGCCCACGATGATGCCAAAGTTGCCCAGCAGCGCGCCGGCAAACCAGCAGGCCACGGGGGCGAAGCCCACCAAAAAGCCAATGGACAGCAACATGGGCGAGTTGTAGATGGCAAAGGTCACGCCGGGGATATTGAGCGTGCACAGCATGCTGGGCACCACGCCCAGGGCGTCGCGAAGCACGCTGTAGATGCCTGCGATGGCCATGGAGCCAAAGAGCTGCTTGCCGGTCTTGCCGCCGGCCTCGGTGGCGCGCAGGGTCTGAGCTGCGGCGTTGCCGGTGGGGAACTCCAGCGCGGCGTCCACGATAAAGTGGCGGTGGATGAGCGCCGTTGCCAGAAGGCCCAAGATGGTGCCGGCGAGCGCCACGATAAACATGTCGAGCCAGCTGATCTGGTCGGCATAGCCCAGCATCCAGGCGCCCGGGATGGTAAACGCCAGGCCGCCGGCGACCATAGCGCCCGCGGACATGATGGTGTGGGTGACGTTGGCCTCGTTGAGGCTGGCGTTGCCCATGAGTTTCAGGAAGAACAGCGAAATGACGGCGGCGAAGATGATCGGCCAGGGGAGCGCGCCCATCTTGAGGGCCGTGTAGGCCGAGCTTGCCGTGATGATTACGCAACCGAGAACGCCGATGACGACGCCGCGCAGCGTGAGTTGACCGCGCATCGAGGCGCGGTTCGAGGGATTGCTCATATAGAACTCCTTTGCGTATATCCGCTTCCCCCGGGAGCGCCGCTACGGATGCGGCGCGGGAAGTCGGGTTACCAAGGGCCGCCGCGTGAGCTCGCAAACGACCGCGCACCAGTATAGCCGCAAGTTAGTCATTTTGGGATGACTGGTTTAGGTAGGCGATATACTGCTGGGCAGACGAAAGGAGCGCCGACGATGCTTAATGGGTGCGCATATATATTGACGGTCGACGTGGGCAACACGTTCATTCGCTTTGGCCTGTTTGCCGAGGATTCGGCCGCGGCACAGGAATGCCCGCTTGCGACGTGCGAGATCACGACGCCGTCGAGCATCACGGCCGACGAGGCGCGCATGCGACTTGTGCAGGTCATGGGCGCGCTCGCCGCCGATGCGGGTGTGCCCGGGGTGCTCGTACCCGCGGCTGCTGTGCTGAGCTGCGTGGTCCCGGCGCTCGAGCGTCCGTGGAAGGCGGCGCTTTCCCGTACCTGCACGGGGCGCGTGCTCACTGTGGGGCCGGGACTTAAGACCGGCATGCCCGTGCACTACGACGATCCTGCCGAGATCGGTCCCGACCGCATCGCCGATGCCGTGGCGGCCCGCGCCGTCTACGGCTCGCCGTGCATCGTGATCGACCTGGGCACGACGACCAATATCGAGGTGATCGACGCGCACGGCACCTTTGTCGGCGGCGTTATCGCGCCGGGGCTGGCGCTCGGCGCCCGTTCGCTCTCGGCCGCTGCGGCGCGCCTGCCTCAGGTCGAGCCTTCGGCGCCAACGCACGTCATCGGCCGCAACACGCGCGAGGCCATGCGCTCGGGCGTGGTCTTGGGCGAGGTGGCCCGCATCGACGGCATGCTCGACATGGTGCTTGCCGAGATGCGCGCGACCAAGGCCGCGGGGGAGGGTGATGTGCCCATCGTCATTACCGGCGACGATGCCGAGGCACTTGCGGCGCTGGTCGGCCATAGCCTGACGGTCGATGACGCGCTGACGCTGCGGGGCCTCGCCGAGCTCTACCGCATCAACCAAAAGCCCCGTCGCGCGTAGCGATGGTGCGGTGGGACAAAAACGTCTCCACCTTTCACCTGCTACAATGGGTCAAACTATTGCGATTTCGGAGGTGTCTGCCATGTCGGACGATCTTCATCAAACCGCGTCGGGCAAGCGCCGCGACGTCATTAGCTGGGATGAGTTCTTTATGAGCGTGGCCATCGCCGCTCAGCGCCGCAGCAAGGACCCCAACACGCAGGTGGGCGCGTGCATCGCCAACACCAACCACCGCATCCTTTCGGTGGGCTACAACGGTACGCCCTCGGCGCTCAACGACGACTTTTTCCCGTGGGGCACGAGCGACGACCCGCTGCAGGACAAGCACAACTACGTGGTCCATGCCGAGGCCAACGCCGTGCTCAACTATCGCGGCTCGCTCAAAGACCTTGAGGGTTCCACAGTCTACGTCACGCTGTTTCCGTGCCACGACTGCGCCAAGATCCTGGCGCAGGTAGGCGTGGGCGAGGTCGTCTACCTGGACAACAAGTATGCCGATACCGACGACGGCCGTATCAGCCGCCGCATTCTCGACTCCTGCGGCATCAGCTACCGCCAGGTTATCGTCGATGTCCAGATTGGTACCGGGGGGCAGGCTCGGCAGTAGCGCGTGCCAACGCCAGCTGGCGGCAAAACAGCCAAAAGAGCCCCGTCCCAAATTGACTGCTCGTGAAAGTCGTGTCCGCACGCATGGCTGGCGCCTAAGCGGGTACATGGCTGTAGTAACATAGCCCCTGTCCGCGGGCGTGCCCGCGTTATTGTGAGAAAGGAGCCCCTGTGGCTGTTAACGAAGAGCTGCTTAAGAAGGTTCTTGAAGAGATTCGCCCCAACCTGCAGGCCGACGGCGGCGATATGGAGTATGTGGGCGTCGACGACGAGGGCGTCGTCAAGCTGGAGCTGCAGGGCGCCTGCGCCGGCTGCCCCATGAGCTCGCTGACCCTTTCCATGGGTATCGAGCGCATCCTGAAGGAGCACGTGCCCGGCGTTACCCGCGTTGAGCAGGTCAATGCTTCCGGCGAGGCCGAGGACCTGTACGACGAGTACGCGCCGTTCTAAGATGCGAAAGCTGCGGACGGTACGCTTCGCATAGACGTTACGCCCAAATATGCGGCTGCGAGCGTAAGGCCCGCGGCCGCATTTGTATGTAGGGAGCAGGGGGATCGATATGCTCAACGACCTCTACCATATGCTTGATCCCGTCGCGATCTCGGCGGGCCCCATCACCATCTACTGGTACGGCCTGGCCTACGTGGTCGGTGCTCTGCTCACGGCGGTTGTTATGTACCGCACGCAGCGTCGTTGGGGCTTCGACATTACGATTGATGACCTGACGAGCGTCGTGGTCGGCGCGGTCTTTGGCCTCATCATCGGCGCGCGCCTGTTTTACGTCGTCTTTTACGGCGATGGCTACTATTGGACCCACCCGTTCGAAATCTTTGCCACCAACGAGGGCGGCATGAGCTTCCACGGCGGCCTGGTGGGCGGCATCTTGGGCGGCATCATCGTGTGCCGCATGTACAAGCTCGACGCCTGGACCATCGCCGACCTTGCTGTGATCGGTGCTCCGCTGGCGCTGTGCCTGGGACGCTGCGCCAACTTCGTCAACGGTGAGCTGTGGGGTAAGCCGACCGATCTGCCCTGGGGTGTGGTCTTTGGCGGCACCGCGGGCGATATGCCGCGCCATCCCTCCCAGCTCTACGAGGCGTTTCTAGAGGGCATTGTGCTCTTTTGCATCCTGCAGGTGCTCAGTCGCAAAAAACCGCTGCTGCCCCAGGGTACGTTTATGGGCGTCTTTGTGATGGGCTACGGCATCGTTCGCTTTTTGATTGAGTTTGTGCGCGTGCCCGATGAGCAGCTGGGCTATCTGCTGGGCGGCGTCATCACCATGGGTCAGCTGCTGAGCCTGCCGCTCGTAATCGCGGGCCTGGCGCTCATCATCTTCGCCCGACACCGCAATCGCCCCCAGCGCATCTACCTCGACGTCTAACCACCACAAAGGGGACAGGCACCTTTGTGGTGGTCTGCTGGGCAACGACGACAGAACCGTAACGTTTTCCCAGATAAAACCTGCCAAAATAAACCTGTCCCTTTTTGGCAGGTTTCTAGAAAGGCTCTTTGGACTGTGAAGGATTCCGACCTCTCCACAACGGCTGCGCGCGACGCTGCCCGCATCGTCTGGTTTAAGCGCTACCCCGCCAAGCAGACGCTCATCGCATTTCTGCTCGCGCTGTTGGCGACCACGGCGTTTTCCATCGATCCCGCGCCGGTCTCGAGCAACGCAGTCTTGGCGATTGACCCCAAAGCCTCGGGCATGCTGTACGTGTGCTACGAGGTGCTCCTCTCGTTTGCCGGCCATACCGACGCGGTCATGCTGCTTGCGCTTGCCTGCCTGCTCACTCTGCCGTTTCGCTACGTATTCTTTGGCCGCGGCGATGCTTGGCGTCCTTCGGTGATCCTTCCGTCGCTGTTCTTTGCCGTCTGCATGGTGTTTGGCCGCAGCTACGACCTCACCGATTCTGCCGAGATCGTACTCGGCGACAAGGCTCGCATCATCTGCGCCTGGATAGGCGGTGCGGGCTGGATGCTCTTGGCGGTCGTTGCCTTCTACCTGGCTTTTGAGTGTCTAGATTGGCTGAGCTCTCGGCGCATTCCGTTTTCCGAAGCGCACTTTGGCCGCGTATGGCGTGTGGCTCACGCCGTACTCTCGGTCCATCCCTTTGCCGGGCCCTTCCTGGTGCTTATGGTCGCCTGGGCGCCCATGCTCATCGCTTCGCTGCCCGGCCTTTTTATGGGAGATACGGGTGCGCAGATTCGCCAGTGGTTCAACTACCCCAACGGCACGAGTGACTACCTGCGTCTGCTCAATCCCAATGTGTTGCTCAACGGACATCACCCCGTGGTGCACACGGCTATCATCGGTTCGTGCGTCCAGCTGGGGCTTTCACTGTTCAACAGTGCCAACGCAGGTCTTGCCATCTACACCTGCGCTCAGTTCGTCATTACGGCCGCCTGCATGGCCTATTCCATCTCGTCGCTGCGCAAGCTGGGCGTGAGCTTGCCGATCCGCGGCGTGATCTTGCTGTTCTTTGTGTTTATGCCCATGTTCTCCAACTACGCGGCCCTGCTTACCAAAGATGTGCTGTTTGCCGACGCGTTTTTGGTGCTGTTGGTGCAGACCGTGAAGCTCGTGGCCTGCGGCCTGCCCCGTCGCGATGCCAATGCCGAGCGTGCGGGCGAACAGAGGCCCGTACTCTTTGCGCGCCATGACTGGCTGCTGCTCGCTCTGGGTGCCATGGGTTCCACGTTTCTGCGCAACGGCGGCCTGGTGTTTCCCCTGGCGGCATGCGTAATCGCGGCGGCGTTTTGCGCATGGGACGCGCATGTGGCTCGTCGTGCAGTCAAGCAGGCCGGTGCTGCGCCTTCGGGCGCCATCTCACGTTTCCGCTGGGTGGGAGTTCTTGCGGTGCTTGGACTCTGCCTTGCCTCTAATATGTACTTCACCAAGGTCTTTATGCCGGCGCACGACATTACGCCTGGTTCCAAGCGCGAAATCCTCTCGATTCCGTTCCAGCAGACGGCTCGTTTCGTCCAAAAGCACGACGGCCTCAACTCGGGTGTCAACCCTACGGTTAAGGAGGACGGTACTATCGTGGAGGCTCCTTGCGACGGCTTGGTGACCGACGAAGAGCGTGCCGTGATCGACCGTGTGCTCAAGTACGACAATCTGGGCCGCCGCTACAACCCGGATAAGTCGGACGCCGTCAAAAATTGCTTTAACGAGTACGCCTCGCAGGAGGACATCAAGGCCTATTTTGAGGTCTGGGCGCAGATGTTCAAAAAGGATCCCGAGTGCTACATCTCGGCGCTCATCAATAACTACTACGGCTACT
Organism: uncultured Collinsella sp.; assembly: GCA_900541685.1. Taxonomy (GTDB): domain Bacteria; phylum Actinomycetota; class Coriobacteriia; order Coriobacteriales; family Coriobacteriaceae; genus Collinsella. Next base: position 113,109 of record UQKM01000003.1, read on the forward strand.
TTTATCCGAGTGCCCGCGATGCGTGGGTCTACAGCACGGCGCGCAGTGCCGAGATTATGGCGAAGCCCGATAACCTCAAGTACTTTGACTTCCATCCGGTCGATAGCAAGGTTGTGCGCTGGTGCGACCACCTGATCAACCTGTATCGCGTGGCGGTGCAGCGCATTCCGTTTATCTCGCTCACCATGAGCTCGGCCACCTATGTGTGGATTATGATCGCCGTGGTGGTCTATCTGCTACGTCGTCATTCATGGCGCGGTCTGGCCATTTGGTTGCCGCTGCTGGGCGTGCTTGCCGTGTGCCTGATCGGTCCCTGCAACGGTTCGACCTATATGCGCTACCTGTATCCGGTTATCGCCTGCATGCCCTTTGCCATCGGCGCCACCATCACTCGCAGCGACCTCCTCTGGTCCTAATTTGGTGCAAAGGGGACAGGTTACTTTGCACCAAAGGGTGGCATCATCACGACGCCTTCATTTTGGGGTTTATCTCGCAGGCCAGTAGGTATATCATAACGACGTTTGTTTATATTGCCCGAGCATCTGCGCTGGGCTTTAGGTCGAAACCGATAGGAGACACGTATGTCCGGACACTCTAAGTGGGCCACAACCAAGCATCGTAAGGGCGCGCAGGACGCCAAGCGTTCCGCCCTCTTCTCCAAGCTGAGCCGCAACATCACCGTTGCTGCCCGTCTCGGCGGTGACCCGCTGCCCGAGAACAACGCCAGCCTCGCCGCTGCCGTTGCTAAGGCCAAGGCTCAGTCCATGCCCAAGGACAAGATCAAGTCCGCTATCGACAAGGCCTTTGGTTCGGGTGCCGATGCCGCCGTCTACGAGAACATCGTGTACGAGGGCTATGGTCCCGCCGGTGTCGCCGTCTATGTTGACTGCCTGACCGACAACCGCAACCGTACTGCCGCCGATGTCCGTTCCGCCTTCTCCCACGCTGGTGGCAACCTGGGCACCTCCGGCTCCGTCGCCTTCCAGTTTGAGCGCAAGGGCCAGATCGTCGTCGCCAAGGAGATCCTGGACGAGAACGCCAAGAAGGAGACCATGATCGCCAACGGTGCTGCCGGTGACGAGGATGAGTTCATGATGGCAATCGCCGAGGCCGGTGGCGAGGACTACGAGGACGCCGGCGAGGAGTGGATCGTCTGGACCGCCGCTAACGAGGTCATGGCTGTCTCCAAGGCGCTCGAGGAGCAGGGCGTCCAGGTCAAGGGCTCCGAGACCACCATGGTCCCGACCACCCCGACCGAGGTTTCCGGTGCCGACGCCAAGAAGGTTCAGCGCCTCATCGACCGTCTCGAGGAGCTCGACGACGTCCAGGACGTCTACAGCACCATGGACATGACCGACGAGGTCATCGCTGCCCTCGAGGAGGAGTAGCGCCTGCACGGGTTAAGCCGTGCATATCTGGGCATAATGAAGCGAGCATGCAAGCCTCGTGGAATAGATGAGCCGGATCCGCGTGCGTATGGCACCGGACCCGGCTCTTTTATAATGATGCGAATCGTTTTGCATTCTGTGGATCGAGATTTGAAGGGAGCGCCGCATGCGCGTGCTCAAACGAGCCCTAGCGATCGTATATCTTGCCGCCGCCGTCGTGGCGCTGGGCACGTTGGTCTGCCAGTTTTGGGGGCCATATACCTACCGCTTTATGCTGCTGATGCGTGACCCTATGCCGCGCATTGTCGTTACGGTGTGCGCCGGTGTCGTGGCGCTCGGCGTGCTGGCGGTCTTCTTCCGCCTGATGTTTGCTCGCCGCGAGCCGTCCTGCGTGCATCCGGCAGGGGAGCGCAATATCGAGGTCACGCTCGCGGCTCTCTCCTCGTGTGCCCGCGCTGCTGCCGAACGCGATGACCGCGTGATGGTCGAGCATATCGAGGCGCGTGTTCAGGGTTCCGACGAATCGCACGTTCGTTTTAAGGTCGAAGCCATCGCGCTCGATGATAAAGACGTTGCTTCCCTTGCCACTGCGATGCAGCAGCGTATCGAGCGGGCCTGCGACACCATGCTCGGTACGCCGGGCACGACTGCGCGCGTTCGCTTTTTGCCGTCCAAGACTACCGTCCAGACCGTGGAGGTTTCCGGTGAGTGATACCAACCAAGACAAGACCGCCCGCACGCCGCGCCTGACGATCGATCAGAACGCTACGCCGGCAGGCGAGTCCGCCGACACCAAGCCCGAGGCCGGCGAGCAGCACGACAGCGCCGCCAACGACTTTGACGAGGCCATGGGTCTCATCAAAGGTACGGGCGCTGCTATCTGGAGCTACGCCGTGCGCCACCCCAACACTACGCTCGGCGCCGTGGCAGGCTTTATCCTCGCCGTGCTGGTACTTACGTTGGGCCTGTGGGACACGCTCGTCATCGCATTCTTTGTGCTTATCGGTGCCGTGATCGGCCAGATTCGCGACGGCGAGAACGGTATCGTCAACTTCTTCGGCCGTCTGTTTAGCGGCCGCTAAATATGTATTCGACTGTCGCATCCGCGGCAGGCATAAGGAGGAACCATGGCTTTTAACACGAAGGTCGATGTGGCCGATACCGAGCTCGAAGCGAATGAGGCCGTCGTCGATACCGGAGACGTGACGCTCGAGGACGAGGCGCTCGTCGAGGCCGAGTCCGATGCGGACGAGGACAACGAGGAGATGGACGAGGAGGCGGACGAGTCCGAGGACTCGCTGACCTATTCCAACGGCGTGATCGAGAAGATCGTCGCCATGGCCACCCGCGAGGTGCCGCACGTTCTGGGCATGAAGGGCAACCTCATGCACTTTGTGCAGGAGCAGTTTGGTGCCGAGAACCTGACCAAGGGCGTGACGGTCGAGGTCACCGACGACAACCGCGTGGTCGTCAACATCTCGGTCATCATCGAGTACGGCGCCTATGCGCCTGCGATCTTTGACGACGTTAAGGCGCGTGTCACCGAGCGTCTGGCCGCGATGACCGGCCTTGAGGTGGCGGGCGTCAACCTGCGCATCGAGGATGTCATCACCCCCGAGGAGTACGAGCACCGCACCAGCCAGCACGAGTAACCTACCAAAAAGGGACAGGTTTGTTTTGGCAGGTTTTATCTGCGTAAACGTCAAACGGCCGGTCGCGCATGCAAAAGCGCGGCCGGCCGTTTTCTATATGCCCTCGATGCGGTCATACCGCTCGTCTAACTAAGGGTTGCAATCTTCGCGTTCCGCGTTACCCTAATGGGCGCATTGTTTCCAAATTGTTAACGAGGGGTTGCCGTAATGGCCGACGAACACGAGACCGAAAGCAAGGCATGGGCGATTGAAGCCGCTGCGGCAGAGGCGGCGTCGCGTGCCGCCGAGGAGGTACATCGTCCTCCGGTGGTGCCGATGGAGCGCGTTGTCGGTCGCGAGGATATCGAACGTGGCGAGCGCGCCGGCCGCAAGCGCAGCCAGGAGCCAGGCTTTCCGCGCTTTTTTGCCGAGCTCAATCTGGGCCTGATTCTCACGGCGTTCGCCATCGTGGCCTTTAAAACCCCCAATCACTTTGCCTTCGGCGGCACCTCGGGCGTGTCGGTCATTCTTTCCACGCTGTTCCCGACCCTGCCCGTCGGCGTCTTTATGTGGATTATCAACGCGGTCCTGGTCGTTCTGGGCTTTATCTTTTTGGAGCGCAAGGCGATTCTGTGGAGCGTCTTCGCTTCGTTTGCGCTTTCGGCCTACGTCTCGCTGTTTGAGCTCTTCATTCCGACGGATGTTTCGATGACGGGTGATATGTGGCTCGACCTGTGCTTTGCCGTCATCTTGCCGGCGCTCGGCAGCGCTATTGTCTTTGATATCGGCGCCTCGACGGGTGGCACGGACATTCTTGCCATGATCCTCAAACGCCGCACCACGCTCGAGATTGGCCGCGCGCTGCTGCTGGTCGATATCGGCATCGTAACCATCGCGGCTTTCCTGTATGGCCCGCGCGTTGGCCTGTACTGCGTGCTTGGCCTGTTTGCCAAGACGCTCGTGGTCGATAAGGCTATCGAGAGCATTCACCTTCGTAAGGTCTGCACGATCATTTGCGCCGAACCGCGAAAAGTCGAGGAGTTTATTGTCAAGCATCTCAACCGCACGGCAACGATCAGCCGTGGCTACGGCGCCTTCTCGGGCAAGTGCGTCACGGTGATTATGAGCGTGCTGAGCCGTCGCGAGGCAGTGCAGCTGCGCCGCTATACCCGCGAGATTGACCCTGGCGCCTTCATCACCATCGTCGATAGCTCCGAAATCGTCGGCAAGGGCTTCCGCGGCACGAACTAGCCCTGGTGCGCGCTTCGAATCATTGAATAAAGCCACCTGCGTTGCAAATCGGCCATCTTGGAGTATTTGTCCCCACATTGGGCGATAATGTTGCCAAAGACATCGTTTGCGATCCAGGTGATTCGCTCTAGATACGAAGGGATGATTTCGATGTTCTGTTCGCAGTGTGGCGCCCCCATGGGCGATAACGACAAGTTCTGTGGCGCGTGCGGCGCTCCTAATGCCGGTGCTGCAACCCCTGCTCCTCAGGGGCAGTCTCAGCCTCAGCAGTTTGTTCCTCAGCCTAACGTGAACGTGCCCAAGGGCTGTGTAGCTCAGGCGTTTGAAGACATGACCAAGACGCCGGGCGTGCTGCAGCGCGTGTGCCAGATTGCCTTTTTGCCGGCGCTCATCTGTGTCGTGTCGGTGCTCGTGCTCTTCATTCCCGTTATCGGCGGTATCGCGGCTGCCTTCGGCTTTTTGGCTGCCTGTGTGGCAAGCGCGTGCGGTTCTGGCTTTGGCATCGAATGGGGTCGCGACCTGTCGCTCAAGGTCGATGACGGCATGGATCGTCCGTTGATGCGTTCCACGTCGTTTGGCCTTGGCGTCTTTTCGGGCGTTATTTCGAGCGTGCTCAAGGTTATCGCGGCTATTCCCGTTATTGGTGTAGCGCTTTCGCTGGTGGAGAGCGTGGTAATTGGTGCCGCGGGTGCGTACTCTTATTACGGCTCCTATGCGCTTGAGGCCGCTCTATTTGGCTCGCTGGGCCTGTTTGTTCTGGCTATGATTGCCACGGCGGTCCTGGGTGTCTTCTTTACTATGTTCGCCGACATCGCCGTGATGCACTTTGCGGTGACCGGTCGCGTCGAGAGCGCGTTTTCGCTCGATAAGGTCTGGGCGGCCTTTAAGAACAATAAGACCAAGCTGTTCTGCGCATCGTTCCTTCCCGAGTTTTTGACGGGTCTGGTCGCCAACGTTATCACATGGATCCTGACGCTCGTCTTTGGCACCATTGCCTCTGTCGGTATGTATAGCTACTACTACCGTCCTACGGCTATTGAGGCGCTTGTTACCGGCGGTGGCATTACGCTCGTATTGTTCTTGGTGCTGACGGCGTTTGTCACGGTATTCCTTACGGTCTTTGGCAACATGCTCAAGCATCGTGCCGTTGGCTATTGGGTGGCGCGCTACGCAAGCGAGTGGGCCGACGAGGACAAGGACGACGTCCTGACCTTTGTGCTGCCGTTTGAGAAGAAGTCTGCTCCTTCGGGTTACAGCGCTCCGGATGCTTCGCCGGCACCTGCGCCCGAGCCCGAGCCCGCGCCCGAGTCTGCGCCTGAGCCTGCACCCGAGCCGGCGCCTGTGCCTGAGCCGGCACCCGCACCTGCGCCTGCAACGTCGCCCGCGCCGAGTTCTGCTCCCGAGCAGGAGTGCCCGCCTGTTGGCGAACCTGCTGAGCAGACTGCGCCGGCGTTGGGCGATAAGGGCGATCAGGCAGCGACCGATCAGCCCGAAGAAGACCAGGCCGAATAGCTTGAGGGGGGCTGCGGTCCAGAGTGCCTAAGGCCATGGTCCGTTTTAGCCGATGCCGCCGGGTTGGTTGCCTTCATTTTGGTAATCGACCCGGCGTGATTGAAGGTATCCCGTTGGGATGCGGCATGTGAGACCAAAGACGCATGTCGTCTTATGGGAAGGAGGATCTATGTTTTGCGAAAAGTGCGGAGCACCCGTTTTGGATGATGCAAAGTTTTGTCCTGCTTGCGGCGAGCCCGTCAACGCTACGTCGGCTGCCGCGTCTGAGCCTCAGCCGGTACAGATTCAGCCCGCCCCGGCACCTCAGCCTGCGCCTCAGGGCGCACCCACACCGCCACCCATGCCCGGTGCGGTTGAGCTCGATCGTAACTTTGGCATGATACTGCTGCTCGCTATTGTCACGTGCGGCATCTACGGCATCTATGCGTACTACAAAATATCTGAGGATGTCGCAACTATGTGCTCGGGCGACGGGGACGATATGCCCAACTACCTGATTGCAATCCTGCTGTCGTTCATTACCTGCGGCATCTATGGCCTGTGGTGGACATACCGTTTCGGCAATCGCATCCAGGCCAACGGTCCTCGCTATGGTCTTACCATTGCCGAGAGCGGCACGACGCTTCTGTTGTGGCAGCTGATCGGCGCCTTGCTGTGCGGCATCGGACCGATTATTGGTTTCTATCTGATCGTCAAGAACGTCAACGCGATGGCGGCTGCCTACACTGCGCAGGTTACGGCACGTGCGTAGCAACTCGGATTCACAAGCACGGTCCAAGACAAGGGGCGCGGCGGGGCTATTCCGCCGCGCCCTTTTGTTCGCCGCTATCTTGGCGCTGTCGTGCCTTGTGCTGTATGTGACGGGCATCGGCTGCCCGTTTAGGGCGCTTACGGGCATTCCGTGCCCGGGCTGCGGCATGACGCGCGCGTGGCTCGCGGCGTTTGGGCTCGATTGGCGTGCCGCGCTTGCGTATCATCCGCTGTTTTGGATGGTTCCCCCTATGTTTGCGCTGGCGTGCGCCAGGGACTATGTCACAACTTCGCGCACCCGAAAGACAATCGATGCGGCGCTGGTCGCAATATGCTTGCTGCTGGTTGCGGTGTGGGCAATCCGCCTGGTCAACCCCGCAGACGCCGGCCTGCTTTTTGGGGGCCATGTTCCTGTGGGGGTTCCTGCCGATATCATTTATCTCGAGCAGCCACGCTGGCTCATCATCCTTCGCTCTTACCTGTCGTGACGGAGGATACGTTGGAAAAGCGGTCGACACATAAGCGGGGGCGAACGTTGAGATAACGTTCGCCCCCGCTTTGCTCTAGCCAGGTTGTTACGGGTGGGCGTGACGGCTACTCGTCGCGCTTCTCCTCGTGGCGAGCAGCGGCACGGGCATCGTGAATGCCCTTGATGGCGGCATGGCGGGCGGTGCGGGCGTCGTGCACGGCGTCGCGGGCCTCGGCGGCCGTTGCCTTGGCAGAGCGCAGCTTGGCCGCCAGGTCGGGATTGGTCTCGGCAACTGCGGCGATCGTGGGGCCGTCGAGCTCTTCTTGCGTGGGCTCGGCCAAAAAGTCGATGGCATACTGAGCGGCTACCATGGAGCCCTTGGCGAGTACGCTCTCGTCGATCTTGTAGAAGCAGGAGTGCTGGGCATAGGTGGCGCCAATCTGGGGGTTGCGCGTGCCAACAAAGGCGAGCACGCCCGGCACACGGCGCAGGTACTCCGAGAAGTCCTCGCCCGAAAGCGTGCCGCGGTAATGGCCCTCGCCCGCGGGGCCCAGGCACTTGAGCACAGCTTGGCGGCAGCGCTCGCTCGAGGCGGCATCGTTTTCGACCTTGTAGTTGGCGATGGTGTAGTCGGTGAGTTCGGCCTCGGCGCCCAGGGCCGCCGCAGTGTGCTCCACGATGCGGCGCATAAGCTCGGGCATCTCCTCATGCGTCTTGTCACCATAGGTGCGCACCGTGCCGGCGAGGTATGCCGTGCCGGCGATAACGTTGCGCGCGGTGCCGCCGTGCAGTTCGCCGACGGTGATGACGGCGGGTTCGTAGGGGCTAATCTCGCGCGAGACGATGGTCTGCAGGGCGTTGACGATTTCGGCGGCAACCATAACGGCGTCGTGGCCGCGCTGGGGCATGGCGCCATGGCACGAGGTGCCGCGGACGTCGATGCGGAACCAGTCGGTGTTTGCCATGCGCGGACCGGGCTCGCAGCTCACGGTGCCGGCATCGACCTCGCTCCAGATGTGCGCGGCATAGGCACCGTCGACGCCATCGAGTACGCCCGTGCCGATCATGAGCTTGGCACCCTGGCCGTTTTCCTCGCTGGGCTGGAAAACGATGCGAATCTCGCCGTGGATGTCATCGGTCATGTGGCGCAGAATCTGCAACGTGCCGAGCATCATGGCGATATGGCAGTCGTGGCCGCAGGCGTGCATGCAGCCCTCGTTGACGCTGGCGAACTCCTCGCCGGTCTGCTCGGTGACGGGCAGGGCGTCGATGTCGGCGCGCAGCAGGATACGGCGGCGCGGCGTGCCGTCCTCGCGGTAGGCATCGGGCGCGGTGCCGCGGAGTGTCGCCACCAGGCCCGTCTTGAGTGGACGCTCGTAGGGGATATTCATGGCGTCGAGCTGGTTGGCGATGTCGGAAGTCGTGCGCTCCTCGGCAAGGCTCAGCTCCGGGTGCTTATGGAAGTGCCGGCGCTGCTTGATGATGTAGGGTTCAAACTCGGCGGCGATATCATGGATGGCCGCGGTGACGTCGTCTGCCGCGCGAACCTCGGTTGCTGCCATAATCTGCTGTGCCTTGGTTTTCGTCATGGTCGATTTGCTCCTTGCTGGGTTGATCGCAAAATCGTACAGGCTCTCTCCAGTATGCCACCTGCCGCTAGGGCTGGTAAAGTTGCCGTTTGCCGCTTGGAGTTTTGTTGCAAGGGCGGGGGAGTGCACTCGGGGGTGTTGAATTTCCTGCCAGAGATGGGGATGCCCATGCAACATATCGATCGGATTATCCGCTCCAAGAACGTTTTTACCGCGCAAGACGGTATCGATACCGCCCGCGAGCTGGCGATTGCCATTGCGGGCGATCGCATCGTCGCAGTCGGTGCGCCCGATGACGTGATTGACGCCGCACCTGCCGCCACGCCGGTGGTCGATTACGGCGAGCAGTTTGTCTGCCCCGGTTTCCACGATGCGCACCTGCATTTCTTCCATACCTCGGTTGGCTCCTCACCGTATATGCTCATGGATATGGGCACGTCCGAGGCGGCGCTGGTGCAGGACGCGCTCAAGTTTTCCCAGGACCTGCCCGACGACGCCTGGGTCGTGACGCAGGGCTGGCGCGATTACCGCTGGGATCCGCCCGAGCACCCTACCAAGGCCTCCCTCGATGCGGCATTTCCTGATCGTCCCTGCGTTATGTACTCGGGCGACGGGCACACGCTGTGGCTCAACAGCCGCGCGCTCGAAGCACTCGGCGTGACGCGCGACAGCGAGCCGCCGGCGGGTGGCAGCTACGACAAGGATGCAAATGGCGAGCTCACGGGTATCGCTCACGAGGCTGCGGCCATGCAGCTGCTGCCGCGCTGTCTTGAGTGGCTGGGCGAGGATCGCATCGCGAGCGCGTATGCCGACCAAATGAAACGCATGGCCGAGCAGGGTATTACCTCGATTTGCGACATGTCGCTCATGCCCATGCCGGGCTGTGACTTTATTCGCGACGATGTTTACGACAAGCTGCAGGCCTCCGGCAAGCTGGGAATCCGCGCCCATTTGTTTCCCACGCTGTTGGATGACCAATCGCGCTTGGAAGAGCTCCAGACCCGCTACGCGAACAATGCGCTGCTCTCGGCGCCAGGCTTTAAACAGTTCTTCGACGGCGTGTCGAGCGAGCATACTGCATACCTCACTGAGCCCTATACCAACCCGCGCTTCCCGGGCGACCAGGGCCGTCTGACGGTTCCTGTCGAGCGCATGCGCAAGTTGGTTCTGGCGGCAGCCGAGCGCGGCCACACCGTGCGCATCCACGTTATCGGCGACGGCGCCATCCATGCCGCACTCGATATCTTTGAGGAGGCGGCAGAGCTCTACGGTTTGCCCCCGCACGGCCATAATACGCTTGAGCATTTGGAGAATCTGCTGCCCGAGGACATCGATCGTCTGCGCAAGCTCAACGTCATTGCCTCGAGCCAGCCTTGCCACATCACGCTCGACCCGGGTGGCCCGGAGCGCGACCTGGGCCTGGAACGCAGCCGCATCATGTGGCCGTTCGCAACTTATCAGCAGCGCGGTATCCGTCAAGCTTTCGGTACCGACAGCCCCATCACGGCCGTTACCAGCATGAACGTGCTCTACACGGCTATCACGCGCCAAGATCCCCGCAGCCACTGGCCCGAGGGCGGCTGGCTGCCGAGCGAGCGTATCGACGCGGCAACGGCCCTGCGCAACTACACGCTTGGCAGCGCGTACGCAGCGGGCGACGAGCAAAAACTCGGCAGCCTAGAGCCCGGCAAATACGCCGACCTGGTAGTCCTGGACCAAAACCCGCTCGCCATCGACCCCCAAGAGCTGCAAGCCACCAAGGTTCAGGCCACCTACCTGGCGGGCAACTTAATCTACGAGCGCTAATATTCATGCCGTACCGTTAAACGCGGCTCGGGCAGCCTATTCTGGGATGGCGCTCGAGCTGCGTTTGTTTGCCTATGGGGTCCGTTAGGAGCGCCCCCGCTCTGCTTGATTTGGGCGCGGGGCGGAGGCGCCGCTGCCCCGCGCTCAATTTGGACGTCAGTAATGCTGTCTCTTGGTGTTTTGAATACTTCCCATTGCAGATTGCATAAAAAGGTTGGATTGATTTTTCTGGTCCTGATGTACCCCCGCCTGGGCCGTGCAAAAAACGGAGTATTCAGCACCGCAAGCCCCGCCGGTGCCGCTACAGTCAGGTAACATCGCGGAGCTCGACGTTATTTTGCGGTCCGGTGTGGCGCGAAGCATGCCTTTTTGTCCTGACGGGGTTTGTCTGCCGACTCAAATCGCCGGTCGAAGGCATCCTTGGGACCAATATGGTTTGTCCGGCGCGTATGCAGCCGTCCTGGCCTGCTGAAAACTCCCAAAAATGCACGCTGCTCCCCAGGGGACCCGTGCGAGCGGCGAAAACCATGCCCAAGTCGCTGTCCGCATCGCCATTTTGCTGCACTGACTTTTCTGAATACCGGGCCCGAGATTGGTCAACCCTAGGCTCCCGGAGCTGCGTTGGGGTCGGTTTCGTTGGCGGCCGCCTGCTTATGGGTGGCAAAGACCGAGCCTTCGTGGTCGAAGAGCTTACGATATTGCATGCGGTCCAGGCGATCGCGCGCATTAGCGGTCTTGGCGGGAACGTTCTTGGCCTCGGCTGTATACCAAACGCCGTGCGCATCCTGCGCCCCCACCACGTTTATCGCCGGCATGTGCGCTCGGTTTTGCAAGCGTGCGCGTTGGTAGGCGGTGAGCGGGGCACCGATGGCATTGAGTGCGAGTGCACCGACGTTATTGATGCTTGTGTTGAGTTCCCCACTCGTTTGTGCGTTGCCGGCGACATCGTAGTTCGCCCAGACCACATAGCGTGTCTGCCAGATGCGCTCGGTATGGGTGGCATCGTCCTCATCGGTAAAGTAGAGGTCGTTGTAGCGGTCGGTGAAGAACGGCTGGTGGTCGCCGTACATCACCACGACGACGGGGCGGTCGAGATCACGCAGCTTTTCCAGGAAGGCGGCGAAGGCGGCATCGGACGCTTCCATGAGCGAGCAGTATTCATTGGTCCAGGTGATAACCTTGTCGGACACACCTTCGACGGCAAGGTGCAGTTGCTGGTCGGTGGGCACCAAGCCCGTGTCATAGGCGGAGTGGTTTTGCATCGTCACGTCGTGGATGAAGATCGGCTGGTCGCTCTGCTTTAGTACCTCGAGGCACTTGTCGTAGGTGGCGGCGTCGGTGACCTTGCGGCAGAGCTCGGGTGCGCCGGCGAAGTCCTCGATCGAGAGGAACTCGTCGAATCCCATGTCCGCGAAGACGTTCTCGCGATTCCAGTTGGTGGCGTGGTTGGGGTGCATGGCCACGGTGCGATAGCCGAGTCTCTTGAACTGACGGGCGAGGTTCTCGCTCGGGGCCAGGTTGTAGGTCATGAACGGGTAGACGCCAGCGCCCAGGAATGCCATGGAGTGTCCGGTTAAGAACTCGAACTCGCTGTTACAGGTGCCGGCACCGAAGGCGCTCATGTAGCTCACTCCCTGCAGAAGCGCGTTGTCGATGGCTTTGAAGCGCTCGGGCCCCTTATAGCCGCAGCCCAGTTCGTTAAAGATTGAAAGGTCGGCGAAGGACTCGTTCATGATGCAGATGACTGAGGGCTTGAGCTGGTCAAACTGTTCGACGGCAGCGGCACGGGAGGGGTCGGCGATGCCGTTCGTGCCCGCGTTCCAGCGCGCGGCAAGGCGCTTGATGATCGCCGAGGCCTCACCGCTCTTGTAGTGCTTGGGTTTAGGCGGCACCATTTTTTGCGCGCTCGAAATGAAGGTGGGGAGAAACCCCTGACTGTAATAGCTCTCGAGGGGCTTCCAGGTATGAAGCTTGATGCCCAAGGTGTCGTAATAGCTGATGAAGGTCTGCGCCCCCAGCACGGCTCCGGCAACAAGTGCGGTACGACGGTCGACGGAGAGGGGGAGTTTGGATTTGGTTGCGACTGGATGCTCCCTCGGCGCTGTCGATGTCCCCTCGGTTGCCGGAGACGCCTTTGGGTCCTTCGATTTCAAGGACGCAGACATCGTATGGTCGATGGGCTCGGGGGACGTTTCCGATGCGCGGTGCGGCGGTCGCCCACATGCATCATGCGGAATGAGGACGATAAGCGCGATTCCCAAGGCCGCGGCGGCAAGCCCCATGAAGCAGAAAGTGCTGAGCTCATAGGTGTAGCTGCCGGCGACCGTCGCAGCGGTCGAGAGGGCGAACAGGTCTCCGGGTTGGATGGGCATCGATTTGAACGTGATTACGAAGTACTCGGCGATACCGATGCTGGCGAACGCAACGATGCCAACGATTGCGGGGGTCTTACGGCGGTGCGGCAGATAGAACAACAGGCACAAGAAGCAGAAGATGAGCAAAAGCTCCAAAAGTGCCGGTCCGGGCTGCATCTTCCATAGTTCATGGTTGGAGGGCAGCTCGAGGGCGAGCATCGAGCATATCGATGCGCCGCCGATCGTTGCCAGCGTACGGGGGTAGGGATGGTCGGTCATCCAGCTTTTCAGATGCTTCACGCTCATCTTCATCGTCTCTGTTCCTTACTCCTAGTTCAGCGTCTTCACGAGCTTCTCCAGGTTGTCGTTCATGATGGGTGGGTAATCCTCGCCGGCTTTAAGCTGTTTGTCAGTGAGCCCCTCGACGGGGTCGAGCTGGACGCATTGTCGTCAGAAGCGGCGAGAGCAAAGACCGCACTTAAAAGGGGCATATATGCCGCCGCCATGGGGCCAGGGTGACGAATAGGACGCCGCTTGGGATGGCGACGGTAGATTCGGTTGTCCATAGATTGCTCCTGAATTGAAAACGGCTGCGTCGGGGTGCCGACGGCCGAAGGCGATGCCGCTGTGGCACGCGGTAGCTATTTGATTCAATTGGGAGCCGCTAATCGTCCAGGCGGACCCTGAGGGATAATAGGGTGACCGGGGCATATGAAGATCGCTCGGTGCCGATGACGGCTAGGGCGGAGATCAGCAAGAGGATGATGAACGATGTCGCGCCCACGGGGACGGTGTCACCGCCACGGGCGATCGACAGATTGCCGGCGAGCTCGGCGCAGATGGTGCAGCCCGCGCCGGTGCAGTCATGATGCAACTCATGGGCGGCTGCGATGGGGGAGAGGATGGTTACCGCGAGAAGGGCGAAGACGAGAGCCAGGGCGAGCAGGCGAGTGCGAACGGGCGGCATGGAGTCGCGTGCATCGCGATTCGGTGCTATATCTCGCCATGCCGAGGTGCTCAGCTCATCAGTCATCTGCCCTCCCTTCCTCTCATCTGGGCATATTTCATCTGGAGGATTGTAGTCTTGAGAAGCTGATTCACAAAGTTGCCGCGCTAAAACTTCATGCTTTCCGGTCCGCCTTGGGGCCGAGCATAAGTTATCCCCCGGCATTCAGAAAATCTAAGTGCCAAAAAATAAGATTTTTTGACTCTGTGTTGTATAACCCGCCATTCGTGGGTACCATTCAACGCGTACGCAAACAAAAAGGGTTAATTCGCGTGGCATAACCACGCGGCCCAAAAAGGAGGAGACAAGCATGTCGTCTTTGAAGCCGCTTGCAGATCGTGTTCTGGTCAAGCCCGACGAGGCCGAGCAGAAGACCGCTTCTGGCCTGTATATCGCCAGCAACGCTCAGGAGAAGCCGCAGCGCGGCACCATCGTTGCCGTTGGCGCCGGTAAGGTCAACGACAAGGGCGAGCGCATCCCTATGGACGTTCAGGTCGGCGACGTTGTCATCTACGGTAAGTTCGGCGGCAACGAGGTCAAGGTCGACGGCGAGAAGTATCTGCTGATGCGCGCCGACGACATCTACGCCGTCGTCGAGGCCTAGTCTCGTCAGAATCTCTGATTCGTCTTTGAACGCGTCCGCCGCATAGGACTCGGAAGCGGCGACGCGAGTCACATTTCTTTTGGAGGATTACCTACCATGGCAAAGAACATTACGTTCAACACCGATGCCCGCGCTAAGCTCGCCAAGGGCGTCAACACCCTGGCCGACGCCGTTACCGTCACCATGGGCCCCAAGGGCCGCTACGTTGCGCTGCAGCGCACGTTCGGTGCCCCGACCATCACCAACGACGGCGTTTCCGTCGCTAAGGAGATTGAGCTCGAGGACAACATCGAGAACATGGGCGCTCAGCTGGTGAAGGAGGTTGCCACCAAGACCAACGACACCGTGGGTGACGGCACCACCACCGCAACCCTGCTCGCTCAGGCCATCGTCAACGACGGCCTGCGCAACGTCGCCGCTGGCGCCAACCCGCTGGCCATCCGTCGCGGCATCGACAAGGCCGTCAACGCCGCCGTCGCCGAGATGAAGAAGCAGGCCAAGCCGGTCGAGACCAAGGAGCAGATTGCTTCCGTCGGTACCATCTCCGCCGGTGACCCCGAGGTCGGCGAGAAGATCGCCGAGGCCATGGAGGTCGTGGGCAAGGACGGCGTCATCACCGTCGAGGATTCCCAGACGTTCGACATCACCATCGACACCGTCGAGGGCATGCAGTTCGACAAGGGCTATGTCTCCGCTTACTTCGTCACGGACAACGACCGCATGGAGGCCGTGATGAAGGATCCGTACATCCTCATCACTGACCAGAAGATTTCCAGCGTTCAGGACATCATGCCCGTTCTCGAGGCTGTCCAGCGCGCTGGCCGTGGCCTGCTCATCATCGCTGAGGACATCGACGGCGAGGCTCTGCCGACCCTGGTCCTCAACAAGATCCGTGGCGCCCTCAACGTCTGCGCCGTCAAGGCCCCGGGCTACGGCGATCGCCGCAAGCGCATCCTCGAGGACATTGCCGTCCTCACCGGTGGCCAGGCTGCCCTGGACGAGCTGGGCGTGAAGGTCGCTGACATCACCGCCGATATGCTCGGTACCGCTAAGTCCGTCACCATCTCCAAGGACAACACCGTCGTCGTCGGCGGCGCTGGCTCTAAGGAGGCCATCGACGCCCGTATCGCTCAGATCAAGGGTGAGATGGAGAACACCACCTCTGACTTCGACCGCGAGAAGCTCCAGGAGCGCCTGGCCAAGCTCTCCGGTGGCGTTGCCGTCATCAAGGTCGGCGCTGCTACCGAGTCCGAGCTCAAGGAGATCAAGCATCGCGTCGAGGACGCCCTGCAGGCAACCCGCGCTGCTGTCGAGGAGGGCATTGTCGCTGGCGGCGGCGTCGCCTTCATGG
This sequence comes from uncultured Collinsella sp., assembly GCA_900541685.1. Classification (GTDB taxonomy): domain Bacteria; phylum Actinomycetota; class Coriobacteriia; order Coriobacteriales; family Coriobacteriaceae; genus Collinsella. The sequence continues at coordinate 128,820 of UQKM01000003.1, forward strand.
ACGCTGCTCCTGCGCTCGACGCTGTCGAGATCGACGACCCCGAGGAGAAGATCGGCGTCGACATCGTCAAGAAGGCTCTGACCGCTCCGGTCGCCACCATCGCCAAGAATGCTGGCTTTGAGGGTGCTGTCGTGGTCGACAAGGTTGCCGAGCTGCCCGCCGGCCAGGGTCTCAACTCTGCCAACGGCGAGTGGGGCGACATGATCGAGATGGGCGTCCTCGACCCCGTCAAGGTCAGCCGCGTCACCCTGCAGAACGCTGCTTCTGTCGCCAGCCTGATCCTCATCACCGAGGCCACCGTCTCCGACGTGCCCAAGAACACTCAGCTTGAGGACGCTATCGCTGCTGCTACCGCTGGTCAGCAGGGCGGCGGTATGTACTAAGGCCGACAAGGTCTAGAACTCCCACCGGGAATCCGGGGGCGTGACGGGGGTTTCTCTCCGGAACGTCCTCGGACATGCAAAGAGGCTCCGCATCGCGCTTCGCGCTGCGGAGCCTCTTTGCGTCCTGCGGAATGTTCCGGAGAGAAACCCCCGTCACGCCCCCGGATTCCCTGCGTTTACGGCCTTGAGGTCGGCGGGCGGGGAAGGACGTGGTTGATAGGGATGCGTGTCCCCTTCGCTGTTTCGCGCTTTGCGCGAAAGGCGCGCTACTTTGGAATGGGTGGGGAACGTGGTTGTTGCGGCAACTGGTCCCAGCCATAAATTACCCTTGGCATACTTGCGCGAACGATTGCTCGTGCTACACTTGCAATTGCTGTTTCAGGGCGGGGTGGAATTCCCCACTGGCGGTAAATCGGGCGGTGTCAAAGGGGCGCCGTGGCGCAGGCGAGATGCCTGTGACCGAGCCGATGAGTCCGCGACCCGTGCGTACGTTGGTTCGCATGCCGGCTGAACTGGTGAAATCCCAGTACCAACGGTTAGAGTCCGGATGAAAGAGGCAGGTGATCTTATGTCTGAACAGTCGCAGCATATCCATTTTGAGAACACGAATAGGTGGAGCACCAAACAGCTCGTTACTATGGCGTTGATGTGCGCCTTGGGAGCGCTGTTTATGTATGTGCAGCTGCCCATCCTTCCCTCGGCGCCGTTTTTGACGTATGACCCGTCGCTGGTGCCGGCGATGGTGTGTGGATTTGCGTATGGCCCTGGTGCCGGCACTGCCGTTGCCGCCATGGCGATCGTTATCCATGCGCTCACTACGGGTGACTGGGTCGGCGCGCTTATGAACCTGGTTGCCACGCTGGGCTACATTCTGCCTGCGGCTATCGTCTACCAAAAGATGCACACCTACAAGGGTGCCGTGATTGGCCTGGCGCTCGGCGTCATTGCCGCTACGGCGCTGTCCATGGTCGCGAACCTGACCATCGGCGTTTGGTTCTGGTATGGCTCGGTTGATGTGATCGCCCCGCTCATGCTTCCCGCCGTTTTGCCGTTTAACCTTATCAAGACCGTGCTCAACTCGGTGTTGACGCTGGCGGTGTACAAGGCGGTCTCTAATCTCATCACGCCCAAGAAGGACCAGGTCAAAGGCCGCGCATGATTGAGTGTCGGGGCGTTTCCTTTAGCTATGACGGTGCCACACCGGCACTCGACGGCATCGATCTGAACATCGAGGATGGCGAGTTTTTCTGCATCCTCGGCGGCAACGGGTCGGGCAAGTCGACGTTCGCCAAGCATTTGAACGCGCTGCTGCAGCCCGATACGGGAACGGTGCGCGTCAACGGCATGGACGCGTCCGATCCCGAGCTGGTCTACGACATTCGCTCGACCGCGGGCATGGTATTCCAGAACCCGGATGATCAGCTGGTGGCGACGCTTGTCGAGGACGATGTTGCCTTTGGTCCCGAAAACCTTGGGGTGGAATCGGCCCAGATCGCGCAGCGCGTACGCGAGGCACTGAAGGGCGTGGGTTTGGTGGGCTTCGAGCGCCACGAGACCCATGCACTTTCGGGCGGACAAAAGCAGCGCGTGGCGCTTGCCGGCGTGCTCGCCATGGAACCGCGCGTGCTCATTTTGGACGAGGCGTCCTCGATGCTCGATCCGCGCGGGCGCAAGGGCCTTATGAAGGTTTGCCGCGTGTTGCACGCTCGCGGCATGACCATCGTGATGATTACGCACTTTATGGAAGAGGCCGCCGAGGCCGATCGTGTCGCGGTGTTTCGGGCGGGGCGCGTTGCCATGCTCGGTACGCCCGAGGAAATCTTGACGCGGGCGGACGAACTTGCGCAGCTCAACTTGGATATGCCGGCGTCGTGCTGTCTAGGTAGGGCACTTCGTGCGAAGGGCGTACCCGTTTGCGCGCAGGTGCGTGAGGCGGATATGGTCGCCGAGATTGCGCAGGCTTATGCCGAGCGGAGTGGGGTAGACATCGTGGGGCGGCCCTTTGAGTCCGATCCTCGTATGCTCGACAACGCATCCTCTGCAAACGATGGAACAGCAGCGTCGGAGCCCGTCATAGAGCTATCCCATGTTTCGTACAGTTATTCGCTCAGTCCGCGCGAGCGCCGCCGCTGGCATAAGCGCTCGGTCACTGCGGGCAAATCGAGCAAACAGGCTCTCTGGGGAAACGACCCCAGCAGTCCGTGGGCGCTGCGCGATGTATCGCTGACGGTGCGTTGCGGCGAGTTCCTGGGCTTGGCAGGTCATACCGGTTCGGGTAAGTCGACGCTGGTCCAGCATCTCAACGGTTTGATTCGCCCCCAGGAGGGATCCGTTCGCGCGCTGGGGCTCGACCTATCAAACAAGAAAGACGCCGCTGCGGTTAAGGCCAAGGTCGGCGTGGTATTTCAGTATCCTGAGCGTCAGCTGTTTGCCGAAACCGTGGCGCAGGACGTGGCGTTTGGTCCGCACAACCTTGGCTTGCCGCAAGATGAAGTCGACCGTCGTGTCGAGTCATCACTCTCGCGCGTGGGCCTCGATCTTTCCACGGTCGGCGACAAGAGTCCCTTTGAGCTTTCGGGCGGTCAGCAACGGCGTGTGGCGTTTGCCGGCGTGCTTGCCATGGAACCCGAGGTCCTGGTGCTCGACGAGCCCATGGCGGGGCTCGATCCGGCGGCGCGCAGTGATTTCCTGGAGCTTATCGATCGACTTCACCATGGGGGCCTGACCGTCGTCATGGTCTCACACAGTATGGATGACCTTGCCAATTGCTGCGACCGTATTGTCGTGATGAATGAGGGCGCGGTGTTTGCCGAGGGCACGCCCGCTCAGGTTTTTGCGCGTGCGGATGAGCTTAAATCAATCGGCTTGGGTGTTCCCGCTGCCCAGCGCATGGCGCTGGCGCTTGCGGAAGCGGGCGTGCCGCTGCGTTGCGGCGGGCTCTATACGGTTGAGTCGTTGGCCGACGAGTTGGCAGATTTGCTGATCGGTCGCTCAGACGGTTCTTCTAACGTCACGGACATTGCTAAATCCAAGACGGTCGCGCGAGAGGAGGGCTGCTAATGGAGGCGTTTTCGTTTGGCAGCTACTATCCCGGCGATAGTGCAATCCACCGCCTGGACCCGCGAACTAAGTTGCTCTTGGGCTTTGTGTTTCTGATCACGACGCTCACGGTCGGCAGCTTCCGCGGGCTGGCCCCGGTCGCAATCTTCGTTGTCCTGATCTATACCGTGTCCCGGGTGCCGGCTCGTCGCGTCCTGTCATCGATGGCGCCACTGCTGGCGATCGTCGCGGTGGTCGCGGTGCTCAACCTGTTTTCCGACCAAAGCGGGCGCATTCTGTGGCAGCTCGGCCTTTTGCAGATAAGCGAGGGCTCGCTGCATTCCGCCGCCTTTATGGCGTGCCGCCTGACCTTGATGATGGCCGGCATGAGCGCCATTACGCTCACCACACCGACGCTCGACCTCACCGCGGGCTTTGAGCGCCTGCTCGCGCCGTTTGCGCGTGTGGGACTTCCTGCGCACGAGCTCGGCATGATTATGGGTATCGCGCTGCGCTTTATGCCGCAGTTTGCCACCGAGATGAAGCAGACGGCCGATGCGCAGGCGAGCCGCGGCGCGCGCGTGACGGGAGGCCCGCTCGGCGGCGTTCGTATGCTTGGCAGTGTGGCGATTCCGCTGTTCACGGGTGTGTTCCGTCATGCCGAGACGTTGTCTGCCGCCATGGATGCCCGTTGCTATCATGGCGAGCAGGGCCGCACGCGTTTGCATGCGCTTGCGTTTGGCCGTGGCGATGCGTTGGCGGCGGTGGTGACGACGTTGCTGCTCATCTGCGTCATCGTCATCAATCTTCAACTTGTTTAGGCGCGATTCGAGCGCAGGAAAGGGGTCCCTATGACCGACAACGACCGCACGGCGCAGCTCGAGCGCGCCTGTTCGTATCTTAGGCGTATTCCGGCGTGGTATCTCGCCACGATCGACGTGACGGACGGACATCAGCCGCGCGTGAGGCCGTTCTCGTTTGCCATGGTCGATGATGGCAAGCTGTGGTTTTGCACCTCGCGCGATAAGGACGTGTGGGCCGAGCTCAGCGCGAACCCCAAGTTTGAGGTTTCGGGTTGGAAACCGGGGGAGTGTTGGATTGTGCTGACCGGCGAGGCCGCGCTCGAGGACGACGCGGTTGCGAGCGACAAGGTGCGTCAAGCGGGTTTTAAGCACATGGCGGGCATCGGCGAGGAACACGAGAGTGCCAATGACGGCCGCCTTGCGTTTTTCTCGGTCCGCAATATCGTCGCCCGCTTCTGCGATATCGACGGCAGCGAGGAGCGCCTGGAGCTTTAACCCTAGGGCAGCTAAAGCAGCCCCGACCCAAAAAGACTAGTGCCAGGAGGACACATGGACGGATTGAATACAGTGTTGGAGTATCTGACGTCGGTGCCGGCATGGTATTTGGCGACGAGCGTTGACGGGCAGCCGCATGCGCGTCCGTTTTCGTTTGCGCAGATCCAGGACGGCAAGCTGTGGTTTGTAACGGCGCGCGCCAAAGACGTGTGGCAAGAGCTGCTGCAAAATCAACGCTTCGAGGCTACGAGTTGGTGGCCGGGCCATGGCTGGCTCATCTTGCGCGGGCATGCGGGTCTGGATGACCAGGCCGCTCCCGATATGCGCGAGGCAGGCTGGAAGCACCTGGAGCGCCTAGGCGAGCACTACGAGGGCGCAGACGATCCCACGCTCGTCTTCTTTAGCGTGGAGGAACCCGAGGCCTTTATCTGCAACCATGACGAATGGGTGCCGGTCGAGTTCTAAAAGAGTTCTCCCGCGGCCCCAACAATTTAAATACCCATCTGTGTCGGGCTCCACATCGCAACGGTACCGCAAGGTGCACCGGGCGGTGTGGGGCCCGCATTTATTTGTCAATTCTTTCGAGTGAATGTGTCGGGACTGTTTCAATGCATGAATATGCAAAAGATTTGCGTAGATATGCATCTTTTGGTGCTAAAGTTTCAACCCACTTCATAACGACGGCTGCAGGATGCGCATTGGTGCATAACTGCAGACAAGGAGTCTGATATGTCTTTAAAGGTTGGAATCGTCGGTGCGGCTGGATATGCCGGCGCCGAGCTCATTCGCCTCGTACTCGGCCATCCCGAGTTTGAACTTGTTGCCATCACGTCCAACGCCGATGCCGGCCAGCCGTTGTCTGCGGTGTACCCGAGCTTCACCGGCGTAAGCGATCTTGTCTTCACGACGCACGATGCCCCCGAGCTCAAGAACTGTGACGCGGTCTTTTTGGCCGTGCCGCACACGGCTGCCATGGCACAGGTGCCCGCCCTGCTTGCCGCGGGAGTCTCCTGCATTGACCTCTCGGCCGACTATCGCCTGAGCGATCCGGCCATCTTTGAGGCCTGGTATGCCGCCGAGCACACGAGTCCCGAGCTACTCAAGAGCCGAGCCTTTGGTCTGCCCGAGCTGTTCTGCCAGGATTTGGAGACCGCTGCATCCGACCACGCCGACGGCAAGCCCGTGCTGGTCGCCTGCGCCGGTTGCTATCCCACCGCAACGAGCCTTGCCGCCGCGCCTGCCGTGCGCGCCGGCTGGGTTGCCCAGAGCGGCCCCGTAATCGTTGACGCTATCAGCGGTGTAACGGGTGCCGGTAAGTCCTGCAACGCCCGTACGCATTTTTGCAGCGCGGACGAAAACCTGGAGGCCTATGGCGTGGGCAAGCATCGTCACACGCCCGAAATCGAGCAGATCTTGGGCCTAACCGATCGCGTCGTCTTTACCCCGCACCTGGCACCGCTCAAGCGCGGTCTGCTCTCTACGGTGACGATGCCGCTTACGCCGCAGGCTATCGACACGCTGGCCCTTGAGGACGTTGTCGACCATTACAAGCAGTTCTACGCCGGTCGCACCTTCGTGCGCGTGCTCGATGCCGGCCAGCAGCCCAAAACGGCTTCGGTCGTCGGCACCAACGCCGCCCAGATCGGCCTCGCGCTCAACAAGCGCGCGGGCGTTCTGGTGGCTACGGGCGCCATCGATAATCTGTGCAAGGGTGCAGCAGGCCAGGCGGTCCAGTGCGCCAACATCGTCTTTGGTTTTGACGAGCGACGAGGCTTGCCCACAGTGGCGTGCCCGGTGTAGCACATTCGATTGTTGACGATTTGGTAGTCGGGCATCGAGTGGGGCGCCACTCTTAAGCTGGTCTCATGATTGTGGCTGGCATGGCGCACCAACCGATGCCCATTTTTTGTTTGACATAAGGAGCCATAAAGACGATGAATACAGAGCAGTTCGATATCAAGATTCGTGCCGTAGAGGGCGGCGTAACGGCGGCAGCCGGCTTTAAGGCGGCGGGCATCCATGCCGGATTCCGCAAGAATCCCGAGCGCCTGGATTACGCGCTCGTCGTGCCCGATAAACCCTGTCCCGGGGCCGGCGTGTTTACGACTAACCGCTTTTGTGCGGCGCCCGTGCAGGTGAGCCGTGCCAACCTGGGCGGCGCCGACAAGGGCTACGGAACCATCGCCGGCGTTTCGGTCAACTCTGGCAATGCCAACGCCGCCACGGGTGAGACCGGCCTTGCATGCGCGCACGAGACGTGCAGCATCGCATCGCAGGTCATCGGCTGCGAGCCCCAGCAGATTCTGGTTGCCTCCACGGGTGTGATTGGCCAGATTCTGCCGATCGACACGTTTGAGACCGCCATTCCTGCTGCCTACGAGGCACTTTCCGCTCACGGTGGCGCCGATGCCGCTCGCGCCATCATGACGACCGACACGCACTCCAAGGAGTACGCCGTATCCTACGTCAGTGAGGCTGCGGGTCATGCGGGCAATGTCTATACGGTAGGCGGAATGTGCAAGGGCTCGGGCATGATCATGCCCAATATGGCCACCATGATCGCAGTTATCACCACCGATGCCCCCGTCGAGCCTGCGGCACTTCATGCCCTGCTGCTCTCGACCGTCAAGCAGACCTTTAACAAGGTAACGGTCGATTCCGACACCTCGACCAACGACACCTGCATCATGCTTGCCTCCGGCGCCGCTGCCGCAGATGCCGAGCCTATCGTCGAGGGCTCCGATGCCTTTGACGAGTTGGCATTTGCCGTGCACGAGGTGTGCGAGAGCCTGGCGCGCAATATCGCCGCCGATGGTGAGGGCGCATCCAAGCTTGTTACGGTCAACGTTACCGGCGCCGCCAACGACGAGGAGGCCGATATCGCCGCCCGTGCCGTTGCTAACTCGCCGCTCGTTAAGACCTGCATCGCCGGCCACGACTGCAACTGGGGCCGCGTTGCTATGGCGCTTGGCAAGTGCGGCGTGAAGTTTAATCAGGAAGACGTTTCCATCGACATGATGGGCATGCCTGTCTGTCGCGATGGTCTGACTGTTCCCTTTGACGAGGACGAGGCTCTACGACGTTTCGAGGCGCCCGAGATCGTGATCTCGGCCGACCTGGGCGCAGGCGACGCGGCAACGACCGTGTGGACCTGCGACCTCACGCATGAGTACATCTCCATTAACGGCGACTACCGTTCCTAGATTCCAGGCACGCTGCGCATCTTGCCGCGATTGCGGACAGCGGAGCACGGCGCGATAACGATACGAAAGACGAGGCAGACTATGAAATTCGCACGCGATTGTCGTTCGAGCGAATCCAACGAAGCAACCGCGCAGCTGCTGTTCGAAGCGCTGCCGTGGATTAAGAACCTGACCGGCAAGACGGTTGTTATCAAATATGGCGGAGCCGCCATGGTCGACGAGCAGCTGCGTCGCGACGTGATGAGCGACATCGTCCTGCTTAAGATCATCGGCATGCGCCCCGTTATCGTGCATGGCGGCGGCAAGGCTATCAACGAGGCGCTGAGCCACTATGACATCCCCGTCGAGTTTAAGAACGGCCAGCGCGTGACCACGCCGGCGACTATGGATATCGTGCGCGAGGTGCTGGGCGGCAAGGTTAACCAGGAGCTGGTTGTCGCCATCAACCACCACGGCAACCTGGCCGTGGGCGTGTCGGGCAGCGATGCTGGCACGCTCATCGCCGAGCCGCTCGACCCCGAGCTCGGTCGCGTGGGCAAAGTGACGCACGTTAACACCGACTATATCGAGCGCTTACTCGATAGCGAGTACATCCCCGTCATCGCTACCGTCGCGGCGGGGGAGGACGGCGGTTTCTTCAACATCAATGCCGATACCGCCGCCGGTGCCGTTGCGGCAGCGCTCCACGCGCACAAGGCGATCTTTTTGACCGACGTCGACGGCCTGTACAAGGACTTTAGCGATAAGGATTCACTTATCTCCAACCTGACGCTCGACGAGGTCAATGAGATGCTCTACGGCGGCGAGGTCGATAAGGGCATGATTCCCAAGCTGCGCGCGGCCGTCGATGCGCTTGCCGGCGGCGTATTTCGTGCCCACATCATCAACGGCACCACGCCGCATTCGCTGCTGCTGGAGCTGCTGACCGATGCCGGCGTCGGCACCGTGATCCATTCCACCGAGACGGCCTACGAGTTCGATACGCATCCGCATCCGCTTTCGACCTTTGCGGCGCGTCTGGCCGAGAACCTCGACGAGGTCGAGAAGCTCCAGACGGTCTAGCTGACCGCAGCCGCCCAATTCCTGCACCCATAGGCCTGCGCCGTCCGGCGCTCAACGAAAGGCATTCCATGTCACTTGCAGCTCAGCAATCGCTTGAATCCAATTACGTTATGCATACCTTTGGCCGCTCTCCGGTCGAGTTTGTCGAGGGTCACGGCATGAAGCTCACCGGCGACGATGGCCGTGAGTACCTCGACTTTCTTGCCGGCATCGGCGTGTGCAGCCTAGGTCATGGTGACCCGGCCGTGCTCTCGGCGCTCGAGGCACAGACCAAAAAGCTCATGCATGTCTCCAATTACTTCTACATTGAGCAGCGCGGACAGGTCGCGGCGCTGCTGTCCAAGCTTGCTAACGACGACGTAGATGGTGCGCGCGTGCTTGCCGATGCCATTGCCGCCGGCGATGAGACCACGGCAGCTGCTCTTGGTGCCCCGGCTGCGGATGAGCAGGTTTGGGAGACCTTCTTTGCCAACTCCGGCGCTGAGGCCAACGAGGGCTCGATGAAGCTCGCGCGCCTGTACGCCAAACGTGCCGGTAACGGCGGCAACACTATCGTGTGCATGCGCGGCGGCTTCCACGGCCGTACGCTCGAGACCATTGCCGCCACCATGCAGGATTGGCTGCAGGATAGTTTCCGCCCGCTGCCGGGTGGCTTTGTGGCCTGTACGCCCAACGATATCAATGAACTGCGTGCGATCTTTAAGCAGCTGGGGAGCGAAATATGTGCCGTGATGCTCGAGCCGATCCAGGGTGAGAGTGGCGTGCACCCCATAACCGAGGAGTTTATGACGGCAGCGCGCGACCTGGCACACGAAGTGGGCACCGTGCTTATAGCCGACGAGGTCCAGTGCGGCATCTTCCGCTCCGGCAAGCCGTTTGCATTCCAAACCTATGGCGTGGAACCCGACATCATGAGCCTTGCCAAGGGCATTGCCGATGGCGTGCCCATGGGTGCCGTCGTAGCAAAGAAGGAGATTGCCGACGTGTTTAAGCCGGGCGACCACGGCTCGACCTTTGGCGGTAGCTGCTTGGCTGTCGCGGCGTGCGCCGCGACGCTCTCCGCGCTCGTGCGCGGCGATTATGCCGACCATGCTGCCAAGGTAGGCGCCTATATGGAGGCAAAGCTCGCCAAGCTGCCGAACGTGACCGAGGTGCGTGGCCGCGGCTTGATGCTCGGCTGTGATTTGGATGATGCCGCGGGCGACGCGCATGATATTGTTGCCCGCGCGCTGGCCGCCGGTGCCGTGATTAACGCTACAGGTGCTCATACGCTGCGTTTCCTGCCGCCGCTCGTCTGCGAGGAATCCGACGTGGACAGTCTGATCGAGATCCTGTCGGACGTTTTGGCCTAACACAGCGAAATAACTTAACTTTGACCGGGTTCCGGACTGCGGACGTGCCCTATGTGGCATGATTCAGCGGTCTGGAGCCCGTTTTGCCTTAGATTTGCTAAGGCGGGGAGACCTGCTGGTCAAAAAACATCAAATATGAGTACTGTTATCGATTTGGTAGCAGCAATTTTGGACTAATAAGGCCAGATAGCTAGTCGAAATGGCGATGAATGTACGATTTTGATCCAATTGTTAGTCCTTATAATGGACATATGTTGCGTAACTTAAGCAAATACTATCTTTTGATATGTTGTAAGCAAGGTAGCAGTACTCATTTTTGCCATTTTCTGGCCACGGCCTTTGTGACAGACGTGCTGGTGGGTTCGAATCCCATGCGCTGGGCCTGAAAAAAGGAAAGGCCTCCATCGCTGGGGGCCTAACAATTCAGTGGTGGGCGATGAGGGATGTCGCGTGCGGCTGACGCCGTCCGCTCTCGCTTCGGGCCTACGGCCCTCGCGTGCTGCGCTGGAAAACGCTTCGCGTTTCCTCAGCTCCGCACCCTTTCGGGTTCGAATCCCTCTGCGATGGGCCCAAAAATGAAAGGCCCCCATAGCTGGGAGCCTATCAAATCAGTGGTGGGCGATGAGGGATTCGAACCCCCAGCCTTGTGCGTGTAAAGCACCTGCGCTAACCGTTGCGCCAATCGCCCGTGCGGAGAGAGTATAGCAAAACAATCGCCTCATTCATCTCATATCCATTAAAGGTAACCGTCGCGTGTCACAGCCCTTGATTCTCATCTTCATTGCAACAGACTCAGGACTCAGCGCAACGCGTTGCGC